>CAZWMT010000013.1:0-135922 GCA_964635055.1 uncultured Microthrixaceae bacterium | reverse complement strand
CCGAAGCAGGCCAGGCCGCCGCTGGGGTTGACCGGCACCCGGCCGCCGAGGGTGGTGTCGCCGTCGTTCAGCAGGCGCTCGGCCTCACCCTCCTTGCACAGCCCCAGGTTCTCGTACCAGTCCAGTTCGAGCGCCGACGACAGGTCGTACACCTCGGCCAGGCTCACGTCCTCGGGGCCGATGCCCGCCTCCTCGTAGGCGGCGGCCGCGATGGCATCCCGGAACGGGAGCGCCGGCGGCGCCGCCACCGCGGACGAGTCCGTGGCGAAGTTGGGCATCTCGATGACCGTGTTGGGATAGGTCGGCGTCACCGTCGACACCGCCGCCACCTTCACGAAGTCGGTGGCGTGCCTGCGGGCGAAGTCCAGGCTGGACACGACGAGGGCGGCGCCCCCGTCGCTGGTGGCGCAGATGTCGAGCAGGTGCAGCGGGTCGGCCACGACGGGCGACGCCACCACGTCGTCCTCGGTGACCTCCTTGCGGAACCGCGCGTTGGGGTTGGCCAGGCCGTGGCGGGCGTTCTTCACCTTCACCCTGGCGAAGTCGGCGTGCGTGGCGCCGTAGAGGGCCATGCGGCGGCGGGCGTACAGGGCGAAGTAGGTGGGGTTGGTGGCGCCGAGCAGCCGGAAGCGCAGCCAGTCGGGGTCGTCCTGGCGCTCGCCCTTGTTGGGGGCGAGGAACCCCTTGGGTGTCGTGTCGGCGCCGACCACCAGGGCCACGTCGCACAGCCCGGCGAGGATCTGGGCCCGAGCGATGTTCAGGGCGGTGGCGCCGGACGCGCAGGCCGCATAGCAGCTCGACACGCGGGCGCCCGTCCAGCCGAGGGCCTGGGCGAAGGTGGCGCCGGCCACGTAGCCCGGGTAGCCGTTGCGCATGGTGTCGGCGCCGGACACGTACTGGATGTCGGTCCAGTCGAGGCCGGCGTCGGCCAGCGCGTCGTTGGCGGCGGCGATGCCGTACTCCACGAAGTTGCGGCCCCACTTGCCCCACGGGTGCATGCCGACCCCGAGGACGGCGATCTGGTCGGTCATGACGCCTCCTCGACGAGCTGCCACTTCCACACGAGGTGCTCGGCCTCGTCGTCCTCGAACAGCGTCTCGAGCACCAACTCGACCTGGTCACCGACGGCCACGTCGTCGGTGGTCGATCCTCGGGTGAGCTGGCCCAGGATGACCAGGCCCTCCTCGGCCAGCTCGACCGCGGCGATGACGTAGGGCTCGAACGGGTCGGGCGACACATAGGGCTCGGGCGGCTGGTAGCGGTTGTCGGTGAACGACCAGACCGTGCCCGTGCGGCTGAGCTCGACCTGCTCGAAGTCGCCACCGCGACAGGCAGGGTTGCGGCAGAACTGGGCCTCGGCCGGGAAGAAGTAGGTGGCGCAGGTGGTGCACTTCGACCCGAGCAGGTGGGGCCGCTCGGCGTCCATCGTGAACCAGCCCTCGATCGCCGGGAGCTGTTGCTTGATCGCCATGGCAGGGAGGCTACCGGCCGGGTTGCGGCGAATCTGACGAGGCGTCAGGCTTCGCCCCCGTGGATCTCACCTTCACCCCCCGGCAGGAGGCGTTCCGGGCCGAAGCCCGGACGTGGCTCGAGGCCAACGTGCCCTCAGGGCTGGCGTCGATGAACACCGCCGAGGGCTACGCGCAGCACCTCGAGTGGGAGCGCCGGCTGTTCGACGCCCGCTGGGCCGTCGTGTCCTGGCCGGAGGAGTACGGCGGCCGCGAGGCCGACCTGATGGAGTGGCTGATCTTCGAGGAGGAGTACTACCGATCCGGGGCACCTGGCCGCGTCACCCAGAACGGCATCTTCCTCTTGGCGCCGACGCTGTTCGAGCACGGCACCCAGGACCAGCGCGACCGGTACCTGGCGCAGATGGCATCGGGCGAGAAGACGTGGGCGCAGGGCTGGTCGGAGCCCAACGCCGGCAGCGACCTGGCCGGGCTCACGAGCAGGGCCCACCAGGACGGTGACCACTGGGTGCTGAACGGCCAGAAGACCTGGTCCACCCGTGCGGTGTTCTGCGACTACCTGTTCGGGCTGTTCCGCACCGATCCCGAGGCCCAGCGCCACCGGGGCCTCACCTACTTCCTCGTCCCGCTCGACGCCGAGGGCGTGACCGTGCGCCCGATCGGCGGCCTGCACGACGACGAGGCGTTCGCCGAGGTGTTCTTCGAAGACGTGCGAGTCGATGAGCGCGACGTGCTCGGCGGCGTGAACCAGGGGTGGGGCGTGGCCATGGCGACCGCCTCCTCAGAGCGGGGCCTGTCGTTGCGCAGCCCCGGCCGCTTCATGGCCACCGCCGACCGCCTCCTCGACCTGTACCGACGTTGTGTCGAGGACGGTCGCCTCGATCTCGACCCCCGGCTGGCCGACGACGTGGTGCGGTGCTGGATGGACGCCGACGCCTACCGGCTGTACACGTTCCAGGCCGTCACCCGGCTGATGCAGGGCGGCACCATGGGCCCCGAGGCCAGCCTCAACAAGATCTTCTGGAGCGAGCTCGACGTGCGCCTGCACGAGACCGCGCTGGCCCTGCTGGGAGCCCGGGCCGAGCTGGACATCGACGCCGACGAGGCCGTCGATCACGGCCGGTGGATGGACGGCTGGCTGTTCTCGTTGGCGGGCCCGATCTACGCCGGCACCAACGAGATCCAGCGCAACGTCGTGGCCGAGCGGGTGCTCGGCCTCCCGAGGGTCAAGTGATGCCGTCGGTGGTTCCCGCGGCGGAGCCAGTTCGGACGGGCTCGGACGCCAGGGAGGTGCACTGATGGACTTCTCGTTCAGCGAGGACCAACGGCTGTTCCAGGAGACGGTTCGGGACCTCCTGGCCAAGGAGTGCCCCTCCGACGCGGTGCGCGCCGCGTGGGAGGCGGAGGGGCCCGGACGCTCGGAGGAGCGCTGGGCGAAGCTGGCCGAGATGGGCGTCCTGGGCGTGACGGTGCCCGAGGCGTTCGGCGGCCTCGGCATGGACGAGCTCGACCTGGTGCTGCTGCTCGAAGAGGCGGGGCGGGTGTGCCTGCCCGAGCCGATCGTCGAGACGGTGGCGGTGGCGGCGCCGCTGCTCGCCGACCTCAGCGCCGGCAGCGGGGGAGCGGTGGCCGCCGAGTGGCTGCCCAGGGTCGCGTCGGGCGAGGGCGTGCTCACCGTCGGGTTCGAACGTGACCTGTACGTGTCCGAGGGCGCCACCGCCGAGCTGTTGCTGCTCGAGCGGGCCGGCGAGTTGCACGCCGTCCCGTGGGCCGATGCCGCCGTGGTGTCGCAGCGCTCGGTCGACCGGGCCCGGCGGATCGCCCGCGTCGAGTGGACACCCTCACCCGACACCCTGCTGGCGTCGGGTGACGAGGCCCGCGCCGCGCTCGACGCCGCGTTCGACCGTGGGGTCCTGGGTGTCTCGGCCGTGCTGCTGGGCGTCACGCAGAGCCTGCTCGACGTCACCGTGGAGTACGCCACCGCCCGCGAGCAGTTCGGCCAACCGATCGGTGGCTTCCAGGCGGTCAAGCACCACCTGGCCGACACCATACTGAAGCTCGAGTTCGCCCGCCCGATGGTCTACCGGGCGGCATGGACCGTCGCCCGGGCGACCCAGGGCGATGCGGTCGCCGGCGAGCGGGCGTCGCACGTGTCGATGGCCAAGTCCTACGCGGCCGAGGCCGCCGCGCACGCGGCACGCACCTCGCTGCAGGTGCACGGCGCCATCGGCTACACGTTCGAGTACGACCTGCACCTCTGGATGAAGCGGGCCTGGGCCCTCAACGGCCAGTGGGGCGACGCCGCCTGGCACCGCCGCCGGGTCGCCGAGACGGTGCTGTAACCGCCGACACGCGTCTGGGTGCGGCCGAGAGGCTGCTGCAGGCCAAGGCGAGTGGCGCCCACACTCGAGTTGGCGCCCGATCCGGTGGCCGGGACGACCGAATCAGGCGCCAGATGGGGTGGCCTGCGGCCATCGAATCAGGTCCCGGAACGGAGCGTGACGGTCACGGGCTCGGGGTGGGTCAATCCAGCTCGGCGAGCACCTCGCCGATGATCTTGGTGGCCTCGTGGGGCGCCAACGGGTCCCCGCCCTCGGCCTCGGCCACCTCGCCGGCGAAGTCCTCGACCGCGTGGACGCCGCCGACCAGCACGTGACGGAGGGCCTCTGCGCTGGCTCCGGGGTCGTCGACGTCGTGCACCGCAGCGGCTACGTCGTGCTCGTCCGACTCCGCCACGGCATGTACCACCGCCATGGCCTGCTCCCGGCCGCTGGCGGTGGAGACCGCCGCGTCGCGGTCGGGGTCCTGCTGGCGGTCCCACTCGGCCAACGCCTCGTCGTAGCCGCCCTCGCCGGGGTGGATGGCCTTGGTCGTGGCGGCCGCGTCGATCGCCTGGGCCTCGTTCTGGATGTCGGACGACTCCTCGATCAGGTCGTCGACGGCGTGCCGGTCCGGTGCCACGGGCACGATCAGGCTGCCGTCGTCGTTGCGGATGATCTGGGTGTCCATGACGGGTCCCTACCCCGATGGCACCACCGCTACCCAGGGCGGAGAGACGACCCGAGCTGGCATCGCCTGACCCGGTTGCCGGGACGACTGGATCAGGCGGTGCCAGTTCGGACGATCGGCGTAGCGTTCCGCCCGTGACCCGGGGGCGAGGCGGTGCGACGGATGCGTTCCGCGACAGGACGGCGATCGTCACCGGTGGTGCCTCCGGGATCGGCCTGGCGCTCGGCACCCGATTGGCCGAGCTCGGCGCCCGAGTCGTCCTGGCCGACGTGGACGGCGAGCGGGCCGAACGGTCGGCTGCGGCGCTGGGTGACGACGTCGAAGGCCGACTGCTCGACGTCACCGACCTGCGCGCGTTCCGGGCGCTGGTCGACGACGTGGCGGACCGTGACGGCGCCATCGACCTGCTGTTCAACAACGCCGGCATCTCGATCGGCGGGCCGACGCACGAGCTGACGCCGGCGCACTGGGACCGCATCATCGACGTGAACCTGCGCGGCGCGGTCAACGGCGTGCAAGCGGCCTACCCGCGGATGGTCGCGCAGGGCCACGGCCACATCGTGAACACCTCGTCTGGCGCCGGGCTGTTCGCCCCACCGTTCCTGACCGCATACGCGACGACCAAGTTCGGCGTCGTGGGCCTGTCCACCGGGCTGCGCCCCGAGGCGGCGTTGCACGGGGTGAAGGTGAGTGTCTTCTGCCCCGGGTCGGTCGACACGCCCCTGCTCGACCAGTCGGGCCCACCGGGCCTGCCGCCGACGTCGGAGCGCGAGATCTCCGGTCGGGACTACCTGGCCGTCGTGGGCCAGAAGCCCGTGCCCGCCGGCGAGGTGGCCGCCAAGGCGCTCGAGCTCGTCGCCCGCAACAAGGCCGTCATCGTCGTGCCGGCGGCGGCCAAGACCATGTGGTACGTCGACCGCTGGTGCCCGCCACTGGGCCGGGCGGTGACGAGCTTCATGGCCAGGCGGGTCGACCGGAAGCTGGTCCACCCGGCCGGCTGACGCAGCATCGAACCGGCGCCCGATCTCGTCGCCCGGACCACCGGACAGGGCGCCAGTACTGGGCCGTTCGCCCCGCCGAGGGGCGCGGAGATCGCCGGCTCGGCCACGCCCCCTCGGGCGATGGCTCAGACGCCGAGGCCGCGGCCGATGATCTCCTTCATGATCTCGGTGGTGCCGCCGTAGATCGTGGTGATGCGGGCGTCGGCGTAGGCCCTGGCGATCGGGTACTCGAGCATGTAGCCGTAGCCGCCGTGCAGTTGGACGCCGCGGTCGACCACCCGCTTCTGCAGCTCGGTGCACCACCACTTGGCCATGGCCGCCTCCTCGGCGGTGAGGGTGCCGGCGTCGAGGGCCACCACGCACTTGTCGACGAAGGCCTGGGCCACCTCGACCTCGGTGGCCATCTCGGCCAGCACGAAGCGACTGTTCTGGAAGCTGCCGACGGGCTGGCCGAAGGCGGTGCGGGTCTTGGTGTAGTCGAGCGTCCAGCCGAGCGCGGCACGAGCGGCGGCGACGCCCGAGGCGGCGATCGACAGGCGCTCCTGGGGCAGGTTGTGCACCAGTTGCACGAAGCCCTGGCCCTCGACGCCCAGCAGGTTGGTGGCGGGCACGTTGACGTCGGTGAAGAACAGCTCGGCGGTGTCCTGGGCGTGCAGGCCCACCTTCTCGAGGTTGCGGCCCCGCTCGAAGCCGTCCATCCCCCGCTCGAGCACCAGCAGGCTCATGCCGCGATGCTTCTGGCTGGGGTCGGTCTTCACCGCGGTGATGACGAGGTCGGCGTTGATGCCGTTGGTGATGAAGGTCTTCGAGCCGTTGACGACGTAGTGGTCGCCGTCGCGGATCGCGCTGGTGGACATCGAGGCAAGGTCGCTGCCGATGCCGGGCTCGGTCATGGCGATGGCGGTGATGAGCTCGCCCGAGGCGATGCCCGGCAGCCAGCGCGCCTTCTGCTCGTCGGTGCAGTAGGCCAGGAAGTACGGCAGGCAGATGTCGTTGTGCAGCGTGATGCCGAGCCCGCTCGACCCCACGCCGGCGGCCTGCACCTCCTCGCCGATCACCAGGTTGTAGCGGAAGTCGCTCACCCCGCCGCCCCCGTGCTCCTCGGGGATCGACATGCCCAGGAACCCGTGCTCGCCGGCTTTGGCGAACACCTCCCGGGGGACGATGCCGTCGGCCTCCCACTGCAGGTAGTGGGGCACGATCTCGGCGTCCACCCATCGCCGGAACGACGCCCGGAACTGCTCGTGCTCGGCCTCGAAGATCGTTCGTTCCATGACGGACGACGCTATCGACCGCCGTCAGTCCGTCCGGCAGCCTTCGAAGCTCTCGCGCACGCCGCCGTCGGGTCCGTGGTCCCAGCCGGCGTGTCGCCAGCCGGGTGCGACCGTCACGCGCCACTGCTGCTGGATCCACGCCAGCGCCGGTGCGACGACCCTCACCACCCCGGCAGGGCACAGGTGGAGGCCATCGCGGTTCCGCACGGGCTCCGGCGTGCCGTCGGGCCCAGGCAACTGGTAGGTGAACGCACCCGACGGGTCGTCCACGTAGTCGGCGGCGTCGAGGAAGGCCACCCGGTCGTCGTCGGCGGCGACCTCGCGGTACACGTCCTGCAGCGTGGCGAGATCCATCGCCCCTGGTGGGTTGTTCCAGGCCGGGATGCCGATCCACAGCACCTCTGCACCGTGGGCGGTCACCCGGTCGACGAACGGGCGCACCACCTCCTGCTCGTAGTGCTCGCGCCATCCAGGGTCGTGCATGTCGTCCTCGACGGCGTCGAGCTCCCACACCCCTTGGGCGACCACCAGCAGGTCGGGGTCCTGCGCTCGCATCGTGCGCTTCAGCTGCAGGCGCGAGCTCACGTCGCGGGTCAGGCTCAGGAGCCAGACCTGGCTGGCGAGGGCCTCGCCGCCGTCGTTGAGCGCGGCGACGAACCCGAACTCGAGGTTGTCCAGCATCACGGAATCACCGGCCAGAACCACGCGCAGCGGGTGGGCCGCCGTCGGGTCGCGATGGGGCGGCAGGGTCGTCGGGGGTGACTGGTCGGCGCGCGGGGCGCCAGGTGAGCACCCGGCCACGCTCCCGATCGCCAGCGCGATCGCCAAGGCGATCGGCGCGGTGAGCGGTCCCCGGCGCCCGACGCTCCTGCAGGGCCGTGCCCGGCCCGCCACCCGTTTCACGGCTGGTGGCCGGGTCGGTGGACGCCACCGCCGTGCTGCTCGGGGATCGACATCCCCAGGAACACGTGCTCGCCCGACGTGGCGAGCACCTCCCACGCAACGATGCCGTCGGCCTCCCACTGGAGGTGGTGGGGGACGATCTCCGCGTCGACCCGACGCTGGAGCGACGCCCGGAACTGCAGGTGCCCAAATCCGAAGGTCGTGCGCGCCATCCCCGCCGACGCTATCGACCGCCAGCTCGTCAATCGGGGCGGCGGTTCGACCGATGGGTCGAGATGGTCGATCGGGTGCCGAGGAGCGTGTTCGTGTTCGCTGGGGTCATCGCCATCGCCGCCGTGCTGTTCCTTTTGCCCCGCCTGAGCGAGGAGGAGCCGAGCCCGTCGTCGGCGCCGCTGCCTCCTGACGTGATCCTGCAGTCCGATGTCGAGGCCTGCCTCGGCGGCGCGCCGGCGGCGACCGGTTGCACAGAGCCGGCGCTGCAGGCGTGTCTCGCTTCGCCGGACGAATGCCCGGACGAGTTGCGTGTTCTGCTCACCGACGAGCCGGGGTCGACCACGGGCGAGGGCAGCGGAGACCTGCTCGTCGTGATGCTGGCTGTCATCGCGCCGTTTGCGCTGGTGCTCGGCCCCCTCGGCTGGTGGACGATCCGTCGCACGAGGCGGCGCAACGCCGACGCGTTTGCCGACCACCTCCCGGAGCTGGTCGACCGCGGCTTCGTCGTCTCGGACGATCCCGCGCCGGACGGCTTCGAGCTCCGCCAGGCGTGCCAGCGAGCCTCTCGGATCCTGGTCCGGGACGCTGAGCCCCGGACCTGGCTGTTCGAGTCATCGCGCCCGAGGATGCTGGTCGCCGACCACTGGCCGGTCCGCTCGGCCGTGGTCGAGCTCCCTGTCACGGTCCCGACGGGACGGGTCTTCCCGTCCCGGGACGCCGCCCGTGCGGGCGACCGCTTCGTCGGGAGGTTCTCGACGGACCCTGGCGACTTCCTCGACCGGGTGCGCCCCGTGATCGACGGTGCCTACCCCGAGGTGGTGCTCTTCGCCAAGCGTCACCTGGTCGAGGTGGCTACCTGCCAGAAGCCGAGGAAAGGCCTCCACGGGCCGCTGCCGGAACCGCTCGCGTTGGCGGAGGTCGCCGACTTGGCCGAAGCGGTCGCGGCAGCGCTGACGGTCGACGCCGCCGAGGTGTAGCGCACCGCGCCGTCGGCCGCTCCAGCGCCGCCGTCCTGGTCAGGCGGGGTCGCGATCGAAGATGACGTGGTTGCCGACCATGCCGGCGGCCCGCAGCACCTGGTCGATGTGGAGCTTCTCACGCCACTCGGGGATGTGGCCGCGCACTTGCAGCACGCCGGGGGAGACCGAGACACCGATGAGGGTGAGGTCGCGGTCGAACTCCGGCAGGTCGATGGTGTGGCGCTCGGGCACCCAGCGCAGGCGGCGGAAGCTGAACGGGCCCAACCAGATGCGCAGGACGTCGAGGTGCAGCTGGTCGCCCTCCAGGACCGGTGCGACCTGGGCCCGCACGCCCCAGCGCTTCCACTGGGTGGGGACGGCGGTGGCGGTCCCCTCGCCGTCCAACGTGATCTCGACGGGGGCGCCGGCGGTGACCAGCCACGCGTCGAAGGTCTCCTGCCCGACCTCGCCGACCAGTTCGATGGGGCGGGCGTAGACTGTGGCCACCACACCCGGGTCGAGGCGCACGTTGCGCACGCCGATCTCCAGGCGATCGATCTGGCCCGCCTCCCAGCGGACGTCGTGGACGTCGATGTCGATCTCATCGACCACTTCCAGGTCGGTGCCGGGGATCCACGGCACGACGGGGGGGTCGTGGTTGAACTGCACGTCGTCGAGCACGAGGGTGACGTCGGAGTCGCCCGAGCGGATCTCCAGCTCTCGGCCGGCCACGCTGCGGGCCACGTTCTCGACCATGTCGAGGAACATCCTCGACGGCGAGCGGCGCATGTCCTGCGCGGCATCGAGCCACTCGCTCGGTGTCATCGGGATGGCCGCGGCGGCCTGGAAGAACTGCTGGGGCGTGCGCGGCCACTTGTCGGGGCGGAAGAACGAGGCCGGGCTCATGGTGCAGCCGTTGGAGATGCCGACAGTCGTGCCGCGCGGCGGTCGAGCCACTTCAGCGCCTCCCGCTTGGACAGGCCCGACAGCTCGGTGTCGTGGTCGGCGACGAAGCGGCGCACGGCGGCCTCGTCGGTCTTCGAGTACTCGCGCAGCACCCAGCCGATGGCCTTGCGCAGGAAGAAGTCGGTGTCGGCGGCGCGCCGGAGGCACGCGGCGAACAGCCAGTCGGCGTCGGTGGCGTCCTTGTAGCCCAGCTGATGCAGGAGGGCCGACCGGGCCAGCCACCGATCGTCCGACACGAGCCAGCGGTCCATGTCGGCCCGGAGCGCCGGCGTGGCGGCGACGAGCGGTCCGACCACCCGGGCGGCCAGGACGTCGACCGTGTCCCACCAGGACTTGGTGGTGATCAGGTGCTGGGCCACGGGCAGGAACGCCGGCGAGCAGCGTCGCACGTGGCGCACGCAGTAGTCGGCGGCGGCGTACTGGTACTCGCGGGCGTCGAGGGCCCAACACGCCAGCGCCACCGCGGCGACGTCGTCCTCGGTGGGCGCCGCCAGCCCGGCCAGCGCCGCCTTCGCCAGGGCGCGGCGCTCGGGTGCGGTGATCCCCAGGAACTCGAACCGGCCCTTCATGTACGCGGCCATCGCCGGGGCGCGATCCGGGTCGGCAGCGGGCTGGAAGGCTCCGACCAGCCGTTCGACCACGCCGGTGGCGAGGGCGGTCGGCGGCGCTGGGAGCGGCGAGGCACGGCCGGCTCGCGCTCGGCCGGTGCCTCCCTCGACGGCGTCGTGTCGCGCCGTCGAGGGGGCCAAGTGCGTCGCGCTCACCCCCTCGTCCTACTATCCCGGGCCATGACGCGCACCGACGACACCGAGGTCCCCGACTACCCCTCCCGACTGCGGCTCGACGGCAAGGGCTTCATCGTCCTCGGCGCCGGCCAGGGCATCGGCCGCCAGGCCAGCCACGCGCTGGCGTCGGTGGGGGCCAACCTGGTCACGGTCGACCTCGACCCCGATCTGGCCGCCGACATCGCCGCCGAGGTGGACGGCACCCCGTGGTCGGGCGACGCCACCAAGCGCGAAGACGTCGAGCGCCTCTTCGCCGAGTCGAAGGACACCTTCGGCGGCAAGGTCGACGGCTTCGTCGACATCATCGGCATGGCCCAGTACATGGGCCTGCTCGACATCGACGACGACCTGTGGGAGTGGCACCAGAACATCGTGCTGCGCCACGCCTACCTCGCCCTGCAGGTGGGTGGGAGGTGCATGGCCGAGACCGGCGGCGGCGTGATGACCTTCGTGGCGTCGGTGTCGGGCATCAGCTCGGCGCCGCTGCACGCGGCCTACGGGGTGGCCAAGGCCGGCCTGATGTCGCTCGTCCGGTCCGGCGCCGTCGAGCTGGGCCCCAAGAACCTGCGCATCAACGCCGTCGCCCCGGGCATGGTGTGGACGCCCCGCGTGTCGGCCTACGTCGGCGAGGAGGGCCGCCAGAAGAACATCGAGAACACGCCGCTGCGACGGGTGGCCCTGCCCGAGGACATCGCCTCGGCGCTGCTGTTCCTGTCGTCGGATCTCGCCGGCTACGTCAACGGTCAGACCCTGGTGGTCGACGGCGGCGTCGGGGTGAAGTTCCCCTACCCGATGGACTTCTGATGACGGCCGAGAAGCTCGCCGCCGCCCACGACCTCACCGGGCGGGTCGCCGTCGTCACCGGCGCCGGCAGCGGCATCGGCCGCGCCAGCGCGATGCGCCTGGCCGAGGCCGGCGCGAGTGTCGTGTGCGCCGACCTCGACGGGGACGGGGCCGAGGCGACGCGGGCCGCCATCCGCCACCGCGGCGAGATCGCCGACGCCGTCAGGGCGGACGTGACCGATCGTGAGGCGGTCGACGAGCTGGTCGACGGTGCGGTCGAGCGCCACGGCCGCCTCGACATCATGGCCAACATCGCCGGCATCATCATCACGAACCCGGTCTCGGCCATCAGCGAGGACGAGTTCGACCGCATCATGGCCGTGAACCTGAAGGGCCCGTTCTTCGGCTGCCAGGCCGCGGCCCGCCACATGGTCGAGCAGGGCTCGGGGAGCATCATCAACATGGTCTCCGCGGCCATCGACGCACCGGCGCCGAACCTGGCCGGCTACGGCATGACCAAGGCGGCGCTGGCCCAGCTCACCCGGGTGCTGGCGCACGAGGTCGGCCCGGCCGGGGTGCGGGTCAACGCGGTGGCGCCCGGGTTCATCATCACCGAGATGACCACCCGCAACTTCACCAACGCCGAGGGCGAGGTCGACCCCGACCTGAAGGCCGAGGTGGAGAAGCGGATGAGCAGGGGCGTGCCGCTGCGGCGCGTGGGTGAGCCCGACGACATCGCCTGGGCGGTCGTGTACCTGGCGTCGGACGCGTCGTCGTTCATGACCGGCCAGATCGTGCGCCCCAACGGCGGCGCCGCCATGCCCATCTGAGGGGCCGCTCCGCCCCAGCCTGGACAGCTGTCCAGTGAACTAGAACCTGTTACATTTTCGGCCATGGAGTTCGGACTCTTCACCCAGACCCACGTGCCGAAGTACTACCGGGAGCAGGACCCGCACGCGGAGCACAACCGCCTGCTCTACGAGATCGAGTTGGTGAAGACCGCTGACCGCAACGGGTTCAAGTACGTCTGGGCCAGCGAGCACCACTTCCTCGACGAGTACTCCCACCTGTCGGCCAGCGAGTCATGGCTGGGCTACATGGCCGCGGTCACCGACTACATCCACCTCGGGTCGGGCATCTTCAACGTCACCCCGCCGGTCAACCACCCGGCGCGCATCGCCGAGCGGGTGGCCATGCTCGACCACCTCAGCGACGGCCGCTTCGAATTCGGCACCGGGCGCGGTTCGTCCACCACCGAGCAGGCCGGCTTCGGCATCACGGACCCTGAGCTGACGCGCGAGATGTGGGACGAGGTGATGCCCGAGTTCAAGAAGATGTGGGCGCAGGACTCGTACTCGTTCGACGGCCGCTTCTTCTCGATGCCCGAGCGCAACGTGCTGCCCAAGCCGTGGAAGGCACCCCACCCGCCGATGTGGGTGGCCTGCGGCAGCCCCGAGACCTTCGCCAAGGCCGGCCGGCTGGGCCTCGGGGCGCTGGGCTTCACCTTCCGCGAGCCGTCGGCGCTGAAGCCTATGGTCGAGGCCTACAAGGAGGCGATCCAGGACGCCGACCCCGTCGGCGAGTACGTCAACGACAACGTCACCCTGGTCAGCACCATGCTGTGCATGGAGGACGGCCAGGAGGCCCGCCACTGGTTCCGCAACAGCGGCGGGGGCTACTTCCAGAGCAACGTCTACCGCTACCTCGACACGTTCCCGCGGCCGCCGGGCGTCCCCCCGTGGCCCGAGGTGCTGCCCGACCTCTCGCCCGAGTTGCTCGACGCCGGCATCGACGCCGCCATGTTGCCGGCGGGCACGCCCGAGGAGTGCGCCCGCGGCGTCCAGTCCTTCGTCGACACGGGTGCCGACCAACTCGTGTTCGGCGTCAACATGATCCCCCTCGAGATCGTGCAGGGCTCGATCGAGCTGTTCGCCAAAGAGGTGTTGCCCCAGTTCGACAAGGACCCCGAGCACCGCACCACCAAGATGCGCAACGCCGCGGCGGCGACCGCTACCGCTACCGCCTGAGCCCACCGTGGGCCAGGCGGCGAGCCTGTCAGAGGTGCTCCATAGCGTGAGAGCATGGAATCCGGAGAGCTCTTCGAGTGCCGTCTCGAGACAGACGCTGGTGCTGTCGAGATGCTCGCTGAGGTCCATGTGGGCGGGACGACACTCGAGTTGCGCGATGTGGTGATCTATCCAGCGAGCGACGAACTCCTATCGGTTGGTGCGTCGGGATTGCTCACAGCGGCACGGACCCAGCTGTTTCCGGGGTTCGTCGAACTGGGCTTCGAGACCCTCATCGTCACAGGAACGCGACTGACCGGGTCGCGTCGCGGTCGTAGAGTTCGGGTACGAGTGGATCTGACGAGGGAGGTCACGTGACCACAACCGCGGTTTCATCGAGGGCGCGTGACGTGTTGGACGAGACCGGGTCCTGGGACGCGACGCTCACCGTGCTACGGGACGAGGGCTTCACCAAAGTGCAGTCGGTTCGAGCCACGGTCGAAGTCCTGGGCAAGCCACTCGACGAGGCGAAGACATTGGTGCACGACAGCCCGGCGTGGGTGGACCGCCGCGGACGGGATGACGAATTCCACGCGTCGCTGGACGGCGCCGGCGGCGAGTAGGTCGCGCCGTCGTCGTTCATCGCTCGGCGCCGGCCTCGCGCAGGTAGGCCTCGGCGACATCCTCTGGTGCACGAGCCAGCCAGCCGTCGAGGATCGCCCCCTCGACGGCTTTGACGCTGGCGACGCGAAGGTGCACCAGGACGGCTGCGTAGCCGTCGAAGTGGGGGATGGTGAAGAAGGCATCGGGGTTCGCCGCCAGCACCGCCTCCTTCTCGGCCAGGTCCTCGACGGTCACCGCGAGGATGTCGCCGTCTGGCGGCGTCTCGTCGCCGAAGCGCTTGATGTCGGCCTTGCTGAACGGGCGATGCCAGACGACGGCCTTGCCGAAGGCCGACCAGGTGCGGTGGCCGTAGCGCTCGCCGACGGTCACCCCCGGGAACGCCTCGATAATGGCGGCGACCTCGTCCATCGTGACCATGCCGCGGACGCTACTGCGAACGAAGGCGCCGGGCTCCTGGCGACAACACCCGGCCAAGGCCCGGTTGGCGAGGGACGAGCCACCCCTGACGGTGCGATGAGGCGCCAGTCGAAGAGCGATCAGATGAGGCGCCGGCGGATGGGGTGGTCGGGGGGCACCTCGACCAGGCAGAGGCGGTGGCCGTCGGGGTCGAGGGCCCACATCTCGTCGAGGCCCCAGGGCTTGCGGTTCGGTGGCTCGGTGATGGTGACACCCGCCGCCGCCAGCCGGGCGTGTTCGGCGGCCAGGTCGGGAACCTGCAACCACAGCGTCACCGAGCCCATGGCCGACGTGCTGCCCGACGCGCTGAGCTCGAGGTAGCCGCCGCCGAGGAAGAACACCACACCGGTCTGGTGGCCGTCGGCGCCGAACTCGCGGTAGATCCGCAGGCCCAGCGTGTCGCGGTAGAACGCGACCGACCGCTGGAAATCGGTCGGTGCCAGCATCACCCGGCTGGAGAGCACCTCCACGCGAGCGATCCTTCAGTCGTTCAGTAGGGGAGCGACGTCGGCGCCGAAGGCGTCCATCTGATCGAGCAGCTCTTCCACCGAGCGGTTGCGGAAGCGGATCTGGGCGTGGTTCACGCCCAGGTCGGCGAAGGCCCGGATCTGCTCGGCGATCTTCTCGGCGGGACCAGTGGTGGTCCACGGGCCGACGTCCCAATCGGGCTCGCCCACGTAGTACACGCCGGTGATGGCGCCGATGTCGATGGGGTCGTCGCCCCGCCCGGCCGCCGCCCGCTGCTCGCGCAGGTAGGCGATGGCATCAGGCATGTCCTTCATGGCGGTGCCCTGGGGCAGCCAGCCGTCGCCGCGTGCTGCGGCCCGGCGTAGCGCCGGTCGGGACGAGCCGCCGATCCACACCGGTATGGGCGACTGGCGGGGCGCGGGCCCGATGCCGGCGTCGGGGTACGAGCCGTCGAACACCGAGCGGATGACGTCGACCGCCGCGTCGGTGTCGGCCCCCCTGGTGTCGAACGGCACACCGAGGCGCTCGAACTCGGCCTCGACGTGGCCGGCGCCGACGCCGAGGATGGCCCGCCCGCCCGACAGCTCGTCCAGCGTGGTGAAGGCCTTGGCCGTCTGCAGCGGGTGGCGGTAGGCGACCACATACACATGGGAGAGCAGCCGCACGTTCCGGGTGATGCCCGCCAGCCAGCCCAGCGTGGCGACGGTGTCGTACCAGACGTCGCCCATCTTCTGATCCAGCGGGGGCGGGATGGTGACGTGGTCGCAGACGGCGATGTAGAAGAAGCCGGTTTCGTCGGCCTTGCGGGCCACCGCCGCCAGTTCGGCGGCGCCGGCGTCGGCCTCCCACGGCTCGACGTAGATGCGGCTCTGCGACTGGATTTGGAGCTGCATGCCGTACACGAGGGTGCCGTCGGGGACGATCGAAGCCATCGCGGACAACGTAGTGGCGCGGCGCGTGCCACGATCGCGGGATGCTCTTGGAGAACCGTGTGGCCATCGTCTCGGGTGTGGGTCCTGGCATGGGTCGGGACATCTCACTCGCCTTCGCCCGGGAGGGCGCCGACGTGGTGCTCGGCGCCCGCTCGGCGGGCAAGCTCGAAGCGGTGGCCGCTGAGGTCGAGGCCTTCGGGCGCAGGGCCCTGTGCGTGCCGACGGACATCACCGACCAGGCGCAGTGCCAGGCGCTGGCCGACGCTGCGCAGGACAAGTTCGGTCGGCTCGACGTGCTGGTGAACAACGCGTTCGTCCAGCCACCGTTCGAGACCATCGAGGACAACGAGATGAAGACCTGGCGCACCGGCTTCGAGGTGAACGTGTTCGGGTCGATCCAGATGACGAAGGCCTGCATCCCGCACATGAAGACGAACGGCGGCGGGTCGGTCGTCTTCATCAACTCGATGTCCGCCCGCAGGATCCAGAAGGAGTTCGGCATCTACGCCGCCTCCAAGTCGGCGCTGCTGGCCGCGGCCAAGACGCTGGCCCTCGAGCTGGGCGAGTACCAGATCCGGGTCAACTCGGTGGTGCCCGGCTACATCTGGGGCGACTCGGTCGAGTGGTACTTCCGCTTCCTCGCCGAGCAGGAGGGCATCACCCCCGAGGAGAAGTACGACCAGGTCGCCGACGAGACCGCCCTGCACCACCTGCCCACCTCGGCCGAGATCGCCGACTCGGTGGTGTTCTTCGCCTCAGACCTGAGCCGTGTCGTGACCGGTCAGGCCCTCGACGTCAACGGCGGCCACTGGTTCGAGTGACGTCTCGCCCAGCCTGGTGGCGGCGGCGATCGTGCCCGCCAGGTGCTGAAGAAGCTGCTCCTCCTCGAATGCGATCCCGAGGCGGGAGAGCCTCTGGTGGGCGCGCTGATCGGTTTTCGCAAGCTGACTGTCGGCGACCGGCACTGGCGGATCGTGTGGAGGGTCACCACTGACGACCTCGGCACACGGGTGGTCGAGATCGCCGAGGTGTGGGCCGCGGGCGCCAGGTCCGATGCCGCCGTCCACGCCGAGATGAAGGGGAGGGTGGCAGACCTACCGAGGAACCCTCGGACCCAGGCACTCGCTGAGGTCGTCACCATGCTCGGCCGGGCTGCCGGCGATGTCGACGCGGCACGGGAGGTCGAGTCGGAGCCGGTGCCTCAGTGGCTCGTCGAGCGCCTCGTCCACACGGCTGGCTGGGCAGAGGACGAAGTCCGAGCCATGGACCCCGAATCCGCCATGGTCGAGTGGAGGCGTACATCACGCGCCCGACGGACCGCTGACACCCGCGTTACCCGGTCCCCGACACCAAGGCCGACGCCCTGCGTTGCGCTGCGTCTCGAATGGTCAGTGGACCTTGACCTCGGCTTGCACCGTGTCCACTGGGAGATCGGATCCCAAGACACGGACACGGAGAGGGATCCCGTACACGTGGTCGTGGCGGGCATGGCGATCCACGTGCGCCTCGATCCTGATCGTGGCGGATTCGCCCGGTTCCAGAGGTGAGGTCACGTAGTGCCCGGTCAGCACCGCGATGGAGATGTCCCTCGCTGACCGCCCGGCGAAGTATCTCCGCGCGAGGTGCGAGTCGCTCGGGCCCATCTGCAGGACGGTGAGGCGGGCCCGATGGTCGCTGTCGTTCTGGACCCGCACGAAGAAGGTCACGCTGCCAAGGCGCTCCCGTCGCACCGTGACGACCTGGTTCAACGTCGACTCGTAGTGGTCGTCACCCAGCCACGGGCCGCCGTCACGCTTGATGGCGAGATCGGGTCGGCGTACGTGCTGATCCGGGACGAGGTCGAGGACCGGCAGGTCGTCGCCCATCTCGCCGAGACCGTCGCCCCGCGTGTGGGTGTCCCCGAGCCCCAGATCGCCGTCGATGTTGCGTCCCCAGCACTTGACCGACGCGTCATCGAGGATCGCACAGGCGTGATCCTCCCCGGCGGTGATGGAGGTGGCGACGCGCCCCGCACCCAGATCGATCGGCGCCACGCCGGGGATGTCGGCCCGACTGGCGATGTCGCCCTGACCCAGTTGCCCGTAGTCGTTCAAGCCCCAGCACTTCGTCGTCCCGTCGTCGAACACGGCACAGGCGTCGCCTCCGCCGATGCTCACCGAAGGGGTCGTGCGCCCCGCCCCGAACGGCATGGGCGGCAGCTGATCGCCCATCTCACCGTGGTCGTCGCCGACGCCATAGACCGAGCGGCCGAGCCGGCCGTTCCGCCCGTCGCCCCAACACTTGAGGGAGGCGTCGTCGAGCCGCGCGCACGTGGTGCCCGAACCGACGGTGATGTCCACTGGCGAGCGCCCGGTGCCGAGGTCGACCGCCGGCAGGGCATCGCCCATCTCGCCAGGGTGCATGCCTCGGTCGTGGTTGTCGCCGAGCCCCAACTGGCCCAGGTAGTTGGCCCCCCAGCACTTGAGCGAGCTGTCGTCGAGGATCGCGCACGTGTGGTCGGGACCCGTGACCACCTTCACGACGGTGCGACCGGTTCCGAGGTCGACGGCGGGGAGGGCGTCGCCCATCTCCCCCGGGTCGTCGCCACGGTTGTCGTAGTCCAAGAACAGCCCGAGGCCCAGGGCGCCACCGACACCCCAGCACTTGACCGAGCTGTCGTCCAGGAGGGCGCACGCATGGAGGCCGCCGGCGGTGATGGCGACGGCCGTCCGGCCGGTGCCCAGGTCGATCTCGGGGAGGTGGTCGCCGAGCTGGTCGCGGGCACCTCCCCGGGGGGAGTCGTCGCCCTGTCCGAGCTGCCCGTCGTCGTTTCCGCCCCAGCACTTCACCCCGCCGTCGTCGAGCAGGGCACACGTGAAGTTGCTGCCGGCGCTGATGGCGGTAGCAACGCGGCCCGTGCCGAGGTCGACCGAGGCGAGCTGGCGACCCATCTCGTCTGGCTGGTCACCCCGGCTCAGCGAGTCCCCGAGACCGAGGGTGCCGGCGTGGCCCCAGCACTTGACCACCCCATTGGAGAAGAGCGCGCAGGTGTGCTCGCCACCGAGGGCGAGCGAGGCGACGGTGACGGTGTCGCCGGCCCGCGGTCGACTGTCGGCCGAAGCCGCCGAGCCCACCCCGAGGGCGGCGACGACCGCAGCCATGCTCAACAGCAAGCTGCCGCACAGCACTCGTCGGGACCAACCCATGTGGCCAGGATCACACACACGCACACACCTGTCAGGCCGAGGCGGCGGTGTGCATCAGGTGCCGAGCGCCTCGCGGAGTGCGGCGAACGCGCCGTCGTTGGCGGTCTTGGCGCCGGGGAGGTAGGCGCCCATGTTGAAGAACCCGTGGAACATGTCGGGTGCCCGGACGACCGTGGTGGGGACGCCGGCCGCCTCGAGCGCCGCGCCGTAGGCCTCGCCCTCGTCACGGAGGGGGTCGAACTCGGCGGTCACGATGTAGGCGGGGGGCAGGCCGGCGAGCGACTCGGCCCGGATGGGCGCGGCGTAGGGCTCGGTGCCGTCGGCGGGCGAGGCGAAGTACTGCTCGTGGTACCAGTCCATGTCGACCTGCTCGAGGAAGTACCCGTGCCCGTTGGTGCTGTGCGAGGGGTACGTGCCCATGGGGTCGACGACCGGGTAGATCAGCAGTTGGAGCGCGATGGCGGGCCCGCCCAGGTCGCGGGCCATCTGGGCCACGACCGCCGACAGGTTGCCGCCGGCACTGTCGCCGGCGACGGCCAGCCGCGACCCGTCCCAGCCCTCGTCGTAGGCGTTGTCCACGACCCACTGGGTGGCTGCGAACGAGTCCCGCGGGGCGGCGGGGTAGCGGTGCTCGGGGGCGAGTCGGTAGTCGACCGACACGGTGACGCAGCCGACGGCGTTCGTCGTCGCGCGGCACAGCCCGTCGTGGGTGCCCAGGCCGCACAGCACGAACCCGCCGCCGTGCAGGTAGACCACGACCGGCAGGTCGGTGGCGTCGGAGGCCCGGTAGACCCTCACGGGGATGTCGTTGCCGTCGGGGCCGGGGATGGTGCGGTCCTCGACCGAGGCCACGTCCTCGCCCTGGAGCAGGCCCGAGCCGGCGTCGATCTGGGCCCGGGCCTCCTCGATGGAGATCTCCCCGGCCGACGGCCGGGGGAAGAAGCCCTCCATCAGTTCCATCACCGTGCGCACTTCAGCGTCCATGAGGGCCCAAGCTAACCTGACGACCTGTCAGATTCCGGAGTGGGGGACATGCGCGAGAGCTTGGGGTGGCAGGAGTGGGGGACGATCCCCGGGCTGGTGTCGAGCGGCGTCGCCCGCTTCGGCGATGCCGAGGCGCTGGTCGACGGCGACGTCCGGCTGACCTACGCCCTGCTCGCCGAACGGGTCGGGCACTCGACCCGGGCCGCCATCGCCGCCGGCGTCGAGCCCGGCGACCGGGTCGCCATCTGGGCGCCCAACATCCACGAGTGGATCATCGCTGCCCTCGGGCTGCTGAGCGCCGGCGGCGTGCTGGTGCCCGTCAACACCCGGTTCAAGGGCACCGAGGCCGCCTACGTGCTCGAGAAGAGCGGCGCCAAGGCCCTGTTCACGGTCAACGGGTTCCTCGACACGGACTACGTGGCCATGCTGCGCGGCGCGGAGGCGTCGCTTCCCGCGCTGGACACGATCGTCATCCTGCGGGGTGATGCGCCCGAGGGCACCGAGACGTGGTCGCACTACCTCGAGGCCGGGGGCTCGGTCACGCCCGAGGACGCCGCCGCCCGCACCGCGGGGGTGGAGCCCGACGACCTGTCGGACATCATCTTCACGTCCGGCACCACCGGCCGCCCCAAGGGCGTGATGGTCACCCACGCCCAGACCCTGCGGGTGTTCGAGACGTGGTCGCGCACCGTCGGCCTCACCGAGGGCGACCGCTACCTGGTGGTCATGCCCTTCTTCCACACGTTCGGCTACAAGGCGGGCTGGATGGCGGCGCTGATGCGAGGCGCCACGATCGTCCCGCAGGCCGTGTTCGACGTGGACCAGGTGCTCCGGAACGTGGAGGCCGAGCAGATCTCGATGCTGCCCGGGGCGCCCACGCTCTACCAGGCGATCCTCGAGCACCCCGACCGCGACCGGTATGACCTGTCCAGCCTGCGCCTCGCCGTCACCGGGGCGGCGCCGGTGCCCGTCGAGATGCTCAAGCGCATGCGCACCGAACTCACGTTCACGACCATCCTCACCGCCTACGGGCTCACCGAGTGCACGGGCACGGCCACCATCTGCCGGGCCGACGACGACGAGGCGACCATCTCGGGCTCCTCGGGGCGGGCCATCGAGGACGTCGAGGTGCTGGTGGTCGACGACCACGGCAACGAGGTGCCCCGGGGCGAGCCCGGCGAGGTGGTGGTGCGGGGCTACAACGTCATGCTCGGCTACTTCGAGGACCCCGAACAGACCGCCGAGGCCATCGACGCAGACGGCTGGCTGCACACCGGCGACATCGGCGTGATGGACGACCGGGGCTACCTCGACATCACCGACCGCAAGAAGGACATGATCATCCGCGGCGGCGAGAACATCTACCCCGCCGAGGTCGAGAACCTGCTGCTCGGCCACGGTGGCATCGCCCAGGCCGCGGTGGTGGGGGTGCCCGACGAGCGCTTCGGCGAGGTGGTGATGGCCTACGTCGTCCCCCGCGCCGGCGCCGACGTGACGCCGGACGGGGTCGTCGACTGGGCACGGGCCAACATGGCCAACTACAAGGTGCCCCGGTACGTCGAGGTGGTCGACGCGCTGCCGATGAACGCCAGCGGCAAGATCTTGAAGTTCGAGCTACGAGAGCGTGCTGCCTCCGCAGCCGCTGAGACAGGAGAAGCATGAGAGGGATCGTGTACGACGGCGAGAAGCACGCCGTCCGGACCGACGTCGAGGTGCGCCCGCCCGGGCCCACCGACGTCGCCATCCGCATCGTCAACGCCGGGGTCTGCCACAGCGATCTCAGCGTGCTGGACGGCAGCATCCCCTTCCCCACGCCTCTGGTGATGGGCCACGAGGGCGCCGGCATCGTCGAGGAGGTGGGCAGCGAGGTCTCCAAGCTGAAGGTGGGCGACCACGTCGTGCTCAGCACCCTCAAGTACTGCGGCCAGTGCTCGGCCTGCAACACTGGCTTCCCCACGCGCTGCCGCCGCAGCTTCGGCGTGATGAGCCAGCCGTTCACGGTGGGCGGCGAGCCCGCCTACAACTTCGCCGCCACCTCGGTGTTCACCGACATCACCGTGGTCGACCAGGTGCAGGCCGTGATGGTCAGCAAGGACATCCCCCTGCAGTCGGCCTGCCTGATCGGTTGCGGCGTGATCACCGGCGCCGGCGCGGTGCTGAACACCGCTGATGTGAAGCACGGTCAGACGGTGGCCGTGTTCGGCGTCGGCGGCATCGGCCTCAACGTCATCCAGGCGGCGAAGCTGTGCGACGCGTCGCGCATCATCGCCGTCGACACCATCGCCGCGAAGAAGGAGCTGGCCCTGCAGTTCGGCGCCACCGACTTCGTCGACGCCAGCGACGGCGGCACCGTCGAGCAGATCCAGCAGCTCGTCCGGGGCGGGGTGGACTGGTCGTTCGAATGCGTCGGCCACCCGGCCGTCGTCGGTGACGCGGTCGCCGCGCTGGACTGGGGCGGCAACTGCGTGATCATCGGCGTGCCCGCGGCCACCGCCAAGGTCGAGATCCCCATCACCCACCTGACCCACATCGACCGGGGGGTGCGAGGTTGCCGCTACGGCGGCGCCCGCCCGCACCACGACATCCCGCTGCTGGTGCAGCTCTACCTGGACGGCAAGCTCAAGCTCGACGAGCTGGTGTCCAAGACCTATCCGATGGAGTCGTTCGGCGAGGTCGTCGAGGACATGCACGCGGGTCGCCTGGCCCGGGGGGTGCTGACCTATGGCTGATGCCTCGAAGTGGAGCAGCACGAGCGAACAGGGCCCCGATCACGACACCCAGCAGTACCTGCCCCGCTCGCAGGGCAAGGTGGTCATCGTCACCGGCGCCGGCTCGGGCATCGGCCAGGCCACCGCCCGACGCATCGCCGCTGAGGCGGGCTCGGTCGTGTGCGTCGACCTGTTCGCCGAGACAGCCGAGAAGACCGCGGCCGAGATCACCGAGGGCGGCGGCACCGCCATCGGCCTGGGTTGTGACGTTTCGTCGGCGTCCGCGGTCGAGTTCACCGTCGCCGCGACGATCGCCGAGTACGGGCGGATCGACGCCTTGTGCAACATCGCCGGTATCGGCACCTTCGCCAACAGCCACGAGATGGACCTGGCCCAGTTCGACAAGATCGTGGCCGTCAACCTCAACGGCTCGGCCTACACGATCCGATTCGTCCTGCCCCACATGCTGGAACAGGGCGGTGGCGTCATCGTCAACACGTCGTCGAGTGCCGGCCTGTTCGGCCAGCCCTACAGCGCGGCCTACTGCGCCTCGAAGGGTGGGGTGATCCAGCTCACCAAGGCCATCGCCGAGGAGTACAAGGACCGCAACATCCGCTGCAACGCCATCTGTCCCGGCGGCGTCGACACGCCCATCATCCACAGCTTCGTGGAGCTGCCCGAGGGCGGCGACTACAAGAAGATCCGCAAGATGATGACCCCGATGGGCGCCTCGAAGCCCGAGGAGATGGCGGGGCTGTTCGCCTACATGGTGTCGGACGAGGCCCGGTACATGACGGGCTCGATCGTCCCCCTCGACGGCGGCATCACGTGCTGAGCGCGGGAGGGTGGGCCGCCGCGGCCCGGCCGTGACCGTGCCCACCCTCTCGCCGACATCCACACCCGGGCCCGGTCCCGCCCCCACGCTCTCGCTCACCATCTCGGGCCTGCACCGCACCTTCGGTGCCGACCACCGGGTCATCGTCGAGGTGGCCCGGATCGCCGAGGACGTGGGCATCGACCAGGTGGTGCTGCCCGACCACGTGGTGATGAGCGCCAACGTGGAGCCCTACCCCTACGGCGACTTCCCGTTCCCGCCGGGAGACCCCTGGGTCGAGCCGCTCACCACGCTGGCCGCGATCGCGGGGGCCACCGCCACGGTCCGGCTCGGCACCGGCGTGCTCATCACGCCGCTGCGCCCGGCCGTGCTGTTGGCCAAGACGGTGGCCACCCTCGACAACCTGTCCGGTGGGCGTGTCGATCTGGGCGTGGGCCTGGGCTGGCAGCGCGAGGAGTACGACGCCGTGGGCGTGCCCTGGGCGCGGCGCTGGTCGCGCCACGACGACACCATCCGGGCCTGCCGGGCCCTGTGGGCCGGCCGGGGCGACCCCGTCACCTTCCACTCCGACACGGTGTCGTTCGACGGGATCTGGTGCGAGCCGGCACCGGTGCAGGAGACGCTGCCGATCTGGTTCGGGGCCAAGGCCACGCCGGCGCTGGCCGTCCGACTGGCCGAGCAGGGCGACGGTTGGCTGCCGTTGGGCCGCCTGCGCCCCGAGGACGTGGTCGCCGAGTCCGCCGTGCTGCGCGAGGCGTTCGTGGCGGCGGGCCGCGATCCCGCCACGCTGGGCATCCGGGTGGGCCTGCCGTTGAAGCGGGCCGAGGCCGGCGGGTTCGACCTGCCCGCGTCGATGGACCGGGTGACCGCCCTCATCGAGGCGGGCGCCACGTCGTTCTCGGTGAACCCGCCGGCCGGCGCCGATTCGACCGCGGTGATCGGACGGCACCTCGAGGCCATCGCCGGCGCCTTCCCCCGCTGACACCCGCTTCTCCGGTCGAGTCGAGCCCGGTCCTGCGGCGTGCTGCAGGATCTCTTGGTGGTTGTGCACCTCAGAGGTGGCCAACCACCAAGATTTCCGGATTGCGGCCTTCTCGGCGGCGGCCGTCGCCCGGGGAACGGCTACGGGGACGCCCGGTCGGGGCGGGCGGCCCAGATGGAGACGACCTGCCCGTCCGGCAGCCTCACCCGGCCGGTACGGGTGAACCCGGCCTCGGTGGCGCCGGCCTCGACCGCGTCGAGCGGGAGCACCGTCCCGTGCCAGGCCAGCGAATCCGGGCCGGTGACGAGGGTGGTGGCGCCCTGCGATCGGGCGACGGTGAGGGTGGCGGCGACGGTGTCCACGGTGGGTGGGGCGGTGCCCGGGTCGAACGCGGTGAGGCGCAGTGCCGGCTCGGCGTCGAGCTCGCCCGCGAGCGCGAGCAGGTTGAGGTTGTACATCGGGCCGTCGACCGCGATGACCGACCGGGTCGCTCCGGGCGCGGCCCCGGCGACTCGCAATTCGTCCCGTGTAGTGCGGGCGGCGTCGAGCCAGTGCTCGTGCATCGCGGGGACGGTGCCGTCGGCGTCGAGTGGGTACGAGGTCTCGGCGGCGAGGTAACGGGCGATGTTGGATCGTCCGTCGGTGATCGTCAGCTCGGTCCAGTCGTTCGACCACGCCACGCGGTGCTCGCCCAGCGTGGGCAGCAACGACGAGGTCATGGCCGCGTTGACCGCGGCCACCAGCGCCAGCACACCGACCACCGCGGTGCGAGCGCCATCGGTGGCGATCTTGGACGTGAGCACAACCGCCAGCACGACCGCGCCCGGGACCAGCGGCAGGGTGAAGCCGTAGCCGGTGTTGCGTGACGTCAGGAGCGCGGCCATCCCCAGTGCGATGGGCAGCGCCACCACTAGGGCGTCGGAGCGCACTGCCCGCCCCAACGCGGCCGGGCGGGCCGCTCGCCACCAGGACCAGGCGCCGAGTGCGCTCCCCACGCCCAGCACGATCGTCAGCGGGACGTAGAGGTCGTGGCGCACCACGTCGGCCAGGTCGGAGAGCCAGTACTGCGCCGTGCGCATCGAGACGACCCCGTAGTCCTCGCTGGCACTCCCGTACCCGAAATCGAACAGGTAGTCGAGCACGGCGCGGGCGGAGAACACGTACCAACTGGCCGCGACCAGGACCGCGGCGCCACCAGCGAGCACCAGGTTGGGCAGCGCCTGGCGGCGGCGCTCCCGAGGGCTCTGCCACCAGGCCACGACGCCGGCGAGCGCCAGGCCCGGGAGGAAGGCGATCATGATCGTGCGGGACAGCACGGTGAGCCCGACGGCGACACCGAAGGTGACGGCCCAGCGGCGGTGGGTGAGGCGGGCCGACCGCCCCAGCGCCGTCAGCGCCAGGGTGAACGTGGCCGTACCCGCGAGGGCGAACACGTAGTGGCGGCTGAACGCGGTGATGCCCGGCGCCGTGAGGGTGACCACCAGTGCGAGGACGGCCCACCGCCGGTCGAGCCACCGGCGGGCCAGGACGTAGGTGGACACCCCCAGCACCACGAAGAAGGCGAGGTTGGCCAGGAGCCCGGCCATCGCGGTGCGTCCGAGGACGAGCTGGGCGGGCACGGTCAGCACGGGGAGCAAGGGCCCGGTGGCGCTCCCTGCCCCGAGGGCCCCGGGCCCGTGGATCACCGCACCGGCCTGGATGTCGGCCGTCGCGGCGGTCGCCTGGGCCAGGTACCCCGCCTCGTCGATGTCGAGTGGCCCGTAGGCGCGGTTCGCCAGCAGCCACGCGGCGTTGACGAGGGTGAGCGCCCCCACGACAACGCCCGCCACCACGGTGCCGGTGGCCGGGCGCCGAGGGGTCGACGACGGCGCGGGGGCCACGTCGGCGCGGGTTTCGGGATCACGCGCCGCCACGGCAGGAGCATGGCATGCCGGCTGACGCCCGTGGTGCCGCTCCAACCCTCGAGCCGCACGCGGGCGTCGGCTCGAGGAGAGCGGAACGCACCCTGACCGCACGCCGCAGGACACCCTGACGACGGCTGACGGGCAGGATCTGACGACCCGTCAGATCACTCGTACACTCGCTTGCCGTGGAGCTGCGTTTCTCTGAGGACGAAGAGGCCTTCCGGGCGAAGTTGGTGGCGTGGCTCGACGAGGTGCTGCCCACCATCGGCCCGCCGCCGCCGGTGGACGACTGGGACGCCCGCCGGGTGTACGACTGCCAGTGGCAGCGCATGCTGTTCGATGCCGGCTACGCCGGCATCAACTGGCCCACCGAGGTGGGCGGCCTGGGGGCGTCGCCCAGCGAGCACCTGATCTTCCTGGAGGAGACCGAGCGCCGCGGCGCCCCCTACGTGGGGGTCATGTTCGTGGCGCTCCTGCACGCCGGCCCCACGCTCATCGCCGAGGCCAGCGCCGAGCAGAAGGCCGCACACCTGCCCGCCATCCTGCGGGGCGACCAGGTGTGGTGCCAGGGGTTCTCCGAGCCGCAGGCCGGGTCCGACCTGGCGTCGCTGCGCACCCGGGCCGTCCGCGACGGCGACGAGTACGTGATCAACGGCTCGAAGATCTGGACGTCGAACGCCCAGGTGGCGGACTACTGCGAGCTGCTGGTGCGCACCGATCCGGATGCCCCCAAGCACAAGGGCATCAGCTGGCTGATCCTGCCCATGGACACGCCGGGCATCGACATCCGGCCGCTGCGCAGCATCCCCGGCACCGACGAGTTCAGCGAGGTGTTCTTCGACGACGTCCGCGTGCCGGTGGCCAACCGGGTTGGTGCCGAGAACGACGGCTGGCGGGTCGCCATGGTCACGTTCAGCTTCGAGCGGGGCACCGCCTTCGTCAGCGAGATGCTGGCCTCGATGCAGCTCGTCGAGCAGTTGGCGGCGGTGGCCAAGAAAGTCACCCGCGGATCAGGCACAGCGTGGGACGACGCCGGCCTGCGCCGCGACATCGGGCGGGCCGCCGCCGACCTCGACGCCTTGTGGGCGCTGGTGAAGCGCAACGTCACCCAGGCCACCCACAGCGGAGTTCCCGGGCCGGGCGGCTCGGTGTTCAAGCTCTACTACTCCGAGATGCGCCACCGCCTGGGCGAGCTGAGCGAGCGGGTGTTCGAGCGGGCCGGACTGGCCCTCGACGACGTCGGCGACATGGGCAACGGCGCCCACGTCGAGGGCATGTTGCACGCCATCTCGATCTCGATCGCGGCGGGTACCACTCAGATCCAGCGCAACATCGTGGCCGAGCGCATCCTCGGCCTCCCCAAGGACCGGTAGGGAAGGCCGAGCGACATGGACTTCGACGTCAACGAGGACGAAGCGGCGCTGCAGGCCGGCATCCGCAGCTTCTGCGAGGGCCGGTTCCCGATGGAGACGGTGCGCCGCCTGGGCGACACCGCCGGCGTGGACCGCAGCCTGTGGCAGGAGCTGGCCGACACGGGCGTGTTCGGGCTGCGGTTGCCCGAGGCCGACGGCGGCGTGGGGCTGGGCGCCACCGAGGCGGTGCTGGTGTTCGAGGAGCTGGGCCGAGCGCTGGTGCCAGGCCCGGTCCTCGCCACCCATCTCGCCTCAGGGGTGGTGGACGGCGCGATCACGGGCGAGCGGGTGATCGGCCTCGTGGAGCGCCCGGCCACCCCGCTGCTCGTCGAGCACCTCGACGCCCTTGACGCGTTGGTGGTGGTCGACCCCGACGGGCTCTCACTGGTCGAGGCCGGCGCGGTCAGCGGCGAGCCGGCGGGGCGCCCCCTCGACCCGCTCACGCCGCTGCACGTCGTCGCCGACCTTCCCGCCGGCGAGCCCATCGGCGGTCCCGACGACGCAGCTCGCTGGCGCCGCGAGGGCGCCGTCCTCGCGGCCGCCATGATGCTCGGCATCGCGGAGGCCACCGTCGAGCTGGGCGTGGCCTACGCCAAGGAGCGCGAGCAGTTCGGCAAGCCCATCGGCACGTTCCAGGCCGTGAAGCACCTGCTGGCCGACATGCTCACCCGGTCCGAGGTGGCTCGCGCCGCGGTCTACGCCGCCGGCGTCACCCTCGACGACCCGACGGTGGGCGACCCCGACCGGGCCGCCCACGGCGCCAAGCTCATCGCCGCCCAGGCCGCGGTGGCCAACGGCAAGTCCTGCATCCAGGTGCACGGCGGCATGGGCTTCACCTGGGAGGTCGACGCCCACCTGTACCTGAAGCGGGCCTTCGTCCTCGACACGGTCTTCGGCAGCGGCGACGTCCACGCGGAGGCCATAGCGGCGCTGGTCTAGAGGTTGAACAGGCGACGTGATCTGATGCGCCGTGCACATCGGTCCAGGCCTCCGCTGCAAGCGCCTCGCGACACCAGTTCCTCGAGGTCATGGCCTCGTCCAGCATCACCGGTACGATCGAGCCATGTCGATCGACTCGATCCGCGACGGGGCGCTGGCGCTGCCGGAGTCCGAGCGCGCGGAGCTGGCGGCTGAGCTCCTGGCTAGTCTCGATCCCGAAACCGAGCAGGACGAGGACGACGTTCGCCGTGCCTGGGAAGCCGAGCTCGAGCATCGAGCGGCTCGACTCGACGCAGGTGAGGACCGAGGTATTCCCCTGGACGTCGCTCTCGAGCAGGTGCGAACGAACCTGACGACGTGACGTTCACGGTTCGCCTGGCGCCACCAGCGCTGGAGGAGCTCGACGAAGCCGCTCGTTGGTACGAAGAACGAAGGATCGGTCTCGGGGCCGAGTTCGTGGACGCGGTCGAGACGACGGCCCGCTCGCTCGCCCGATGGCCGGAGGCAGGATCGCCAATTGCGCCTGCCGGTGATCGCCGCTTCCGCCGAGCTCCCGTCGAGGGCTTCCCGTACTACCTGCCGTACCGGGTGGTGGATGAGGTCGTCGAGGTGCTCGCCGTCGCCCATGACCGCCGCCGCCCCAAGTACTGGGCAGCCCGAAGTCCGGATGGCTGAAGCCGGCCTCTCTGGCAGAGGCTCAGTCCTCGCGGTCGGGTGCCGGCGCGATCTCGTTCAACACCTCGACGCTCGGCACGAAGTAGTAGGCGCCGCTCACGGGGCGGACGAAGTCCATCAGGCGGTCGTGGATGCCGTCGCCCGACGTGCCGTACATCTTGGCCAGCATCCGGTCGAAGGCCCCCAGGCCGTCGCTGAAGGCGATGAAGTAGAGGCCGAACTCCTCGCTGTTCCCGTAGGGCACCGAGCGCCGGTAGATCTCGATCTCCTCGCCGTCCTCGTCCTCGATCTCCACCCGGGAGATGTGGGCGTCGGCCGGCTTGTCGTCCAGCTCGATGCTGTCGGCCTTGGTGCGCCCGACGGTCGCCTCCTGTGCCGCGGTGTCGAGCGCGTCGAAGGCGTCGAGGTCGTGGATGTAGCGCTGGGTGATGACGAAGCTGCCGCCGGCGCCCGGCCCGTCGGCGACGACCGCGAGCTCCCGAGCCTCCTCCACCGGGGGGTTGGCGGTGCCGTCGATGAAGCCGGTGAGGTCGCGGTTGTCGTGCCACACCCACGACACCGTCTCGCGGGCCAGCGTGGCGAGGCCGTCGAGGGCGCGGCGGGCCCGGTGGGCCACGTCGAAGTTCCGGTCGACCCGGTTGCTGTGGACCCAGAAGAACAGGTCCTCCTGGGTGGCGACGGCCACGGGGCCCGGCTCGGCGCCCACCTGGGTGAACGGGTGGAAGCCGGTGGGCGCGTCGTCGGGGGCGAGGCGCCCCAGCAGGTCGGGGCCGAACCCGACCGCGAGGTTCACGGCATCGGTCGGGGTGATGCCGGTGGCCTCGCCGCGGACCCCGGAGATCGCGGCACGGACGGCGTCGAGGTCGGCACCGTCGACCAGGCGGTAGTGGAGGAACCAGTGGGACTGCGTCCCCTCGGCGAACACAGCGGGCTGCGGTTGCGGCATGGCCTGCTGTCTAGCCGCTCTAACGTGGCCGGGTGACCAACAGCGTGGATGGATCGTCGGGAATCGCAGGGGACGCGGCGCTCGTCACGGGCGGGGGCAGCGGCATCGGCCTCGGATGCGCAGCGCGCTTCGCCGCCGAGGGCGCCCACGTCACCATCTGCGGCCGCAGCGAGGAGCGCCTCGCCGGTGCGGCCGAGCAGATCCGTGCGGTGGCCGCCGAGGGCGCGACGGTGGCGTCCATCGCCTGCGACGTGACCGACGAGTCCCAGGTGGCCGCGGCAGTGGCCAAGGCGTGCGAGCCGACGGGCGGGCTCGACATCGTCGTCACCTCGGCGGGGGGCTCGTTGACCGCCGGCCCGTTGCACCTCGTCGACGTGGACCTGTGGCGTCAGACCGTCGACCTCAACCTCACCGGCACCTTCCTCACCCTGAAGCACGCCGCCCCGGTGATGGTGCGGGGCGGCGGCGGGTCGTTCATCGCCATCTCGTCCATCGCCGGCTCGCTCAGCCACCGCTGGTTCGGCGCCTACGGTCCGTCCAAGGCGGGCATCGAGCAGTTGGTGGCCATGGCCGCCGACGAGCTGGGGGCGTCGAACGTGCGGGTGAACGCCATCGCGCCCGGCATCGTCGACACCGAGCTGATGGGCGCGGTCACCGCCGGCAGCCCCGTGCTCGACGACTACCTGTCCCAGATGCCGATCTCCCGGGTCGGGACGGTGGAGGACTGCGCCGGCGCGGTGCTGTTCTTCGCCGGGCCGGACTCGACGTGGGTGACCGGGCAGGTGCTGCAGGTGGACGGCGGCCACAGCCTCCGCCGAGGCCCGGACTTCCGGGCTTTCTTCGAGCCCCTGTTCGGGGCCGACGGCCTCCGCGGCGTCGTGGCGGACGAGGGGTAGGAGGCGGTTCATGGGTGATACGGGGGCTGCGTACGATCCGGGGTACCCGGAGTTCGGGATGCTGCACGAGAACGCCGCCGAGGTGGGCCTGCCCCACCCCCGTGAGGTGGCCGTCGAGCGGGTCTTCGTGGAGGTCGACGCCGCCGGACGAAGGGTGAGCGCCCTGGTGTGGGGCGAGGGCGAGCCCGAGATCGTGCTGGTGCACGGCGGCGCGCAGAACGCGCACACCTGGGACACGGTGGCGCTGGCCCTCGATCGCCCGTTGGTCGCGGTCGACCTGCCCGGGCACGGCCACTCGGACTGGCGCGACGACCGGGCCTACTGGCCGCCGATGCTGGCCGCCGACCTGGCCAAGGTGGTCGGCGCCCTCGCCCCCCGGGCCCAGCTCGTGGTCGGCATGTCGCTCGGTGGCCTCACCGCGCTGTGCCTCACCGCGACCCACCCCTTCCTGGTCGAGCGGCTGGCCATCGTCGATGTCACCCCGGGGACCGATCACGCCAAGGCCGAGCCCATCGTCACCTTCATCAGCGGGCCCGAGACGTTTGCCAGCTTCGACGAGATCCTGGCCCGCACCATCGAGCACAACCCCACCCGGTCCGAGTCCTCACTGCGCCGAGGCGTGCTGCACAACGCCAAGGAGAACCCCGACGGCACGTGGTCGTGGCGCTACGACGCCGTGCGTGACTGGAAGGCCGCCGGCGCTGACGACACCAGCCGGCTGGCCGACTTCACCACCCTCTGGGAGGCGGTCGACGCCGTCGACCGGCCCCTCCTGCTGCTGCGGGGCGGCAACTCCGGCGTGGTGGGTGACGAGGACGTCGAGGAGCTGCAGCGGCGCAAGCCCGACGCCGAGGTGATCGTCGTCCCCGACGCCGGCCACAGCATCCAGGGCGACCAACCGCTCGCGCTGGCCGAGCATCTCGCCAGCTTCATCGAACGGGCACAGCGCGACTAGAGGCCGCGACCAGGCCGTATGAGCACGGTCGTCGTCACGGGCGACCTCGGCGATCCACGGTCACTCGCCGCCCACGCGGATGACGTGGTGATCTGACCGTCCTCAGGCCCAGAACCGCTGCCAGGTGTCGTGGCGGTAGGGGATGGTGCCGACGCCGGTCTGGTGCTCGGGCCAGTTGGCCGGTTCCTGGGTGAGGGGCCGCTCGGCGAGGACGACGCCCCAGAACAGCTCGTGCTTGCGGCGGGTGAAGTACCAGGTGCCGTCCCGACGCTCGTACCAGTCGCTGTACTGGATCGCGTGCTCGACCATGTCGGGACTGCCTGGCGTGGCCTGGATGCGGGCCCGGCAGTAGACGGTGCCCGTGGCCTTGTCGGGCTCGTCGGGGTCGAGCTCGATGAGGTGGTTGCCCACGAACAGCATCGACACGCCGATGCGCTTCAGGCCGTCACCGAAGTCCTTGCGCAGCACGTCCCGCCCTGTGCCGGCCTTGCCCACCCACACGTCCTCGACGTAGAGCGACACCAGCAGGTCCAGGTCGCGCCGGTCGATGGCGAGCGCGTAGCGCAGCGCCAGCCGGCGGATCTCCTCGTGCGTGCTCAACTGGTCATGGGTGAACGGGCTCATCGCCCCACTCTGGCCCACGTCGGCGGCCCGGCCCAGCCGGACTCGGCACGCTCAGGCGGCGGGCCGGCGACCGTGGACCGACGCGGTCACGGTGGCCGCCGCCTGCATCAGGCGGTCGGCGAGCACCGTCACCTCGGTGCCGGTGAGCGCGCCCCCGTAGCCGAGCAGGGCCAGCAGGATGGCCACCCGGCCGTCGGCGTCGAACACCGGCGCAGCGATGTGGTTCACCCGGTACGACCGCTCGGGCTCGAGGTCGATCAGCAGGTAGTCCTCGTGGCCGAGCTGGTCGACCAGCTCACCCACGTCACGGCGGCGTGAGCGTGCCGGCGTTCCCGCCGCTCCGGCGAGGGCTCGGCCCAGGCGGGCATGGGTGTCCGCCTCGAGGGTGACGGAGTAGCCCCGTTCCCTCACCGCCGCGAGCGCGTCCACGAACCGGGTGCGGTCGTCGTCGGTGGCCGAGGGCCCGGCCCGTCCCAGCCACCGGGCCACGGCGTCGGGGTCGTCCCACGCCACGAACGCGGTGCCGAAGGGGGGCACGATGGGAACCCGCTGCCCGACGGCCACGCTCACGGCGAGCGGCCGCGGTGTCCCGGCCCGCTCGAGCACCACCATGTCGCCGTCCACCGAGGCGGTGGCGAGGCACTCGAGGCCCAGGTCGTCGGCGAGGCGGCGCATCTCCGGCCGGGCGAAGTCGACCACCGGGTACTGCTCGAGCGCGGCTCGCCCCACGCCGATGAGCGCCGGACCGAGGGCGTAGTCCTTGCGGAGGGGGTGGCGCACCAGGTACCCGGCGTCGGTGAGTGCGGTGAGCACCGCGTGGGCCGTGGCCTTGTTCAGGTCCAGGCGCCGGGCCAGCTCGGACAGGCTCCACGGCTGGGACGGGTGCGCCGCGAGGAAGTCCAGGATGGCGGTGGTGCGCTCCACCGCCGGTGCCGGCCGCGCCACGCTCAGTGACCTCTCGTCCCGAAACCACCGTTCCGGTGGCTCGATCGTGTTGCCAGCGTCACGATCCAGCCACCAGAACGATCGTTCCCCGCCACCGGCGCCGGCCGCGCCATGTCAGGCGGCGGGGGGCAGGCCGAGGGCGGCGGCGACGGCGGGGCCGATGGCGTCGGCCATGGCCTGGTGGCCGGCGTCGCCGGGGTGGATGCCGTCGTCGAGCAACGACGGATCGACGATGGGCAGGCCCTCCACGAGGGTGAGGTGCCCGTCGCCGGCGGCGATGCGGTCGCCCACCACCTGCTCGAACACCGCCCGGAGGTCCACGAGGCTCGCGCCCAGCCGGTTCGGCGTGGTCTCGGCGTCGGGGCGGGTGATGGGGCTGACCGCGACGATCGGCGTGTCGGGGTGGCCCTGGCGGACGATGTCGAGAAAGGCGACGAGCCCCTCGCGGAACATCCCGGTGCTGAAGGGGATGCGGGTCCAGCAGTTGGTGCCATGGGCGATGGTGATGACGTCGGCGGGAAGGCCGGCGATCTCCTCCGCGCTGGGGATCTCGCCGCGCGCCGAGCCCGAGTAGCCCATGTTCTGCACGTCGATGCCGTAGCGCCGGCCGATCACGCTCGGCCACGACCGCCCTGGCGTCGACACCGTCCAGCCCTCGGTGATCGAGTCGCCGTAGGCCACCCAGCGGGGCTGGGCCGCGGCCGGCTGGATCGACCCGGCGCCGGCGGCCCGGATGGCGGTCACGGTCGGCAGCATGCGCTCGGGCAGGTGGACGATGGCCCGTTCCGACCCCTCGGTGCCCGGCAGGCGCACCGTGCCCTCACCGACCGCCGCCGCCTCGGTGGCCACCAGGTCGCCGTCGCGCCACAGGGTGAACTCGCCGCCCTCGCCGCCACCCAGGTAGCCGAAGGGCTCCTGGGCGGTGCGGTAGTCGACCTCGACCGCCGCCGCGTCACCCGAGAACTCCAGGCGGACGCCGGCGGGTACCGACGCCATCGTCCAGGTGTCCATCGGCAGGCGCAGCATGGGCAGTTCTGGTTTGGCCCGTGGATACGGGACGCCCCCTCCCGGGGGGAAGGGGGCGCCCCGCAGGTACGGCTCGGGCTGCTCGGGGCGCCCGTCTGTGCTCATGAGGCCGGTTAGCTCGCGACCCGGCCCTCGGAGATGGCCTTGAACTTGGCGGCGGGGGAGTCGTCCGGCGGCACGTAGGCCTCGATCTCGGGGAGGACTTCCTTCCCGATGGTCTCGATGGTCGCCATGATCGACTCGTGCGGCAGGTAGCCGAACTGCGAGTAGCAGATGAGCGAGTCGCAGCCGAGGTCGGCGTAGTGGCGCATCTTCTCGAAGCACTTCTCGGCGTCGCCGATCACGATCATGTCGCCGTTGTTGAAGGCGTCGACGGGGACCTTGCCCTCCTTCAGCGGCTTCATGAGCGGGAAGATGCGGTCCACTTCCTCCTGCGGGGTGAGGGGGAACTCCCAGTCGATGGTGAACTGGGCCAGGTTCTGGTACCACCAGGCCACCGACTCCCAGACCCGGTTCTTCTCGAAGTTGGCCTCGTCCTCGCAGTGGACCAGCGTGTAGGCCGCGACCCGGTTGTTGACCACCTTGGTCAGGGGCGTGTTGTTCACCTGGGCGGTGCGGTAGTTCTCGATGGCCTTCGCCATCAGCTCGATGGGCTGCATGATCGTGAACGAGAGCAGCCCCAGGCCCAGCGAGCCGGCGACGGCGGCCGACTCGGCGGAGGTGGCGGCCATCCACACCGGCGGGTGCGGGTCCTGCACCGGCTTGGGGGTGACCATGCGACGGGGGAACGAGAAGCGCTCGCTCTCGTACTCGAAGTACTCCTCGCGCCACATGCCGCAGACGATCTCGATGGCCTCTCGCCAGTCGCTGCGGCTCTGCTCGCGGTCGACGCCGAACGCGGTCTGCTCCATGGGGGTGGAGCGGCCCGTCCCCCATTCGACCCGGCCGTTCGACAAGATGTCGACCGTGGCCACCTTCTCGGCGATGCGGGCGGGGTTGATGAAGCCGAACGGCGTGAGGGTGACGCCGAAGCCCATCTTGATGTTCTCGGTGACGGTGGAGAGCCCGCCCAGCAGCACCTCGGAGGCGGGGCAGTGCGAGCGGCCCTCGCGGAAGTGGTGCTCGACGACCCAGACGGTGTTGTACCCGAGGGTGTCGGCCAGCTTGATCTGCTCGATGGCCTCTCGGTACGACTTCTGCTCGGCGGCCCGCTGGCCGTACGGGTGGTCGCCGGCGTCCCACGGCTTCGGGCAGTCGATCTCGTACAACATGTCCAGCTTCATCAGGGTCCCCTCGGTCGGGTATCGGGTCGGATCGGGTCGGTCGGATGGCGGGTGCGCACCCCGGCACAGCTGCGAACAGCGCTGTGCCCGCGATGCGCATCGCGTTTGCAATCACAAACATCCGGTTGCAATATCGACCGATAGGCTAGAACGAGTTCTCGCCCACGGTCAAGCGACCCTGCCGCCACGGACCACGAGCACTCCGACCACGACGGTGCCACGAACCACGAGGAGTGGGCGGCCATGACCGCATCCCATGCCGAGGCGGCGGCCGAGCCCACCGGCTGGGCCGTGCACCTACGTCTCGGCGACGTGCCCGTGCGCGTCGAGCTGAGCTTCTTCCTGATAGCGGCGCTCCTCGGCTCCAGCCTGGGGACGGTGCAGGGGGTCGCCATCTGGGTGGGGGTGGTCCTGGTGTCGGTGCTCGTGCACGAGCTCGGCCACGCCGTGGCGATGCGCCTGTCCGGGGTGTCGTCGCGCATCGTGTTGCACGGCATGGGCGGGCTCACCATCCCCGCGGCATCGATCCCGTCGCGCCCGAAGCGGATCGCGGTCGACCTCGCCGGCCCCTTGTCGGGCCTGTTCCTGCTCGGGGTGCCCGCGGTGTGGCTCAGCCGGACGCTGGACGACCCGAGCCAGGTGCTCGACCTGGTGATCTTCTCGGTGGTCTGGGTCAACGTGGCCTGGTCGTTCGTGAACCTGCTGCCGATCCTGCCCCTCGACGGGGGCAACGTCACCAAGGAGGTGCTCGACGCGGTCACCCGCGAGCAGGGTGAGGTGCCGGCGCGCGTGGTGTCGATCGCCGTGGCCGGGGCCGGGGGCCTGTGGGCCCTGCGCAGCGGGTTCGTGTTCGCCGGCATGTTCGCCCTGTTCTTCCTTGCCGCGAACTGGCGGGCGCTGTCGGAGCGACGCACCGGCGAGGTGGCCGAGGAGGTGCGGCGGGCCTACGTAGCGCTGGCGCACGACGATGCCGACACCGCCCTCGCGTTGGCGTGGGCGGCGGTGCCGCGCGCCAAGCCCGCCGACCTGCGGGCCGTGGCCATCGACGTGGCCAGCTGGGCCCACGTGGCCCTCGGCGAGGACGACGCGGCCCGACTGGCCCTGCGTCGCCTGCCGCCCGATCACGAGCCCAGCGGGCACCTGCGGTGCGTGCTCCTCGAGACCGACCCGGCCGAACGGGTGAACGCCACGGTCGACGAGTGGTTGGGCGACGGCGGGCTGCTGCCCCCGCCGGCCTACGCCCGGGCGCTCGACCGTGACGGCCTGCTCGACACGGTGATCGACCGCCTGCTCGCCTCGCGGGCCGACACCGCGCCTCGGGCCCGAGGTGCGATGGCCCGACTCCTGGTGGCCGCCGGACGTCTCGACGAGGCCGCCCGCTTCGGTCCCCCCGAGGTCGGCCCCACCAACTGACGGAGGATCGGTTCGATCGGTCGTGGACCGGGCCGGTCGGGGCCACGCGCAGGCGGGCGCCGGGCGCAGGGCCCTCTCGCTCATGGTCCCGGCCGCTGCGGCCGAATGGAGAGGATGTCGACCTGCGGCGGGTTCGGCCCCGGTGCCGAGGTGCCGGGGCTCACCTTCCCCTTACGAGTCCAACTGGGGTTCGTCGGCCTTGCCGTCGTGATCGGTGGGCTCCTCGGCGGTACCCGCTACCTGTGGCTCGCGGCCGCCGCCGTGATCGTCTCGGTGCTCGTCCATGAGGTCGGTCACGTGCGGGCGCTCCGGCGCGCGCAGGTGGACTCGAGGGTCGTGCTCCACGGTGGGGGCGGCGTGACCATCCCACTCGACGAGATGCCGAGGGGCATCGCCGGGGTGCGGGTGTACCTCGCGGGGCCGCTCACCGCACTCGTCGCCCTGTGGCTGCCGGCGGTGGTCGTCCTCCGCGTGTGGAGCGCCCCGCCTGACACGGTCGTCGCCGGGCTGACGTTCCTGGTGTGGATCAACGCCTACCTCTCGCTGTACAGCCTGCTGCCCGTGGTGCCGTTGGACGGTGGTCGGGTCATGATCGAGGTGCTCGACGCACTCGTCGGCAAGCGACGGTGCATGCTGATCGCGCACCTCGTGTCCATCGTCGCAGCGGCGGTCGCTTGGTGGACGGTCCTTCGATGCATCGGGCAGTACACGATCGGCGAGGTGCTCGCCATCAGCGCCGCGGCGATGGGTGGCGCCAACGCCGTCGGCGTGTTCACCTTCGAGAGCCGGACCGCGATCGAGAAGCTGGACGAGGCGTACCGCCGCATGGGGGAGGACGACCTCGGCGCGGCGGAGGAGTGCTGCGCGCACGTGATCCACCTCCGGGCCACCAAGGGGCTCCGTACCTACGCGGCGCAGTACCTGGTGTGGATCGCACTCACCCGCGGGGACACGGTCACCGCTCGAGCCATGGTCACGCAGAGACCGGCGCTGCTCCGCCGCAACGACCCGCTCCGGTGCGCCCTCGGTGACGAGCCCACACACGCCCGTGCCGAGCTGACGGCACGGGCGCTGCTCGATCCGCGGGTGCCGGCGCCGTCACCGGCCTTCCTGCGCGACTTGGCCGCGTCGGGGGTCATGGGCGAGATCGGGGACCGCCTGCTCGCGGCGAAGGGCCCGGCAGCCATCACGATGCGTCACCGGTTCATGACGCTGCTGTACCACGCTCGGATGTTCGAGGAGGCCGCGAGCTTCGGCACCCGGATCCTGGCGACCGACTACCTGCCGGCTCGTGTGGCCTTCAACATCGGGTGCTGCCACGCGCGGCTCGGCGACGTCGATGGCGCCATCGACTGGCTGGAGCGGTCGTTCCTCGGGCACCGCTACCGTGCGATCGACAAGTTGACGACCGACACGGATCTCGAGGCCCTCCGCGGGCAGCCACGCTTCGAGTGGCTGCGGGAGCGGCTGGGGGCCCCAAGCGGCTTGTTGTCGGGTTGAGGCTGTCCGAACTGGTGGGACGCGGTCCGCACTGGTGACTCGCTCCGCGCTGGGGTGACGCCGTCCGCGGGTGCGGTGACGCCGTCCGCGGTGCGGTGACGCCGTCCGCGGTGCGGTGACGCGGTCCGCACTCGGTGGGACTGCGGGCCGACACCCATCAGGCGTCGCGCAGCGTCGCCACGCCGAGATAGACGCCGAACCCGGCCAGCGCCAGACCCGAGAGCACGTCGATGGGGCGCTGGACCTTCTCGCCCAACCGGCTGCCCACCACGCCGCTCAGCACCGACAGGATGACGAACCACGAGAACGAGCCGATGCCGATGCCGGCCAGTAGCACCGCGGCGCTGCCGCCGGAGGTGGCCACGTCGGCGGTGTGGGCGGCGGTGAAGATGGCCGCCCACGAGATGATGGTGGAGGGGTTGGCCGCGGTGGCGGCCAGACCGGTGAGGAACGCCTTGCGGGGGTCGGCCACCTCCTCGAGGGTCTCCATCCCGCCGCGGGCCCTGATGCCGTGCCACATGGTCCGGGCCCCGATGTAGACGAGCACCGACGCCCCGATCAGGCCCAGCCCGATGCGCAGGCCGGCGATCTCGAGCAGTGTCGCGGCGCCGGCCACCCCCAGGGCGGCATAGGTGGTGTCCACCAGCGCGGCCGCGCCGCCGATGGCCAGGCCGGTGGCCACCCGGCCCCGCAGCACCGACCGGACGCAGAGGAGCCACACGGGACCCACCTGGGCGGCCACGAGGAAGCCGAGCCCGAAGCCGGTGGTGAACGCCGCGCTCATGGATGGCAGTCTCGCCTGGGCGTCACCGGGACATCCATCCGGTTTCCGCTGGCGGCGTCCCTGCACACAGGCGACGGTCCCGTCGGGCAACCGGAACCTGACGAGGGCATCCATCCGGGTTCCAGCGGCGGCGTCCCTGCAAGCATGGGGCGATGGGTCCGTACCGGGTCATCCGCCCGCTGGGCAGTGGCGGCATGGGCGACGTGTTCCTCGCCGTCGACGACGAGCGCGGCGGCCAGGTGGCCCTCAAGGTGCTGCGGCCCGAGCTGTGCACCGACCCCGAGTTCCGCCATCGGTTCGCGCGCGAGGTGGAGGCGGCGCGCCGCGTGCAGGGGCGGTCGATCGCCAGGGTGCTGGGGGCCGACCTCGAGGCGCCGCAGCCGTGGATCGCCACCGAGTACGTCCCCGGTCCGACGCTGCGCGAGGCGCACGACGGTCTCGACCTGCACGCCCTCGGCGCCGGGCTGGCCCGCGCCCTCGCCGACATCCATGCGGCCGGGGTGGTTCACCGGGACCTGAGCCCGTCCAACGTGATCCTGGGGCCCGACGGGCCCCGGGTGGTCGACTTCGGCATCGCCTGGTTCGGGGACGCGACCGTCCTCACCCGGACCGGGATGGTGCTGGGCACCCCGGCATGGATGGCGCCCGAGCAACTGGGCGATGACCTGACCACCCCGGCCAGCGACGTGTGGGCGTGGGGCGCGGTGATGGCCTACGCCGCCACCGGCCGCCCGCCCGTCGCCGGGAGCCGTCCCGAGGTGATCCAGGTGCGGGCGGCGCGTGGAGAGCTCGACCTCGGCGGCGTGCCCGACTGGCTGCGGCCCCTCGTCGAGCGGGCCATGGACCCCCGGCCGTCGAGCCGGCCCACCGCCGACCAGTTGGCCACCGAGCTCGGTGTGCCGTCGGACGCGGAGCTCACCCGGGTGCTCGAGCACACCTGGGTGCAGGGCCTGCCCGCGGTGGCCGTCGCGACCGTCGTCGAGCCCGCGCCCCCGGGGGTGCCCTCGACCGAACCCCGGGTCGGACCGGCACCGGCCCCCGGGCGTGACGGCGTTCCCGGGCCGGACGCGCCGCCGGGACCGGCACCGGCACCGGCGACGGCTGCCGATGACACGCCGCGGCGCGCCGTCGCCCCCTGGGTCGTCCGGTGGGCGCCGGGGGTGGTGGTCGCGGTGGCGGGGGCCATGTTCGCGGTCGTCGCCGGGTTCCTGGCCATCGTGCTGGCGGTCACGGCCATCGTGGTCGTGGCGGCGTCGCTGCGCGTCTGGGAGGTCGAGCGACAACCCCGCCCACCGCTGCGATGGTCGCCGTCGCCCACGTCGCTGGCGGTCGCCGCGTTGGTGACCGCCGGGGCGGGCCTGGCCCAAGCGCTCGGGGTGGTGGGCGGCCTGCTGGCCCTGCTGGCCATCATCGTCTTCCTGGTGGCCATCGGCGCCCACGGCGGCTGAGTTGGGTTCGGAGGCTGCGGAGCGGAGCGCAGCAGCGGCAAGAGCGAACCGGATGCCGAAGGCGCTGCGACGAAGGAGCAGCCAATGTGAGGCGGGATCGACAACGCGGCCGGTTCTCGGTGAGAATAGAACCTGTTTCAGTGACGCCCACCCGTCTCAGCGCTGTCAACCCCAGGGGGACGATCCATGTACGTCGGGTACGACGAAGACCAGCAGGCCCTGCGCCAGGAGCTACGTGACTACTACGCCCAGCTCCTGACCCCCGAGGTGCAGGAGGACCTGCACCACGCGCACGGGGTCGGCCCGGCCATGCGCAAGGTCGTGCGCCAGATGGGCGAGGACGGCTGGCTGGGCATCGGCTGGCCGAAGGAGTGGGGCGGCCAGGGCCGCACCCCGATCGAACAGTTCATCTTCTTCGACGAGTCGATGCGCTGTGGTGCCCCGGTGCCCATGCTCACCACCAACACCGTGGGGCCGACGATCATGAACTTCGGCACCCAGGAGCAGAAGGAGTTCTTCCTCCCCAAGATCCTCAAGGGCGAGATCCACTTCTGTGTCGGCTACACCGAGCCTGGCGCGGGCACCGACCTTGCCGCCCTGCAGACCAGGGCGGTGCGCGACGGCGACGAGTACATCATCAACGGCCAGAAGATCTTCACCAGCCTGGCCAGCGACGCCGACTACTGCTGGCTGGCGGTGCGCACCAACAGCGAGGTCAAGAAGCACAAGGGCATCTCGATGATCGTCGTGCCGATGGACACGCCCGGCGTCGAGGTGGTGCCCATGTCGCTGATGAGCGAGCACGACATCAACCAGACCTTCTTCACCGACGTGCGGGTGCCCGCCGAGAACCTGGTCGGCGGCGAGAACAACGGGTGGACGCTGATCACCAACCAGCTCAACCACGAGCGGGTCACGCTGTGCTCGTCGGGGATGATCGAGAACATCATCACCGAGATCCGCGGGTGGGCCCAGCAGACGAAGCTGGCCGACGGCCGCCGGGTGATCGACCAGGAGTGGGTGCAGCTCAACCTGGCCCGGGTGTACGCCAACCTCGAGTTCCTGCGCCTCATCAACTGGAAGGTGGCCTGGGGGGCGACCGCCGGCCACCCCCTCGACGTGGCCGACGCCTCCACGATCAAGGTGTTCGGCACCGAGTTCTACCTCGAGGCCTTCCGGTTGCTCATGGAGATCGTGGGCCAGCAGGCCTACCTGACCCGCGAGTCGGACGGGGCGGTGTGCAAGTCCCGCCTCGAGATGATGTACCGCAGCCTCATCATCCTCACCTTCGGCGGCGGCACCAACGAGGTGCAGCGCGACCTCATCGGCATGTTCGGCCTCGGGCTCCCCCGGGCGACGCGGTAGAGAACGGGAAACGGAGCACGACGACATGGACTTCTCCTTCAGCGAAGAGCAGGACGCGGTCAAGGACCTGGCCGCGCAGATCCTCGACGGCCAGTTGGGCAACGACGCCCTGAAGGCGTTCGACAAGAGCGGCGAGCCCTACGACGCCGGCACCTGGGCCGAGTTCGCCAAGGCCGGGCTGCTGGGCATCGCCCTGCCCGAGTCGGCCGGGGGCGCGGGCCTCGGCTTCATCGAGGCGGCGTTGGTGCTCGAGCAGATCGGCCGCACCGCGGCACCCGTCCCGTACCTGCCGACCGTGGTGCTGGGCGCCCTGCCCATCGCCGAGTTCGGCTCCGACGCCCAGAAGGACGCGCTGCTCCCCGGCGTGGTGGCCGGCGACACCCTGCTCACCGCCGGCCTCGTCGAGTTCGGCACCACCCCCGGGCGGCCCACGACCGCCGCTCGGGCTGACGGCGACGGCTGGCGCCTCGACGGCTCGAAGCTCTGCGTGCCCATCGGGCTCCAGGCCCACCGCATCCTGGTGCCGGCGGCCACGGGCGAGGGCACCGTCGGCGTGTTCCTCGTCGACCCCGAGGCGGCCGGCGTCTCGCAGGAGGCGCTGCTCACCACCTCGGGCCAGCCCGAGACCCGCCTCGACCTCGACGGTGTGGTCGTGGGTGCCGGCGACGTGCTGGGCGACCCGACCACCGGCGCCGCCATCGTGGACTGGATGGTCTCCCATGCCACCGCCGCGGGCTGCGTCACCGCGGTCGGCGTCTGCGCCGAGGCGCTACGCCTCACCGCCGAGTACACCAAGACCCGCGAGCAGTTCGAGCGTCCCATCGCCACCTTCCAGGCGGTGGGTCAGCGGGCCGCCGACGCCTACATCGACACCGAGGCGGTGCGGCTCACCGCGTGGCAGGCCGTGTGGCGCCTCGCCGAAGGCCTGCCCGCCACCGAGGCGGTGGCCATCGCGAAGTTCTGGACCGCCGAGGGTGGCCAGCGGGTGGTGCACGCCGCCCAGCACCTCCACGGCGGCATGGGCGTCGACCGCGACTACCCCCTGCACCGCTACTTCCTGTGGGCCAAGCAGATCGAGCTCACCCTTGGCGGCGGCACCCCGCACCTGCTCGAGTTGGGCAAGATCCTCGCCGACGAGCCCGTGTGACCGTCTCGAGGCAATGACGCGCGCATGGCCTGCGTCATTGCCTCGACTACGGCCTGGGGCTGCCAGGATGAGCGCATGCGATATGGCGTCACGATGTTCCCGACCGACCTGTCCATCGGACCGGTCGAGTTGGGGCGGGCGGTGGAGGAGCGGGGGCTGGACTCGGTGTGGTTCCCCGAGCACACCCACATCCCCGTCAGCCGCCTGACGCCGGCGCCGGCGGGCGAGCCCCTGGCCGAGGAGTACAAGCGCTCGCTCGACCCGTTCGTCACCATGGCCGCCATCGTCGGCGCCACCGAGCGCATCCGGGTGGGCACCGGCATCGCTCTCGTCGCCCAGCGTGACCCGATCGTCATGGCCAAGGAGGTCGCCACCCTGGACCTCATCTCCGGTGGCCGGGTGGATCTGGGCATCGGCTTCGGGTGGAACCGGGAGGAGATGGCCGACCACGGCGTCGACTTCACCGTCCGTCGGGACATCGTGCGCGAGAAGGTGCTGGCCATGAAGGCGCTGTGGACCGAGGACGAGGCCGGGTTCCAGGGTGAGCACGTGGCGTTCGAGCCCAGTTGGTCGTGGCCCAAGCCTGTGCAGCAACCGCACCCGCCGATCCTGATCGGCGGGGGTGCCGGGCCCAAGCTGTTCGGGGCCATCGCCGACTACGCCGACGGATGGATCCCGATCGGAGGCGCCGGCATGCGGGAGGCACTGCCGAAGCTGCACCGGGCGGTCGAGGATGCCGGGCGTGACCCGTCCGACCTGCAGGTGATCCCGTTCGGGTCCCTGCCCGATCCCGGCAAGATCGAGTACTACCAGGAGCTGGGGGTGACCGAGATCGTGTTCCGCCTGCCTCCCGAGCCGGCGGACGTGGTGTTGCCCATCCTCGACAGGGTCCGCTCGGTCCTCGACGAGCTCTGACGCGAGGACCCCGCCAACGCAGCGTTATTGTCGGCGCGTCGCGCCGGAACCTGTGCCGAGTTCGGACTCAGGGACGAGGCCCTCGAGGTCTCCATCGCGACCGGAGACGGGTCACGGGCCGACACCCACGGTGACGGTGTCCGCACTGGCGGTGAAAGGTCGTTGGCCTCTGCGGGTTGGCGGGACGCGTCCGTAGCCTTGAGCTGTGTTCCGAGTGCTGCTCGTCGTCGCCGTGGCGGTCGCGTCGTTGCAGGTCGCGGCCCTTCCCGCCGCCCACGCCGACGGTGCTCCCCCCGGGTACGACCGGGAGGCGAGCGCGCCGTGTCGGATCATCGCCGCCGGCGCCACCGTCCGGAAGGTGCAGGCCATCGTGGGGGTGACCCAGGACGGTGTGCTCGGCCCCCGCACCTGTGAGGCCATCAAGACCTACCAGTGCACCAAGAACCTGACGGTCGATGGTGTGGTCGGCCCGATCACCTGGGGGGTCATGCAGGGCGACCCGGCGCCCCGCGGTACCCGCATCTGCGCCAGCCTCACCCGCCAGAGCCTGTGGGTGACCAAGGACGGCACCCGCACCTACACCGCCGCTCGGATGCGCTCCGGCGATCCTCGCCTGTCCAACTCGGCCACCACCGCGACCGGTAACTTCGAGGTCTACTGGAAGGACAAGGACCACGTCTCGTCGGTGTTCGGCTCGCCGATGCCGTACTCGATGTTCTTCCACGGTGGGCAGGCCATCCACGGTTCGACCTTCTCGCTGCCCGGTAGCCACGGCTGCATCAACGTCACCATGGACGACGCCCGGCGCCTCTGGAACAAGGCGCCGGTGGGCACGCCGGTGAGCATCTGGGGCGTGCGGCCGCTCTGACCGGTAGCGGCCGGCACGGGCCGCCCCGAGGGCTCAGGGCAGGCCGCGGGTGAACTCGCACGAGGGGCCGGCCCGGTCGGCGCCGTCGCCCCCAGCGCACAGATCGTCGCCCTCGTTGCCCGCGAGCGCGTCGTCGCCGATGCCGCCGAAGAGCCCGTCGTTCTTCGGTCCGCCGAACAGGCGGTCGCGGCCCGGCCCGGCCGCAGCCACGTCGGGCCCGTCGCCACCCTGCAGCAGGTCGGGCCCGATGCCGCCGTAGAGGTGGTCGGCGCCGTCACCGGCCGACACGGTGTCGGCGCCGTTGCCGCCATCGAGCTCGTCGGCGCCGGTGCCACCCTCGATGCTGTCGTTGCCGTCGAGCGCGCACACCGTGTCGTCGCCGCCGAGGGCGTCGATGGTGTCGGCACCCGCGGTCCCGAGGATCACGTCGTCGGCCCCTGTGGGCACGTCGCCATCGCCGAGGTAGACGCTGACGTTCTCGCCACGGCAGGTCGTGACCGCTGCGAAGGTGAACGCCTGCACCCGGTTGTTGTTCTTGTCGGCGACGAACACGCGGTCCCCGGCTCGGGCCGCATCTGCTGGCGCGTTGAACTGCCCGTCGCCGGATCCGCCGCCGCCCCACGTCGTCAGCTGCGATCCGTTCGGGCCGAATTGGGCCACCTTGTGCGAGAGGTCCGTGGCGTACACGTTGCCGTCGGCGTCGGTCGACAGGCCGATCGGCGTGTCGAGCGAGGCGTTCGCGTTCAGGTACGCGGGCGAGCCACCCGACGCATCGGTGCTGAGGATCTCGGTGAGCGTCACGCCGACCTCGAAGTGCCGGTTGATGGTGAACACCTGCGATCCGTCGACACGTACCGCGACCGCCGCCGTCTCCAGGCGCACCCCCCAGCTCGTGGCCAGGGTGCCGCTGGACGAGAACCGGCTCACCCGTTTCGACGGACCCGACGGCGCCCTCGACAGCACGAACACGTCGCCCGCGCTGTCCACGGACAGATCGGTCGGTGTGTTGAGGCCGGTGCTCCACGAGCCCAGCGATGCCCCCGCAGCATCGAACCTGGCCACCGAGCCGCCGTCGAGGACATAGAGCGTCCCAGCGCCGTCCACCCCGACAGCCGTGGGGTTGCCCAGACCGGAGCTGCGGGTGCCGAGCACGTTGCCCTGCGCGTCGAACTTCACGACCCGGCTGTTTGCCGGCTCGGCGACGAAGACGCCGCCATCGGCGTCGGTGGCGATGCCCGCGGGACCGGCCGCCGCCCAGGCGCGCACGAACGCGGGTGGGGCGGTGGCACTGGCAGGGGACGCGCTCAGCAGCACCACCACGAGGAGCGTCGCCGCACCCGAGATCGCGAACCTTCGCCGGCGGATCCCCATGTCGTGCACCTCCGTGTCGTCAACCCAACCTGCATCAAGACGGTAGTGGGGATCGGCGTGTAACGCTCCGACGTCATCGGGGGACAGCACCCCCGATCGACGCATCGAGACGGGAGCACCAGATGGCGTTCGTGGAGCGGGGCCGCAGCACCGAGCACCTCATGGGCATGGGTGATCGCAACGAGGGGTCGGGCTGGATGGTCGTGGGCGCGCTCGACGACATCGTGGCGGGCCGGGGGGTCGTGCGGATGATCAACCTCGACCGCCAGGACCTGGTCACCCTCGATCAGCGCCTCGCCGATCGTTGCGACCTCGAGCACGCGCTCTGATGGCGACGATCCAGCCCGCTCGCGACGCCCGAGCCGAGGCCGAGCAGCGCCTCGGCGGCCGGTACCAGGCGCTCGTGCTCGAGCCGTCGCCACCCGCGGTGGGAGCGCCGTGGTTCGCCGACGATCCGATCGATCCCGGTCCGTTGGCCATCGGCTCGGAGCGGCCCGTGGTGTCGCCGGTCGGCACGGGCGACGTGACCTGGGCCGAGCTGTGCGGCGACGACCCGGAACTGGCGGCGTGGTGCGCGGATCGCAACCTGGCGGCCTGGGACCGCCTGCCGGACGCGCTCCCGACGGGGTTCGTGGCCACCCGCTTGGCCCTGCACGCCGTGGCCGAGCACGTGGCCTGCCCCGCCCGCCACGCGGCCAACACCAAGATCGCCCTGCGCTACACGATCGGCGGGTTCGGCACCCCCTTCTTCTGGTCGGACGGCGACACCCGCCAGGTACGGGTAGAGCTCGGCCGTCTCGTCGTCCAGGACGGGGCCGGGTGCCACGTACACGAGCTCACCACCCTGGAGGCGGCCGCCGATGCCGCCGGGGTGCCGCTCGGGGCGCCGACCGAGGTGTTCGAGCCGTCCACCGCCGCCGATCCCGCGGCGCCCCTCGAGGTCGACCACGCGGCGGCGTCGCTGCTGGGTGCCTGGTACGGCCTGGCCACCTCGGCGCTCGAGCAGGTCCGCGCCGACGGCCCGCCAGCCGACCCGCCGTCGCGCGTGCAGTTGTGGCCCGAGCACTTCGACCTCGGCGTCGACCTGGGGGCCGAGGCCGACCGCACCCGGGTCACGCTGGGCGCGTCGCCGGGCGACGGACCCAACCCCGAGCCCTACCTCTACGTGCTGCCGTGGGCCGAGGTCGACCGGGGCGGGTTCTGGAACGCCGACTCGTTCACCGGGGCGATCCTGCCCTACCGCGAGTTGGTGGCCGCCGAGGACCAGCGGCGAGCAGCCGTCGACTTCCTCCACCGGGGACTGGACGCGATCGATCAGGAGGCGAGCGGTGGGTGACGCACGGGTGTCAGGTGGTGGCGAACGCCTGCTGCAGGGTGGCGGCCGCTTCGGCGTCGGCAGCCCGGGCGCCGTCGAGATAGCGGGTCATGCCCAGGAAGCCGTGGATCATGCCGTCGTAGCGGCTGATGGTGGTGGGCACGCCGGCCTCGGCCAGACGCCGGCCGTAGGCCTCGCCCTCGTCCCGCAGCGGATCGAACTCCGCGGTGATGACCAGGGCCGGAGGCAGACCGGCGAGGTCGGGGGCGCGGAGCGGCGCGGCGAGTGGCTCGCCGCGTTGTGACGGCCGGGTGTAGTGGTCGTAGAACCACTGCATCGCCTCGGTGGTCAGCATGAAGCCCTCGGCGTTGTCGACCATCGACCGGGTGGTGGTGTCGAAGTCGGTGACCGGGTAGACGAGGAGCTGGAAGCACAGGTCGGGGCCACCCTCGTCACGCGCCACGAGACAGGCAGCGGCGGCGAGGTTGCCGCCCGCGCTGTCCCCGCCCACGGCCACCCGGGAGCCATCGCCACGCAACTCGGCGGCATGCTCGACGGTCCAGCGCAGCGCCGTCATGCAGTCATCGAGGCCGGCGGGGAAGGGGTGCTCGGGCGCGAGCCGGTACTCCACCGACACCGTCACGCAGCCGGCTCCCCTGCACAGCGCCCGGGCGACCGGGTCGGACTGCTCGATGCTGCCCAGCACCCAACCACCGCCGTGGAACCACACCAGGATGGGGAACGGGCCCTCGCCCGGGGGCGTGTACACCCGGATCGGGATGTCGTGGCCGTCCGCAGGGATCGTGCGGTCCGCGATCGCGTCGATCTCGACGACGCGGGCCATGGACGGCATGGCCGCCATCAGCGCCCGGGCGGCGTCGGCCTCGAGGTCGGTGATCGACGGGGCGCCGCTGTTGGCCAGCAGGTCGAGCAGCGGTTGGAGCTGGGGGTCGACGGGCATCGCGCACTCAGTCGAGCAGCTCGAGCACCTGCTCGGGCGGCCGGCCGATGACGGCCCGGTCACCTCGCACGATCACCGGTCGCTCCATCAAGATGCCGTGCTCGCTCAACAGGTCGACCACGGCCTCGGCCGTCTGGAAGTCGGCGATGTCGAGGCCGAGCGCCTTGAAGTTCTGGTCGCGGCGCACGAGGGCCGAGGGCGGGTCGGGCACCAGGTCGACGATGCGCTCGATGGTCGGTCGGTCCAGCGGGTGGGCCTTGTAGTTCACCACCTCGGGCTCGACCCCCCGCTCGTTCAGGATGTCCAGCGCCGACCGCGACTTGCTGCAGGACGGGTTGTGGTAGATCACGACGCCTTCGGCGCTTCGCTCATCACTCATCGCATCATCATGGCTCGCTCGTCCTCCGCTCACCGCCGGATCCGTTGCTGGCGACCCGGTCCGTCGCTCCTCGGCGTCGGCCCACCGGCCGTGTCTCGTTCACCTCAGGTCGCTGCTCTTGACGGGCCGCGACGAGAACGTGTTCTCTTTCCCGGTGGCCTCCGAGACCTTGACGGTGAGTCAGGCGGCCCGGCGCGAGCGGGTGATCGCCGCGGCGATGCACCTCGGCGCCGAGGGCGGCTACGACGCGGTCCAGATGCGAGACGTCGCCACCACGGCCGGCGTGGCCCTCGGCACCATCTACCGCTACTTCTCGTCGAAGGACCATCTGCTGGCCGCCAGCATGGTCGACTGGTCGACCGAGCTCGAGGCCAGGGTGACCGCGCAGCCGCCGGCCGGAGGGGGCGCCGCCGACCGGGTGGTGGCGGTGATCCGCAGCGTGACCAGCGGCATGGAGCAACAGCCGCGGCTCGCGGCGGCGCTGGTCACCGCGGTGTCGGCGAACGACCCGGCGGTGGTGGAGTGCCAGCGCTCGATCACCCAGACCATCATGAGGGTGCTGGCCGCGCCCATCGCCGAGCTGCCCGCCGACGACCGCGACGGCATCGTGCGGGTGCTGGCCCACGTGTGGAACTCCACCAACCTGGGCTGGGTGAACGGCTGGCTCACCGTCGGCCAGGTGGGTGACGACCTGGAGCAGGCCGCCCGCCTCCTGCTGCGCGACGCCCCATAGCGGACGCCACGCTCCCGTAGCGGTCATCGCCGGGATCGGTACGGGTGTCACGACCGTGCTTCTGGCGGCGTCCGATACGGTCGCCGGAGCAGCCGAATCGGGCGCCAGTCCGACGGTCAGGCGACCGCGCCGACCCGACTGGCGAAGGTGGCGGCGCCCTCGCCCTCCAACTCGTCGAGGGCGACATCGCGGTTGGCCAGCGCGAGCAGCAGGGACTCGGTGGTGCCGCGGACCTCGGGGCCCTCGCCGGTGGACCAGTCCGCGTCGGTGGCGGTGAAGGAGAGGCCTTCCATGCGCCGCTTCGGCTTCGTGCCGCCACCCTTGGCCATGGTCATGGCGTCGAGGGCGGCGAGGCGCCGGTCGGCGGGGAGCTCACGGGGGCGGTCGAGGGGGCGACGGATGTCGAGCTCGTGGATCACGTGGTCGACGTAGCCGTCGCTGTCGGGGATCAGCTTGGCGATGCCCTTGCGCACGTGGTCGGTGGCGATCCGGTCGATGGTGGCCGTGATCTCGGCGGGGGTGTGGGCGTCGGCCCAGGCGGCCGACTCCTTGGCCGACCCCTTGTCGACGTCGAACCCGTTGGCGGCCACCTTGGCCAGCAGCTTCGGCAGGGGGTACGTGTGGCCGACACACATGTGGCCGAACACGTCTCGGACCCGCCAGCCGTCGCACAGGCTGTCGTGGTCCCAGTCCGGCTCGTCGAGGCCCTTGGCCAGGTCAGCCAGCCGGCCCATCTGCTCCCAGAGAAGTGCGTCGTAGTCGTGTGCCATGCCTGCACCTTCGCACGCCGGCTCCGGCCGGATCACCCAGACGAGGGTGGGAGAAGCTGGGTCAGGGTGGGCAGACCCGGTTCAGGAACCGGTCGATCTTCCGGGCGTAGTTGGCCTGGCCGGTCTCGTTCAGGTGGAGCCCGTCGGCCAGGAACCAGCCCGGGTGGCCGACCGTGGCGGCGTTCCAGTCGAGCACGTGCAGGTTGGGGAAGTAGAGCCGGCCCGGGGTGGCCGCGCCCACCAGCCACTGGTTGAAGGTCGTCGAGGCCTGCTCCCAGCGGGGGGTGTAGTAGCTGTTCACCCCGCGCTGCTTGAGGTTGACCCACACCACACAAGGGACGTCGCGCACCCTACGGAGCAGGGTGTCGGCCCACTGGTAGACCACGAAGCCGTAGGCGCCAGCCATGGTCTCGACGTCGGGGTTCCCGAGGCCGATCACCATCGCCGCGGGACCGTTGGCCGCCATCCGGGTAGCGGCAGGCGTCATGTCCTGGATGCTGGCGCCGAGGACGCTCTCGAACCGGGGCCGGTACTCGGGCTCGAGTCGGGCCACCACCCTGCTCTCCGCGCTGTGGAACACCGAGTCGCCGACACCGCGCACCTTCGGCACCGGTGGAGTGGCGGGCACCGCGGTCGTGGGGGGCACGACGGTGGTGTCGGGCGTGGCGCTGGGCGGCGTGGTCGTGTCCGGTGGGACGGTCGAATCCGGTGGGATGGTCGTGTCCGATGGGACGGTGGTGCTGGGCGGGTTGGTGGTGCTCGGCGCGATGGTGGTGTCCGGCGGGGCGGTCGTGCCCGGGGCGAGGGTCGTGTCGCTGGTTCCGCCTGCTCGGGCGTCGGCAGGTGCCGGTGCGACCAGCGTGGCGATGGCCACGGCCAGCGCGATCACCGGTATCAGGATCGTTCGCCGCACGATCGTTCAGGATACGGGGCGGGGTCGGGCAGGGTCACCACCCGCCGGTGCCCGCTGGCCCCTGCCCGCCCCGCCGGCGGGCCCCGACGATCACGGCGGGCACCGCCGCTGGAGGGTGCGGTCGACCTTGCGGGCGTAGTTGGCCTGACCGGTCGGGGTGAGGTGCAGGCCGTCGGCCACGAACCAGTCGGGATGGCCGGCGGAGGCGGCGTTCCAGTCGATGACGTGGAGGTTGGCGAAGTGCAGTCGGCCACCCGGCGCGGCCGCGCCCTCGAGCCAGGTGTTGAATTTCGTCGCCTCCCGCTCCCAGCCGGTCGCGTACAAGGGGTAGACGCCGTGCTCCTTGAGGTTCATCCACACCACGCAGGGCACGCCCGCCGTCACATCGAGCAGGTCCTCTGCCCACACGTAGGGCAGGTACCCGACCACCGGGTCGACCATCAACCGGACGTCGGGGTTGGCCAACCCGATCACCATCACCGAGGGGTCGGCACCGACCATGGCCCGTGCCGTCGGGATCATCGACTGCATGCTGGCGGCCTCGACGCCGACGAGGCGGGGTCGGAACTCGGGCTGCAGGAGCGTGAGCATGCTCGCGATGGCACTGCGGAACACCGAGTCGCCCACGCCCCGCAGCTTGGGCGCCGCGACCGGTGGTCCCGTGGTGGTGGTGGTGGTGGAGGAGGAGGAGGAGGACGGGGAGGCGGAGGCGCTGGCCGTCGCACTGGTGACGGGCGCGGCGACCGAGAAGGCGACGACCGCCGCGGTCAGGGCGAGGAGAGCGAGGAGGCGCCGCACCGTCGAGGACGCTAGACCGTGCCGCCCCGGAGAAATCGCCGCAGCGTTTGCCGCGGAAAAATAGAATGTGTTCTACTTTCCGCGTGAGTGGCATCTGTGACGGACGCGTGGTGGTGATCACCGGCGCCGGGCGCGGCATCGGCCGCGGCCACGCCCTCGAGTTCGCCCGCCAGGGCGCCAAGGTCGTGGTGAACGACATCGGCGCGGCCATCGACGGCACCGGGAGCTCCGACGGGCCCGCCGGCGAGGTGGTCGACGCCATCCGTGCCATGGGTGGCGAGGCCGTGGCCAACGGCGACGACGTGGCCGATTGGGACGGCGCCGAGCGTCTCGTCCGCACCGCCATCGACACCTTCGGCGGCCTCGACGTGGTGGTCAACAACGCCGGCTTCCTGCGGGACCGGATGCTGGTGAGCACGTCGGAGGAGGAGTGGGACGCCGTCATGCGGGTCCACCTGAAGGGGCACTTCTGCCCGTCACGGCACGCCGCGGCCTACTGGCGCGAGCAGGCCAAGGCCGGCGAGACGGTCGACGCCCGCATCATCAACACCAGCTCCGGCGCCGGGCTCCTGGGCAGTGTCGGCCAAGGCAATTACTCGGCGGCCAAGGCCGGCATCGCCACCCTTACGCTGGTTCAGGCGGCCGAGATGGGACGCTACGGCGTCACCGCCAACGCCATCGCGCCGGCGGCGCGCACGCGGATGACCGAGGCCGTGTTCGCCGACACGATGGCCGCCCCCGAGGAGGGCGCGTTCGACGCCATGGCCCCCGAGAACGTGGCGCCACTGGTCGTCTGGCTGGGCTCGTCCCAGTCGAGCGACGTCACCGGCCGGGTCTTCGAGGTGGAGGGTGGCATCATCGGCGTGGCCGACGGCTGGCGCTCGGGCCCGAGGGTCGACAAGGGCGACCGCTGGGACCCCGCCGAGGTGGGCGACGCGGTGGCCAGGCTGCTCGACGAGGCGCCGGCGCCGAGCCCGGTGTACGGCGCCTCCTGATGGGCATGCGTTCGAACGGCCTCCGTGCCGGCGTCCACGCCATGGGCGCGGCGAGCGAGGGACGAGCGAGCCTTGAAGGTCGCGATGAGGCGTCAGCCGAAGAGCCGAAGTAATGGACTTCGACGACACCCCCGAGGAGGCCGCCTTCCGCGCCGAGGCCCGATCGTGGCTCGACGCGAACGCCACCTTGCGGACCGACGAGTCGAGCCTGGGGGGCTACCTCGGTCAGCGACCCGACCACGTGGCCCGGTCGCGCGACTGGCAGCGCAGGCTGTACGACGGCGGCTGGGCGGGCATCACCTGGCCGAAGGAGTACGGCGGCCGTGGCGCCTCACCCATCGAGTCCTCCATCTTCGCCCAGGAGCAGGCCCGCTACGACGTGGCCGTCGGCCCCTTCACCGTCGCCGTCGGGATGGTCGGCCCCACCCTGATCGCCCACGGCACCGACGCCCAGAAGGAGCGCTTCCTCGACCCGCTGCTGCGGGGCGAGGAGATCTGGTGCCAGCTGTTCAGCGAGCCCGGCGCCGGCTCCGACCTGGCCGGGCTGTCCACGAAGGCGGTGCGCGACGGCGACGAGTTCGTGGTGAACGGCCAGAAGGTCTGGACCTCGGGCGCCCAGTACAGCGACTTCGGCATCCTGTTGGTGCGCACCGACCCCGACCAGCCCAAGCACCGCGGCATCACCTACCTGCTGGTGGACATGCGCACGCCCGGGATCGACGTCCGTCCTCTGCACCAGATCAACGGCGCGGCCCACTTCAACGAGGTGTTCCTCACCGATGTGCGGGTGCCGGTCGAGAACGTGGTCGGCGACATCGACGCCGGCTGGGGCCCCATCCTCACCACCCTGGCCAACGAGCGCACCGCCATCGGAGGCGGGGGCGGCGTGGCCTTCGATCACCTGGCCCGGCTGGCCAGGGCCACCGGCGGCGACGCCGACCCGTTGCTCCGCCAGGAGTTGGCCGCGGCCTTCACCCGGTTCTCGGTGCTGCGCTACGTCGGGTACCGGGTGCAGACGGCACTGAGCCAGGGGCGCCCGCCGGGTCCCGAGAGCTCGGTGCTCAAGCTGGCGTACTCGCAGCACCTGGCCCGCACCGCCGACCTGGTGCTGGCCCTCGAGCAGGCTGCCGGCATGCTCTACGACGAGGACGCCCCCGAGCATGGCGTGTGGCAGCAGTACTTCCTGATGCAGTGGGCCAGCCGCATCGGCGGGGGGACCGACCAGATCCAGCGCAACGTCCTGGGCGAGCGGGTGCTGGGCCTGCCTCCCGAACCCCGCCTCGACAAGACCGTTCCGTTCCGCGACCTCGCCAGAGCCTGATGCCCGCCGCACCGACCGGACACCGGAGACACCGTGTTCCTCACGTACACCCCTGAACAAGAAGCGCTGCGCGACGAGCTGCGCGCCTACTTCGCCCAGTTGCTCACCCCCGAGGTGCGCGCCGGACTCGGCGGCCCCGGTGAGGGCGGCACCGTATGGCGTGACACCGTTCGCAAGATGGGCCAGGACGGGTGGCTGGGCATCGGGTGGCCGAAGGAGTACGGCGGCCAGGGCCGGCCCGAGCAGGACCAGTTCATCTTCTTCGACGAGGTGCAGCGGGCCGGCGCGCCGATCCCGTTCGTGACGCTGAACACCGTGGGCCCGACGATCATGTCGTTCGGCTCGGAGGAGCAGAAGCAGAAGTTCCTCCCCGAGATCCTCGCCGGCGAGGTGATCTTCGCGATCGGCTACAGCGAGCCCGAGGCCGGCACCGACCTCGCCGCGCTGCGCACGCGAGCGGTGCGCGACGGCGACGAGTACGTGATCAACGGGGCGAAGGTGTTCACGAGTGGCGCCGACGACGCCGACTGGGTGTGGCTGGCCTGCCGGACGGACCCCGAGGCCAAGCCCCATGCCGGCATCTCGTTGATCCTGGTGCCCACCGACGCCCCCGGCTTCAAGTACACGCCGATCGTCACGGTGGGCGGCAACCGCACCACCGCCACCTACTACGACGACGTCCGGGTGCCCGTCTCGAACCGGGTGGGGCCCGAGAACGAGGGGTGGCGGATGATCACCACCCAGCTCAACCACGAGCGGGTCGGGCTCGCCGCTCGTGGCGGACAGGCGCACCAGATCTTCGAGGACGTCGTGCGGTGGTCCGCGTCGACGCCCACGGCCGACGGCACCGACCGGGTGATGATCGACCTGCCGTGGGTCCAACGCGACCTGGCCGAGGCCCGCGCCCGGCTGGAGGCCATGAAGCTGCTCAACTGGAAGCTGGCCTCGGCGGTGGCGGCCGGCGACCTGAACGCCGCCGACGCTTCGGCGGCCAAGGTGTTCGGCACCGAGACGCACATCGCCGTGTACCACCTGCTGCTCGGCATCCTGGGGGCGGCCGGCTACCTCCGCGAGGGCTCGGCCGGTGCGGTCATCCGCGGCCGCCTCGAACGGGCGGCCCGGGCCGACCAGATCAACACCTTCGGAGGAGGGGTCAACGAAGTGCAGCGTGAGATCGTGGCCTGGATGGGCCTGGGCATGGCCCGGAAGTCGCGACGATGAGTGGATCGGGCGACACGAGCGAGCTCATGGACCGGCTGAGGGCCTTCGAGGGCCGCCAGGTGGGGCCGCCCACGCCGGCGCCCGACCCCGTGAACCAGCCGATGATCCGCCACTGGGTGGAGGCGATCGGCGACGAGCTGCCCATCTACACCGACCCCGAGGCCGGCGCCGCCTCGGTGCACGGTGGTGTGGTGGCCCCGCCGGTCATGTTGCAGGCCTGGATCATGCGTGGGTTCGCCCCTCGACCCACCGAGGGCGGCACCGCCCAGGACGAGCTGATGTCCCTGCTCGACTCGAAGGGGTTCACCTCGGTGGTGGCCACGAACTGCGATCAGGAGTACCAGCGCTACCTGCGCCCCGGCGACGAGTTGAACGTCACCGCCTTCATCGAGTCGGTCTCGCCCGAGAAGACCACCGGGCTGGGCGTCGGCCACTTCGTCACCACCCGCCAGGAGTACCGTGACCAGGCGGGCGAGCTGGTGGGCACGATGACGTTCCGCATCCTCAAGTTCCGGCCCGTCGATCGGTCCGGCGAGGGCGATGCCGAGCCCACCGAGCGGCCGAAGCGCCCCCGTCCGGTCATCACCCACGACAGCCTGTTCTGGTTCGAGGGCGCGAAGGCCCACAAGCTGCTGATCCAGCGGTGCTCGGCCTGCGGCACCCTGCGTCACCCGCCGGGGCCGATGTGCCACGCCTGCCAGTCGCTCGACTGGGAACCCCTCGAGGCCAGCGGCAAGGGAACCGTCTACAGCTACGTCGTCAACCACCACCCGAAGCTGCCGGCGTTCGACTACCCGCTGCCGATCGGCCTGATCGAGCTGGAGGAGGGCACCCGCCTGGTGGCCGACATCGTGGGCATCGAGCCGGACGACATCGAGGTGGGCATGGCCGTCGAGGTCGAGTTCGCCGATCACGACCCCGACCTTTCCCTGCCCCAGTTCCGTCCCGTGGTCGCGGGCGACACCGAGAACGGCGGAGGTGCCTGATGGACTTCTCGTTCAGTGAGGAGCAGCAGGCCGTCCAGGAACTGGCCGCTCAGATCTTCGAGGGTCAGGCCACCCACGAGCGGGTCCGCGAGGTCGAGCGCGGCAGCGAGCGCTTCGATCGCGACCTGTGGTCCGAGCTGGCCAAGGCCAACCTGCTCGGCATCGCGTTGCCCGAGTCGGTCGGGGGCAGTGGCCTCGGCCTGATCGAGGCCCTGCTCGTGCTCGAGGAGGCCGCCCGCCGGGTGGCCCCGATCCCGCTGTGGCCCACGATCATGCTCGGCGCGCTGCCCATCGCCGAGTTCGGCACCGAGGCCCAGCGGTCCACGTGGCTGCCCGGCGTCATCGCCGGCGACACGGTGCTGACCGGCGCCTTCGAGGAGCCGGGCGCCAACGACCCGCTGTTCCCCTCGGTCGTCGCCGAGCCCGTCTCGTCGGATGACGGCGAGGGCGGGTGGCGGCTCACCGGCGCCAAGCCGGCGGTGCCGGTGGTGCACCTGGCCGCCCGCGTCCTGGTCAGTGCCCGCACGGGCGACGGGTCGGTGGGCGTGTTCCTCGTCGATCCCGGCGCCGACGGCGTGTCGGTGGTGACCGAGGAGGCCACGAACCGCCAGATGCACGGCGAGCTGGCCCTCGACGGGGTCGTCGTCGCCGACGCCGACGTGCTGGGCGCCCCGACCGCGGGTGCCGAGATCGTGACCTGGCTGCTCGACCGTGCCCGCCTGGGGCTGTGCGCCCAGCAGGTGGGCGTGTGCGAGGGCGCGCTGCGCGCCACCGCCGAGTACACGAGCCAGCGCGAGCAGTTCGGCCGTCCCCTGTCCACCAACCAGGGCGTCGCCCTGCGGGCCGCCGACGCCTACATCGACACCGAGGCCATGCGGGCCACGCTGTGGTCCGCCGCGTGGCGGCTGACGGTCGGGTTACCAGCCGCCGAGGAGGTGGCCATCGCCAAGTGGTGGGCCACCGAGGGCGGCCACCGGGTGCTGCACAGCACCCAGCACCTGCACGGCGGCATCGGCTCCGACATCGACTACCCCCTGCACCGCACCTTCCTCTGGGGCAAGCAGGTGGGCGACACCCTCGGCGGCGCCAGCCAGACCCTGGTGGCGCTCGGCGCCGAGCTCGCCCACACGGCCAAGGAGGCAACCGCGCCATGACGGTCCCCGCCACGAGCGTCCGGTACGCGGAGGTCGCCGTGGGCGACGAGCTGCCGCCGTTGGATGTGCCGCTCACCCGGTCGCTCATCGTCGCCACCGCAATCGCGTCCCGTGACTACCAGGACGTGCATCACGACCCTGGCCTCGCGGTCGAGCGGGGCTCACCCGACATCTTCATGAACATCCTGTCGACCAACGGCTTCGTCGGCCGCTTCATCACCGACTGGGCCGGCCCCGACGCGATCCTCCGGAAGGTGAGCATCCGCCTGGGTGCGCCCAATTACCCCGGCGACACCATGGTGATGACCGGCACCGTCTCCGCGACCGACGACGAGACGCGCACGGTGACCGTCGACGTGGTCGGCGCCAACAGCCAGGGCAACCACGTGACCGGCCAGGTCACCCTGACCCTGCCGTGACCTGCCGCCGTGACTGCCACCCCGATCACCCCGCCCGCCCGCACCCCCGTGAGGACCCACACCGCATGAGGACCCGCACCCCATGACCGCGTCGAACCTCCTGAAGGACAAGGCCGCCATCGTCGGCATCGGCGCCACCGAGTTCTCGAAGGACTCGGGCCGCAGCGAGATGTCGCTGGCCACCGAGGCCGTGAAGGCCGCCATCGCCGACGCCGGGCTCACACCGGCCGACGTGGACGGCATGGTGTGCTTCAGCGCCGAGACCAACCCCGAGATCGAGATCGCCAAGCACCTGGGGATGGGGCCGCTCACGTTCTACAGCCGCATCCACCACGGTGGCGGCGCCGCCGCGGCCACCATCCAGCAGGCGGCCATGGCCGTGGCCACCGGCGTCGCCGACGTGGTGGTGGCCTACCGCGCCTTCAACGAGCGCTCGGGCCACCGCTTCGGCACCGGGGTGCAGGACCGGCCGCCGGCGGTCAACGCCGAGAACGCCATGTACTCGTGGTACTCGCCCCACGGGCTGCTCACCCCGGCGCAGTGGGTGGCCATGTTCGCCCGCCGCTACATGCACGAGACCGGAGCCACCAGCGAGGACTTCGGTCGGGTGGCCGTGGCCAGCCGCACCTACGCCGCCAACAACCCCAAGGCCTTCTTCTACGAGCGGCCGGCCACGCTGGAGGACCATCAGAACAGCCGCTGGATCGTCGAGCCGCTGCACCTGCTCGACTGCTGCCAGGAGAGCGACGGCGGCCAGGCCATCGTCATCACCAGCACCGAGCGGGCCCGCGACCTGCCCAACCCGCCGGCGGTCATCTCCGCGGCGGCGCAGGGCACGGACCGCGAGCAGGAGATGATGACGTCGTACTACCGGCCCCAGCTGGGCATCCCCGAGATGGGCATCGTGGCCGAGCAGTGCTACGCCACCGCCGGCATCGGCCCCGACGACATCCAGACGGCCATCCTCTACGACGCCTTCAGCCCGATGGTGTTGTTGACGCTCGAGGAGTTCCGTTTCTGCCCCCGCGGCGAGGCCAAGGACTTCGTGCGCGACGGCCACCTCGAGATCGACGGCCGGCTGCCCATCAACACCAACGGCGGCCAGCTGGGCGAGGCCTACATCCACGGGATGAACGGCATCGCCGAGGCGGTCCGCCAGGTGCGCGGCACCTCGGTGAACCAGGTGCCGAACGTCGAGAACGTGCTGGCCACCGCCGGCACCGGCGTCCCGACGAGCGCCCTCATCCTCCACCCCGACCGGTAGGCCGCTCCGCTACCCGGTGAATCGGGGCGCGATCAGCGTCGGCGGGGCGGGGTCGGGAGGGTCGGGTGGGGCGACCGCATCGGTGAAGTCGAGGAGCTCGAACAGGTACCCGCGTCCGAAGTCGATCGGCACGGACCGGTCGACCGCGACCAGGATGCAGTCCTCGCGGCGGCAGTCGACCGGACCGTCGGCCGAGTCGAACCGAAGCGCCACGGCATAGGTGGTGTCCAGTGCGCCGAACGAGTCAGTGGTGAGGCTCTGGACCGCGTCCGCAGCGCACCCGCTGCCCGAGAGGTCGCTCGACAGCGAGCACTCGACCACGTCGACCGGGCCGTCGGGCGTGAACCCGCTGATCCCGACGTCGACGACCTGGCCGTCGACCAGGTGTTCCCTGGGGGTGACGGTGAGTGCCATCTCGGGCCGAAGGGGCCCGTCGGGATCGAACTCGAGGGCCGCCGTGCCCCGGCGGACGATGTCGCCGGCGGCCGCGACCCAGAGCTCGCAGGCTTGAACGCGGCAATCGATCGGGTCCGACGAGAAGGGATGGATCACGGCCTCGACCCGGTAGTCGATGGCCAGGTTGCCGTCGGCATCGACGAACGTGCTGAAGACGTTGCCGCAGTCGTGCTCAGGCGCCGAGGTGCCGGTGAGGCACTGTGCGACCAGGACCTGCTCGTCACCGCCCAACCCGGCGGCGCTGACGGCCACCACCTGGCCGTCGCGCAGTTCGGCCGCCGGATCGACGGTCACCGTGACGGTCGTTGCACTCGATGCCTCGGCCCCGGTCTGGTGCAACTCGTCGGTACCCGTGGAGGACGGGAACGTCGGGGGCGGTCCGGGTCGGCCCAGTCCACGGGGCGCGTCGGCGGCGGCGTTCGGACCGAGCAGCGCGAGCGCGATGGTGCCGACCGCCGCGCTGACCAGGAGCCGGCCGGCGAGCTCGCGCGCCGCCGGGATCAACCGGCGAACCGGGGAGGGAGGGGCGTGGGGTCGGGGGGGACGACCTCATCGCCGCGGAAGGAGAGCGACTCGAACACGTAGCCGCGGCCGAAGTCGATGGGGACCGACCGGTCGACCGCGACGAGGATGCAGTTGCTGTATCCGGTGCAGTCGACGGCGCCCGACGGGGTGTCGAGCTCCTCGTTGACGGCGTAGTTGGTGGCGACCTCCCCAGCCGGGTCGGCGGTGAGGTGGTGCACGCGGTCGAGCTCGCACCCGCTGCCCGCGAGGTCGCTGCTCAGGGAGCACTGCACGACGTCGACGGGGCCGTCGGGCGTGAGCCCGGCGGCCTCGACCTCCACCACCTGGCCGTCGACCAGATCCTGATGCGGCGTGACGGTGATGACCAGGTCAGGGCGCAAGGGCGCGTCCGGATCGAACGACAGCGCGGCGCGGCCCACTCGGTCGATGTCGTCGTTGGCCACCGCCACGAGCTCGCAGGCCTCGACCCTGCAGTCGACGGGCTCGGGCCGCGGGGTGCCCTCGGGCGAGCCCTCGGCGTAGTAGTAGGTCTCGAGCAACGCCTCGACCTGATAGTCCTGCTCGAAGTTGCCGCCGGCGTCCGCCTCGAGGCCGAAGAAGTTCTGGCACCGCTCGTAGAGATCGGTGGCGCCTGCGGGGCACTGGGCGAGCGTCAGGAACTCGTCGGGTCGTAGGTTGCCGCCGGTCACGTTCACCACCTGGCCGTCGACCAGATCGGTCGCCGGGTCGACCGTCACGGTGGGGGGTGGCTCGAGCGGGCCGTCGGGGTCGAAACCCAGGTCGGCCCTGGCTGCACCGCTCAGGGAGTAGTGATCGTTGGCGATGAGCCGACAGCCCGCCGCATGGGTGCGGCAATCGATGTCGCCGGCTGCGGTGTGGAGGATGGCATCCACCCGGAACTGGCGGGAGAAGGTGTTGCCCGGAGGGTTGAAGATCACCAGCGACGAGTCGTCGCAGCCGTCGACGCCCAACCCTTTGGCGCACTGGAGGATGCCGGTGACAGCGTCGTCGCCGAAGCCCGTCCCCTGCACCGTGACCGCCTGGCCGTCCACCAGGTCGGCATCCGGCGTCACCGTGATGGTGCGGGTGGCCTCGGTGGAGCGGGTGTCGTCGCCGCCGGCGCCGGCCAAGAAGGCGTCGCGGTCCGGCGACGAGAGGCCCGGCGGCGGGGCGGCCGGGTTGCCGAACGTGTCGGCCCTGTCGGCTCCCGCGGGCGGGGCCACCCCGACCGCTGCCAGCAGCACCACGGCTGTTCCGACGATCGCCCGCCGTAGTCGCATCTCGTGCCCCCCAGTAGCTCGGTTCGCACGCTATACCGCGGGCCGCCCCCCGGTCCGTTCTCGACGCAGTGGCGGCCGGAGCCCGAGCGTCGTCGCCGAGCACGAACGGACGCACGGACGCACGGACGCACGGACGCACGGACCTGGCTCGGGGCGGGCGGAGGCACCATCGGCGCGCCCTCAGTGCGGTGACCGTCGCCGTGTCAGCGGGAGAGGACGAGCCAGCCCTCGGGCGTCACCGCGGTCGCCCGGTAGCCGAGAGAGAACGCGGGACCGAGCACCGCGCGTTGCGCGGCCCGCCACCGGCCGGCCAGGTCCGGGTCGGCGACCCGCATCGCGACGATGTCCTCGGGCAGCCACACGGCCAGGTCGGTGTCGGGCGGATCGGTGTCGAGCACGACCGGCACGTCGCCGCGGCCGACGTCCAGAACGGGGTAGGCCCCGCTGGGGGCCTCGACCGGCTCGGCCGCGGCATCGACCGCCCAGTGCACCACCATCCGATCGGTGGCGCCGCCGGCGTTGATGCCGTCCTCGAGGCCGCCGTAGTAGTCCTCCACGTAGCGGACGCCGACGGCACCGAGGCGGGTGAGGTTGAACCAGGCATTGCGCCGCACCAGGGGGTCGAAGGTCCAGCGGATCTCCGCCACCCCCCGGTCCCGGCACCACTGCCGTTGGTGCTCCTTCAAGGTGCGACCCACCCCGAGGCCCTGCGTGGCCGGAGCGACCGCGGCGACGTGGGAGTGCAGGAAGCGGGTGCCGTCGTCCTCGTCCACCCCGAACCAGGCGGCGGCGCCGCCGACGAGCGCGCCCGATGGCGTGTGGGCCCCCACCACGTAGTTGCCGGAGTGGGCCAGGGCGATGAGCACCTCGCCGGCCATCGGGCTCTCGGCGGCGGGCAGCCCCCACACCTCGGCGTAGAGCTCGGAGCAGTGGTGGCACTCGTCCGGCGTCGTCAGCGCCCGCACCTCGACCGCCGTGGGCTTGCTCACGGCTCGATGGTGCTCGCATCCGCCGGAATGGGACGTGATGGCCGCAGGCCACCCCATCTGGCACCGGATCTCGGTGCCAGGGCACCAAAATCCGGTGCCAGTTCGGGGGAAGTCGGCCGCCGGCCGGCAAACGTCGTCACGACGGGCGGAGCCACTCGGTCTGGACGGTGAACTGCTCGAGGCGCTCGGGCAGTGGCTCGGCGCCGATCCCGGGCACCGTGGGCACGTCGAGGCCGCCGTCGCGCAGGACCAGGGGCTCGGTGAGGTCGGTGGTGAAGAAGCGGTCGGAGCCCGAGGTGTCGCCCGGCAGCGTGAAGCCGGGCAGCGCCGCGAGGGCCACGTTGGCCGCTCGGCCGAGCCCCGTCTCGACCATGCCGCCGCACCAGACCGGTACCCCCCGCTCGCGGCAGGCGTCGTGGACGTGGACGGCTTCGAGGTAGCCACCCACCCTCCCGGCCTTGATGTTGACCACCGAGCACGCGCCCCGGTCGATGGCGTCGACCGCGCCGGCCGCCGACAGGATGCTCTCGTCCAGGCAGAGGGGGGTTCGCACCCGCTTCGCCAGCTCGACGTGGCCGGCGATGTCGTCCTCGGCCAGCGGTTGCTCGATGAGCAACAGGTCGAACTCGTCGAGGGCGGCCAGGTGGTCGGCGTCGTCCACCGTGTAGGCGGTGTTGGCGTCCACCTGCAGGGGCACGTCGGGGCCGATGCGCTCGCGGACCGCCCGGACCGGCTCGATGTCGAAGCCCGGCTCGATCTTCAGCTTGATGCGGCGGTAGCCCTCCGCGAGGTACCCGTCGACGGCGTCGACGAGCTCGGGGATCGACGGGTGGATGCCCACCGACACCCCCGACGGCACCCAGTCGGCGGTGGCGCCGAGGCGGCTCCCGAGGGACTGCCCGGCGGCGCGCAGCTCGGCGTCGAGCACGGCCATCTCCAGGGCCGCCTTGGCCATGCGGTGCTCTTTCACGAACTCGGTGAGGGGCCGCACCCGGTCGGCGGCGAGCTCAGGGGCGGCGAACAGCGCCGGCGCCAGCCAGCGTCGAAGCACCTCCACCGCACCGGCGATGAACTCGCTCGAGTAGAAGGGGTCGGTCATGGCGACGCACTCGCCCCAGCCCTCGCCCACGTCGGTGACCGCCCGCAGGACGATCGCCTCCTTGACCACCTCGGTGCCGAACGAGGTGCGGAACGGCGTCACCAAGGGCAGCGCCACGATCCGCAGCTCGATCGCTTCGAGCCTCATGTCAGCTACTACTTGCGCGTCGAGGGTCTGCGCGCCGGCACGGCCGACGAGGGACGAGGAGGCCATGACGATCGCGATGAGGCGTCAGCCGAAGAGCCATGAGCAAGGTCACCAGCCCCTGAATTCCGTGGGGCGGCGCTCCTTGAAGCTGTTCACGCCCTCGTTGGCGTCGTGGGTGTGCATCACCAGCTCCTGCACCAGCGCCTCGTCGCCGAAGTGGGTGGTGCGGTCGACGTCGAGCGAGCGGTTGAGCAGCCACTTGGACAGCCCGATGGCCTTGGTGGGCCCGACCGCCAGGCGCTCGGCCCACTCGCGGGCGGCCGCCTCCAGCTCGCCGGCGGGGACGACCTTGTTGACGATGCCCAGGCGCTCGGCGTCGGCCGCGGCCATGTCGTCGCCGAAGAAGATCAGCTCCTTGGCCTTGTGCATCCCGACGATGCGGGGCAGGAGGTAGGCGCCGCCGCCGTCGGGGGCGATGCCCCGGCGGACGAACACCTCGATGAAGCGGACGCCCTCGGCGGCGATCACGAGGTCGGCGGCCAGGGCCATGTGGGCACCGATGCCCGCGGCGGTGCCGTTCACCGCGGCGATCACCGGCTTCTCGCAGTCCATGATGGCGGCGATCAGCCGTTGGGCGCCGGTGGCGATCATGCGGGCGACGTCGCCGACGGCTCGCTCAGGGGCACCCTCCGGTGGCGGGTCGGTGGGACCGGGCTGGGCGGCGCGGAGGTCGGCGCCCGTGCAGAACCCCTTCGTCCCGGACGCGGTGAGCACCACGGCCCGCACGTGCAGCGACGCGCTGTCCTCGGCCAGCAGGTCGATCAGGCGGTTGCGCTGGCTGGGCGTGATGGCGTTGGCCGCGTCGGGGCGATTGAGGGTGATCCACGCCACCCCGTTCTCGACCCGGTGCAGGAGGTCGTCGGCGGGCGGCGTGTCGGTGCTCGCATCAGTCACCCCGACATCGTGCCCCAGTCGCCGCCGAACTGCGGATTCCTTGGTGGTCGACCACCTCGGAGGTGGTCGACCCCCGAGATCTCCGAGCTCAGCTGGCGATGTCGAGCTTCTGGGCGCGGGTGAAGCGGTCGGCCACGTTGTCCCAGTCGACGATGTTCCACAGGGCGTCGACGTAGTCGGCCTTGACGTTCTTGTACTGCAGGTAGAAGGCGTGCTCCCAGGCGTCGAACACGAGCAGCGGTGCCGCGCTCTGGCCGATGTTGCCCTGGTGGTCGTAGACCTGCTCGACGAACAGGCGGGCGCCCATCGGGTCGAAGGCGAGCACGCCCCATCCGGAGCCCTGCACGGTGGTGGTCGCCGCGGTGAGCTGGCCCTTGAAGCCGTCGAACGAGCCGAAGCTCTCGATGATGGCGTCGGCCAACGCCCCCTCGGGCTTGTCGCCGCCATCGGGGCTGAGGTTGGTCCAGAACACCGAGTGCAGGATGTGGCCCGAGAGGTTGAACGCCAGGGTCTTCTGCAGGCCGACGATCGACTCGAAGTTGTCCGACCCTCGGGCGTCGGCCAGCTTCTGGAGCGTGTCGTTGGCACCTTTCACGTAGGCGGCGTGGTGCTTGTCGTGGTGCAACTCGAGCACCTCGGCCGAGTAGTGCGGCTCGAGGGCGCTGTAGTCGTAGGGCAGGTCGGGGAGCGTGTACTGAGGCATCGGCATTGCCTTCCTGGGTTGCGGTGAGGATCCCGTACCTCTCTACCCGCGTTTCTGGCTGTTTGCCCGCTGCCCCTAACATGTCGGCCGGTTTGAGAACACGTTCTAGGAGGGTGCTCGTTCTCTCGCTCGGCCGAACGCCGAGCGCTCACCCCCTGGACAACGCGGTGCTGCTCGGCCGACCGGGCAGTCGACAAGGATCCTCCTAAGGAGCACGACACATGAGTGGGTACCTCGCAGGAAAGTCCATCGCCATCACCGGCGCCGGCCGCGGCATCGGACGCGCGGTGGCGCTGCTGGCGGCCGCCGAGGGGGCGAAGGTGGTCGTGGCCGACTACGGCGTGAGCATGGCCGGCGAGGACCCGAGCAGTGAGGTGGCCGACGCGGTCGTGGCCGAGATCGTCGCCGCCGGCGGCGAGGCCGTCGCGGTGGCCGACACGGTGACCACCATGGAGGGCGGCGCCCGCATCGTGCAGGCCGCCATCGACTCGTTCGGCAGGATCGACGGCGTGGTCTGCGTGGCCGGGAACCTCCGCGAGCGCATGTTCTTCAACATGTCCGAGGACGAGTGGGACGCGGTCCTCGAGACCCACCTCAAGGGCACGTTCACCGTGTTCCGGGCCGCCGCCCCGCACTTCAAGGCGCAGGCCTCGGGTCGCATGATCGCGTTCACGTCCGGTGCCTTCACCGGCAGCATCGCCCAGGCCAACTACGCCTCGGCCAAGGGCGCCATCATCTCGCTGGTGCGCAGCGTCGCCGCCGGCATGCACCGCTACAACGTCACCGCCAACGCCATCGCCCCCGTGGCCCGCACCCGCATGTCCGAGAACGTGCCGATGGAGCTCGACATGGGTGGCCCCGAGGACGTGGCCCCGATGGTCGTCTACCTGCTGTCCGACAAGGCACAAGAGGTGACCGGGCAGGTCTACACCGCCAACGGGGGCACCATCGCGGTGTGGGACCAGCCCCACGAGGTGCGCGAGATGCGCAAGGACGGGCGGTGGACACCCGAGGAGATCGAGGCCCGCTTCGACGAGGTCGGCGTCGAGCCCATGCCCCTCATCGCCCAGATCGAGGAGCGCCGGGCCGCGGCGGCCAGCGGCGAGAAGCCGAACGCCTAGCCGGAGCGGCGGCCGCCTCCGATGACCCTCACCCCCGAGTTCCTGGAGCTGGCCCCGCAGGTCCGCAACTGGGGCCGGTGGGGTGACGACGACGAGATCGGCACCATCAACCTGATCACCCCGGAAGTGCGCCGCCGCGCCGCGGCGTCGGTGCGCTCGGGTCGGGCGTTCTCGCTGGCCATGCCCCTCGACGAGGTCGACGGCATCCAGGTGGGGGCCATCCCCGGGCGCAACAACCCGGTGCACCGCATGACCATGGTCAACGGTGCGCTGGACGAGGCGGACGCCGACGCGTTCACCAGCGACGACGCGGTCGACCTCTCGATGCAGGCCGCCACCCACTGGGACGGCCTCGGCCACGTCAGCTACGGGGGCCACCTCTACAACGGGTACCCGGCCGACTCGATCGACGAGGCCGGGGCCGGCCGGTGCGGCATCCACCGGATCGACAGCCTCACCAGCCGGGGGGTGCTGCTCGACGTGGCCCGGGTGAAGGGGCTCGATGTGCTCGAGGCGGGCTACCCGATCACGGCCGCCGACCTCGACGGGGCACGGGAGCTGGCCGGCGTGACGGTCGAGCCCGGCGATGTGGTCCTGGTGCGCACCGGGCAGGCCGGCCTGCTGCCCGACAAGTGGGCGTACACCCTGGGCGGCGCCGGCCTCACCCTCGAGACCGCGCGCTGGTTCCACGCCCACGACGTGGCCGCGGTTGCCACGGACAGCCTGATCTTCGAGGTCTACCCCTTCGAGGGCGGCATGACCCTGCCGGTCCACCTGCTCCACCTGGTGGAGATGGGCATGACCCAGGGCCAGAACTGGGTGCTCGACGAGCTGGCCGCCGACTGCGCCGACGACGGCCAGTACGACTTCCTGCTGGAGGCGTCGCCGCTGCCCTTCGTGCGGGCGGTGGGCTCGCCGGTGAACCCGGTGGCGGTCAAGTAGCAGCGAACAGAGTCGGGCCGGCGCTCCGCTCGTCGAAGGTGGTCGGGGTCGGAGGCCGACCCCTCTTCCTCCCACGGGGTCGATCGGGCGCGACCCCATCATGAGCGCCACGGGCCTGGGAGGGGGAGTGCCGGGCATCGGCGGCCGTCGTCCCGGCGTTGCCCCGCCCGGTGCTTCGAGAACGCGTACGGTGCGCCCATGACCGAGGTGACCGTCGGCATCGACATCGGCACCACGTCGGTGAAGGCCGTCGCCGCGGACGGCGATGGCAGCGTGGTGGCTCGCTCCCGGGTGCGCCACGCCGTGCACAGCCCCGAGCCCGACCGGTTCGAGCACGACATCGACCAGGCCTGGCGCCGGGGGGTCCGTCGTGCGTACCGCCAGGTCAGCCGTGACCTCGACGTGAAGGCGGTGAACGTCGCCGCGATGGTGCCCTCGCTGGGCGCGGTCGACGCCAAGGGCCGAGGCCTGACGCCGGGCCTGCTCTACGGCGACGTGCGCGGTCACACCGTCGGCGCTGCCAGCCCAGCCGACAGCGGTGAGCTGGTGGCCTTCCTGCGCTGGTGCGCGGCGCAGGCACCGGACGCTGCCGGCTTCTGGCCGGCGCAGGGAGTGGCCAACCACGCGCTGTCGGGAGAGGGGGCCATCGACAGCGTCACCGCCATGACCGCGATGCCCCTGTTCACCGGCGTCGAGTGGGATCCGGCCGTGGCCGCGGAGGCCGGCGTCAGCGTCGACCAGCTCCCCCGTGTGGTGCCCGGCAGCGAGGCGGCGGGCCGCGTGGGCGGGACCGACGGCCCGTTGCTCGGCGGCGGCACCATCGACGCGTTCGGCGAGCAACTGGTGGCCGGCGCCGACCACGACGGCGACGTGCTGGTGATCCTGGGCACGACCCTCATCACCTGGGCGGTCACGAGCGAGTGGGTGGAGCGACCGGGCCTCTGGACCATCCCGCACACCACGCCGGGCAAGGTCCTCATCGGGGGGCCGAGCAACGCCGGCGGGTTGTTCCTGAACTGGGCCGGCGGCCTGCTCGGTCGGGCCCGGGACGATCTCGACCCCCATCGGGTCCCGGTGTGGCTTCCCTACATCCGGGGCGAGCGCACGCCGCTGCACGATCCGGACCGCCGGGCGCAGCTGTTCGATCTCGACCTCACCCACGGGCCCGCCGCGGTCCGCCGCGCCGCCTACGAAGCCGCCGGATTCGTGGTGCGCCATCACCTCGACCTGTCGGGCCTCGCCGCGTCCAGGATCGTGGCCACCGGCGGCGGCACCCACTCGGCCGAATGGGTGCAGTGCCTGGCCGACGCCACCGAGCTGCCCGTCGACGTCGTGGCGGTGCCCGAGGGCGGCGCACTCGGATCGGCCTTCCTGGCCCGGGTCACCGCCGGCCTCGAGGCGTCGTCGGCCACCTCGTCGCGCTGGGCCCGCACCGGCCGCCGGGTCGAGCCGGATCCCGTGTGGGCAGGCGCCATGGCGACGCGCTACCAACGGTTCCTCGAGCGCACCGGACCGTCGGGCGGCGACCGTGGCTGACCGTCACCCCCGACTCGAAGCGTGCGACCGCCTCGCCGGTTCCGGCCGCGCGGGTGTGTTCGTGACGGCACAGGGCCGCGGCCAGAACGCCGGGGGCAACGCCGAGGGTGGCTCGGTGAGCGCTGGTTCTGGCCGCGCGGCTGTGTTGGTGACGGCACAGGGCCGCGGCCAGAACGCCGGGTGCAGGGCCGAGGGTGAGGCCCGGTGAGCGGCGACCGCGCACTCGCCGGCCAAGTGGCGCTGATCACCGGCGCCGCCTCGGGCCAGGGTCGCGCCGCCGCGGTGCTGTTCGCCCGCCACGGCGCCGCGGTGGCCATCGCCGACCTCGACGGCGCCGGTGCCGCCCACACCGCCACTCTGGTCGAGGAGGAAGGATCCAGCGCGCTGGCCATGGTGGCCGACGTGTCGGTGCGGGGGGAGGCCGACCGGATGGTCGCGGGAACCATCGAGCGCTTCAATCGTCTCGACGTGCTCTACAACAACGCCGCGGTCCAGATGTCGGGCACCCTGCTGGACTGCACCGAGGACGAGTGGGACCGCACCATCGCCACCAACCTCGATGCCATCTTCTGGGCCTGCCGCGCCGCCATGCCCCATCTGCGGGCCGACGGCGGTGGGCGCATCATCAACACCGCGTCGGTGCTGGGCCTGATCGGCTCGGAGGGGTATTGCGCCTACGGGGCGGCCAAGGCGGGTCTCGTCGCCCTCACCCGCCAGATCGCGGTCGAGCACGGCCCCGAGGTACGGGCCAACGTGATCGCCCCGGGGTCGATCGACACGCCCCGCTTCCGCAAGGTGCGTGAGGAGATGGACGACGGCGACGCCTTCCAGCAGGGGCTGCTCCGCCACATCCCGGCCAAGCGGCTCGGCACCGCCGACGACGTGGCGTCGATCGCGCTCTTCCTGGCCACCGATGCCTCGGCCTACCTGTCGGGCGCGGTCGTGCCCTGCGACGGCGGACTGGCGGCGCTGCGATGAGCGTCGCGGTGGTGACGGGGGGCGGGTCGGGGCTGGGCGCCGCCGTGGCGCGCCGATTGCGCGAGGACGGGTTCGAGATCGTCGTCGCCGACATCGACGGCGACGCCGCCGCCGAGGTTGCCGAGCCCATCGGGGCCGCCGCGGTCATCGCCGACGTGACCGAGTCGGCCGACGTGCGGGCGCTCTTCGACCGGGCTGCGGGCATCGGTGCGGTGACCGCCGTCGTGCTGTCCGCCGCGGTCGAGGTCCGAGCCCCGCTCGAGGACACGTCCGACGACGACTGGCGACGGGTGATCGACGTCAACCTGAAGGGCCCCTTCCTGTGCCTGCAGGCTGCGGTGCCCCACCTGCGGGCCGCCGGCGGCGGCTCGGTGGTGGCCCTCGGCTCCACGCTCGGCCTCACGGTGGCACCGCAGTACGCCGCGTACTGCGCCAGCAAGGGCGCCCTCGTGAACCTGTGCAAGCAGGTCGCGATCGAGCACGCGCCCGACGCCATCCGTGTCAACGTGCTGGCGCCCTCGGCCACCGACACCGGCCTGTTCGTCCGGCTCACCGACCTCGCGCCCGATCCGGAGGCCGTCCGGGCCGGCGTCGCCGCCAACATGCCGATGCAGCGGCTCGGCACCGCCGCCGAGGTGTGCGACGCGGTGTCCTTCCTCGTCGGGCCCGCCTCGACCTACCTCAGCGGTGCGGTCATCCCGCTCGACGGCGGCCTGGCCGCGAGGCGCATGTGATCGACGGTCGGCGCATCCTCGACGCCGACGCCCATGTCGTCGAGCCCGGCGGCCTGTTCGACCGGTGGTGTGCGGCCGGCACGCCCATGGACCTCCCGGCGGGCACGCCGATGGTGCCGTGCGGCGACTTCGCCAAGGTGGCCGACCAGCTCGAGCACGGGTTCGACCCACCCAGCTACCTGCGGGCCATGGACGCACAGGGCATCGACGCCGCCGTGGTGTACCCCTCGATCGGGTTGTTCGTGCCGTTCCAACCGGAGCTGACGGCACAGGAGTCGGCCGACGCCTGCCGCGCGTACAACGAGTGGGTCGCGGGCTGGTGCGGGCACGAACCGGACCGTCTGGCCGGCGTCGGCCTGCTGCCCCTGGCCGACGTGCGCCTCGCCGTGGCGGAGGCCGAGCACGCGGCCGACCTCGGCCTCGTCGCCGCGCTGGTGCGGCCCAACCACGTGTACGGGCGCCCGGTGTCGTCACCCGAGCACGACCCGGTGTTCGCGACGCTCGCCGAGCGGGGCGTGGTGCTCGCGGTGCACGAGGGACTCGGCCTGCGGGGCCCCACCATCGGCGCCGACCGGTACGACTCGTTCGTGGCCCAGCACGCCTGCTCGCACCCGCTGGAGCAGATGGCGACGATGGCGGGGATGCTGCTGGAGGGCACCCTGGAGCGCCACCCGGCGCTGCGGGTCGCCTTCCTCGAGTCGGGCACGGGCTGGCTGCCCTACTGGCTGCACCGCCTCGACGAGCACTGGGAGTGGGCCCGAGGGGGAGCGACCGCCGGGATCACCCGCCGGCCGAGCCAGGCCTTCGCCGACCAGTGCGCCATCGCCAGCGAGGCCGACGACGCCCTGGTGGGTCACGCGGTGGCCACCGTCGGTGCCGACCACGTCCTCTGGGCCAGCGACTTCCCCCATCCCGACGCCCTGTTCCCGGACGCGGCCACCACGTTCGTCGGCCACCTCGGCGAGCAGGGGGTGACGCCGGGCGCCACCACCCGGATCCTCTGGGACACCCCACTCGCCTTCTACCGCCTCGCCGACCGCTTCCATCTGCAGGACGGCTGACCACGTCCAGCCGTGGTCAGCGGTCCGGAGGCCACGCCTAGGATGGCGCCGATGTCGGGTTCGGGGGGACGTGCGATCCAGATCGACCGCGATCGCTGCATGGGCTCGGGCAACTGCGGGTTCTACGCGCCCCACACGTTCGACCTCGACGACGAGATGAAGGCCGTGGTGCTCGACCCCGCGGCCGACGACGACGAGAAGGTCCGCCTCGCCGTCGAGGGCTGCCCCACCCAGGCCCTACGCCTGGGCGACGGCTGACGGAGCGGAGCCGTGCCCCTCGGCGTCTCCGACGAGCATCTCGCGCTGCACGCCGCCGCGTCCCGTTGGGTGGCCGCGCACTGCCCGCCGGCGGTGCCGCGAGGGCTGCTGGATCGTGACGACGAGCCGCTGCCCGGCTTCTGGGACGACCTCGCCGGGCTCGGCTGGTTGGGACTGCACCTGGACGAGGCCTATGGCGGGGAGGGCTACGGCATCGCCGAACTGGCCGTCGTGCTCGAGGAGCTGGGTCGGGGGTGCGCCCCGGGCCCGTTCCTGCCCACCGTCCTGGCCAGCGCGCTGCTCCAGCGTCACGGCACCGCCGGCCAGCAGGCCCGCTGGCTGCCCGGGCTCGCGGACGGCACGCTCCGGGGAGCCGTGGCGTTCTCGGCGGGAGCGCTCACCGCGGGATCGACCACCCGCGCTGCCGACTCGGGCGCGGCCGGCGGCGGTGCCGACGGTGCCTCGGCGGTCGCCACCGCGCACCCCCACGCCCGCGGCACCCTGCGTCCGGTCCTCGGAGGCGGCTTCGCCGACGTGGTGATCGCACCAGTGGTGCTCGACGGCACGGAGGTGTGGTACCTCCTCGAGCGGGCCGACCTCGACGTGGCCCTGCTCCCGAGCCTCGACCCCACCCGCCGCGTGGCCCGGATCGACGCGGCCGGCGTGGCGCTGTCGCTCGATGCCGGCCTCGTGGGCCTGACCCGCAGACACGTGCTCGACCTGGCGGTCACGCTGCTGGCGGCCGAGTCGGTGGGGCTGGCGGCGTGGTGCCTCGACACCGCGGCCGACTACGCCAAGGTCCGCGAGCAGTTCGGCCGGCCCATCGGCCAGTTCCAGGCGGTGAAGCACCGCTGCGCCGATCTGCTGCTCTCGCTCGAGCAGGCCCGCGCCGCCGCGTGGGACGCCGCACGGGAGGCCGACGAAGGCACCGAGGCGGCGCTGGCCGCGGCGGTGGCCGGTGCCCTGGTGCCCGAGGCCGGCGCGAGCGCGGCCAAGGACTGCATCCAGGTCCTCGGTGGGATCGGCTTCACCTGGGAGCACGACGCCCACCTCTACCTCAAACGGGCGATGGGCGTCCGTGCGCTCATCGGGGGTCCGAGCCCGTGGCGCCGCCGGGTGGCCGACCTGGCCGCACGAGGCGTGCGGCGGACGCTGGCCGTCGACCTTCCCGCCGGTCACGACGCCATCCGCGACGAGGTCCGCCGCTTCGTGCGCGCCACCAAGGCGGCGGATCGTTCGGAGTGGACGCCCCGCATGGCCGACGCGGGCTACCTGGTGCCGTACTGGCCGCCGCCGTGGGGCCGGGGCGCCGGGCCGGTCGAGCAATTGGTCATCGACGAGGAGTTCGCCGGGGCCAAGCTCCGCCGTCCCCATCTGCAGGTGGGAGCGTGGGTGCTGCCCACGCTGATCGCCCACGGCACGCCCGAGCAGCAGGAGCGCTGGATCCCCGACACGCTGCGCGGCGAGATCTCGTGGTGCCAGATGTTCAGCGAGCCCGGCGCCGGCTCCGATCTGGCCTCGCTCACCACCCGGGCGGTGCGCACCGACGGCGGGTGGCTGCTGTCGGGCCAGAAGGTGTGGACCACGCTGGCCCACCAGGCCGCCTTCGCCATCTGCCTGGCTCGCACCGACCCCGAGAAGCCGAAGCACGACGGGATCACCTGCTTCATCGTGGACATGACCACCGGCGGCCTCGAGATCCGGCCCCTCCGCGAGCTCACGGGCCACGAGATGTTCAACGAGGTCTTCCTCGACGACGTGTTCGTGCCCGACGATGCGGTGGTCGGTGCGGTCGACGACGGTTGGCGCGCCGCCCGCACGACCCTCGAGAACGAGCGGGTGTCGATGGGCAGCGGATCGACGTTCGGGCCTGGGGTCGAGAACGTGCTGCGCCTGCTCCTGCAGAGCGACGCCCGGTCGGGGGGCATCGAGGGAGCCGAGGGCGTCGAGGGAGCCGAGGGCGCCGAGGGTGCCGGCGCCGCCGGTCGGGCCGCCGCCGACGGCATCGACCCGGTCGCCCTCGACGAGGTGGGCGGCCTGCTGGCCGAGGGCCAGAGCTTGGCCGTCCTGGGCCTGCGCACCACCCTGCGGGCCCTGGCCGGCGCCGAGCCGGGTCCCGAGTCCAGCGTGCGCAAGCTGCTCGGCGTCGAGCACGAGCAACGGGTGCAGGAGGCGGGCCTGGCCCTGCTCGGCCCCGAGGGTGCCGCCGCCGAGGGCGACGCCGCCATCTGGATCGCCGGCTTCCTCGGCAACCGCTGCCTCACCATCGCCGGCGGCACCAGCGAGGTCCAGCGCAACGTCATCGCCGAGCGCCTGCTCGGCCTACCCCGCGACCAGGGCACCGAGAGGAACGTCACATGAGCACCGTCCAGACGATCAGTGGGCCCATCTCCACGGCCGCGCTGGGGCCCACCCTGATGCACGAGCACGTGTTCGTCCTGAGTCCCGAGATACTCCAGAACCACCCCGAGTTCTGGGACGAGGAGGAGCGGGTCACCGACGCGGTGGCGAAGCTGAACGAGCTCAAGGCCCGGGGCATCGACTCGATCGTCGACCCGACGGTGATCGGCCTCGGGCGGTACATCCCGCGGGTACAGCGGATCGCGGAGCAGACCGAGCTGAACATCGTGGCGGCAACGGGCCTGTACACCTACAACGACCTGCCGTTCTTCTTCCGGCTGCGCCCCGGGCCCGGGGCGATGATCGAGGGCCCGGAGCCCATGGTCGACCTGTTCGTGAACGACATCACCGAGGGGATCGCGGGCACCGGCGTGAAGGCGGCCATCCTCAAGTGCGCCACCGACGAGGGTGGCGTCACCCCGGGGGTCGAGCGGGTGCTGCGCGCCTGCGCGCGCGCCCACCGCGAGACCGGGGTCCCCATCACCACCCACACCGATGTCGCCACCTACCGGGGACGCGACCAGCAGCGCGTGTTCGCCGAGGAGGGTGTGGACCTCAGCCGGGTCGTCATCGGCCACAGCGGCGACTCGGACGACCTCGACTACCTCCGCGAGCTCATGGACAAGGGCTCGTTGATCGGCATGGACCGCTTCGGCATCGACGCCTACGCCTCGTTCGAGCAACGGGTGCAGGTGGTGGTCGACCTGTGCGAGCAGGGGTACGCCGATCGCATGGTGCTGGCCCACGACGCGGCCTGCTTCATGGACTGGTTCGACCAGGGCATCAAAGAGGTGGTGCTGCCCAACTGGCACTACACCCACATCTCCGACGACGTGCTGCCGGCGCTCCGCGCGCGGGGCGTGACCGACGACCAGATCGACCAGATGCTGGTGGCCAATCCCCGACGACTGTTCGACACGACCGCGAAGGGCGGCTACTGATCATGGACGACACGACGAATCCGGCCTCGGGCGATGGTCGGGTGCCGGACGCGGCGCGGGTGGCCGACACACTGGCCATCCAGGGTCTGGCCATCGCCTACGCCCACGCCGTGGACGACGCCGACTGGGGCCGCTGGGAGGCGCTGTTCACCCCCGACGCCCGCATCGACTACGCCTCGTCGGGTGGCATCGTGGGCACGCCGGCCGAGGTCGGGGCGTGGATGCCCGACGCCATGGCCATCTTCACGTGGACCATGCACTCGATCCTCACCCACGAGATCCGCTTCACCGCCGACGACCGGGCCACGGGTCGGGTCCACCTGTTCAACCGCAACGGGGTCGAGTGGAAGGGCGAGTCGGAGATATTCGACGTGGGTGGCTTCTACGACGACGAGTACCTGCGGGTCGGCGACCACTGGCGGTTCGCTCGCCGGGTCGAGCGCACCGTGTACCTGGAGGGTGGGGGCTTCGCCGAGATGCTGCGGGAGATGCTCGCCAGGTCGGGCGGGTAGTCACCGATTCACTCGCCGAGAGGGGATTCGGCGATCCGATCGTTTGCGCCGCGTGTGAATCGCGATCAACATGGCGGCTCACGCAAGGGCCGGGAGGGCGAGGCATGGGGGATCCGAAGCTGGCGGAGCCGAAGGGCGGCTCGGGCGCCGGCGAGAAGGGACTGAAGGGCGGAGCCCTCGGCTTGCTCTCCACGGTGGTGATCGGCGTCGCGTCGACCGCTCCCGGCTACAGCCTGGCCGCCACGCTCGGATTTGTCATCACCGCGGTGGGCTTCCAGTCGGCCGCCATCATGTGGGTGGCGTTCGTCCCCATGGCCTTCACTGCGGCGTCGTACTACTACCTGAACCGGGCCGACCCCGACTGCGGCACCACGTTCTCGTGGGTCACCCGGGCGATGGGGCCCACCGCCGGCTGGTTCGGTGGGTGGGCCATCATCGTGGCCGACGTCATCGTGATGGCGGCACTCGCCCAGATCGCCGGCATCTACACGTTCCTGCTCTTCGGTGCCGACGGCCTGGCGGCCGACACGTTCTGGGTCACCACGCTCGGCGTCGTCTTCATCGTGATCGTGACCTGGATCTGCTACATCGGCATCGAGGTCTCCGCCAAGACCCAGTACTTCCTTCTCGGCATGGAGCTGGTCGCCCTCGGGCTCTTCACCCTGATCGCGCTGGTGCGTGTCTACTTCGGCGACGTCCAGGGATCGGTCGACCCGTCGCTCAGTTGGCTCAACCCCTTCGAGATCCAGAGCACCAGCGCCCTTGTCACCGGCGTCCTGCTCGCGGTGTTCATCTACTGGGGCTGGGACTCGGCGGTCACGGTCAACGAGGAGAGCGAGGACGCCTCGAAGACGCCGGGCAAGGCCGCGATCATCAGCACCCTGGTGCTGGTCGGCATCTACATCCTGGTCACGATCGCGGCCATGGCCTTCGGCGGGGTCGAGAGCCTGGCCGACCAGGACGACGTCCTCGCCGTGCTCGCCAACGAGGTGATGGGCTCGACGCTCGGCAAGTTGCTGATCATCGCGGTGCTGACCTCCGCGGCGGCCAGTTGTCAGACGACGATCCTGCCCACCACCCGGACCTCGCTGTCGATGGCGGCCAAGGGCGCGGCGCCGAAGTACTTCGCCCGCATCCACCCCCGCTTCTACACGCCCACCACCTCAACCGTCTGGATGGGCATCCTGTCGGTGGTCTGGTACGTGGGGCTCACCATCGTGTCCGAGGACGTCCTCAACGACTCGTTGCTGTCGCTCGGGCTGATGATCGCCTTCTACTACGGGCTGACGGCCTTCGCCTGTGTCGTCTACTACCGCAAGCACCTGTTCACCAGCGCCAAGAACTTCGTGTACATCGGCCTGTTCCCGATGCTCGGCGGCCTGATGCTCACCTGGGTGCTGGTGAAGTCCGTCATCGACTACTGGGACCCGGCCAACTCGGACTCGGGCGACGAAGTGCTCGGCGTCGGGCTGCCGGTGGTCATCGCGATCGTGTTCATGCTGGTGGGCGTGGCGCTCATGATCGCCCAGCGACTCAAGGAGCCCGAGTTCTTCGCCCGCAAGGCCGAGACGCCGACCGACGAGGTCGCCCGGGGCGACGCCATCGCCGAAGGTGCGTTGATCGTGGAGGAGGACTGACATGGCCGAGATGATCGTGGGCTACGACGGATCGGCCTGCGCCAAGGCCGCACTGGCAAAGGCGGTCGAGCTGGCCAAGGCGACCGGCGACGGCATCGCGGTGGTGTTCGGCTACGAGCCTCCGTCGATGCGCGCCGGCGGCCCGGTCGGCTACCAGCGTGACCTCATCGAGCAGATGGGCCGCGAGCGCATCGCCGAGGCCATGGCCGCGCTCGAGGGCACCGGCGTCACCGCCACGTCGGTGGAGATCGAGGAGCTGCCGGCCGACGCCCTCATCGACGTGGCCGAGCAGCGGGGCGCCTCGATAATCGTGGTCGGCACGAGAGGGGAGAGCCCCGTGGTCGGCGCCCTGCTGGGCTCGACCGCCTACAAGCTGCTCCATCGCTCGACGGTCCCGGTCCTGGTGGTGCCGGCGCCCGGCGACGACTGAGGGCCCACCGCGGCACGTCCGTTGCAGGCGACGCCGCTCCCACGGTGCGATTCGGGCGACGACGGGGCGAGCAGAGGACGCGCGTGGCGCCATCGCGTCAGCCCAGCGCCGCCTCGAGCGCGGCCGCGAAGATGGCCACGCCCTCGTCGGCCTCGTCGGGGGTGATCGACATCGGCGGGGCGATGCGCAGGCAGTTGCCGTAGAGGCCGCCCTTGCCGACGAGCAGGCCGCGGGCCTTGGTGGCCTCGAGCACCCGTGAGGCGGCGTCGGGGCCAGGGGTGAAGCCGTCGCCGCCGACGAGCTCGACGCCGATCATCAGGCCGGCGCCGCGGATCTCGCCGATGCCGGGGTGGCGGTCGACGAGGGGAGCGAGCGCGTCGAGCATCCGCCGACCGACGTCGCGCGAGTTGCCCTGGAGGTCGTGGTCGAGCAGGTACCGCAGGTTGGCCAGGGCGCCGGCGCAGGACAGGGGGTTGCCCCCGAAGGTGGAGATCGAGTTGGCGGGCACCGCGTCCATCACGTCGGCCCGGCCCACCACGCCGGCGATGGTGAGGCCGTTGCCGAGGCCCTTGGCGAAGGTGAGCAGGTCGGGCGTGATCCCGTGGGCCTCATAGCCCCAGAAGTGCTCGCCGGTGCGGCCCCACCCGGTCTGCACCTCGTCGCTGATGAAGAGGATGTCGTGCTCCCGGCACACCTTCTCCACGGGACCGAAGAACCCGGCGGGCGGGATGGCGAAGCCGCCGACGCCCTGGATGGGCTCGGCGATGAGCGCGGCCACGTTCCCCGAGGTGGTGGTGGCGACCAGGTCGCGCAGGTCTTCAGCGCAGGCGTCGACGAAGGCGGCGTCGTCGAGGTGGCGGAACGGGCTGCGGAACTTGTAGCCCGAGGCCATGAAGCTCACCTGGAACGGGGTGAGCGAGGTCGGCGACCAGCCCCGGTTGCCGGTGACGCCGATGGTGGCGAACGACCGACCGTGGTAGCTGTTGCGCACCGCGATGATCTGGCTCGAGCGGCGATGGGACGAGGCGGCGAGCAGGGCGGCCTCGTTGGCCTCGGTGCCCGACGTGGTGAAGAAGACCCGGGCGTCGGGGATGCCGGACCGCTCGGCGATCAGCTCGGCCAGCTCGATCATGGGACGGATCAGGTAGAGCGTCGAGGTGTGGAGCATGCGCTCGGCCTGCTCCTGGATGGCACGGGTCACCTCGGGCACGTTGTGACCCGTCATGGTGGTGAGGATGCCGCCGAAGAAGTCCAGGTACCGGTTGCCCTCGCCGTCGACGACGTGGCGGCCCTGGCCCGAGACCAGCTCGATCGGCTCGTCGTAGTAGAGGGCCAACCACGAGGGCATCACCGCTCTATGCCGTGCGAGCAGCTCTTCGTGGCAGCTCACCGGAGCTCACCTCGCGTGCGCCACCGTTGCCAGGCCACCGACAAGCCGATCACCACGAGGCTGCCGATCAGGATCATGGTGGCCAGCACGTTGATCTGCGGCGGTAGGGCCGTCTTCGCGGCGTTGTTCACGTACAACGGGTAGGTCAACGTGGATCCGGCGTTGAACAGGGTGATGATGAAGTCGTCGAGCGACAACGCGAACGACAGCATCGCCGCGGCCACGATGCCGGGCACGATCAGCGGCAGGGTCACCTTGAAGAAGGTGCGGGTGGGGGTCGCGCCCAGGTCCATGGCCGCGTCCTCGAGGCTCCAGTCGAAGCCGCGGAGGCGGGCCTTGACGGTCAGGGCGATGAAGCTGATCTCGAACATCACATGGGCCAGCACGATGGTGCCGAACCCCAGGTTCCAGCTGAAGTCGAGGAACAGGGTGAGCAGCGACGAGCCCAGCACGATCTCGGGTGTGGTCAGGGGGATGACCAGGAACAGGTCGATGCCACCCGAGCCGCGGAACCGGTGCCGCACGAGCGCGATGGCCACCATCGCACCCAGCACCAGGGCGATGGCGGTCGACAGGGCCGCCACCTTGAGGCTCATCACCAGGGCGTCGACCAGGGCGGGGTACTTCCAGGGGTCGGCCCACGCGTCGAGCGAGAACCCCTTCCAGACGAAGTTGAACTTGCCCACCGGCGCGTTGAACGAGAAGGCGACGATCACGAAGACCGGCAACAGCAGGTAGAAGATGACGAAGCCGGCGTAGGCGTTGAGGAACCAGCTCCCCATGCGCCGCAGCAACGGGGGCGGGCGGAAGCCCTCCCGGATCGGCGACGCCTGCTCGTCGGGATGGGCCGACAGGTGCGGGAGCGGGGCGGGCCCGGCGGTGGCGGTCATGTCACCAGGTCCTCGGTGCCGAGCACCCGCGTGTAGACGAGGACCGAGACCAGGATCACCAGCATCAGCACGAACGACAGCGCCGCCGCGAGCGGGTAGTGGAAGTTCTTCAGGTACTCGGTCTGGATCACCGAGCCGACCATCGTCTGGTTGGGCCCACCGAGGTACTGGGCGTTGATGAAGTCGCCGGCGGCCGGGATGAAGGTGAGCAGGCTCCCCGCCAGCACACCGGGCATCGACAGCGGCAGCAGCACCTTGCGGAAGGTGCGGAACCCGCCGGCGTAGAGGTCGCGGGCGGCCTCGAGCAGCCGTGGGTCGATCTTCTCGATGCTGACGTAGATGGGCAGGATCATGAACGGCAGGAAGTTGTAGGTGAGCCCGCCGATGACGGCCCACTGCGTGGACAGGATGCGCCCGTTCTCGGTGAGCCCCAGCGTGTCGAGGACGCCGACCAGCATGGTGCCGTCGCCGAAGATCGTCTTCCACGCCAGCGTGCGCACGATGAAGGTGATGAAGAAGGGCACGATCACCAGGCCGAGCAGCAGGTTCTTCCACTTGCCCGCCTTGAACGCGATCACGTACGCCAGCGGATAGGCGAGGACCAGGGCCAGCAACGTGGCGGTCAGCGCGTACTCGAACGACCGGATGATCTGGGTGTCGTACATGCGGAAGGCGTCGCCGTAGTTCGAGAAGGCCCAGCTGAACGACAGGGTGGGGTCGTAGACGTTGCCGGAGCTGCTCGACAGTGACATCCGCAGCAGCGCCCACAGGGGGACGACGAAGAAGACCGCGAGGTACGCGAGCGCCGGGAGGCTGAGCAGGTAGGGCGTGACCCTCCCGTGCTTCGTCCCGCCGCTCGCGCTTCCGGCCACGGTGTGCCGCTAGCCCCGCGCCACCGCGTTCCACACCGTCGAGAACTCCTGGTCCTCCTCGTCGGTGAGGCCCCGCCAGGCCACGGCCTTCTCCCGCGTGCTGTCGGGCGGGTTGATGAGCTCGTTGTCGGCCAGGTCGGGATCGATCTCCGCCAGGGCCTCACCCGTGCCGGTGACCGGGGGGATGTACTGGACGGTGGCGGTGATCTGGGCCATGTGGGCCGGGTCGTAGACGTAGTTCATCCACTGCTCGGCGCCGGTGCTGTTGCGGGTGCTGATCGGCATCACCATGTTGTCCGACCAGGAGATCATCCCCTCCTCGGGCACGACGAACACGAGGTCGGGGTTGTCGAGCTTCAACTGGGCCACGTCGCCGGAGTAGGCCTGGGCGATGGCCACGTTGCCGGCGACGAGGTCGTCGCCGTAGTCGTTGCCCGTGAACCGGCGGATCTGGCCCGAGTCCTTGGCCTCCTGCACCTTGTCGGCGGCCTGTTGCACCATCTCGAGGGTGGCCTCGGCGGGGGAGTTGCCGTCGGACAGCATGATCTGGCCGCCACCGTCGCGCAGGTCGCTCATCAAGGTGACCTTGCCGGCGAACTCGGGGTCGAAGAGGTCGTTCAGGCTGGTGATCTCCCTGCCGGTGATCTGCGGGTTGTACGCGATCGAGGTGAACCCCGACGCCCAGGGGAGGCTGAACGTGCGGTCCGGGTCGAACGCGAGATCCTGCAGGGCCGGCACGAGATTGCCCTTGTTCGGCACGTTGGCGTCGTCCATCGGGGCCAGCCAACCCAGCTGGATGAGGCGGTTGACCATGAAGTCGGTGACGATGAACAGGTCGGCGCCGATGTCCTGGCCGCGGCTCAGGGGCTCGCGGATCCGGGCGAAGTACTCCTCGTTGTCGTTGACGTCCTCGGTGTAGGTGACCCGCAGGTCGCTGGCGTCCTCGAAGTCACCGACGGTGTCCTCGTCGATGTAGAACGGCCAATTCGATATGCGCAGCTGGTCACTGGTGGTGGGGTCGAAATCGGGGACGCTGATCGTCTCGCTGGTGCCCCCGCTGCCGGCGGATCCCCCGCCACCACCGCTGCTGTCGCTGTCGCTGCCGCACGCGGCCAGCAGGGTGGGACCGACCGCCAGGCCGCCGAGGGCGACGCCGGCGGTTCCCAGGAACCGCCGCCGCGTCATCCGGGTGGCGGCGCGCTGGGCCGCCCAGCCCCGTCCGGGCATGGTGGCGAGGAGTCGGGCCAGCCGCTCGTCGGGAGTGGTCATGTCAGCACCTCTTCGATGTCGTCGACGGATCGTTGGGGGGCGAGCTCGGGTGTGCCGGGGAGGACAGATGCGGCGGCGTCGTCCCACCAGCACCAGACCTCGTCCCCGGGGCGCAGCATCGGCAGCTGCTGGTCGGGGCCGATGTGGGCCACCGTCTCGCTGCCGTCGGTCGCGATGCCCGCGAGGCGAACCACGGGGCCCTGGAACACCAGGTCGGTGACCGTGAGTCGCACGGACGAGGGCGTGGCCGGGGTGTCGCCCGCGGTGACGCGCACGCGCTCGGGCCGCACCATCAGCGTGGCAGGACCGTCGAGCGCATCCGCGGCCCGGCCCGTCAGGGTGGTGCCGAGCGCCTCCACCGTGGCGGTGCCGCCCGACTGCGATCGCACCGTGGCGGGCCACAGGTTGGCCTGGCCGATGAACCCGGCGACGAACACCGTGCGGGGCCGGTCGTAGATCTCGGTGGGAGTGCCGACCTGCTCGACCACGCCGAGGTTCATCACCGCGATGCGGTCGCTCATGGTGAGCGCCTCCTCCTGGTCGTGGGTCACGTAGACGAAGGTGATGCCCACGTCGCGCTGGATGCGCTTGAGCTCGAGCTGCATGGCCTGGCGCAGCTTCAGGTCGAGTGCGCCGAGGGGCTCGTCGAGCAGCAGGGCACTCGGGTAGTTCACCAGCGCCCGGGCCAGCGCCACCCGCTGCTGCTGGCCGCCGCTCAGCTGGTTGGGTCGGCGCTTGGCGTAGTCGCTCAACCGGACGACCTCGAGCATCTCGGTCACTCGTTGCCGGGTCCGGGCCTTGTCGGCCTTGGCGCTGCGCGGCCCGAACGCCACGTTGTCGAAGATCGACATGTGGGGGAAGAGGGCGTAGTGCTGGAACACGGTGTTGACGTTGCGCCGATAGGGCGGCACCTTCGACACGTCCTTGCCCTCGAGCCGGATCTCGCCGCTCGTGGGTGCCTCGAAGCCGGCGATCATGCGCAACGACGTCGTCTTGCCGCAGCCCGACGGCCCGAGCAGCGAGAAGAACTCGCCGCGGCCGATGGCCAGGTCGACGTGGTCGACCGCCACCGAGTCGCCGAACCGCTTCTCGACGTCGACCAACTCGATGACGGTGTCCGGCCGGGGGTCGACGGTGTCCGTGGATTCGTCGCTCACGTCGGCGTCCGCCATCGATTCAAGAACGTACTCGCTTTACGACGAGCGTTTCGATCGAACGGGCCGCTCTGGTGCACGGGTCAATGCTCCAGCAACAGCGCCGTCATGGCGTAACCGCGGTTGTTGGCGGTGCCCGCGCCGCGTGACTGGTCCCACTGGGAGGTGACCGAGATGCGGCCGTCGGCGCCGGCGGTCACCCCCGTCCATCTCGCGACGTAGCCCCGTTGGGTGTTGTAGCCGGTGTTGAACGACACCGAGTTCGGCGCGTAGGCCACGACGCCGGCGGAGCTGGCGTTCACGTAGGAGGGCGCCCCGTTCAACGTGACGCGGGTGAAGCGGGCGTTGCCGAAGCGCGCGTCGCCGTGGTTGGCGGTCAGCGTGATCGCGTACGTGGCCCGTGGGTCGAGTCCGTCGATCGTGGCGGTGTTGGACCAGGCGGTGGCGTCGAGCTCGACGGATCGGCCCAGGTCGACGACGGGGGCCGCGGTGGTGCCGAACCATCGGGCTGCGTCGGTGCCGGCGGCCGCCTGGGCCCCGCCGGTCGTCTTCGGGTCGAGGCCACCGGTGGACGAGCCGGTGATGGTGGGTCCCGCGGCCGAGCCGGTCGCCGCGTCGACCAGCGCGGCGCCGGACGACGTGTAGCGAAAGCGGGTGACGCCGGCGCCGTTGGCGTCGCCCGGTCGGCCGTTGAGGTCGTCGAGGGCGCGGAAGGGCGGTGCGACCGTGGGGACGTAGCGGGCGGTGAGGGTCGTGGGCGTCGGGGGAGCGACCACGTCGTGGCTGCGGGCACCGCCGTCGGACCACGAGGAGAAGTCGTACGACGTCGTCCCGGCCACCTGGGTCGCGGCAGCCGAGATCGTGCAGATCGACCCGGTGATCACCTCGCGGGTGAAGGGGGTCTGGCCCGACGCCGATCCGACCACGAGGGGTAGGCCGCCCGGGTTCGACTGGAACGTGAGTGGGGTGGTCCGGGGGTCGAGCTCGACGCTGTCGCTCACCGACCCCCCACCCGGGAGCGCGGCGGTGAGCTGCAGTTCGAGGTAGGAGGGGAACTCGTGGTCGGGGGCGCGGAACGAGCCGGACGCCGTTTGGGCCCACGACTGCACCGAGTGGGTGTGGCAGTTCGAGGGGCAGTGGTGCATCACCAGCGACCAGGTGAGGGCACTGGTGGGCAGCGGCTCACCCCGGCCGTCGACGGCACCGCCCGAGAACGTGATCTGATCGCCGACGGCCCAGGTGGTCTGCACCGTCGGCGTGTCGATGTGCACCTCGGGGTCGACCGCCGCATCGCTTCCGCACGTGACCCGCGCGCCGGCCCAGTCGGCGTGGTCGCGGGTGATGTCCGCGCCGCCGTCGGCGACCAGTTGGAGCTGGCGCACACCGGTCACCGGCAGGTCGAGGTGGCCGGTCGCGGACGCTGCGGTCATCACCGGGCTGAGGTGCAGGCGGGTGCCGTCGCCGAGCACCTCGAAGGTGACCGAGCCGCCGGCGTCGATCTCGTCGTCGACGCCGATGTCGGCCTGGAAGCGGCTGCAGTCGGCCGCGAGGTCGTAGGTGATCACCGAGCGGGCGTGGGCGCCGAGGCCCTTCGTGTAGGCCTGACCGGCGAGCGTGAGTGCCCGGCCGTCGCCCGAGGCGTCCTCGCCGTTGCTGCGGTCGAGCTCGACCGGGCCCCACCCGTTCGTCGCGGAGAGCCGGGGGCGGTCGCTGAGATAGGTGGTGGTCACCTCGTCGGTCGCGGTGGTGAAGGACCACGACTGATCGCCGGCCAGGCGGTTGCCGGCGAGGTCGGCCACACCCGATGCGCCCCCGGCGAGTCGCGCCACGTACCGGGTCGCGTCGGCGAGCGGACCGGAGGGATCGAGGCGAACCGTCCGGTTGCCGGCGTCGTAGGCGACCGTCGCGGGCACCGGCGTGCTCCCGCCGGACGGGACCAGCGTGAAGGCCGATCCGTTGACGGTCGTGGCGTCGAGCGCCTCGGAGAACGTGGCGGTGATGTCGCTGCCGCTCGCCACGCCCGTCGCCCCGTCGACGGGCGCTCGAGCGGTGACGGTCGGGGCAGTGGTGTCCGTGGATCCGCAGGTGACGCGGGCCGAGGCCCAGTCGGCATGGTCGCTGGTGACGTCGCCGCCGCCGTCGACCACGAGGCGCAGGGTCTGCGCCCCCGCGACGGGGAGGTCGACCTGCTGCGTGGCCGACGTGGCCGTGAGCACGGCGCTCCGGTACAGGCGGGTGCCGTCGGCCCACACCTCGAAGCTGACCGAGCCGCCGGCGTCGACCTCGTCGTCGATCCCGATGTCGCTCTGGAACCGGCTGCACCGGCCCCCGAGGTCGATCCGGACGTCGGAGGCGGCGTGCACGCCGAGGCCCTTGGCCGACGACACCCCGTTCAGGCGGATCGTGCCGCCGTCCGCGGCGAGGTCCTCGCCGTTGCTGCGATCGCGCTCGACGGGGCCCCAGCCGTTGTCGCCGCGGGTCCAGGCCAGGTCGCTGAGGTAGGCGGAGCCTGCGGGAGGCTGGGCCTGGGTCCAGGTCAGGCGGTGGATCGCACCACCGTCGAGGTCCACGTAGAACAGGTCGCCACCGGGACCGATCTCGAGGTCGACGGGGTTGGCGGCGGCCGCCACCAGCGTCTGGGGGGCTCCGCCGGGCGGCACCGCCCAGATGCAGTCCCGGCTGTAGTCCGCGAAGAACGCGGCGCTGTCGTACGCCGACGGGTAGGCGCCGCCCTGGTAGAACTCGATGCCCGAGATCGACGAGCTGCCGGTGGGGCAGGCCTCACCCGCCACGACGGTTCCGTCGTGGGAGTAGCTGAGCGCGGGCGGGGTCACGCCGCCGGCGTCGTAGAGGTCCTCGCACACCGAGAGGCCGAGGGTCTCGAAGGGGGCGTGGCGTCCCACCCCCTCGTAACAGGGCCACCCGAAGTTGTCGAGGGTGCCGTCGGTGGGGGCGGTGATCCCGTTGATCTCCTCCCAGCCACCGTTCCCCACGTCGCCCAGGTAGAGCTCGGAGGTGCCGGGCCGCATCGCCATGCGGAACGGGTTGCGCAGCCCGGTGGCGACGAGTCGGCGGGCGTTCGGGTCGGTGCTGGCGTACAGGGGGTTGCCGGGGAGCCCGGCGCCCGTGGTGGGATCGACCCGGATCACGGTGCCGTCGAGGCCTTGCGGGTCGCCCGGGGTGCGGGCATCCTGCGAGCGCATGGCCCCGCCCTGCGCGCCCGGCGGTGTCTGGGCGCCGCCCACGCCCACGGGTGGGTCACCGCACGGGTTGGTGGGTGACCCGTTCTGGCCGTAGTCCATGAACGTGAAGCTGGCGCCGTCGCCGGCACTGGCGTACAGGGAGCCGTCCATGCCGAACTCGAGATCGCCGACCGAGTGGCCCGGGTACTGCTGGCACCAGTCCTCGACCAGCACCTTCTCGGTGCCGGTCATGCTGTCGCCGGCGGCCTGGAGCCGGGACAGGCGACCGCTCACCACACAACCGCCGGTGGTCGGCCCCGGCGGCGTCGGGCACGGATCCGAGGTGGTGCCTGCGGTCCCCCAGAGGGGCGCGTTGCCCCCGATCGCCGCGTCGCGCGTGTAGAGCACGTACACCCAGGGTTGGGTGGGGAACGCCGGGTCGAGCGCCAGTCCGAGCAGGCCGCGGTCCCAGTAGTTGTGCACCTGCGTGCGCAGGTCGGCGAAGACGGTCGGGGTCGTGTCGCCCAAGCCGTCGAACACCTTGATCAGCCCGCTCTTCTCGGCCACGAACACCCGGCCGTCGGGGGAGAAGCGCACGGTCGTGGGGTCGGTCAGCCCGGACAGGACGACGGTGTCGGCGAAGCCGGGCGCGGGCGCCGCCGCAGCGGGTGTGGGCGCCGGGGCGATCAGCGCCAGCGTGGTGGCCAGGCAGGCCACCGCCGTCGCCAGGGCGGGGCGGCGCGTTGCGCCACGGGCAGGGGGACCTGACATCGCCATGTCGTGCTCGATTCTCGCCGGGGACTTCTGCACTCTCTCGACCACGGACTGTAGTCGAAAAGAGCACGAAGAGTGAGCGGACGAGGGCAAGCCCGGTCCGCCCGCCCAAGGATCGTCGGTCCCCTATGGTGACGGGCATGAGCACGGGGCCCCATGTCGGCGATCCCGACGCTGGTATCGAGGCCGCGATGCAGGACGGGCGATGAGCGGCCAACCGTTCCGGTTGCTGCCGCGGTTGACGCCGCAGACCGAGCCGTTCTGGACCGGCGGTGCCGACGGCGCGCTGCGATTCGTCCGCTGCCGCGACTGCGGGTACTGGCTGCACCCGCCCGGGCCCATCTGCCCCGAGTGCCTGGGGAAGCACCTGGCCCCCGACGACGCCTCGGGGCACGCCACCGTGCACACCTTCACCGTGAACCACCAGTCGTGGTACCCGGGCCTCGACCCGCCGTACGTGGTCGCCATCGTCGAGCTCCCCGAGCAGCGCGGCCTCCGGCTCACCACCAACCTCGTCAACTGCGAACCCGGCGACGTCCGCATCGGCATGCCGGTTCGGGTGGTGTTCGAGCAGTACGACGACGTGTGGCTCCCGTTCTTCGAGCCGGTCGAGCCGGTCGAGCCTGGCGCGCCCACGGGCGGACCGAGTTGAGCGAGCCGTGATGGATGCCGTCATCTCCGGGGTGGGCCAGTCGCAGGTGGGCCGGCGCATCGACCGGGACCCGCTCGACCTCACCGTCGACGCCACCCTGGCCGCGGTCGCCGACGCGGGGCTCAGCCTCGCCGACATCGACGGCATCGCCACCTACCCGGGCAACATGGACACACCACCCGGCTTCTCGGGGGTGGGCGTGAGCGAGTTGCAGGACGCCCTCCGCCTCGACCTGAACTGGTTCGCCGGCGGGCTCGAGGCGCCCGGCCAGCTGGGCTCGGTGATCAACGCGTGCATGGCGGTGGCCTGCGGCCTGGCCCGCCACGTCGTGTGCTTCCGCACGGTGTGGGAGGCCACCGCCCAGGGCCGGAAGGGTCGCTCGGCGGTGATGCCGGGCATCGGCGCCGCCGAGAGCGGCGCGGCCTCGTTCCGGGTAGGGAGCTTCATGCAGTGGTCGTTGCCGTTCGGGGCGCCGTCGGCGGTCAACTGGATCGCCATGATGGCCCAGCGCCACTTCCACGAGTTCGGCACGACGCGCGAGCAGCTGGCCTGGATCGCGCTCAACGCCCGCCGCAACGCCGGCCTCAACCCCCAGGCCATCTACCGCGACCCGATGACCCTCGACGACTACCTGGCGGCGCGCATGATCTCGTCGCCGCTGTGCCTGTACGACTGCGACGTGCCCGCCGACGGCAGCACGGTGGTCGTCGTCTCGGCGCCCGACACCGCGCCCGACCTTCGCCGACCCCCCGTGGGTGTGGCGTCGGTGGGCACGGCGATCCACGGTCGCCCTTCCTGGGACCAGTGGGACGACCTCACCACGATGGCGCTGCGCGATGCCGCGGCGATGATGTGGCGGCGCACGGACCTGACCGCGGCCGATGTCGACCTCGCCGAGTGCTACGACGGGTTCAGCTTCATCACCCTCTGCTGGCTGGAGGCACTCGGCTTCTGCGGGCGAGGGGAAGGCGGTGCCTTCGTCGACGGTGGCGAGCGCATCGCCCTCGAGGGGTCGTTGCCGCTGAACACGCACGGCGGTCAACTGTCCGCCGGGCGGTTGCACGGCTACGGCTTCCTCCACGAGGCTTGTCTCCAGCTGTGGGGCGAGGCCGGCGACCGCCAGGTCGGTGGCACCCCCGAGGTCGCGGTCGCCGCGGCGGGCGGCGGCCCGCTGGGCGGCTGCCTGCTGCTCACGAAGGGACGATGACGATGCCGGCGATCGACCTGAGCGACACCGGAGGGGTGGTGGTGCCGCTCGCCATCATCGCTGCGTGCGTGCTGATCATCGTGGTCTCGGTCGCCGTGCGCCGGGCGCGGCGTCGTGGTCGAGACGAGGCCCCGGCCCCCGACGGGGCGCCGCCAGGGGCGACGGCGGAACCGGGCGTGGCGGGCGCCGACCAGGGCGCTGCGCCCACCGACCTGCTGGCGTGGCAGAGCACCCACGGCCACGACGTCGATCAGTGGCTCGACGCCCACGAGGGCACGCTGCCGGCGCTGGTGCCGGGGGCCGACCCTGCCATCGACGCCGAGCTCGACCGAGCCATGGCCAACGCTGCCGCAGCCTGTCCCAACCCCGACGTGGCCGCGATGCTGGCCGGCATGCGCGAGACCGCCACGGCCACCCGCGCCGCGCTGATCGCCAACGACCGGCCCGCCGCCGAGGCGGCGCACGAGGAGTACGGGCGCCACCGGGCGGGGGCGATCAGCGCGTTGCAGCCGCCCAGCGAGGTCTGAGCGCTCTGACGTGTTCCGGGTGCACGACCGGGATGGCTCCGGCGACGCCCGTTCACCCCGGTTCCGGAGACGGTCCGCGTCCAGCGGCGCCCCAGCGGGCCTCGGTCTGGTGCTTCCTCCCGTGCGATCGCGAGGGGATGGTCGATCGTCTCATCCAACCGGGCGATGCCGGTGCGCGCGGACCGCAGCAGCGGCCGGTCGAGTCAGGTCACGTTCAGGGCCGTGGTCGTATCGTGCGCGAGGCAGGGGATCGACAGATCCCGATCGAGCGGCCCGACGGGCCGGAGAGGAGATCGAGATGCGCAGGAAGCTCATCGCAGCAGGTGCCGGCGTCATGCTCGTGGTCGGTGTGACCGGAGGTGCCGTCGCGCTGGCGGGTGGCGGTGACGGGGGCGAAGGCACGGTCACCGGGCCCGACGCCGATCGGGCCACCGCGGCGGCCCTCGAGGCCACCAACGGTGGCGAGGCCAACTCGGTTGAGCGGGACTCGGAGAACGGGGCCACCTGGGAGGTCGAGGTGACCCGGCCCGACGGCACCACCGTCGACGTGCGCCTCGACGACCACTACGGCGTGGTGGTCATCGAAGGCGACTCCGAGGCCGCCGACGGCAACGAGGCCGGCGACTGACCGGCCGCGGCGGACTCGGTGCTGACCCAACGGCGCCGACGTGATCCGCTCGACCCAAGGGGGAACTGGCTCCCGATTCGACCGCGATAGCGGTCGAATCGGGAGCCAGAACGGTGGGTGCCGGGACCTGCAGTTGCGTCCGATCAGGTCGCTCAGGCCCGGATGCGGGCGCCCCGTGGGTCGTACACGGAGGGGGCGACCACCGTCGCGGGGATCCACTCGCCGAAGACCTCGACCTCGACGGCGCGGCCCAGCTCGGCTCGGTCGGCCGGCAGGTAGGCGAAGGCCAGGGCCGTGCCCGTGCGGAACCCCTGGTTGCCGCTCGTGACCCGGCCCACGATGTCGCCATCGACGCGGACGGGTTCGGAGCCGAGAGGCACGGCGAGCGGGTCGTCCAGCACCAGGGTGCGCAACCGACGGTCGACGCCGCGGGCCTCGATCGCCCGGAGCGCCTCGCGGCCGGTGAACGCCGCCTCCTTGCCCAGCGCGACGGCGAAGCCCAGGCCGGCCTCGAACGGGTTGTCCTCGGGGGTGATGTCGAGGCCCCACACCCGATAGCCCTTCTCGACGCGCAGCGAGTCGATGGCCCGGTAGCCGCCGGCCACCAGGCCGTGGGCGGCCCCCGCCTCCCAGACGGTGTCCCACAGGGCCGCGCCGTACTCGGTGGGGCAGTAGAGCTCCCAACCGAGCTCGCCCACGAACGTCACCCTGAGGGCGAGCACCGGCACCGAGCCGACGGTGACCTGCTGCGCGGTCAGGTACGGGAAGGCCGGGTCGGCCAGTGGCGCGCGGGTGAGGGGCTGGAGGATCGCGCGGGCGGCGGGGCCCCACAGGCCGAAGCAGGCCCACGCCGAGGTGACGTCGCGGGCGTCGACCTGCTCGCCTTCCGGCAGACGCTGCTGCTGCTTGCGGATCCAGCCCAGGTCGTGGTTGCCGAAGGCGGTGCCCGTCACCAACAGGTAGCGGTCACGGCCGAGGCGGGTGGCGGTGAGGTCGCACTCGATGCCGCCCCGGTCGTTGGTCAACTGGGTGTAGATGACCGAGCCCAGCGGGCGGTCGATGTCGTTGGCGCACACCCGGTCGAGGAAGGCCACCGTGCCCGGCCCCGACAGCTCCATCTTCGAGAAGCTGGTCTCGTCGAAGAGGGCGGCGGTGTCGCGACACGCCAGCGCCTCGGCGCCGATGGCCGGGCTCCAGTGCTCGCCCGCCCACCCGACCGGACGGGTGGCCGGGTCGCCGGCGGCCTCGTTCACCGAGAACCAGTTGGGCCGCTCCCAGCTGCTCTTCTCACCGAACTCGCACCCCAACGCGACGAGCGCCGGGTACGCGGGTGAGCGCCGGAGGGGTCGCCCGGCCCGCCGCTCCTCGTTGGGGTAGTGGATGTCGTAGTAGGTGGCGTAGACCTCGACCGTGCGGGCCAGCGTGTAGGCCCGACTGCGGTACTGCGCGCCGAACCGCCGGATGTCCATCTTCCACGTGTCGAAGGTGGGCTCGCCCTCGAGGATCCACTCGGCGATGACCCTCCCCACCCCACCCGCACCGGCGATGCCGTGGGCGCAGAAGCCGGCGGCCACGTAGAACCCCGCCACCTCGCTCTCGCCGAGCACGAACTCGTTGTCGGGCGTGAAGCCCTCCGGGCCGTTCAGCAGCTGCACGATGTCGGCGTCCTCGACCGCAGGCACGCGCCGGCAGGCGTTGGCCATGAGCGGGGTGAACCGCTCCCAGTCCTCGGCCAGCAGCTTGTTGTTGAAGTCCTGGGGCACGCCGTCGACCGACCACGGGGCGGGGTCGCGCTCGTAGCCGCCGAGCACGAGGCCCGAGCCCTCGCGCCGGAAGTACACCAGGTTGTCGGGGTCGCGCAGCTGCGGCAGGTCGTCGGTGACGCCGGGCACGGACTTGGTGATGAGGTACTGGTGGGCCATGGGGATGATGGGCACGTTGACGCCGGCCAGCGCCGCCACCTGCGGCGTGTACATGCCGCAGGCGGCAACGACCGACTCGGCCTCGATCGTGCCATGGTCGGTGACCACCGCAGTGATGCGCCCGGCGGTGATCGTGAGGTCGGTGACGCGGGTCCCTGCCTGCACCCGCACCCCCTTCGCCTTGGCCGAGCCGACCAGGGCGTGGGTGAGCCCGCTCGGATCGAGGTAGCCGTCGGTGGGCAGCCAGGCCGCGCCCAGCACCCCTTCGACGTCCATCAGTGGGAACAGGTCGTGAGCCTCGGCCTGGCCCACCAGCTCCATCGGCAACCCGAAGGTCTTGGCCCACCCGTGCTGGCGGCGGAGCTCCTCGAGGCGTTCGGGGGTGGCCGCCAGCCGCAACGAGCCGACCTCGCGCCAGCCCAGCGACCGCCCCGTCTGCGCCGCCTCGGCCTCGAGCCGGCGGTAGAGGTCGACACTGTGCATCATCATGCGGGTGAGCGGCTGCGAGCCCCGCAACTGTCCCACCAGGCCGGCCGAGTGGAAGGTGCTGCCGCTGGTCAGCTCGGCCCGCTCGACCAGCACGACGTCGGTGCAGCCGGCCTCCGCCAGGTGGTACGCGATCGAGGCGCCGGCCACACCGCCCCCGATGACGACGACCTGCGCACGTCGTACCTGGTCGACCACGTCAGCCACGCAGACCGCTCCCCGCGGCGGCCTCGACCAGCAGCCGTGGCCACCGGTGGCTCGTGGCGTTGGCCAACAGGCGCTCGAAGTGGGCGTCCGCGTACTCGCGGTAGTTCACGTCGAGGGCCTCGGTGCCGATCTGCACGACGCCCCACATGGCCTCGCGGAAGTCGCTCATCACCTTCATGAGCCGGAGGCGGGCCACGCGGCCCATGGTGACCTCACCGAAGTAGGCCTCGACGAGGGCCTCGTCGCCGTCGTCGTCGAATTGGTTGTTCACGGCGAGGTTGCCGAGGTCGAAGTAGCGGTCGTTCATCCCCGCATACTCCCAGTCGATCAGCCACACCCGGCCGTCGTGGGCGCGGAGGAAGTTGGCGCCGAGCAGATCGTTGTGCGCGGGAACCAGCGGGTCCGCGTCGATGCCGAACGCCCGCTGCACCTCTCGGGCCCGGTCGAGGGCGGCGTCGAAGGCGGCGGGTAGGGCGATGCCGCGCGCACGCGCGGCGGCCCCGTAGGCACGCGGCACGTCGAACCAGTCGAAGCGGCCCGCGATCGGCGCTGACTCGTGGTAGCGCCGGATGAGGTCCGTCACCGCGGCGAGCACGTCAGGATCGCGCAGGTCCGTCGGGGACAGGGTGGCGGCATCGGGGACGAACGTGGTCACCAACGCTCCCTCGGGCTCGATGAAGGCCACCACCGCGGGTCCCACGCCGAGGTCGGCGGCCCGCTCGGTGGCCTCGCGCTCGTGGCCGCGATCGATGCCCAACAGTTCGGAGTTCCGGCCGGGGGAGCGCAGGACGAAGCGATCGGCGCCGCGGTCGCCGGAGACGGTGACCAGCCAGTTGTGGTTGGTGATGCCACCGTCGAGTGCGTCGAGCCGCCGGGGCCTCCCCCGCCAGGCCGGCACGCGCTCGGCCAGCGCGACCACCGCTTCCGGTGGCTGATCGTCGGGTTCCATGTCGGTTCGCCCGGAGCGCGAGCCGGGGGCGGGGTCGATGGCGGCCCCACCCCCGGTCGACGTGCTGCTGGGCTACTCCCGCTCGTCCGGACGACGCTCCATCTTGTCCTCCATGGCGATGAACTCGGACACCGGTGCCTTGCCGGCGGCGACCGCCTCCAGCTCGGCCTCGAGGGCGGCGAGCTCCTCCGGTGTGCCCATGATCTGCGGGCCCGTGAACCACTTGCGGCCGGACAGGCCCCAATAGGCGAACACGAAGACCATGAGCACCAGCAGGGCCACCGGCGTGTAGTTGAAGCTGGCCCAGGTGATGGGGCTGAACTGCGGGACCAGGAACAGGATCGAGATGAGGACGACCCAGACCACCGCGGACCAGCCGACGATGTAGCTCCACCGCCCCAGGTTCCACGGCCCCTTCTCGAAGTCGTCACCCTGCCGGAGGCGCAGGAACACCGGGATGATGTAGGAGATGTACAGACCGATGACGCCCAGGGACACGATGGCGAAGAACGTGGCAGGGAAGCCCCCTGCCTCGCGGAGCGACGGCACACCGGCGAGGAACGCGAGGACCACGCAGAACCAGATCGAGTTCGTGGGCGTCCTGGTGCGGGGGTTGATCCGGTGCCACAGCTTGTGACCGGGAACCGCACCGTCCCGGGAGAAGGCGTAGACCATCCGGGAGTTGGCGGTGAGGCAGGCGTTGCCGCAGAAGAACTGGGCCACGCAGGCGATTCCCACGAGCAGTTTGGCCCCATCGGCTCCGATGGCGTCGACGATGATCGGGATCGGCGCCGTGATCAGGCCCGCGGCTGCATCGAGGAACGCGAACTCCGGCGCGATGGCGAAGGTCAGGGCCAGCAACAGGATGTAACCGGCGATGCCCGACAGCCACACCGACGTCACCATGCCCTTGGGCCCGGCGATCGCGGCGTTCTCGGTCTCCTCGCTCATGTGAGCCGAGGCGTCGAACCCGGTGATCGTGTACTGCGCCATCAACATGCCGATGCCGAACACGTAGATGCCCGAGAAGCGGCCGTTGAACCCGGTGTTGTTCTGGAACTCGCTGAACACGAAGCTGGCCGAGGCGTGCTCGTCCGGAAGAACCACGAGGAAGGCGAGGAACACCGCCACGCCGCCCAGGTGCCACCACACGCTGAGGTCGTTGATGAACGCGATGATGCGGATGCCGAGGCTGTTCAGCACGCCGTGGATCACCAGGAACATGCCGTAGATCGCGAGGATCGAGTACTTCGTCGGCTCGAAGTCCGAGACCAGGCTGAGGAACCCGCCGAAGAAGTTGGCCAGGGCGAAGTCCACGCTGGCGGTGACCGCGACCTGGCCGATCAGGTTGAACCAGCCGGTGGTCCAGGACCAGAACGGTGCGTTGCGCTTGGCCAGCTTGGCCGACCAGTAGTAGAGGCCGCCCGCGGTGGGGAAGTGCGAGCACACCTCGCCCATCGACATCGCGACGAGGAGTGAGCCCACGACCACGATCGGCCAGCCGTAGGCGATCGACGGCCCGGCGCCGGCGTACAGCGCCAGGTAGTAGACGGTGAGGCAGCCCGCCAGGATCGAGATGATCGAGAACGAGACCGCCATGTTGGAAAAGCCCTGCATCTTGCGTCCGAGCTCTTGGGCATAGCCCAGCTCGTGCAGGCGTTCCGTGTCGGACTTCGGCGCCGCAGCGCTCGCGTCGACAGCCATATGACCCCCCCAGGTGTTTGCACTCGCCCTTGGTCCGCCCAAGTGGCCCTCATGGCCTACCACGTGCGACGCCGTCCCGCTCGTGGAATGGGCGCCTCGGGGCGCGGTGCGAGGGCGCTCTACGACCACGACATCACCCAACGCGACCTCCCGCACGTGCTGTACCGGCTGGAGAGCTCCAGCTCGTAGGCGGCCGCGCCCGGCTCCGGGGCCCGGCACTTGTGCGAGGGCGCATGGTGGGCTAAAACTCAACTATGTCGATTGATTTACTAGAGAAGGGGAACCTGCCGGTTTCACAGGCGCGGCCGGAGTCAGTTGACGCATCCTCGCGGCGCGGTCGCCGCGCCCTGTTTGCGATCGCGCGATGGCTCCTACCGATCCTGCTGTTCCTCGTGGTGTGGTTCCTGGTGACCCAGCTGCGGATCTGGGACGAGTTGTTCGTGCCCCGTCCCGCGGCGGTGTGGGACCGCTTCATCCAGTCGATGACCATCCACGACGGTGACCGGGGCCTGCAGGGCTACTACCTCTACGAGCATGTCTGGGCCAGCGTCTGGAGGATCCTGAACGGCGTGGCCTGGGCCATCCTGGTCGGGGTCCCACTCGGGCTCCTCCTGGCCACCGTCCGACCCTTTGCCGTGGTCGCCGAGCCCTTTGTCAACTTCGTCCGCAGCCTGCCCCCACTGGCCTACTTCAGCCTGCTGATCATCTGGTTCGGCATCGAGAACACCTCGAAGATCTGGCTGCTCTTCCTTGCGGCGGTGGCGCCCATCGCCCTCTCGGTCGTGTCGGGCGCCCGCAGCGTGCGCAAGGAGCGCCTGGACGCGGGGCGGTCGTTGGGTGCGAACCGGTGGCAGCTGTCGCTGTTCGTGATGATCCCTTCGCTGTTGCCCGATCTCTTCGTCGGCATCCGGCTCGCGCTCGGGTTCGCCTTCACGACCATCGTCGCCGCGGAGACGGTCGACGGGATACCCGGCATCGGGGGCCTGGCCTGGTCGACCAAGAAGTTCCAACAGACCGACACCGCTGTGCTCTGCATCCTCGTGATCGGCTGCACGGCGATCCTGCTCGACCACCTGGTGAAGGTGGCCGACCGCGTGTGTGTGCCCTGGCGGGGGAAGGCCTGAGTACGCCACGCGTGATCCGGGCGGAGCCCTCCGCTCGCTCGTCGTCGGTCCACGGCGTCGATACCACTACAGGAAGAGAGAAACCCTCATGCAGCACCGCACGCTCCGACGAAGTCGCTGGTGGCTCCTCCTCACCCTGGTCGCTCTGCTCGGCCTCACTTCTGCTGCGTGCAGCAGCGACGGAGACTCGGGCTCGAGTGGCACCACCGGGAGCGAGTCGGCCTCGTCAGAGGCCGGCAGCGTCCCGGACAAGATCACCATCGGCTACCAGGCCATCCCCAACGGCGACCTCGTGGTCAAGAACCAGGGCTGGCTCGAGGAGGCCTTCCCCGACACCGACATCGAATGGAAGCTGTTCGCCTCCGGCGGAGATGTCAACGAGGCTGTCCTCGCCGACAGCATCGACATCGGCCTGGCCGGCAGCAGCCCCGTCTCCCGTGGGATCTCGTCGGGCATCGAGTACCAGGTCCCGTGGATCTTCGACGTGATCGGTGAGGCCGAGTCGCTGGTGGTCAACCCGGACAAGGCCACCTCGATCGAAGACCTCGCCGGCCTGAAGATCGCCACGCCGTTTGCCTCGACCTCCCACTACAGCCTCCTGGCCGCCCTGGACGACGCTGGGGTCGACCCGTCCGACGTCGACATCATCGACGCCGAGCCGGACGACATCTATGCGGCCTGGACCCGAGGCGACATCGACGGCGCCTACGTCTGGAACCCCAACCTGGCCAGCATCATCGAAGACGGTGGTGAGGTGCTGATCACCAGTGCCGACCTGGCGGCGCAGGGTGTGACCACCTACGACCTGGCCGTGGTGGCCAACTCGTTCGCCGACGAGTTCCCCGATGCCGTGCAGACCTGGGTCGACGAGCAGAACCGCGCCATCTCGCTGATCAACGACGACCCGGACGCAGCGGCCGAAGCGATCGCCGCTGAGCTGGACATCACCCCGGAAGAGGCCGCGGCCCAGATCGAGGATCTGATCTTCCTCGACGCTGCGCAACAAGCCGCCCCCGATCAGCTGGGCGGCGGGTTGGCCGAGACGCTGCTGTCCACAGCAGAGTTCAACGCCGAGCAGGGGGAGATCGACGAGGCAGCCCCGGCTGATGTGTTCGAGGCGGCGGTGGTCCCCACCTTCGCCGAGTCCGCCAGTTGAGCGTCCGCGGCCGGCACAACGTGGTGACGGCCGCGGGGCGCTCGCCGGCCGACAGCGGAGCGTCATCCGGGGCTGCCCGGGTGACGCTTCGCGGCGTCGGGCAGGTCTTCGGGGACGGCGCTCGACGCGTAGAGGCACTGCATGATGTCGACCTCGACGTCGCCCCTGGTGAGCTGGTGTGCGTGGTCGGCCCGTCCGGATGCGGGAAGACCACGCTGCTCCAGCTCATCGCCGGGTTCATCGCACCCACCACTGGCGCGGTGACCGTCGGCGGCGACTTGGTGACGGGGCCCGGCCCCGACCGGGGTGTGGTGTTCCAGCAACCGAACCTGTTCCCGTGGTTGTCGGTGCGGGCCAACGTCACGTTCGGTCCCCGTATGCGTCGGGTACCGCGCGCCGAGCGGCGCGCCGACGCCGAGCGGCTGCTGGCGCTGGTCGATCTCATCGAATTCGCCGATCATCGCCCCTACGAGCTATCGGGTGGCATGCAGCAACGGGCCCAGATCGCACGAGTGCTGGCCAACCACCCCCGCATCATGTTGATGGACGAGCCGTTCGGCGCGCTCGACGCCCTGACCCGTGAGCGGATGCAGGTCGAAGTGTGGCGCATCTGGGCCGAGACCGGGCGCACCATCGTGTTCATCACCCACAGCGTCGATGAGGCGATCCTCCTCGGCACCCGGGTGATCGTGATGAGCCCCCGCCCCGGCCGGATCGTGCTCGACGAGGCGTCGCCGTTCGGTGCCGAGGTCACCCGCGACCGCTCGCTGCGCTCCTCGCCGGAGTTCGTCGCACGGCGTGATCGGGTGTCGCAGGCGATCGACGCGGGTGGTTCGGTCCCGTGAGCGGCCGTCGGCCGCCTCACACGTCGGTGGAGCGCAGCGCCGGCATCACCTCGCGGGCGAAGAGGCGCAGGGACTTGGCGGTGCCGAAGTCCGAGAACTGGCAGATGAACGCCTCGACGCCCAGGTCGATCTCGTCGTTCAGCGCGTCGGCCACCTCTTGCGGGGTGCCGGCGATCACGCCGCCCCAGGACCCGAAGCGCCGCTGCGCCTCGGCGACCACCTCGTCGCGGGCGGCGCGGTTCGACGCCAGACCGACGACGTGCTGCACCGACACGCGTGCGGGGCGAGCCAGTGGGATGAGCCCCTCGAGACGGTCGACGGCGTAGGAGGGGCAGTTCCACCAATCGGCGTAGTGCGACGCGATCGGCACCGTGTAGCGCCGGCCGCCACCACCGATGTGGACGGGGATGCGGGGCCGCTGGACCGGCACCGGTCGCCCGATGGCGTTGCGGAGCTGGTGGAAGCGACCCTTGAACGAGAATTCCTGGCCGCTGAACATGCGGTCGAGCACCTCGAGCGACTCCACCAGCCGTGTGGCCCGCACCTTGGGCGGCTCGTCGGGGTAGCCGAACGCGCGCAGCTCGTCCTCCACCGATCCCCAGCCGAGGCCGAGGTCGAGGCGGCCCTGGCTGATCACGTCGAGCGTGGCCGCCATCTTGGCCAGCAGCGCAGGATGGCGGAACGATGCACACAGCGTCAGGTGACCCAGGCGGATGCGTGAGGTCCGCCGGGCCAGGGCCGCAGCGACCGTCCAGCCCTCGAGCGTGTCGGCGTCCGGCAGGGCCGGGGCGGCGAGGTGATCCATGAACCAGACCGAGTGGAAGCCGAGGCCCTCGGCCATCAGCACCCGCTCCTCGATGGTGGAGAAGTCCATCCGCACCTGGGGCAGGTACAGCCCGATCTGCACCACCGCCCGTCGCGGGGTGCCGGGATCGGTCGACACTCGCGGATCGTTCACCGGTCCGGGCCCCGGTCGGCGAGCACCGTGCGTCGGGCGCGTGCCGGCGCGCGCACCGGGTCATCGGCCTCGGCGTCCAGCTCGGGAACGAGGCGCTCAGCGCACGGGGCGCGTCCCGCGGGGATGAGGCCGACTGCGTCGATGGCAGCCTGTCCCGACACGTCTCCCCCCTTTCCCGCCCCTCCCGAGCCCGGACGTTACCGGCCCGGAGCTGCCTGCGTGTACGGCGCGGCACAGGTGCGCGTCGCCACTGACGTCGTTCGTGCCCTCACCCCGTGTGGGCGCGCGGGACGCGGGGGTCAGGCAGGCTCGGCGAGCGCCTTCGTCTCGAGGTACTCCTCGAACCCGGCCACGCCCATCTCGCGGCCGACGCCCGACTGGCGGTAGCCCCCGAAGGGCACGTCGGGGCTGTAGTAGATGCCGCCGTTCACCGTGACGGTGCCCGATCGGATGCGCCGGGCCACCGACCGGGCCCGCTCGAGGTCGCCCGAGGTGACCGATCCCGACAGGCCGTAGATCGAGTTGTTGGCGATGCGGACGGCCTCGTCGTCGCCGCCGTCGTAGGGGATGACCGCCAGCACCGGGCCGAACACCTCCTGCTGGGCGATGGTGGCGTTCGGGTCGACGTCGATCAGCAGGGTCGGCTCGTAGAACCAGCCGGCGTCGAGGTGCTCGGGGCGCCTGCCGCCGGTGACCAGGGTGGCGCCCTCGTCCACCGCGGTGCGCACCAGGCCGTCGACCCGCTCGCGCTGGACCTCGGAGACCAGCGGCCCCATGAAGTTGCCGGGATCGGTGGGGTCGCCGTAGGGCATCGACTCCAGCACCCCCTTGGCCACGTCGACACCCTCGTCGTACATCGCTCGGGGGAGGAGCAGGCGGGTGGGGATGGCACAGCCCTGGCCGGCGTGGACGCACACGCCGAACGCGGCACCGCCCGCCGCCGAGTTCACGTCGCAGTCGTCGAGGGCCACGGCCGCGGACTTGCCCCCCAGCTCGAGGAAGACCTTCTTCACGGTCTCGGCCGCGGCAGCCATGATCCTGCGCCCCACCGCGGTGGAGCCGGTGAAGGTGATCAGGTCGACGCGGGGGTCGGTGGTGATGGCCTGGCCGATGTCGTTGCGCTCGGCCGTGATGATGTTCAGCACCCCCGGCGGCAGGTCGGTGCGCTCGTCGGCGAGGCGGCCGAGGATCGACGCCGACCAGGGGGTGGCCGGCGCCGCCTTGAGGACGACCGTGTTGCCGGCGGCGAGCGCCGGCGCGATCTTGGCCAGGTTGAGCTGGTGGGGGAAGTTCCACGCGGTGATGGCGCCGACCACCCCCACGGCCTCCTTCTCGATCCAACGGTGCGACGGGATGCCCATCGGCGTGTCGTCGCCCAGATCCTCGGACCAGCGGTAGGACTCGGCGAGGTCGGCGTAGTACGGGAGGAACGCCATCGGTGCGTCGAGCTGGGGCCCGTGGGTGAGCGCCACCGGTGTGCCCACCTCGGCGACCGTCATCGCCCGGATCTCCTCCTGGTGGTCGACCATCGCCGCGTGCAATTGGCGCAGGCACCGCACCCGCAGCTCGAGGTCGGTGGCCCAGCCGGTCTCGTCGAAGGCCCGTCGGGCCGCGCCGATGGCGCGGTCGATGTCGGCTTCGGAGGCGTCGGCGGCGACGCCCAGCACCTCCTCGGTGGCCGGGTTGACGTTGGCGTACGTGGCGCCGTGCTCAGCCGCGCGTCGCTCCCCGTCGATGTACAGCAGCGGCTCGTGCCAGAGATCCCCCATGGACGCGAGCGTAGGTCAGGCCCGAGGCACCGGCCGACCGCGTCGGGTCGAGGGCCGCCGACCCACGGGGGCCGCTCCGGGGCCGGTCTGGGAAGCGGCGCCGGTCTAGGACGCGGAGCCGGCCGACGCGTTGGCCGGGTCGGCCACCGCGAACCGGATCCGGGCCTCCTCGGCCCACCCGGTCTCGTCGCGGATCGGCTGGATCACCACGCGGAACTCGACGTCGCCATAGGTGATGCGCCGGTCGATCAGGTCGTCGGTGAGGGCGACCTCCTCGTTGGTGGTCACCTCGCCGAAGCGCTCGGTGGCGGCGGCGAGCAGCTCCTCGGTGGTGCCGCCGACGAGATCCTCGGGCTGCTTGTCGAACACGGCGGCGGCCTCGGTGGAGCAGGTGAGGACCCTGCCGTCGCCATCGACGGTGACCGCGTTGTCGAGGGCGCTCTCCCCGTACGCGCCGAGGATGCTGATCGCTGGGTCGTCGCCGGTCGGAGGTGCACCTCGGCGGGGGAAGTCCAGGATCATCTTGCGGGCGCTCGGCTCGGCGCGGTGCGGGTCACGCTCGACCGCCAACCAGTTCTCGAGCCGCACGATCTGGTCGACCAGCTTCTGGCGGTTCAGGAGCAGGCGGTCGCCGATGTCGTCGAGGTTCTTCACGAAGAGCGCGTGGACCTTCTTGATCTCGGAGCGGTCCATGCGCTCGATGGAGAAGTCCTCGGGGAACGTGACCACCGTGATCGTCATCTCCATGCCGCGGTCCTCGGCGAACAGCAGCAGGTCGGCCAGCTCGTGGTAGTTCTGCGGCATCAGGCAGTGCATGATGCGCACGGCGGTGCCCACCGACTCGGCGTAGGCCTGGAACTTGTCCAGGTTGGCCATGATCAGGTCGTGGTCGGACTTCTCGCGGATGTACTCGAAGGTCTCCTTCGAGAAGGCGTCGAGCGAGAGGTGGGGCCACACCCGCAGCGACCCGAGCACGCGCTCGACGCGCTTGTTCCACTGGGTGCCGTTGGTGGTGATGAGGCACTCGATGTCGGGGTTGAGCTCGGCCATCAGGTCCCACACCCGGAAGTTCTCGGTGCCCATGAACGGCTCGCCGCCGGCGAAGCTGCCCTCGCTGAGGTGGGGGATGAACTCGCTCAGGTCGTCGAAGAACTGGTCGTCCCACACCTTCGGCAGCGGCGGGAGCTTCTCACGGTGGAGGCGGATCGACGATGAGAGCTCGCCGGCGCACATCTTGCACTCGAGGTTGCACGAGTTGGAGAGGTTGAACTCGATGCGGCGGGGGAATTCGGGGACGCCGTGGTCGTCGGTGGGGCCGGGAAACGACCGCACGTGGTCGTAGACGTGCGCGTAGGGGGTCATGCCGCCCTCGATCTCCCACGAGCAGAAGTCGCAGCCGGCGGAGAAGTCGCGATCGACGATCTTGCGGCGCAGCACGGCCTGGCGGGCGCCGCCCCAGATCTCCGGCAGACGGGCCTCGGTGATGTTCCCGAGCGGGTACAGGTCGTTCACGCAACAGGCGCGCACATCGCCGTTGGTGAACAGGTACAGGTTCGAGAAGGGGGCGAAGCACGGCGTGTCGAGCGACGGGGGAGCAGCCGGCCGTCGAGCCAGCCGCCGTTTGATGCTGACGGGCACGACCCGACGTACCTGCTGGGGGATGGGTGACATCGGCCCTCACTATAGGGGCGGGCCCCGCCGCGGTGCCGCGGCCGGGAGGGTGGGCCCGCGCTCGATCGGGGCCGTTGGCCGCGGTGTCGGCCGTCGAGATCCGTCGTGACATCGACGTCGGTCACGCGGTGTGCGACGTTGCCGTTCGCGGCACGGGCCGCCGGGTGTCGACCCGCCACGAGGCGGCCGCGGAGACCACAGCCAGCGTGGCCAGGGCCAGCCACAGTGGGTCGAACGCGTCGGCGTCGCCCGTGGTGGCGCTGCCGATCAGGGCGACCGCGAGGGCGACACCCAGGGTCCCGGCCACCCGGCTGTTCGTCTGGGTGGTCGCCGCGGCGATGCCGAACTTCCGGGCCGGGACGCCGTGGACGGCCCCGCTCTGGAAGGAGGGGAACACCGCCCCGACGCCCGCGCCCATCAGCACCAGCGCCACCACCCACGCCCCCAGCGACCGATCGTCGCCGGCTGTCACGGCGAGCATCAGGCTGCCCGCCGCGAAGGTCAACGCGCCGGGCACCATCACCCGTCGGTGGCCGAGCCGGTCCGCCCAGCGACCGCCCGCGAACGACGTGATCGCGGCAGTCAACTGCGCGGGGATGACGTAGAGGCCTGCCCGCGAGCCGGGCGCCTCCCACACGTCGGTGACGAACAGCACCAGACCGAAGAACATCGCGAAGAAGGCCGCCGAGAAGGTGAAGGCCACCACGTTCGAGGCGCGGAACATCGGGTCGGCCAGCAGTTCCAGGTCGAGGACCGGCTCGGCCTGCCGGGCGGACCGCCGGACGAGGGCCATCGCCGTGGCCGCCGACACCACCAGCGCCCCCAGCACGAGTGGGTCGCTCCAACCCCTCCCCGGGCCCTGGGTGATCGTCAGCGCCAGGGCGGCCACCGACACCATCAGCAGCGCCGACCCCGCGAGGTCCGTCAGCGCCGTGTCGGGGTCCTTGGACTCCCGGAACACCCGGGCGCCGCCGACGAAGGCGATGGCGGCGAGCGGCACGTTGACGAGCAGCACCCAGCGCCAGTCGCCCACCGCCAGCAGGGCCGAGGCGATGGCCGGGCCGGCGACCGTGGCCAGGCCGCCCACCCCACCCCACGTGCCGATGGCCGTGCCGCGGCGCGTCGCCGGGAACTCCGCCAGCAGCACCCCCATCGACGCGGGCAGCACCATCGCGCCGCCCACGGCCTGCCCGGCGCGTGCCGCGATCAGCCACGCCGGCCCCGGGGCGAGCCCCGAGGCCAGTGCGCCGATGCCGAACACGACGAGACCGGTCAGGAACAGCCTGCGCCGCCCCAACCGGTCGGCGAGGCGCCCGCTGGGGATCAGTAGCGCCGCCAGCACGATCCCGTAGATCGTGACCACCCACGACAGCAGGGCCGAGGAGGTGTCGGGGAACGCGTCGCTGATCTCGGGGAACGCCACGAACATCATCGACAGGTCGAGCGCCCCCGCGAACCCGGCCACGCTGGCGACGGCCAGCACGAGCCACGCGCGCCGCGAGATGGGCTCGGGCCCGGGGACGGGCCCAGCGGTGGGCAGGGCGTCGGTGGGGATCCGACCGACGCTAGAGCGCGGCGTGGCTACGGTGTCCCGGCGATGCCGATCCACTACGAGAACGACGACGAGCACGTGGTGCTCATCACCATCGATCGACCCGAGGCACGCAACGCCCTCGACATGTACCACTTCCGCGATCTCGCCGGTGCGTGGAAGCGGTTCCGCTACGACGAGGACGCATGGGTCGCCATCGTCACCGGTGTGGGCGATGCGTTCATGGCCGGCGCCGACCTGAAGACCTACATCCCCCAGATCACCGAGTTGCACACCAAGATCGCCGGCGGCGAGGTGACCGAGATCGACGGCTGCAAGCTGAGCGACGGCACCCGGGCGGTGCTGCGGAATTCGAAGATCTACAAGCCGATCATCGCCGCGGTCGGCGGGCCCTGCGTGGCGGGAGGCATGGAGATGCTGGGAGGGGTCGACCTCCGCATCGCCACGCCCGACGCCACGTTCGGGGTCATGGAGCCCAAGCGGGGCCTGTTCGCCGGCGGCGGCACCACCGTGCGGCTTCCCCGGCAGCTGGCGTTCCCGGCCGCGATGGAGTTCCTGCTCACCGCGGAGGCGTTCCCGGCGTCGCGGGCGCTCGAGGTGGGCTTGATCAACGAGATCGTCCCGGCCGACGAGTTGCTCGACCGGGCCCGTGACTGGGCCCGGCGCATCACCGCCAACGCCCCGCTGGCCGTGCAGGCCACCAAGGAGAGCGTCATGCGGGGGTTGGCCCTCGATCTCGAGGCCGCCTACGCCGTCGAGCAGGAGCTCAGCGGCGTGGTGTTCTCGTCCGAGGACGCCAAAGAGGGGCCCCGGGCCTTCGCCGAGAAGCGCCCGCCCCGTTGGGCCGGTCGGTGAGGCGGCCGTGACCAGCCCCGATCCGCGATCCGCCTGCCTCATCGGCGTCGCCCAGTCCGTCGCGCGGCCGGATGCCGGCGACTCGGCCGAGCCGGCCGCGGTGTGGGAGCAGGTCGTGCGCGACGCCGCGGCCGACAGCGGCGGCCGCGGGGTCCTGGAGGCCATCGACAGCTTCAACGTGGTCCACTGCCAGAGCTGGCAGTACGACGACCCGGCGGCGCGCCTGGCCGAGCGCCTCGGCGTCGACTGCCGCCATGGCCATTACTCGGGCATGGGCGGCACCACCCCGCAACTGCTCGTGCAGCACGTGGCCGATGTCATCGCCGCCGGCGACATCGACGTCGCGGTGATCGTGGGGGCCGAGGCGCTGGCCACGAAGCGGCGCATGAAGAAGGAAGGGCGCACGCCCGACTGGAGCCACCGCGCCAAGGACCGCGACCCGTTCCCGTTCGAGGACCCCTTCCATCCCGCCGAGATCGCCCACCAGGTGTTCCAGGCCTGGCTGACCTTCCCGGTGTGGGACATCGCTCGGCGCGCTCACCTCGACGTCGCCCCCGACGCCTACGCCTTGGCCGTCGGCGAGCTGCTGGCGCCGATGACCGAGGTCGCGGCCGCCAACCCCTACGCGTGGTTCCCCACGGCCCGGAGCGCCGACGAGCTGGCCACGCCCACGGCCGAGAACCGCCTGGTGGGCTTCCCGTACACGAAGTACGAGGTCTCGGTGATGGACGTCGACCTCGGGGCCGCGGTCATCATGGCCAGCCACGAGAAGGCCGACGAGCTGGGCGTGCCGGCCGAGAACCGGGTGTACCTGCGGGGCTGGTGCTACGGGGCCGACCCGCTGTACCTGGCCGAACGCGAAGAGCTGTGGCGCTCCCCGGCCATGGCCGCGGCGTCCGCCGAGGCATTGCGGGTCGCGGGTGTCGGCATCGACGACGTGGCCCACTTCGACCTGTACTCGTGCTTCGCCAGCTCACTGCACTTCGCGGCCGACGCGCTGGGCCTGGCGCCGGACGACGACCGACCGCTGACGGTCACGGGCGGCCTGCCCTTCGCCGGCGGCCCCGGCAGCAACTACGTCACCCACGCCCTGGCGGCGATGGCCCAGACCCTGCGGGCCGACCCCGGCTCGTGCGGGATGGTGTCCGGGGTGGGCATGCACATGACCAAGCACGCCTTCGGCGTGTACTCCACCACGCCCGGCCCGATCGAGTGGCCCGACGAGTCCGGCGTGGAGGGTCGCCTCCAGGCGCTGGCGGTGCGGGACGTCCGCGACGAGGCGTCCGGCCCGGCGACCGTGGCCTCGTACACCGTGGCCCACGGGCGCGACGGCGCGGCCGAGTGGGGGCTGGTGATCGCCGACCTGCCGGAGGGCGACCGCTGCTACGCGCGGGTGGACGACCCCGGCCTGCTGGCGGAGATGGAGGCCACCGAGTGGGTGGGGGCCGGGGTCGACCTGGTGTCGGCCGACGGCGTCAACACCGTCCGCGCCTGAAGCGCGATCCGCGCGTCAGGCACGGCTGGCGCGCTTCGGCGCGTGATGCCGCGCCGTCACGCGATCTCGGCGTCGCCCACCTGCTCGGGACCGCTGAGGGCACGGTGGATCAGGGCGCCGATGACCGCGCCGGCGATGGGGGCCAGCCAGAACAGCCACAGTTGGGTGAGCGCGGGACCGCCGGTGAACAGGGCGGGGCCGGTCGAGCGGGCCGGGTTCACCGAGGTGTTGGTGACCGGGATGGTGACCAGGTGGATGAGCGCCAGGCACAGGCCGATGCTGAGCGGGGCGAAGCCGGCGGGTGCCCGTCGGTCGGTGATGCCGAGGATGACCCACAGGAAGATCGCGGTGAACACCACCTCGGTCACCAGCGCGGCCATCAGCGAGAAGCCACCGGGTGAGCCGAACCCGTCACCGCGGATGCCGAAGCCGTTGGCCGCCAGGAAGTTGCCGTCGCTCTCGAACCCGGGTCGGCCGCTGACGATCAGCCACAGCACGGCGGCGGCGGCGATGGCGCCCAGCACCTGGACGACGATGTAGGGCACAACGTTGCGGGCCTCGAAGCGCTTGGCCGACCAGAGGCCGATGGTGACCGCGGGGTTGAAGTGGCCACCCGAGATGTGGCCCAGGGCGTACGCGCCGGTGACGACGGTGAGGCCGAAGGCCAGCGAGACGCCCAGCAGGCCGATGCCGATGCCGTCCTGTCCGGGGCCGTCACCGAACTTGGCGGCCAGCACGGCACTGCCGCAGCCTCCAAGGACCAACCAGAAGGTTCCGAGTGCCTCGGCCCCCAGTGCGCGTGGGTTCTCCATGACGGTGTCCTTTCGTCGCCACGGCCACGGTAGTAGCCGTTCGGTCACAGCGGTGCGACCCTGCGGTCACCCAGGGTGGACCCGACGCGGAGGTGCCTCGGCTACCGTCCTGGCGTCCCGACGGTGCCCAGAGCGGACAGGAGCAAGGCGATGAGCGACCCAACGCAACCCGGTGATTCGGTGTTCGGCGACCCCGCCGGTGGCCCCCCCACCCAACCCGGGGGTGCGACGGGGCCCGTGGGTGACCCCACGCAGGTCGGTGGTGCGCCCACCCCTGCCGGCGGCACGGAGGCGGTGCACTACGACGTGCCCCCGCAGCCGCCGATCGGTCCCGACGCCGGCGGGCCGGCCGGCCCGGGCGGGCCGGGCGGCACCCCGCCGCCCGACGAGGAGGAGCCGCCGTGGTACACGCGCACGTCGGTGATCGTGGCCGTGGTGCTGATCCTCGTGTTCCTCATCGCCATCGCCGTGGCGGTGTTCGCGAGCGGTGGCGACGACTCGCCCACGACGACCACCTCGTCGTCGTCGACCTCGTCGTCGTCCACCACGTCGAGCACGTCGACGAGCACCACGCTGGCGCCGACCACCACGACGCAGGCGCCGACCACCACGACGCAGGCGCCGACCACCACGACGTCGACCAGCACCACGACGTCGACCAGCACCACCTCCACCACCCTGGCCCCCTAGGAAGGGGCCAGGGGCCCGGCTCAGACCCTGGCGTGGGCCCCGTCGGGGTCGTGCGGGCCGGGTGGCGTGGGGATGTACTCGACCACCCGGTCGGGCTTGGCCAGGCCCTTGGACACCCACGCGTGCTTGCGACTGTCGGCCCACACCAGCATCGGCGGCAGCACCACGAGGGCGCTGAACAGGGCCACCGCCACGTTCATGGCCACGAGGATGCCGAAATCACGCAGGAGGGGCAGTGACGACGTGGCGATGACGGCGACGCCGGCGATGGCGGTCATGGCCGACACGATGAAGGCCCGACCGGTGCGGCCTGCTGCGGTGTCGACCGCCTCTCGGGGCGAGGCGCCCCGCTCGCGCTCCTCCACGAACCGCAGCAGGATCAGCGACGTGAACTCGGTGCACGCCGCGATCACGAGCGGCCCCCCGATGGCGGTCATCGGGCTGAGCTTCAGGTTGAACGTCCACGCCACCAGCGAGGCCGTGCCCACCGCGATGAGCACGGGCACGAGTGAGAGCAAGGACCGCACGACGCTGCGCATCCGGATGGTGAGGAAGAGGAAGACGAACAGCAGCGCCAGGTAGGTGAGCTCGATGCGGTTGGCCTCGAGGTTCTTCAGCAGGCCCACGCCCACCACCGCGAGGCCCGACGGGGTCGCCTCGATGCCCGGCGGTGGGTCCACCGTGGCCTCGATCTCGTCCACCACCTTGGCCCGCTCCTCGAGGGCGCTCGGGCCGGTGCGGAAGATCAGGTTCATGGCCTGGCCGTCGGGTGAGACGAGCGCCTTCTGGATGTCGGGCGGGGCCACGTTGTACGCGGCCTCGACCTCGTCGCCGGTGGGCGCGACCGACGACGCGTCCGGGACCACGAGCAGGTCGCTCACCGTGGCCACCATGCTCGACGGGGTGAGCAGGTCGTCGGGGTACTGGGCGAGCTGGTCCTGGGTGAACTCGTGCACGAATTCGACGTTCTCGTCGCTGAAGACGTCGTCGCTCTGGATGAAGATGCCGAGCTCGCTGGAGCTGCCGACCTCCTCGTCGAGGGTGTTGATGTCGCGGATGACCTGCGTGTCCTGGTTGACCCACTTGATGGGATCGGTCTGCAGGGTGAGGTCGTCCTCGACGGCCATGCCTCCCACGAAGATGGCGATGCTGGCCAGGGCGAGGGGGATGGCCGCCCACGCGGGCACCGATCCCATCCAGACCGTGAGGCGGCCGAGCGGGCCCTCGCGGAAGTCGCGGCCCTTGGTGGGTGACTTGAACTCCCGGATGCCCAGCGAGGCGAGGGGCACGATGATGCTGCACACGCAGATCACGGCGATGCCGACGGCGAGGAGCAGGCCGAAGTCGCGGATCATCGGCACCTTGGCGAACTGGAGGGCGCAGAAGGCGAACACCGCGTCGAAGGTGACGACCAGCAGGGCGGGGCAGAGGTTCCGCGCCGTCTCCTGGATGGGGTGGCGCATGTGGTCGATGACCACCTCCTCCTCCACCCGGGCGTGCATCTGGATCGCGTAGTCGATGCCGATGCCCATCATCACGGGGAGGCCCGCGATGGTGACGATGGTGAGCGGGATGCCGAGGTAGCCGGCGGCGCCGAAGGCCCAGATGAGCCCGACGATGATCACGCCGAGCGGCAGCAGCCGCCACCGGACGTTGAAGAAGATGAGGAGGATCAGGACCATGATCGACGCGGCGATGGCCCCGAGCGTGAGCATGCCGCCGGTCAGGTAGTCGTTGATGTCCTGGAGCAGCACCGGTGCGCCGGTGGTGATCACCGACCCGTTCTCGAAGTCGAGCTGATCGGTCGCCGCCTTGGTGGCGTCGGCGCCGGTGCCCTCCGCGACGATGGTGGCGTTGCCGACGAGTCGGGTGGCCATCTGGGCGTGGGTGTCGTCGGGGAAGAACGAGCGCAGGGCGAGGCGGATCTCGCCCTCGTTGTCCCGGAGCAGGAAGTCGACGAACTCGGGGTTGTCGAGGTTGCGCTCCTCGGGAGGGATGGCGTTGATGCGCGCAAGGGTGGCCAAGGCGTCGGTTTGGCGGGCCGTCCGTCCCTCTTCGCTCGGGTCCTCGGTGGTGGCCCGCAGCAACGCCCCGCCGGCGATGCTCTCGGTGACCTCGCCGCTGTCGCTCGAGACCAGGGCCTCGTTGAATTTCATCACGTCGACCGGTGTGATCACGGTCTCGATGGACTCATCGGCCCGCAGCTGCTCGGCCACGTCGGTGAACTGGGCCCGGTTCTCCCGGGTGAAGAGCTCGTCGATCGTGTGACCCTCGTCCATGGTGACGAGGGTGAGCATGGCCTGGCCGCCGAAGAGGCTCTGGTAGGCGACGCTGTCCTTGTACACCTGGTCGGTCTTGTTGAAGTAGCTGTCCTGGCCGGTCTGGAACTCGAGCCGGGTGATGCCGAACCCGAGGATCAGGGTCATGAGCAGTCCGAGCACGGCGACGAGGCCGGCTCGCTTCCCGAGCCAGACCGCCAACCTCATCCAGAACCGCTGCATCGCCACGCCTCTCGCTCGTCCCCGTTGCGGAGGGGACAGTAGTGGAGCGCGCCCGGCGTCGTTCACCGTTCGTTCACACGGGGTCCCTGCGCAGCACCGACGTGTCGCCCCCCGCGTCGTCACCGGGGGAGTCGTTGCCGGCGCACCCCGCGGCGATCAGCAGGACCGCGCCGAGGAGGGCCAGTAGTGAGGCGTTGCGTGCGTTCGTCTGGTGGTTCCCTTCCTCGCATCTTCCTCGCATCCGTCGGCGGTCAGCCCGTGGTCGTGGTGGCGCCGCCGGAGCCGCCCCCGCCGCCGCCTGACCCGCCGGGCGGCAACGTGACGTTCTGGCTCATGCCGAGCAGGAAGTGGGGCTGGCCCGTGTCGACGTCGCTGACGAAGCAGGACAGCGTGTAGACGGCGGGGTCGAGGTCGAGGTCGACGTAGGCCCTCGCGCCCGGGGCGATGGCAGTCAGGCCGCCGTCACCGTCGTCGGTGGCGGTCGAGATGGTCAGCTCGTGCACCTGGGGCCCGTCGTTGACCACCTCGTAGGTGCCCTGGCCGGTGAAGTCGTCTGGCACGGTGTAGGTGAAGTCGGCCATGTGGATCGTGCCGTCGGTCTCGGGCGGCTCGGCGGCCGGGCCGTCGGCGGGGCCGACGGTCAGCTCGCCGACCATGCCCTTCTGGAAGTGCGACTCCCCGTCGCTCGACGGGATGAAGCAGATCAGCGCGTAGTCGCCCTCCGCGAGGTCGACGGTGACCGTGTCGTCGTCGCCGGGGGCGGTCGAGTTGGGGCCGCCCGCGTAGGCCTCGGGGGCGGCGGCGCCGTCTCCCTGTTCCGCCAACGCGGTGGCGAGCTCGTCCGCGGTCTGGCCGTCGTCCAGCTTGACGAGGGTCACCTGGTGGGACTCCTCGCCGTCGTTGTGCTGGGTCACCGAGACCAGCCCCGCTGGGACGGTGTCCGTGGCCAGCGAGTAGGCGTAGTCGGTGCTGGTGACGTCGAGCGCCGTCGGCTGCGCCGCGGCGGTCGTGGTTGTCTCCTGCGCCGCGGTCGTCTCGCTCGACGACGCCGAGCCCGGGTCGTCGTCGCTCGAGCATGCGGACGCGGTGAGCAGCAGGATCGCGCTCGCCATCGCCAGCGCGAGGAGTCGGTGCCCGTGTCTCGATGTGTCGGTCATGTCCACCCCTTCGTCTGGCTGCGTGCCTTGGATCATCGGCGATCGCGGGCGCCGGCGCACTCGTGGTGGCACCACCTTCAGCGGTGGTGGTGGCTCGGCACTACCGGCCGACGGTGGCGTCGTGGAGCTCGCGGAACGCCGGCTGGACCGAGTCGGCGAGGTCCCACACGTCGGGCAGCAGGTCGTCGCACACCATGAAGCCGAAGTCGACGGAGTCGCGGTAGCTCATCACCGTGATGTTCAGCCCGGCGCCCTCCATCACGGGGCCCATCGGGTAGGCCGCCTGCAGCTCGGCGCCGGCGAAGTAGAGCGGGAACGGTGGCCCGGGCACGTTCGAGATCACCAGGTTGTGGATCGGCCGGTGACGGTCGGCCAGGTTCATCGAGGAGTAGAGGCGGGCGGCGAGGGCGAAGGTGTTCGGGGCGGCGAACTCGGTCCAACCCTGCAACATGTCGGCGCCGAGCGCGTTGTGGTCCTCCTTGGCGCCGCGGGTGTTCTCGGAGATGACGGCGAGCCGCAGCGCCGGGTCGGCGATGTCGGTGGCCAGCGCGGTGAACATGGCCGACACCGAGTTGGCGCTGGGGCCCCCGCTCGTGTCGCCGGCGCCGACCGCGACGGGGCACACCGCCAGCAGCGGGCTCTCCGGCAGGGCGTCGATGCCCGTGAGGTAGCGACGCAGGGCCCCCGAGCAGATGGCCAGCACCACGTCGTTGACGGTGGCGTCGGCCGCGTTCTTGATGGCCTTGATGTCACCCAGGGCCACCCGGCTGAACGCCACGTTGCGCGCCGCGGAGATGGAGCCGTTGAACGGCGTCGCCGGCGCCGTGAGCGGCATCGCCCCCGACGGGCGGTCGGTGCTGCTGCGCGACGCGATGAGCGACGCGGCCGACGAGATGGTCTTGCCCACCAGGGGCACGATGTTCAGCCGCTGGCGCATGCGCGACGCGGCGGCGTGGTACATCAGCTCGCCGTCGGACGGCACCTGCTCGGTCTCGATGGGTGCGGGCGCCGGGCTGGGCGCGGTCGGTTCGAGGTCGAACAGGTGCACCATGAACTCGGCGCCGGCACTGCCGTCCACGCCGCAGTGGTGCACCTTGGCCACCAGGGCGACGTTGCCGTCGGCCAGTCCCTCGATCACCCACGCCTCCCACAGTGGCCGTGACCGGTCGAGCGGGGTGCTGGCGATCTGTCCGGCCACCCGGCCCAGCTCGACGGGGCCGCCCGGCGCCGGTGCCCCGATCCGCCGCACGTGGTAGTCGAGGTCGAACTCCGGGTCCTTCACCCACAGCGGGTGGTTCAGGCGGAACGGCACCTCGACCAGCCGTTGGTGGAACGGTGGGATGAGGTGGACCCGGTTGCCGATCGACTCCTTCACCCGCTCGAAGGAGTAGCCACCGGGCATGGTGGATGGGTCGAACACCGCCGTCATGGCCACATGCATGTGCAGGGTCGGCGTTTCGAGGTACAGGAAGGTGGCGTCGAGGCCGGACAGTCGTTGCACCCTGGCACACTAGAGCCGTGTCATGGCTCTTTCTCTTCGTGAGCGTGATCGGGTTCCTGTTCACCCTCAACGCGTTCCTCCCGACCAGCAACCGCGTCCTGCTGGTGCCGAGCTTCTTCGCCTCGTGGCTCACCATCGAGCTGGCGGGCCACCACCTCGTGTGGCAATTCGTGGCCTCGGTGTTCTTCATCTACGAGGGCGCGCTCGACTCGTGGCCCGGGTGGGTGGCCCTCGGCCTCACCCTCGCGTCGTGGGTGGGCCTGTGGGTGCTGGTCGGCCGCGGTCGCAAGGCCGCGGTCACGCTGCGCGAGGCCATGGAGGACCTCATCGACGACGAGGACACCCCCCGGGTACCCAAGCGACACGTGCTCGTGCCGTTCCTGTTCCGGCGCCCCGAGGCCCGGGTGGTGAAGAACGTCCCGTACGAGCGGGTGGGCGGGCGCACCTTGAAGCTCGACGTCTACCTCCCCCGCACCGAGGGCAGGATGCGTCCCGCGATCATGCAGATCCACGGCGGTGCGTGGGTGATCGGCGACAAGCGCGAGCAGGGCATCCCCTTGCTGGGTCACCTGGCCGCCAACGGGTGGGTGGGCTTCAACGTGAACTACCGGCTGAGCCCGTCGGCCACGTTCCCCGAGCACCTCATCGACCTCAAGCGGGCGCTCGTGTGGATCAAGGACCACGCCGAGGAGTACGGCATCGACCCCGACTTCGTCGCGGTCACCGGCGGGTCGGCGGGCGGGCACCTCACCGCGTTGATGGGTCTCACGGCCAACGACCCCGAGTACCAGCCTGGGTTCGAGGATCGTGACACCACCGTGCAGGCGGCGGTGCCCTTCTACGGCGTGTACGACTTCACCGATCGGCTGAAGTCCCAGACCAAGGGGTTCCTCAACCTCTTCATCGAGCCCTACGTGATGAAGGCCTACCTGGCCGACGAGCCGGAGAAGTTCGCCAAGGCCTCACCGATCGACCGAGTGCGGGCCGACGCCCCACCGTTCTTCGTGCTCCACGGCGATCGCGACACGCTCGCTCCACTCGCCGATGCCCGCCTGTTCGTGGAGCGGCTGCGTGCGGTGTCCACCCAGCCCGTGGTGTACGCCGAGTTGCGCGGCGCCCAACACGCCTTCGACATCTTCGTCTCGCCCCGCACCGCACCGGTGATCGAGGGGGTCGAGCGGTTCCTCGACGGCGTCCACACCGACTGGGTGCGGGGGCTCGAAGGCGACCACGAAGGGGCGATCACCGACGACACGCTGGTGGCCGGCGCCGATGCGGAAGACACGGCCGAAGCGGTGGAGCAGACCACCCCCGAAGCCGCCAGCGCCTGAGGTCTCGAGCAGGTGTTGCAGGCGCGTGAAGATCGCTCAGGATCGTTCTCACCGCACCGATGGAAGGGCATTGGCACGGGGGAGGAGGTCGCGGCATGCAGGCAGTCGGTTCGGAGGGTCCACGGGCGCCGAAGCCCCAGCGTCATCGCCTGCTGCACGGGCCCGACTGGGTCAGCCCCTACGAGGTGCGCCGTGCCGCGCTGCGGCGGGTCACCCGGAGCGAGCCGGTCGAATTCCGGTCGTCGCGAGGTGTGGTGATCGTGAGTGACGAGCCGCTGATCGCGAACGTGGTCGACCTCACCGCTCGACGCCGGCAGCGGGCGATCGACGCCGGTGCCGGCGTCGCCCGTCACCCTTCGCGCTGGCAGCCTGCCTGACACGTAGCCTCGGCGGGGTGACCTCGGTCCAACCCGCCACGGCGCTGAGCAGGAGCCAGGCCGAGCGACGCCGGCGGGTGATCGCCGCGGCCATCGACCTGGGCGCGTCCGGTGGGTACGACGCGGTGCAGATGCGAGACATGTCCGCTCGCAGCGACGTGGCCCTGGGCACGATCTACCGCTACTACTCGTCCAAGGATCACGTGCTCGCCGAGGCACTGGTCGAGTGGGTCGCCGACCTCGAGGGCCAGATCGCGCGCCGTCCGCCCACGGGCTCGACCACCGCCGACCGCATGGTGGACATCCTGCGCCGGGCCACCCGCACCATGGAGCGCCAGCCCCAGCTCAGTGAGGCGGTGATCACGGCACTGTCGGCCTCGGACCCGAAGGTGATCGAGTGCCAGCACCAGGTGGGTACCACCATGGCGCGGATCCAGGACCAGGCCTTCTCCGACGACTTCGACCGCGAGACCCGTGCGGGGATCGTCCGGATGCTGGGGTGGATCTGGTACGCCGCGCTGGTGGGTTGGGTCAACGGCTGGTCGGGGATCGGCAAGGTCGGCGACGAGCTCGAGCTGGCGGCCCGCCTCCTCATCGAGCCCCACGAGTCCTGACGGGCACCCCGCGAGGCCCGATCAGCCGCAGAGCGGGGCCCCGGGTCGCGGCGCCGCCACCGACCTCGATGGGCAACACGAGTTCGTTCAACACGGTGCGGTTCGTCGGGCTCAGCCGGCCCGGCGGTCCCTGACCCGCTCTCGCAGGGTTCGGAGCCCGGCCAGGCCGGCGGCGAGCACCGGGTCGGCGCCGCCGCCCACCAGGTCGGGAGCGTCGCCCACGTCCGACTCGTTGTAGCGCTCCCAGAGGGTGGCGTTCAGGACGAACGCGAACACGACCAGACGGCCGAAGAGGTACAACCACAGGAGCATTGCCGCGGCGATGCCCAGCGAGCCGTACGTCTCGGACGAGTGGCTGATCGTGCGGGGCAGGTACAGGATCGAGATCAGGTGCATCACCTGCACGCCCAGGCCGAGCGCCAACGCCCCCGGCAGCACTGCGGTGAAGGGGAGGACCTTCGGGCGGGGCAGACGGTGCAGTCCCGCCCACATGATGAGGGCGAAGACGATGACCACCGCCAGGGTGACTCCCAGCCCGGGCCCCGGCAGGAGGTCGCGCAGCCGGCTGGCCAGCGAGATGGTGAGGACCATCGTGAAGAAGGCCGCGTTGTAGCCCAGCACGCCGGCGATGGTGGGCGGCTTGGTCATGGGCACCCGCCACACCAGCGCGCTCGTGACCCACATCGACCGCAGCGCGTTCTTGCTGGCCGAGTAGAGCGCCCAGAGGCCCAGCGCGAGCAGCACCCAGCGGCTGCGCTGGACGTCGGCGGCGGCCTGGGCCACCGAGCTGGCCGCGAAGGCGGTGACGCCGAGGTCGGCGGTGGCTTGCACCGGGTCGGCTCCGGCCGCCGCCATGAACCCGAGGCCGGCGACCGAGAGCAGGCTGAAGGCGAGGAGCCACACGAACACCCGGAACGCGATGGCACCGGCCAGGACCGCCCCGCCGATGTCGCGATCGCGCTCGTAGACCTCCCGGGCGATCACCACCGGCGTCCACGCGGTCGTTGCCCCGCGCTCGAGCAGCTCCTCGACCCGGGCCCGCAGCCGCGCGATCCGCCCCGTCGCCTCGGATGCGCCGCTCACGCCGTCAGTGTCGCACGGCCTCGAAGATGTCCAGCGCGGGTGCGCCCGTCGCGAGCTCGCCCATCCTCGTCACGGAGTCCACCGACGCCGGCACGGCGAAGTGGGCGTCGAGCGCGTCGCGGTCCTGCCAGTGCTCGAGGAAGACCAGCCGGTTCGGGTCTTCGACGTCACGGTGGACCGAGTGGAGCAGGCACCCCGACTCGTCACGGGACCGGCGCACGTGCTCGAGCGAGATGGCGATGGCCTCGTCCATGGTGTCAGGCCGCACGGTGACGCTACCGGTGACGATGATCATGGGTACCGAGGCTAGGGAGCGGCGCCGTGGCGAGATTGATCTGTACATGAAAGTACATCGACGTACACTTCGGTCATGGGACTGACGATGAGCGTGAGCGAAGCCCGAGCGTCCTTGCCGGCTGTCCTCGACCGGGTCGTGGACGGTGACGAGATAACGATCACCAGGAACGGACGGCCCGTCGCCGTCGTGATCCGGCCCGATCGGCTGCGATCGCGGCGGGCGGTGGCGCTCTTCGAGGAAGCCGAGCTCCTACGTGAGCGCATGGAAGAGGCGGGCCGACGACCGCTCTCCGAGTTGAAGGGCCTTCCGCCGGGGCGTGCTGACGAGCTCGTCGCCCAACTTCGTGCCGACCGCGACGCGGAGTGAGTCAGTCGGATGGATGCCTTCGATGCTGACGTCCTCATCTACGCCGCAGACCTCGCCAACGATCTCGGTCGCCGGGTGCTGCAGTTGTTCGGGCCCGATGACGACTCGTGCGGGGTCGGTTCGATGCTCTTGGTCACGGAGATCTTGGTCCAGCGGCCGGGCGGTCGAGCCGACGAGCTCGACGAGCTCGGGTTGCTGCTCGGCAAACTCGATCTCCGCACGGTCGATCGACAGATCGCGGACGTGGCCACGCTGCTGCGGGCGAAGTACCGGCTGAAGACGGTCGATGCGGTGCACCTGGCCACTGGCATCGACGCCGGTGCCGACCGGTTCATCACCAACAACTCGCGTGACTACCCGAAGACGATCACCGAAATCGACGTCACCTATCCGTCGGACCTCCCAGCGTCGTAGCTCCTGGTCGGCGGTCCCTGCTCGTCGAGTCGGCGGGCGTTCAGATCTTGGCGTCGTGGCCTTCCCAGTAGGGGTCGCGCAGCTTGCGCTTGTAGAGCTTGCCGTTGGGGTCGCGAGGCATCTCGTCGGTGAAGTCGATGCTGCGGGGGATCTTGAACTTCGCCAGCTTCTCGGCGCAGTAGGCCAGCAGCTCGTCGGCCAACTCGTCGGACGGCTCGATGCCGTCCTCGGGCTCGATGACCGCCTTGACCTCCTCGCCCCAGTCGGGGTGGGGGATGCCGAACACCGCGACGTCGGCCACCTTGGGGTGGCTGTGCAGCACCGACTCGATCTCGGCCGGGTAGATGTTCACGCCGCCGGAGATGATCATGTGGCTCTTGCGGTCACGCAGGAACAAGAAGCCGTCCTCGTCCATCACGCCGATGTCGCCGACGGTGAAGAAGCCCTTCTTGCGGTTGGCCGCGGTCTTCTCGGGGTCGTCCTTGTACTCGAAGTCCTGGCCGGTCCCCATGCGCATGTAGACGGTGCCCACCTCGCCGGGGGGCAACTCGTTGCCCTCGTCGTCCATGATCACGACCTCGGAGTTGGGCCAGGCCTTGCCCACGGTGCCGGGCTTCTCCAGCCACTCCTCGGGCGTGACGATCGTGCCGCCGCCCTCGGTGGCCGCGTAGTACTCGTAGATCGACGGGCCCCACCACTCGAGCATGGCCCGCTTGACGTCGGGCGGGCAGGGCGCGGCGGCGTGGACCATGTTCGACAGCGACGACACGTCGTAGCGGTCCTTCGTCTCCTGCGGCAGGGCCAGCAGGCGGTTGAACTGGGTCGGCACCATGTGGCTGTGGGTGACCCTGTGGCGGTCGATCAGCACGAGCATGCCCTCGGGCGTCCACTTGTCCATGAGCACCACCTTGTGGCCGAGGTGCAGCGAGTTGCCGGTGAAGTGCAGGACGGCCGTGTGGTAGAGCGGCGAGCCGGTGATGTGCACGCCCTCGCCCATCGGGGTGATGCCGAACATCTGGGGGAAGCCGGCGAAGAGCTCGCCGAACACGTCGGGGTCGATGTCCACCACCGGCCGCTTCACGCCCTTGGGCTGGCCCGTGGTGCCCGACGTGTAGTGCATGGCCGCCCCGGAGGATCGCTCCTCGGGCAGGGTGTCGGGCTGGCCCTCGATCAGCTCGGCGAAGGGCCGGAACCCTGGGATGTCGCCCACCGCGAAGCAGCGGTCGGCCGGGAAGTCGATCTGGTCGGCCGCGGCCTTGGTCTCGCCGGCGAAGCGCTCGTGGCCCACCAGCACCTTGGCCTCGCTGTCCTGGACGATGTAGGCGATCTCGGCCGCCACCAGGTGGTGGTTGATCGGCGTGATGTACATGCCCGCCTGCAGGCAGGCCATGTACAGCTCGATCATCTCGACGCCGTTGGGCAGCACGGTGGCGATGGTGTCGCCCTTGGTCAGGCCCAGCGCCCGCAGGCCGTGGGTGACCTTGTTGGTGGCCGCGAGCAACTCGCCGAACGTGTACTCGTCGCCTTCCGGCGTCACCACCGCCGGTCGGTCGGGCTGCTCCGCGCCGATCCTCCAGAACCCAAGACTTGCCATCACGTGCTCCCTTTGCCGCGTCCGACGCAGGACACTAGAACGTGTTCCAAGACGGGGACCACTACAGTCCGCACCGCCCCAGCGACCGACGCCGAAGAGGAGCCTCCATGCGAGGAGCACTGCTGCACAACACGGGTGACGAGACCCTCGACATCGTGGACGACCTCACGGTCGCCGACCCCGGTCCCGGCCAGGTGAAGATCCAGATCGAGGCCACCGGCGTGTGCCACTCGGACCTCCACGCGATGAACGGGTCCCTCCCGCAGCCTGCGCCCGTCGTGCTCGGCCACGAGGGTGCCGGCGTCATCACCGCGGTGGGTTCGGGCGTCGACAACCTCGCCGAGGGGGACCACGTGATCGTGGCGTGGTCGCCGCCGTGCGGGAAGTGCTCGATGTGCGTCAACCACAAGTCGCCGCACCTGTGCGTGATGCTGCAGTTCGAGTGGGCCGTGCAGCAGAAGTTCCAGCGCGGCGACACGGGCGTGTTCGGCATGGCCGGCGCCGGCACCTGGGCCCGCGAGACGATCATGCCCTGGCAGGGCGCGATCAAGATCGACGACGACATCCCCTTCGACGTGGCCTCCCTCGTGGGCTGCGCGGTCATGACCGGCGTGGGTGCCGCGATCAACACGGCCAAGGTCACGCCGGGCTCCACCGTCGTGGTCTTCGGTTGCGGCGGCGTGGGCATCTCGGTCATCCAGGGCGCCCGCATCGCCGGCGCCGCCGCAATCGTGGCGGTGGACATGATCGACTCGAAGCTCGAGACCGCCAAGACCTTCGGCGCGACCCACGCGGTGAAGCCCGACGAGCTCGACGAGCTCAAGGGTGCGCTCACAGGCGGCGACGGGTTCGACTACGCCTTCGAGGCCATCGGCCTGCCCGCGACGATGCGGGCCTCCTTCGATGCCGTGCGTCGCGGTGGCACCGCCGTCGTGGTCGGCGTCGGGAAGATGGACCAGATGGTCGAGTTCAACGCCTTCGAGATCTTCTTCGCCGAGAAGGTCTTCATGGGCTCGTACTACGGCTCGACCGACGTGCGCAGCGACTTCCACCGCCTCCTGCGCCTGTGGCGTGCCGGCAAGCTCGACCTCGAGGGCATGATCAGCGCCAAGAAGGACATCAGCGAGGTCAACGAGGCGCTGACCGCCATGACGTCGGGCGAGGTCGTCCGCACCGTCCTCACCTTCTGATCCCTCGCCCCTCGTTCTGATCGCTCACGCGACGAAAGGCCCGATCTGATGGAGCAGGAAGTCCTACGCGCACCGCTGGTCATCGAGTACCCGTTCAGTCGCACCGTCGGCCCCGCCGTCAGTGCGTTCCTCACCGGGCTGCGCGAGCAGGTGGTGATCGGCATCCGGGCCGAGGACGGCCGGGTGCTGGTGCCGCCCACCGAGTACGACCCGGTCACCGCCGGCGAGATCGACGAGTTGGTCGAGGTCGGGCCCGGCGGCGAGGTGCTCACGTGGTCGTGGGTCGCCGAGCCCCGTCCCGAGCACCCGCTCGACCATCCCTTCGCCTTCGCCCTGGTGAAGCTCGACGGCGCCGACACCGGCTTCCTGCACGCCGTCGACGCCGCGGAATCAACCATGGCCACCGGCATGCGGGTGACCGTGAGGTGGGCCGACGAGCGCGAGGGCCACATCACCGACCTTCAGTGCTTCGTGCCTGAGGAGGCGTCATGAGTATCGAGGCTGCGCAGCGGAGCGGAGCAGCGACGACCAGCGAACCGGATCCCGAAGGGGCACAGGCGTTGGAGGTGCGAAGGTGATCGATCTCACGACCATCCCGGCGCTGGCCGGCGTCGAGCCGGTGCTCAGCACCAAGACGCCGCTGCACCTCGACTACGAGTACACCGCCGGCATCGCCCAGACCCGGTTCCTGCTGGGCCTGCGCGACAAGCGGTTGCTGGGCCAACGTTGCCCGAAGTGCCACAAGGTGTACCTACCGCCTCGCGGCGCCTGCCCGACCGACGGCGTGCCCACGACCGACGAGGTCGAACTGGCCCACACGGGCACCGTCACCACCTTCTGCGTCGTGAACGTGCCGTTCCACGGCCAGCAGATGGAGATCCCCTACGTCAGCGCCAACGTGCTGGTCGACGGCGCCGACCTGCCCCTGTTCGGCCTGATCCAGGAGATGCCCGCCCACGAGGTGCGCATGGGCCTGCGGGTCGAGGCGGTCTGGAAGGACGACGCCGACCTCGAGACCAGCCTCGAGAACATCAAGTGGTGGAAGCCGACGGGCGAGCCCGATGCCGACCCCTCCGTCTACGAAGGGCAGATGTAGCCGTGCCGGCAACCACGAGGAGCTCGACATGAGAGATGTCGCGATCGTTGCGTTCGCGCAATCGAAGCACGAGCGTCGGATCGAGACGCAGAACGAGATCGAGATGATGATGCCGGTGGTCGGCGAGCTGTTCGACCGCACCGGCCTCAGCGCCGACACCATCGGCTTCACCTGCTCGGGCAGCACCGACTTCCTGGCCGGCCAGGCCTTCTCGTTCGTGACGATCCTCGACGCCATCGGCCCGTGGCCGCCGATCACCGAGTCCCACGTCGAGATGGACGGCGCGTGGGCCCTCTACGAGGCCTGGGTCAAGCTGCAGATCGGCGAGATCGACTCGGCGCTCGTCTACAGCTACGGCAAGTCGTCACCCGGTGACCTGCCCAAGGTGCTCACCACACAGCTCGACCCCTACTACGTGGCACCGCTGTGGCCCGACTCGGTCAGCATCGCCGGCCTCCAGGCCCGGGCCCTGCTCGATTCGGGCAAGGCCACCGAGCGTGACCTGGCCGAGGTGGCGGTGCGCAACCGCCGCAACGCGCTGTCCAACCCGAAGGCGCAGTTGGCCGGGGAGTTCAGCGTCGACGACATCCTGGCCGAGCCCTACCTGGCGTCGCCGCTGCGCAGGCACGACTGCCCGCCCATCACCGACGGCGCCGCCGCCGTGATCCTGGCCGCGGGTGACCTGGCACGCGAGCTCAGCGATCGCCCGGCCTGGATCCGGGGCCTCGACCACCGCGTCGATCCCCATGGCCTCGGCCTGCGTGACCTCACCGAGTCGCCGTCGACCCGTCTCGCCGGCGAGAAGGCCGGCGTGGCCAACGGCAAGGTCGACTTCGCCGAGTTGCACGCCCCGTTCACGCACCAGGAGCTCATCGTCGCCGAGGCGCTGGGCCTGGGCGACGACGTCAGCATCAACCCGTCGGGCGGTCCGCTGGCTGCGAACCCGATCATGGCGGCCGGCCTGATCCGCCTCGGCGAGGCCGCCGAGCGGATCTCCAAGGGCGACGGTGACCGGGCGGTGGCGCACGCCACGTCCGGCCCGTGCCTGCAGCAGAACCTCGTGTGCGTCCTGGAAGGGGACTCCTGAGATGGCCAAGCAACTCGCCGCCGTCGTCGGCTTCGGCCAGACCAACCACACCGCGACCCGGGGCGACGTGTCGATCGCCGGCCTGGTGCGCGAAGCCGCGCTTCGGGCCCTCGACGACGCCAACATGACCTGGGACGACATCGAGGCGGTCGTGGTGGGCAAGGCGCCCGACTTCTTCGAGGGCGTGATGATGCCCGAGCTGTACCTGGCCGAGGCCCTCGGTTGCCCGGGCAAGCCGCTGCTGCGGGTGCACACCGCCGGCAGCGTCGGCGGTTCGACCGCGCTCGTGGCGGCGTCGCTGGTGCAGGCCGGCATCCACGAGCGGGTGCTCACGGTCGCGTTCGAGAAGCAGTCCGAGTCCGAGGCCATGTGGGCCCTGTCGCTGCCCATGCCGTTCTCGCCGCCCCTCGTGGCCGGAGCCGGCGGCTTCTTCGCCCCCCACATCCGCGCCTACATGCACCGCTCGGGCGCGCCGCCCCACATCGGCTGCCTGGTGGCCCTGAAGGACCGCCAGAACGCCCTGAAGAACCCGTACGCGCACCTGCACGAGCACGACGTCACCTTCGAGAAGATCGAAGAGTCGATCATGCTCTGGGACCCCATCCGGTACTCGGAGACGTGCCCGTCATCCGATGGCGCCGCGGCGATGGTCATCACCGACGAGGCCGGCGGCGACGCCAACGCCAACCCGGCGTGGATCCTCGGCAACGCCATGCGCAGCGAGCCCACGATGTTCGCCGGACGTGATCCGGTGAACCCGGTGGCCGGCCAGCTGTGCGCCGACGACGTGTTCGCCCAGGCGGGCATCACCGACCGCCGGGCCGAGATCGACGTGGTCGAGATGTACGTGCCGTTCTCGTGGTACGAGCCCATGTGGCTCGAGAACCTGGGCTTCTGCCCCGTGGGCGACGGCTGGAAGCTCACCGAGGCCGGCGTCACCGCCATGGACGGCGACCTGCCGGTCAACCCGTCGGGCGGGGTGCTGTCGACCAACCCCATCGGGGCGTCGGGCATGCTGCGTTTCGGTGAGTCCACCATGCAGGTTCGCGGCCTGGCCGGCGAGCACCAGATCGACGGCGCCCGCACCGCGCTCGGGCACGCGTACGGCGGCGGCTCGCAGTTCTTCGCGATGTGGGTCGTGTCGTCGAACAAGCCGGATTGACCGGTCGCTCCGGCCGGTGAGCGACGCGCGAGCTCCGATGTTCGCGCCGAGCGCTCAGCGAAGCGCCGGCCACATGACAGAATCGCTCGGTGAACGCCGGGCGACCACCACGTGAACCGCTGCTGAACGGCGGCATCAGCCGGCGGGGCTTCCTGTTGGGCGCGGCGTCGGTCGCCGCGCTCAGTGCATGCGGCAGCAGTGGTGAAGAGCGCTCGAACGCCAACACACGCAACGCCGTCGACCTGCCGGGCGACCCGTTCACGTTGGGCATCGCCTCGGGCGACCCGCGGCCCGAGTCCGTCATCCTCTGGACCCGCCTGGCGCCCGACCCCGTCGCCCCCGACGGGAGCGGCGGCATGCCCGATCAGGCGGTCGACGTGGTCTGGGAGGTCGCCGCCGACGAGGGCTTCGACGAGATCGTCGCGACGGGCGTGGCGACCGCGGAGCCCCGATTCGGCCATTCGGTGCACGTCGATGCCGACGGCCTGGATCCCGCGTCGGACTACTTCTACCGGTTCAGGGTCGGTGACGCGACCAGTGTGGTGGGCCGCACCCGCACGCTGCCGGCGGCCGACTCGTCGCCCGAGCGCGTGCGGCTGGCCATCGCCAACTGCCAGTACTTCGAGGGCGGGTTCTACGCGGCCTACCGCCACATGATCGACGACGACATCGACCTGGTCGTCCACCTCGGCGACTACATCTACGAGCTCCCGGCCCTGGGTGGCCGGCGCCGCAGCCTGCCCGCCCGCACGCCGAGCACGCTGGAGGAATTCCGGCTGCGCTACGCCTCGTACAAGGTCGACCCCGACCTGCAGGCGGCGCACGCGGCGCTCCCGTTCACGCTCACCTGGGACGACCACGAGGTGGCCGACAACTACATGGCCGACATCCTGCCGAGCGGGGCGCCGGCCGACGAGGTGCGGGCGCTGCGGGCGGCTGCCTACCAGGCCTGGTGGGAGAACCTGCCCGTGCGGGTGGCGCCCCCCGACGGGCCCGAGCTCACCGTCTACCACGACGTCACCTTCGGCGACCTGGCCCGGCTGTACCTGCTCGACGAGCGTCAGTACGCCGACGAGCCGCCGTGCCGGGGCGAGACGAGGCCGTACGACACGGGCACCTGCGACGAACAGGCCGACTACGCGGGTGACCGCCTCGGGCCGGAGCAGACGGCATGGCTCGACGAGTCGGCCCGCCAGGGCGGGGTGACGTGGAACCTGCTCGGCACCCCCGTGGCGTTGGCAGGGATCGACGCCGGGACCGGCGACGAGCCCAACTTCTTCCTCGACCTGTGGGACGGGTTCCCCGTGGCGCGCCAGCGGTTGATCGACCTGCTGGCCGAGGTGGACAACCCGGTGGTGATCTCCGGCGACTACCACCAGGGCATGGTGCTCGACGTCAACCAGGTGCCGTTCGACACCGGCAGCACGCTGGTGGCCACCGAGTTCATGGCCCCGCCCATCTCGTCGGTGCTGTTCAGCGCGCCGGTGGCCGAGCGCACGCCGCAACTGCGTCAGCAGCTCGACGGCCACGGCTACCTCGTCATCGACGCCACCCCCGATGCGGTGACGGCCGCGTTCCGCATGCTCGCCGACGTCGGCGACCCCGACTCGGCCATCAGCACCGACGCCACGTGGCAGGTCGACCGCGGCGATCCGTTGGCTCGTCAGGTCTGAGCGGTCCCGGGGAGACGGTGCCCAGCGTGTCCGTCGGGGTGACCGCGGTGGGGCATGATGAGCACCGACCGTCCTCTGTGAGTCCGTAGAAGGGACACCAACAATGCGAGTCGTCGTCGACTTCGATCTGTGCGAGAGCAACGCCGTGTGCATGGGGATCCTCCCCGAGGTCTTCGAGGTGCGCGACGACGACTTCCTCTACGTCCTCGACGAGAACCCGCCGGAGGACCTGCGACCCAAGCTGGAGGAAGCGGTGCGGCGCTGCCCCAAGCAGGCCATCTCCATCGCCGAGGACTGACGGCCCCGGGCCGTCGTCGCACGATCCTCGTTCTCCGATGATGGACCGCATCGTGGTCGTCGGCGCGTCGCTGGCCGGGCTCCGCGCCGCCGAGACGCTCCGTGTCGAAGGGTTCGACGGCGCGCTCACGTTGGTGGGCGACGAGTCGCATCGCCCGTACGACCGGCCGCCGCTGTCCAAGCAGGTACTCACCGGTGACTGGGAGCCCGACCGCATCAACCTGTCATCGACGGTACCGGCGCCGGCCGACGGCCAGGAGCCGTTCGACTGGCGGTTGGGCCGACGAGCCACGGGCCTCGACCTGGCCGCCGGGGAGGTCGTGCTCGACGGTGGTGAGCGCCTGGGCTTCGACGGCCTCGTGATCGCCACGGGGTGTCGGCCCCGAGGCATCGGCGGCGAGAGCCTGGCCGGTGTCCACGTGTTGCGGACCCTCGACGACGCCCTGGCCCTGCGGGCCGACCTCGAGCGGGGCCCCGACCGGGTCGTGGTCGTCGGCGCCGGGTTCATCGGCTCGGAGGTGGCGGCGTCGTGCCGGGCCCGCGAGCTGGAGGTGACGGTGATCGAGGCGCTGCCCGTGCCGCTCGAGCGGGTGCTCGGTGCCGACATGGGGGCGCTCTGCGCCGACCTGCACCGCGATCACGGGGTCGACCTGCGCGTCGGGGTGGGCGTCGAGGCGTTCGTCGACGACGGGGCCGGTCACGTCACCGGGGTCCGCCTCACCGACGGCACCACGGTGACCGCATCCGTCGTGGTGGTGGGCATCGGCGTCATCCCCAACACCGAGTGGCTGGAGGGCTCCGGCCTCACCATCGACAACGGCGTGGTGTGCGACGGAACCTGCCTGGCCGCGCCGGGCGTGGTGGCCGCCGGCGACGTGGCCCGCTGGCCGAACGCCCGCTTCGGTGGCGAGCTCATGCGGGTCGAGCACTGGGACAACGCCATCGAGATGGGCGTGGCCGCGGCGCGGCGCCTGCTGGCCGCGGACCACGACGCGCTGCCCTACGAGCCGGTGCCGTGGTTCTGGTCCGACCTCTACGACCGCAAGATCCAGCTCGCGGGTCGGGCCGGCCCCGACGACGAGGTGCAGGTGGTGCACGGCGACGTCGCCGAGCGCCGCTTCGTCGCCCTCTACGGTCGCGGGGATCGCGTGGTCGGTGCCCTCGGCTGGAACCGGCCCCGCCACGTGATGCAGTGGCGCCAGCGCCTGCTCGACGGCATGGACTGGGCCGACGCCCTCGAGTTGGCCCGCTCGGAACCCTGACACACGGGGCCCAGGGGCCACGGCGGTAGGTGCGGCGGGCCGGCGCGGGTTGGCCGAGGCGGGGTGGTGATGGGCGAGACTGGCGCCATGACGGGATTGGCGTGGGGGATTCTGGCGGTGACGGCCGTGTTGGCGGTGGGCGACTGGGTGGCGCGGGCCACCGAGAACCGGCGGCTCGAATTCGTGTGCAAGCCGGCGACCACGATCGGCCTGCTGGCCGTGGCGCTGACCCTGGATCCCACAGATCCGACCACCCGGGCGTGGTTCGTGGTGGCCCTGGTGTTCTCCTTGGCCGGCGACGTGTTCTTGATGATCGGCGGCGACGAGTCGCCCACCTCCGAGGTCAACGAGGAGCTCTGGTTCACGCTCGGCCTCGGCTCGTTCCTCGTGGGCCACCTCGCCTACATCGTCGGCCTGGTGGTGTCGGGGGTGGACGGTGGGGCCCTGATCGTGGGCGTGGTCGTGGTGCTGGGGGCCATGCTCCTGGTGGGCCGGCGCATCGTCACCGCGGTGAGGTCGAGTGACGAGCCGGGCCTGGCCGTGCCCGTGGCGGCCTACATGACGGTGATCTCCACGATGGTGGCCTGCGCCTTCGGCACGGCCTCGGCCCTGGCGATCGGCGGCGCGAGCCTCTTCTACCTGTCGGACGCGCTCATCGGTTGGAACCGGTTCGTGAAGTCCTACGCATGGGGGCCCGTGGCCATCATGGTGACCTACCACCTCGCGCAGGCCGGACTGGTCCTGTCGCTCACCTGATCGCAGATCGGCAGGTCCTGCGTCGGAGCGCCCAGAGCCCCGGTTCGACGTACGGCCCGCAGGACCGCTCCGCGGCGCGACCCGACCGGTCGCGTCAAGCGCGGCCCCCGGGCCGTCGATACTGGAGGCCATGAAGCGACTGGTCGCCGTCGTCGCCGCGCTGAGCGCAGCCGTGGGCGCGGCCTCGCTCGCACCGACCGCACAAGCGGCACGAGCGGTGCCACCGCCGCTGTCGGACTGCTCGGTGTTCCCCGCCGACAACTACTGGCACGCCGACGTGTCCGACCTGCCGGTGCTGGCGCAGTCCGACGCCTACGTGCGCAGCATCGGCCGCACCACGGGCCTCAAGGCCGACTTCGGCAGCGGGCTGTGGGACGGCGGGCCGATCGGCATCCCGTACATGCTCGAGGACAGCTCCACCCGGCGGGTCGACGTGACGTTCCGGTGGCCCGACGAGAGCGACCCGGGCCCCTACCCCGTCCGGCGCAACCCGAAGATCGAGGGTGGTGCCGACGGCACCGGTGATCGTCACATCCTGTCGGTGGACACCGAGGACTGCCGGCTGTACGAGTTGTACGACGCCCACCGGGCGGGTGGCCGGCGGCAGTGGCGGGCCGGGTCGGGCGCCATCTACGACCTGGGCTCGAACGCCCTGCGGCCGGCCGGGTGGACGTCTGCCGATGCCGCGGGGCTCCCCATCTTCCCGGGCCTGGTCCGACGCAGCGAGGCCCACCGCGGTGTGATCGACCACGCCATCCGCTTCACCGCCCCCGAGACGCGCGACCGCTACGTCTGGCCCGCCCGTCACGAGGCGTCGAGCGACAGCGACCCCTCGCTGCCACCCATGGGGACGTGGTTCCGGCTGAAGGCCGACGTCGACCTCTCGGGCTACACCGGCGAGGTCGGGGCCATCCTCGAGGCCCTCAAGGTCCACGGGATGATCCTGGCCGACAACGGCTCGCCCTGGTACCTGAGCGGCGCGCCCAACGCCCACTGGGACAACGACGCCCTCCGCGCCCTGGCCGAGGTGACCGGGGCCGACTTCGAGGCCGTCGACGCCAGCTGCCTGCGGGTGAGCGCCGATTCGGGCCAGGTGACCCAGACCCTGCCTCCCCGCTGCCAGTAGTCGAGATCATCGTTCTGGTGGCTGGATCGTGTTGTCACGACCATGATCCAGCCACCAGAACGTTCGGGCGGGCGGGCGGTGAGAGGGGCGGCGGGCGGCGGGTGGGAAGGGGCGATCAGGTCCAGAGGTGGTTGAAGCAGCGGGCCTCGAGGCGGCCGGGTGACCATCGGCCCCAGAGCGTGCCGGCGGCTCGGCGCGAGTACTCGATCCACGGCACGCAGCTCGGGTCGGCGATGCGCCGCGACACCTGGCGGATGCCGGCCTCGTGGACGGTGTAGGCGGCCCAGGTGCTCGGGTAGTCCTGGGGTGAGCCCACCTCGGTGAGGACCAGGCTCCCGACGTCGCGCCGACGGTTGCGGTGCGTGTGGCCGGAGGTGATGAAGGCGTTCGGGTTGCCCGCGGCGACCTCGTCGAGGAAGCGGGAGGTGTGGTGGCCGCGCACGCCCGGTGGGTAGAAGTACGACCACCGGAACGGCTCGAGGTGGTGGTGCATGCCGATCCACACCGGCAGGTCGGTGCTCGACACCGCGTTGCGGACCACCTCGTGGAGGTGGGCCACGTGGCCACGCCGCACCTCGAGCAGCGTCGAGTCGATCAGCACGATGCGCAGGCCGGGCACGTCGATCCAGCGGCAGCCGTCGGGGTTGGGCTCGAGGCCGATCTTCTCGAGGGCGTCGTCGGGATCCAGCTCCCGCCGCGGCTCCACGTCGTGGTTGCCGGGGACGGCATCGGCGACGAGGCCGGCCTCGTCGAGCAGGTCACGGAAGCAGACCCACTGGTCGACCTCACCGTGGTGGGTGATGTCGCCCTTGGCCACCAGGCGCTCGGCGCCCCACGCCTTGGCCTCGGCGAAGGCGGCGCGCGCCATCCGCACGGTGTAGGGCTCCTCGGGCTGGGGCTTCTCGCGCATGGTGTGGAACATGCCGTAGGCACGGGCGCCGAGGTGGAGGTCGCTGACCGCGGCGAAGCGGTAGAGCTCGGGGCCGGGGAGCGGCGCCAGGGTCCGGAAGGGGAGTGCGATGTGGCCCCCCGGGACGCCCGGGCCGGTCAGCTCGACCAGCCCGGGTCGGTCGGGCTCGAGGCCGTGGAGGGAGACGACCCCTGGGCCGCCCTCGGTGTGGAGCTCGACGACGGCGGTGTCCTCGACGGCCAACTGGACGCGGCCGGGGCCCAGCCGACCCCAGGCCACCTGCACCTCGGTCGCATCGACCGCGAAGACGCCGAGGCGTACTGCTCGGGGGGACCTCACGCCGGTCAGCCGAACGCCGCCGCGAGGCGGTCGGCCTCGCGGGCCCGCAGGGCAACGGCGACGCGGAGGCGCTCGACGTGCTGGGCGATGGTCTTGGCGCCCTGGGGAACGGGGTGTGCCTCCAGGAAGCTGATCACCTCGGCCGACACGTCCGGGGTGGAGAGCCAGCGCACCCCTTCGAGCAGCCGGGCGATGCTGTTGGAGGGCAGCCTGGCGCCGATGTCGTCCCAGTGATCGGCGACGAAGGCCCAGGCCTGCGGGCCCCGCTCGCGGTTCATCAGCGCACGGCGGATCACGAAGGGGGCGTCCTGGCTGCGGACTCGATCGGAAAGGGCCATGGTGAGGGTGTCGGCAAAGAGGTGGAGGTCGTTGAAGTCCGGCAGGCACCTCAGGTAGCGCTGCTCCTCCTGCGGGGTGCCCGCCTGCTCGTAGCGCTCGATGAACGCCGCTCGATCCTCGGCGCCGCCGGTGGCCGCGAGCACGCCGACCGCGGCTGCGGCCAGGCTGGGGTCGACCGTGGTGGGATCGTCGACGTACGAGCGGTGCAGTGCTCGGGCGCGGGCACCGATGTCGGCGTCGGCGCCCAGTACGCCGAGTGCGCCGAACAGGGCGGCCCGCAGCTCGCGTCGGCGATCGGGCTCGCCGGCGACGCCCGACCCGCCGAGTCGCTCGAGCGCCGGACGCAACAGCTCCCGTACGAAAGCCTGGAAGCCGGAGCGTGCGTCGCCCTCGAGCAGCCGGTCCAGGCTGTCCAGCGCACCGACCAGGCGTTGCCAGACGGCGAGGTCGGTCTCATCGGCGAAGGCTCGGGCCAGGTCGCAGAACTCGACGGTGGTGCTGCGACCGGCCAGCACGGAGGCCCACGCGTCGTCCACCAGGCCGTAGCGCTCGACGGCCGTCAGCACCTCCTGGGCGCGGGCGGTGAGCTCGGCGCGGAGCGTTGCGTCGTAGTGCACGCGGTAGAAGCCGCTCCCCTGGGCGTTCGCCTGCACCCACTCGGCACCGGGGAGCACGAGGTCGAGCGGGGCGCCGTCGAGCAGGCCCTTGTCCACCCGTAGGGCGCTGACCGCGGTGTCGCCGGCGCCGTCGGGGCTCGACGCACCCTTGGGGCTCGCGGCGCCCGACCTGACGACCACGGGCACTGACCACGAGGCCGGTCCGGTCGGGTCGCCGCCCTCGTAGGCGAAGCGCTCCTGGCGGAGCCGCACCCCTGCGTCGGTGCGCTCGGCGGTGATCAGCGGGTACCCGCCCTGGAAGATCCAGGTGTCCATGAGCTTGCGCACCGGCAGGTCGGGGTTGGACGCCTCGATGGCGTCCCACAGGTCGGTGGTGTCGGTGTTCGCGTAGCGGTGGGCCGACAGGTAGCGACGGATGCCGTCGCGGAAGGCATCGGCACCGAGCCATTGCTCGAGCATCCGCACGACGGCGGCACCCTTTTCGTAGGTGAGCACGTCGAACATGCCCTCGCAGTCGGACGGCGAGATCACCTCGAACTCGATCGGGCGGGTCGAGGCCAACGAGTCGACGTCGAAGGCGGCGGTGCGGGAGAGCCCGAAGTCCACCCAGCGCTGCCACTCCGGGCGGAACGCGTCGGTGACGAGCATCTCCATGAACGTGGCGAACGCCTCGTTCAGCCAGATGCCGTTCCACCACCTCATGGTGACCAGGTCGCCGAACCACATGTGGGCCAACTCGTGGGCGATCACGTCGACCACCCGCTGGAGCTCGGGTTGGGTGACGGCGTCGGGGTCGACCAGCAACAACACCTCGCGGAAGGTGACGCAGCCCAGGTTCTCCATGGCGCCGAAGGCGAAGTCGGGCACCGCCACCAGGTCGAGCTTGTCGCCCGGGTACGGGATGGCGTAGTAGTCCTCGAAGAACTCGAGCGCGAACCGGGCCACCTCGAGCGCGAAGCCGGTGAGGTGGGCCTTGCCGGGGGGGTGCACCACGCGGATGGGCGTGCCTCCGGCGTCGACGGGGTCGGTGACCTCCAGCGGGCCCACCACGAAGGCCACCAGATAGGTCGACATCACCATGGTGTCGGCGAAGCGCACCGCGACCTTCCCCTCGCCGGCAGGCCGGCGGTCGGCCTCGGCGGCGTTGGAGATGGCGGTGAGGTCGTCGGGCACGACCAGCGTGACGCCGAACGTGGCCTTGAAGTCGGGCTCGTCCCAGCACGGGAACGCCCGCCGGGCCGACGTGGACTCGAACTGCGTCGTGGCGATCACACGCTCGGTGCCCGTGTCGTCGACGAACGTGCTGCGGTAGAAGCCGTGCAGCTTGTCGTTGAGGATCCCGGCGAAGGTCACCGTGACGGTCCACGCACCCGCGGCGGCGGGCTCCTCCAGCGCCAAGGTCGCCCGCTCGGTGCCCTCGTCGACCCGGACCGTGGCGTTGCGCCGAATCCCCTCGGGGTTCTCGAGCCAGGCCTCGTCGATGGTCAGCTCGATGGCGTTCAGCACCACCTCGTCGACCGCATCGGCCACGTCGACCGCGATGGCCACCTGCCCCGTGAACGTGCCGGCCTCGAGGTCGGGTGCGAGCGTGAGGTCGTAGTGCGACGGCACGACCGTGCGCGGCAGGCGGTAGGGGTCCATCGGGTAGAGGCTATGGGCGCCTGGCACGTCGCGCGGTGACGGGGGGCGCCGCCGGGGCGCGGTGCACGATGCGAACCAGGCGGGGGGCCACCACTATCCTCCCGCCCTCGTGACCGAGAACTCCTCAAGAACCACCGCCCCACTGGACGTCGTCGGCATCGGCAACGCCATCGTCGACGTGATCAGCCCTGTGGACGACTCGTTCCTCGACGACCACGACCTCGTGAAGGGGGCCATGGGCCTGATCGACGCCGATCGGGCCGACGCCCTCTACGGCGCCATGCCGCCCGCGGAGGAGAGCTCGGGGGGCTCGGTGGCCAACACCATCGCCGGGATCGCGTCGTTCGGCGGTTCCGCCGGATTCGTGGGCAAGGTGCGCGACGACCAGTTGGGCCAGATCTTCACCCACGACATCACGTCGCTGGGCGTCGCCTTCAACGCGGCGCCGGCCACCGAGGGCCCCTCGACGGCCCGGTGCCTGATCGTGGTCACACCCGACGCCGAGCGCACCCTCAGCACCTACCTCGGCACCGCTGGCCTGCTGGGCCCCGACGACGTCGACGAGGCGCTGGTGATGCGGGGCAAGGTGGTGCTGGCGGAGGGCTACCTGTGGGACGTGCCGTCCGCGAAGGACGCCATCGTGAAGGCCATGGACCACGCCCGAGCCGCCGGGAACCGGGTGGCCCTGAGCCTGTCCGACTCGTTCTGCGTGGATCGGTACCGCGACGAGTTCCGGGCCCTCGTGGAGGAGCGGGTCGACGTGCTGTTCGCCAACGAGGCCGAGATCACCTCGCTCTACGAGGTCGACCAGTGGGAGGCCGCCCGCGATCTCGTGCGGGGCCACTGCGAGATCGCCTGCCTCACCCGCAGCGAGAAGGGTTCGGTCATCGTCGCCGCCGACGACGAGCACGTGATCCCGATCCACCCGCACGGCCCGGTCGTCGACACCACGGGTGCCGGCGACCTCTACGCCGCGGGGTTCCTGCACGGCCTCACCACCGGCCAGGGCCTCGAGCGCTGCGGGCGCCTGGCCGCCCTCGCCGCCGGCGAGGTGATCAGCCACTACGGCGCCCGCCCCGAGACCTCGCTGGCCGAGCTCGCCCAGCAGCTCGACGAGTAGCGGCAGGGGTACCGTCGTCGCCATGAGCTACGACTGCTTCGACGTCGAGATCGCCGACAAGGTGGCCCACCTGCGCCTGTGCCGGCCCGACGACCTCAACACCATGACCCCCGCGTTCTGGCGCGAGCTGCCCGAGATCGTCCGGGGCATCGACGCCGGCGGGTCGGCCCGCGCCATCGTCATCTCCTCGACGGGCCGCCATTTCAGCGCGGGGATGGACCTCAGCGTGTTCAGCGGCGACGCCCTCGCCGGCACGACCGATGCCGACGCCCCACCGGTGGAGGTGGGCCGTCAGCGGGCGCAACTGCGCTTGACGGCCATGGCCCTCCAGGAGAGCTTCACGTGCCTCGAGCGGACCCGCATGCCGGTGATCGCGGCGATCCATGGTGGGTGCATCGGCGGTGCGGTCGAAATGGTGACGTACTGCGTCCTGCGCTACGG
>CAZWMT010000012.1:0-139243 GCA_964635055.1 uncultured Microthrixaceae bacterium | reverse complement strand
GGTGGTGGCGGCGGCGGTGGATGCCACCACGGCGGCGGACACGGTGTTGGCGTCGCTGCGAGGGGCGATCAGCGGTACGGTCACCGGTGACAGCGGTGGGGCCCCGTTGGCGAACGTGTTGGCCATGAGCGTGGACCTCGACCGGGGTCGGCTCGGCGCCGGTGCCCTGACCGACCACACGGGGGCCTACCGGATCTCGGGTCTGCGGCCGGGGCCGCGCCTGTTGCAGTTCGTCGATCTCGACGGGGGGCACCGGCCGGAGTTCTTCGACGATGCCTCGACGCCGGCGGGTTCGTCGCTGGTGTCGGTGGTGGGTGCCAGCCAGGCCACCGCGGATGCAGGTCTGGGGTCCCAGGACGCCCCGGGGGGTGGCGCCCATCTGGTCGGTCAGCTGACGTCGACGACGGGTGAGCCCTTGGCCGGGGTGGCGGTGCTCGCGGTCCATGCCTCCGACCTGTCCCTGGCCGCGGGGGTGGTGACCGACAGCACCGGCCACTACGACCTCGACCTGGACGCCGGTGAGTACAAGGTGGCGTTCTACGACCCGTCCGGCGATCACGACTTCGAGTGGTTCGACGACCAGGGCACCGACGGCCTCGCCGACGCCGCGACGGTGACCGCCGGGGAGGAGACGCCGGCGACGGTCGACGCCGCCTTGTCGCCCAACACAGCGCGAGTGGCGGGCACCGTCACCGACAGCGGATCGCAAGCGCTGCTCGACGACGTCCTGGTAGCGGCGATCGATGCCACCGGGACCGTGGTGGGACTTGCGACCACGAACCCCGACGGCACCTACCTCCTGTCAGGGCTGCCCCCCGGCCCGGTCCGGCTCCGGTTCGTCGACCTCAGCGGCACCCACGTCGCCGAGTACCACCTCGACGCCGCCGACTACCTGTCCGCCACACCCGTCACGGTCACCCCCGCCGCCGCCTCCACCATCGACGCCGCCCTCACACCGAATGGCTGACCTCGACGCAATGGCGGCCGGAATCCGGCCGTCATTGCGTCGAGTACCGGCCGTCCCCGCCGCGCCGGCAACCGACTTGGTGCGCGCTGAGTTCTGGAGGGCGGCCTGCCTGACCAGAGAGTCAGCCGCGTGATAGACAGTCGCCGATCGACGTGAGCCGTCCCGAACACGGGCGCTGATCCTCGATATGACCGTGTGGTTGCGCGTGTTACGTGGATGGATTGGCTGGTTGTTGATGGGGGCGGTTGACGCCGCCGTACGACGCAAGGAACTGCTGGGATCGACCGATGGACGCTACGGGCGGAGCGCCGAGGACCGAGGAGTCGCCGCTGGGCGATTGGCCGCTGGTGGGCCGCGAGATCGAGATCGACTTCCTGCTTCGGACGATCGGGCGCAACCCGGTGGGTGTGGTCGTCAGCGGCGAGATCGGGGTGGGCAAGACCCGTCTGGCGGCGGCGGTCGCCGAGCGCCTGCGGGCCGAGGGATGGTCGGTCACCCACCATGTGGCCACGGTGGCCCGGGCCTCGATCCCGTTCGCGCCGTTCGCCCCACTGCTCGACGCCGCCGCCACCTCGCCCGACCCGTTGCAGCGTCTCGTCGATGCCACCGCCCGGTTGGCCGGCGGGCCCCGCCAGCGGGTGGCGCTGCACGTCGACGATGCCCAGTGGCTGGACGGGGAGTCGTGGGCGTTCCTGCACCACGTGACCGAGGCAGCCGGCGCCACCGTGTTGCTGACCGCGCGCGCCACCGACCCCCGTATGGCCGAGGTGGCGGCCGCGTCCCGATCGATGGGCATGGCCCGGCTGGAGTTGCTGCCGCTCAGCCGGGTCGAGGTCGACGCATTGCTGCGGGCGACGCTGCCCGGACAGACCAGCGCGCAGCGCCACGAGCTGTGGAAGCTGACGCAGGGCAACCCGCTCTACCTCCACGAGGCCGTCACCCGGGCCCAGGAGCGGGGCACCACCGATGCGCTCGCGGTCATCCAGGGCGCCGGCCTGGACGCCGTGGTCGATGCGCGACTCGATGACCTGGGGCCCGAGCATCGTCGTGTCCTCGAGTTGGTCGCGGTGGGCGGGCTGGCGCCGGTCGACCTGCTCCGCGCCCGTTCGAGCGACGCGGTGCTGGCCGACCTCGAGCAGCGTCGCCTCCTGGTGGTCGAGGAAGCCGGCCGGCGCCTGATGGCGCAGCTGGCCCACCCCATCTACGCGGAGGTGGTGGCGGCCCGGATGGGCAAGGCGGCGCGCCTGGCCCGGCGACGCGAGTTGCTGGAGGAGTTGGTGCGCCACGCGTCGCGGCGCCAGTCCGACCTGGTGCAGATCGCGGTGTGGGGTGTCGAACAGGGCGACGCCGTGGACCCGGCGGTGTTGTTGCGGGTGGCGCAGCGCCTGTCCGGGTACACCCACGAGACCAGTCCGGGCTCGGGCCCGGTGCTACCGCCGCTGCAGGGTGACCTGCTCGCCATCGCGGCCCGCCTGGCCAAGGCTGCGGTGGACGGCGGCGGGGGCTTCGACGCGGCGCGGTGCTGGTTCGGGATCGAAGCGCACATCGACGGGAGGTCGGCCGAGACCGCCGACGCGCTCGCCCGCATGGACGGGCTCGCGGTCACGGACGAGCAGAAGGCGCTGACGGCGACCTCCGCCGCCACCCTGCGCGTCCTCAGTGGGTGGCAGTCGCCCGACGAGACCGTTGCCGAGCTCGAAGGTCTGCAAGCGACGGCCGAGGGCGCGACGTGGGGTGTCGTCGGCTCGGTGCTGGCCATGACGATGTCCCTGTTCGGCCGCTACCAGGAAGCCGCCGACGTCGGACGCCGGGTCCTCACCGACCCGCTGACCACCCCACGGGATCGCCTGGTCGCCGCGGGCCCGGTGATCGGCAGCCTCGCGGTGCTCGGGCACAGCACCGAGGCGTTGGCGCTGTCGGACCAGGCGATCGTCGCCGTGCCGCCCGAGGCCGACCAGTGGTCGCTGGGCGTGCTGGTCTACGCCCGGATCGCCGCCCTCGCCGCCAACGGCCTGATCCCGGAGGCCGAGGCGTTCGCGGCACAGATGGCGTCGGTCGCCGAGAGCGCCGGCAACACCCTGGGCATGGTCCTGTTCGGGATGTCGCACGCCCAGATGGGCCTCGAGCGAGGACGGCCACGCGATGCCCTCGATGCCGTCGCGGTCGCGCTGGCTGCCGGGCCCGGGCCGCAGGAGGGGGGACCGTCGCACCACGCGGCGCTGCACGCGTTGGCGGCCCACGCGCACGCACTGCTCGGCGACCGCCGGCAGGCGTCGTCGTCGCTGGAGGCATCCGAGGCGGTGGCGTCCCGGACACGGCTGTTCGACGTCGTCGGCGCGCAGTCCCGGGCGTGGGTCGCGGTGGTCGAGGGACGGCATCGGGCCGCCGTCGCGACCCTGCGCGGCGTCATTGGCGGTGAGTCCAACAACCGCCACGGCGTCATGAGCTGCCTCCACGACCTGGCCCGGCTCGGCGAGCGCGGTTGCGGCGCGGAGATGCAGCGTCTGGTCGACGGCGGCGTCGACGGTGACCGTTGGGCGGCGTGCACCGCGCACGCTGTGGCCTTCGACGCCGGCGACGGCGCCGCGCTCGACGCCGCATCGGACGACTTCGTCCGCATCGGCATGACCCTGGTCGCGGCGGAAGCGGCGGCGCAGGCCGCGAACGCCCACCGCAACGCCGGGAACCGCGCACTGGCCGCGGCCTCGACGGCCTCCAGTCGCCGGCACGCTGCCGAGTGTCAGGGCGCGTCGACGCCGGCCCTCGTGGTGGAGGGCGACGCCGCCACGCTGCTCACCCGGCGCGAGTTCGAGGTGGCGCAACTGGCGGCCCGCGGCGCCACGGACCGTGCGATCGCCGACGAGCTGGGCCTGTCGCTGCGCACCGTCGAGACCTACATGCACCGCGTCTACTTCAAGCTCGGCGTCTCCGGTCGCACCGACCTCGCGACCTACGTGGGGCTCTGACCCGGCCTCAGGTGCCACCTCGGTTTCCGGTGGCTTGGGCGCGGCGGAATCGGAGCTCTTTGATCAGGTCGATGATGATGTTCTCGCTGAAGGGCAGCGCGCCGTTTCGGAGTTGTTGCTCGAGGTCGCCGAGCCGATCGAGGAGGTCGTCGAGCACGCGGACGGCGACCCGGTTCGGCAGGCCGACCGCTGCTGCGAACCCCAGCAGGTGGCTCCGGGCGATGCCCCTTCGGCGATCGACCATCGAGAGGGCGAGGCTCTTGTCGCCGTACGGGACGGTGGAGGGGAGGTCGTAGGCGGGAGCCACGCGCCACTCGCCGTCGGGGGTCGACAGGATGGACAGGTTCTTGGCGTGGATGTCGCCGTTGCCGGTGAGCCAACCGAAGCAGAGTTGCTGGAAGAGGGCGCGAAGGGCGACCGGTCGGGCCGCGCATCGGTCGGCCAGCGCGGTGACCACCTGTTCGGCGGTGAGGTTGTACTTGTCGGCGGGCCACCGGCCGAGGACCTGGCAGGCGTCCTCGCACGCGACGGCGAGGGTTGCGCCGGAGGGCTGGGCGATCCGGTCGAAGCGTCGCACGAGGAGCCCGGGTCGACCGTCGCGGTCGTGCACCTGGGTGGCCGTGGCGGTGGCGATGCGATGGCGGTGGGCGAGGGCGAGGAAGAAGGCCTCGTTCTCGACGACGTGGGGGTACTCGGGGGGATCGATCTTGAGGAGGAAGCGTTCCCCGGCCCGGGCGACGGCCACCGAGATCAGGCGAGCGGACGCCTTCTCCTGGACGCCGGGGAGGCCCACGGGGTCGATCACGCCGGCATCGGCGAGAAGCTCGGAGAAGCGCACTTCGGCCCAGTCCCTCGTCACCTGCACCAGGGGCTCGGCCGGGGTCGGCTCGGCGCCCGTCGGAACCACCTGCACGTCGCCGATGACGTCGTGGCCCACCGCGAGGAGCAGGGACAGTTCGTCATCGGCCGAGGTCTTCACCGCCCGTCGCAGGCTGGAGAGCCGCCGCCCTTCGGGGAGCAGCCCGGCGAAGAACGGTGGGACCGCGCCTGCCTGGGTCCGGACAGTGCATGATCGTACCGATTTCCCAGCTACCCACCACCAACCCCGGGGCGCTCGTGATGAAACGGCACGATCGTACCGGATTCATCTTTATCTCTGAGTCTTCGCCTCGTTCGTGTTCACCGTTGTCTCGTCGGACGATGCAAGCCGGGTGCACACGGCGAACCGTGAAAGTATGTCAAACAGCATCTGCACCATTGATCGTGTCGGATCATGGGCGTACCGTGACGGCATGGCCGTGACCGCCCGATCACCTCGGCGCCTCACTGCTCACGAGTTCTTCGCCCTCCCTGGCGAACAGTCGCACATGCAGTTGATCGACGGGGAAATCGTGATGAACGCACCGAGCACCCGCCACCAGATGATCGTCGGTTGGCTGCACACCCGGTTGCTGGTCTTCGCCGAAGCGCATCCGGGCCTCGGCGGTCCCGGCCTCGAGCTCGACACGCCGATCGACGACGACAACGTCTACGCCCCGGACGTGTGGTGGGCCTCGCCGGCGCGGGCTCCCGGTCCGCAGCGTTTCGCGGGGCCGCCCGACCTGGCCGTCGAGGTGCGGTCGGCGAGCACCTGGGCGTACGACCTGGGCCGGAAGAAGGGCGGCTACGAGGCCGCGGGCCTCGGTGAGCTGTGGCTCGTGGACACCGAGGCCGACCGCATCGTCGTCCACCGCCGCTCCACCCCGACCTCCGCGTCGTTCGACGTGACACTCGAGGTCGTCCCCGGCGACGAGCTCACCACTCCGATCGTGCCCGGATTCATCCTCGACGTGGCGGCTCTGTTCGACCGGTGAGGGTGGTCGAGTTGGTGACGTTGGCTGGTGTCGCCCGTCGGAGATGTAGACGACTGCGCTCAGGTGGTGCAGGGTCGAGTCGGTCCCCCGGTGCACCGTCGCGTAGCGACGTGTAGTGCTACATAGCTACATTGGGGAGATGGCTCGACCGACATCGTTTCGACTGCCTGACGATCTGCTCGGCGATCTCGATGCCGAGGCCAGGGCGACGGGTGTGTCGGTGACCGCGCTCGTCGTGAGCCTGCTCGACGAGGGCCTCAAGACCCGTCGGTTCCCGGGAATCGTCTACCGCGACGGGGCGACCGGGCGCCGCGCCGCGCTCCTGGGCGGCCCGGACGTCTGGGAGGTGATCCGCGATCTGTCCCACGCCACGGGGGACCAGCGCACCCGGCTGGCCGATGTGGCTGACTCGTCCGGTCTCCACCCGCGCCAGGTGGAGACCGCCATCGAGTTCTACGTCGACCATCCGGTGGCGATCGACGAGCTCATCGCTGCCGACGAAGCCGCCGCCGAACGGGTTCGTGCCCAGATCGATCGTCGCGACCGCCTGCTGTCCTCGTGAGGTGGCTGATCGACGAGATGTTGCCCCCGACCACCGCCGATGAGCTGATGCGTCGAGGTCACGACGCGGTAGCGGCGGTGGCCGCGGGACTCGCGGGCGCCGCTGATGCGGACGTGCTCCAGCGGGCGGTGGACGATGACCGGGTGCTGGTCACGGAGAACTTCGCCGACTTCGCGGCGCTGCTCGAGCAGGCCGCGTCGCGCGACGAGCGCGTGGTACCCGTCGTGTTCGTGCGCAAGTCATCGTTTCCCGCCGGCCCGGGGCTCGCGTTCCACCTCGCCGACCACCTTCACACGTGGTCCGAGCACCACCCCGAGCCCTACCGGGCCGTGCACTGGCCGTGAGCATCCACGAAAACGTTCAACGGGACGCCGAATGCACTCCGATACGATTGCAGACATGTAGACGATCGCGCATACAGAACATAGACTGCGCCCTGTGCGCACCACCACGATCAGGGTCGACACCGCCACCCACGCCCGCCTGGTCGAGCTCAGTCAGCTCGCGGGAGCGACCCTCATCGAGACGGTGAGCGAAGCCGCCGAGGCGCTTCGCCGTCAGCGGTTCGCGCGGCAGGTCGCCGGCGAGCTCGGCGAGTTGCGTGAGGACTCCGATCGGTGGGAGGCCTACGTGACCGAGGCCGACGCCACCTCGGTCACCGATGGCATCGGTTGACGACCTCTGGCTCGTCGATTTCGGCGAACCGTACCCGGGCGAACCGGGCTGGCACCGACCGGCCCTCGTGCTCGGTCCGCCGGACAGTTTCGGCCCGACCTTCCCCTTCGTGATCCTTGCCCCGCTGACCACGGTCGACCGGGGGCTGTCGCTGCATGTCGAGGTCGAGGCCGATCCGTCGAGTGGGCTCGACGAGGTCAGCTACGTGCAGTGTGAGCTGATCCGTTCGGTGAACCAGCGGCGCCTGATTCACCGCCTCGGCGCGATCAGCCCCGCCGTGAGTGATCGCGTGGCATTCGTCATGAAGACCCTGCTGAACCACTGAGTGGCGGCTGCCCGGAGTGTTCAGGTGAAGTGAAGTGAACGCTCCGTGCACTCCGAAACGATCACACGCTCGCGACCTCAGCCGGGAGATCAGAGCCAGTGGACCCAGTCGAGGTCGTCCATGGGTGGGTCGTCGAGGAGTGCGATCAGGGCGGTGACGAGGTTCTCGGGGTAGGCGGTGCTGCCTCGGTGGAAGCGTCGCGGCGAGGTGAAGACGACGCCGTGGTGGTGCTCGCCACCGCCGGCCCAGCTTCTGACGATGCGATCGAAGTCGCGGGCGTTCTCGGTGACCACCGCTCGGCCCGATGCCGTGGCGCTGCGAAGCAGATCCTCGTCGAGCAGGGTGCGAAGCAGTGGGTCGTCGCCGGCGGCGAGGACGTCGTGGTCGAGCGCTCGCAGCTGCTCGGCCGCTCGTGGTGAGTGGTGTACGTCGAGCAGCAGCTTCAGCGGGCGAGGAGGTCGTTGCGGCGACGCCATTGTTCCTCGGCTTCTTCGGCGACCGACCGGTTGGTGGCGATCTCGGCGTCGATCTCGTCGGTGAACTCCGCGTAGTAGGCGAGGACGGCATCGATGAGCGAGGGCTCGACCCCGAAGAGTTCGGTGGCACGGGCGATGCGGTCCTGTGGCGCCACGTCGCCGCCCGTCAGACCGTCGATGACCTCCCACAGGTCGGGCCCGCCGGCAAGGGCCGGGCGACGCCCAGCTGGCCCGTCGCGAAAGGTGATCAGCGGGTGGTGGCGTTGGCGGAGGCCCTCGTCGATCAGCTCCTCGGCCAGTGCCGAGTGCGACCGCGCGTTGGACGCGGCCTCGCGCCGCAGTCGTTCCGCGACCCGTTGGTCACGAAACCTGACGGAGATCGGAGTCGCCATGACTACATTGTAGCCACCCCCGCGCGCCCCGACTGGGGCGGAGAAGTCGCGTGATCGGGCGTTCAGCTGAACGCCGGGTGCACTCCGATACGGCTGCAACCATGGGCACCGAGGACGCCGCCGTTGTCTGCCGGCAGGTGCGGGCCTACACGCGGTTGAGTCAGCGTGGGGAGCGACCCGACTGAACCATCGGGCCGGGGGCGTCTCACTCCTCGTGATCGACCGGTGGGAGGTCGAGCAGCGCCGCCAGCTTGCCCTCGCCGACTTCGATGAGGGCGACGACCGCGTCGGCGGGAACCCCAGCGGCTTCGGCGATGGCCTCGGTGGCGGCGCCGGCCTCGAACAGCTGCAACGCCGCCGCGTAGGGCGCCGGCAGCGTGTCGAGGGCATCGGCCCGGTTCATGCTGGGACGGTACGACGGATGGGCGGCGGCGCCATCCGTACCGGGGTACGACACTGCGGCGATCGGGGCGTCCGGAAAATGTAGTACCCGGGTACTGACTCGCCCGTCAGACAGTTCGTTCAGACTCGCCGGTGGCACCGTTTTTCACACCGGACGGGGACTCAAATGCACCGCAGGCGGACCGGCAGCATCGCTCGACGCAGCACGAACCGGGGCCCGCGCGGCCACCGCTCGGTGGTGCTACTGGTGACGATGGGCCTCCTCGGCGCGCTCACCGTCCTGGTCCCCGCGGCGGTGGGTCCGGTGGCGCCGGCGGCGGCGGACCCGCCTGTGACCGTGGAGCGATCGCTGATCGCCGCAGGGGGCGCTCACACCTGTGCCGTAGCGGCTGGTGGGGTGCAGTGTTGGGGCCTGAACGCAGACAGGCAGCTGGGTACGAGCCCGCCGTATCCGTGGAGCTCGTCCACGCCGCGCAACGTCACTGGATTGGGAGTGCCCGTCAGCGCCGTCGCAGCCGGTGAGGCACACAGCTGCGCCTTGACCTCCGCAGGTGGGGTCAAGTGCTGGGGGGACAACTCCTATGGCCAAGTAGGCAACGGCGCCACGATCACCGAGCCGGTGTCCGTCGCTTCGCCGGTCGACGTGGTCGGGTTGACCTCGGGTGTCAAGGCCATCGCCGCCGGAGGGAACACCACCTGCGCATTGACGACGGGTGGCGCGGTGAGGTGCTGGGGCATGAATGGCTCGGGCCAGTTGGGCCAGGGGCATCTGGGCAATGCGGCACCAGGAATGTCATCGGTACCGCTTCAGGTGTACGGATTGACTTCAGGCATCGCTTCGATCTCCGTCGGCCAGCACCACGTCTGCGCTGTAGAGCAGGGGGGGCGAGCGCATTGCTGGGGTGGCAACTCCTACTACGAGCTCGCCTGGAACGGGTGGCACTTCTCTGGGCTCCCCCTCAGCCTGGGTTCGACGAACTTCAGTGAAGTGGATGCGGGCGAGGACCACACGTGCGGCGTGACGACAAGCGGGACCGTGCTGTGCTGGGGCCGGAACTCGGAAGGGCAGCTCGGGAACGGAAGTGTGTCGCCTCGGAGCGCCGCGATGGTCCAGCTCAGCGGGCTCGGGTCCGACACCGTCGACATCGCAGTGGGCAATCAGACGTCTTGTGCCCTCAGTAGCACCGGAGTGGTGAAGTGTTGGGGCAGGAACTACAGCGGCGGCGTCCCGGTTGTCGTTCCGGGAGTGGCGTCCGACACCGTTGGGATCGAGTTCGGTGGATCGGAATACATCGGCTCGGCGGGGACGGCATGCGCGCTGGCGCGGCCCGGCGCGATGAGATGTTGGGGGGCGTCAAACCACGGACAGTTTGGAAACGGCACGTCGAACGGCGCATGGTCGCCGACTCCGGTCCTCGTCAACGGTGGCAACCGCTTCAGCCCGGCCTCGCTGTCCGTGAGGATGACGGCGACGGAGACGACCGCGTTCATCGGCTCCACGATCAGCTACCAGGTCACGGTGACCAACGTAGGGAGGTATCCGCTGACGAACGTGGTGTTGACGGATGCGAAGGCCTCCTGTGGGTCGCTTCCGTCGACGCTGGCCTTGGGCGCCTCGGAAACGATCAACTGCACACATGTGGTGGTCTCACAGGATGTAGGGATCTACTCGAACACAGCGTCTGCTGTCGCCGCCGAGGCGACCGAGCCGTCGTCGGCGACGGTGAACGTGACTGTGCCGGCGCCCGTACCGAACATGACGGTGACGGTGACGGCGGCGGAGGCGTCAGTGGGGGTGGGTCAGACGATGCACTTCCAGGTGAAGGTGGAGAACACCGGCAACGTGGCGTTGGAGAACATCTCGATGACGTTCCCAGGGGGGACGTGCCCGGTGGCGGTCGCCGCCTCGTTGCTCGCAGGTTTGGCGTCGCAGACGAGCTGTACCAGGGTGGCTACTTGGCAGGACGTCGGGACGTATACGGCGCAGCCGTACGCCAACGCGCCACCACAGATCACGCCGAACATCACGGGCTCTGCGACCGTGACGGTGGTGGCGCCGGCGGAGAACCTGCCGCCGACGATCTCGGTGGGCAGCGGTCACGCGTGCGGCGTGACGACGAATGGTGCGTTGAAGTGCTGGGGTGCCAACGATTTCGGCGAGCTGGGGACCGGGTCGTCGTCCCCGTCGAACGTTCCAGTGGCGGTATCGGGTTTGTCGTCTGGAGTGCGGTCGGTGTCAGCCGGAGCCGACCACACCTGTGCAGTGTTGAACAGCGGTGCGCTGCAATGCTGGGGGGACAACACCTCCGGGCAGTTGGGCAACGGCACGACGACGCCGTCGTCGCTGCCGGTGAACGTTTCAGGCCTGTCGTCGGGGGTCGCGGCGGTATCGGCGGGCAACTCCTCCACCTGTGCGTTGCGGACCAACGGCGTGGCGAGCTGTTGGGGCGCAGGTGGCCTTCTCGGCAACGGCACGCCGAACCAGTCGTCGGTGCCCGTCGAGTTCATGTCGGACGTGGTGTCGATCGACGTCGGCGGGACCCACGCGTGTGCCGTCACTACCGAGGGTGCGGTGCAGTGCTGGGGCAACAACGAACAGAACCAGTTGGGGACCCCGGTGGGTGCCAACTCCCTGGTGCCGGTGCAGGTCACCGACCTCGGGTCGGGCTACACGAGCGTGGCCACCGGCGGCAGTCACACGTGTGCGTTGTCGGCCGGTGGAGCGGTGAAGTGTTGGGGGGCCGGCGGCAGCGGTCAGATCGGCAACGGAAACACCACTGGGGCGGCCGCCCCGACACAGGTGACGGGGCTGTCCTCCGGCGTGCGTTCACTGTCGGTGGGCAACAACGACTCGTGTGTCGTGCTGACCGCGGGCGGAGCGAAGTGCTGGGGCCGGAACCTCCAAGGGACACTCGGCAACGGCACCTCCACGCAGGCCAACTCGCCGGTGTCGGTGACGGAGATGACCGACGGGGTGGAGATCGCGGTCGGGGGCTTCTCGTGTGCGGTGACCTCGTCGTGGGTGGCCAAGTGCTGGGGCGCCGGGCCGACGGGCAACAGCACCGAGACGTCGTCGCTGGTGCCGGTGCTGGTCTCGGGCGGGTTCAACTTCGGGCCGCCGGCGCCGGCGCTAGCCATGACGATCGCTGCCCAGGAGACCTCGGTGCTGGTGGGCGACACCGTCCACTACGAGGTGACGTTGACCAACGTCGGCAACATGGCGATCACCAACGCCCACGTGGTCGAAATCGGCGGCCTGACCTGTCCGACCAACCCCAACCAGGCGCTCGCGGTCGGAGCGTCGGCCACGACGAACTGCGTCCACACCGCCGCCGCCGGCGACGTCGGGTCGTTCGGGATGTACGGGTGCGGCATCTTCACCGAGGCGTTCACCACCTACTGCGCGGCTCAGGTGTTCGTCACCGTCGCTGCGTTGGCGCCGTCGTTGGCGGTGGAGAAGGGCGCCGACGAGACCGACGTGCTGGTGGGCGACACCATCCACTACACGATCGATGTCATCAACACCGGCAACGTGGCGTTGCACGGTGTGTCGCTGGTCGACCCGGATGCCGACTGCCCGACCGCGCCGGCGGCGACGCTGGCGGTGGGCGAGTCCGACACGGTGGAGTGCACCCACGAGGCGGTCGTGGGTGATGTGGGGACGTACTCGAACATCGCATCGGCGACCGCGGACGAGGTGACGACGCCGCAGCCGTCGAACCAGGTCGACGTGGAGGTGGAGGCAGGGACACCGGAGCTCGAGGTGTCCAAGGCGGCCGACGAGGCGTCGGTGATCGAGGGCGACACCATCCACTACGACGTGATCGTCGAGAACACCGGGCAGGTCGAGCTCACCGAAGTGGAGGTGGACGACCCGAACGCCGACTGCCCGACGGAGCCCATCGCGACGTTGGCGGTGGGCGCCGACACGACGGTCGAGTGCGCCCACGTGACCGACGGCGACGACGTGGGCACCTACTCGAACACCGCGTCAGCGACGTCGACCGAGGTGACGACGCCGGTGGACTCGAACCAGGTCGACGTGACCGTGGTGGCGGCCAACCCCTCGCTGGACGTCGACAAGGCCGCCGACGAGTCGGCGGTGTTGGTGGGGGCGACGATCCACTACGACGTCACGGTGTCGAACACCGGCAACGTCACGTTGCACGACGTCGTGGTCGACGATCCCGACGCTGATTGTCCTTCGACGCCGATCGCCACGCTGGCGGTGGGTGCAGACGAGATGATCGAGTGCACGCACATCGCTGTGACCGGTGACATCGGGACGTACTCGAACGTGGCATCGGCCACCTCGACCGAGGTCACGACCGCGGTCGACTCGAACCAGGTGGACGTGGCGGTGAGCCCGGTGCCGGCGCCGTCGCTGTCGGTGGTGAAGTCGGCTGATCAGGCGTCGGTCGTGGCCGGTCAGCCCATCGACTACCACGTGGTGGTCACCAACACGGGCAACGTGCCGCTGACGGGGATCACGGTAACCGACGCGCACGCACCGGCGTGTGACGGTGCGATGCCGGATCTGGCGGTGGGTGCGGCCCACACGGTGGACTGCGCCTACACGACGGCGAGCCCCGCCGATGTGGGGACGTACTCGAACACCGCCAGCGTGGACTCGGCGCAGACGTCGCCGCAGGACTCGAACACGGTGGATGTGACCGTGGTCGCGCAGGCGCCGGCGGTGACGATCGCCCAGACGGTCGACGAGTCGACGGTCGCGGCCGGTGGTGCGATCCATTACCACCTGGTCGTGCACAACTCGGGCAACGTCGCCCTGTCGGGTCTGGCGATCAGCGACCCGGCGGCGCCGGCCTGTTCGGGCCCGTTGGCGAACCTGGCCGCAGGTGCGTCGACGACGGTGCACTGCGCGTACACGACGGTGGACCCGGGCGACGTCGGCCCTCGTGGCAACGCCGCGTTCGTCAGCTCGGCCCAGGGGGCCGGGGCCCTGTCGAACATCGTCGTGACCACGGTGACGGCGCCGGCGGCGCTCGAGGTGGTGAAGGCCGCGGCCGAGACCACCGTGATCGTCGGCGAGGCGATCCACTACGAGGTGACGGTCACCAACACCGGTGGCAGCGTGGCCCATCACGTGAGCGTCGCCGACCCGAACGCCACCGGTTGCGGCGGTGCGCTGGGGGCGCTGGCACCGGGTGCCGAGACCACGGTCGAGTGCACCCACGTGGCCGTCGCGGGCGACATCGGGACCTACGAGAACGTGGCGTCAGCCACCGCAGACGAGGTCACGACACCGGTCGAGTCGAACCAGGTGGATGTCGGCGTGACGTCGGTCCCGATCGACGAGGGCGAGCTGTCGGGCACGGTGACCGACTCGGTGTCGGGCGACCCGATCCCAGGGGCGTTGCTGGCGCTGTTGTCGACGGCCGACTTCTCGATGGCGGGCGGGTTCATCGCCGACGGGCAGGGCCACTTCGCGGGTCGGGCCCCGATCGGCGACTACTACGTGTTCGTCCTGGACGCCGAGGGGGCGCACACCTCGGGGTTCTTCGGGTCGCCCACCCAGGTGACGGTGGCGAACGCCACCCCCGCGGTGGCCGACCCGGTGCTGGTGCCGACCACCGGCGCAGTGGCGGGCACCGTCACCGATGACACCACCGGGGACCCGATCCCGGACACGGCGGTGTTGACCATCGATCTCGGTGACGGAGGCGGGCCTGGCCCGGGTGCCGTGACCGACGGGGCCGGGGCGTTCACCGCAGCGGGCCTGCGGCCGGGCCCACAGCTCGGGATCTTCATCGACCTCGGAGGCGCCCACGCCCCCGAGTACTACGACGACTCACCCGACTCCGCCGGTTCGACCCCCGTGGCCGTCGATGCCGGTGCCACCACCGGTGGGATCGAGGTCGGGTTGCCGGCCAAGGCGGGCGCCGGGACCGGCGGCCACCTGGTCGGCACGGTGACCGGCACCGAGGGCGGCGACGGCCTCGCCGGGGTGGCGGTCGTGGCGCTGTCGGCGAACACCTTCGCCTACGCCGCTGGTGACCTCACCGACGCGGAGGGGAACTACGACATCCCGGTGGGGTTGGGCGGGTACCGGTTGTTGTTCTACGACACCACCGGCACCCACCAGGCGGAGTGGTTCAACAACGTCGCTCTCAACGACGCCCCCTCGTCTGGTGTGGTGACCGCCACCGCGGCGCAGCCCACCAAGCGCCGCGACGTGTCGCTGGCTCCCGACGGTGGGGTCGTGTCGGGCACCATCACCGATGCCGTCTCGGGCGACCCGATCGCAGGGGCGTGGGCGGTCACGATCGCCCCCAACGGGGCGCTGAAGGTCGCCGTGACCGGAACGAACGGCCGCTACACCCGTCGCGGGGTCGCCCCGGGCAACAACCACCTCACGTTCGTGAACCCCAACGGTGGCCACGCCCAGCAGTACTGGGACGACGCCACCAGCTTCGGCGCCGGGTCGATCCTGACCATGCTCGCCGGCGACACCGTCACCGGCATCGACGCCGCCCTCCACCCCACCAACTGAAGCGGCGCCCGAAGTCTGTTCATCCTCGACGCAACGGTGGTCGTTCCACGACCACCGTTGCGTGGAGTCTGCCGGGTTGGCAGGAGGCCGCGGTCAGGCCTGGTTCGAGGAGCTGGCCCGCAGGCCCTCGATACCGCTATCCGTACGTCTCATCGGTAGTATGAAGCGTATGGCTCCTGAGAAGGCAACGCTTACCCTCGATCGGGCGAAGGTGGCCGAGGCCAAGCGGTTGATCGGCGATCGATCGATGTCGGAGGTCGTCGACATCGCGCTCGACCGGCTCATACGGGCCGAGCGGCTCAAGGCCGATGTGGCTGCCTACGGGGCCAGCCCCGGGTCGGTGGACGAGAGCGGTCTCGGCGACCTCGAGGTGGTCTTCGACCTGGACGACGACGACATCGACTACGACGCCCTGTACGGCACCGCGCCGTGACGTCGGCCGCTCGCCGTGGTGAGGTGTGGTTCGCCGACGTGTCGGGCGACAAGCGGCGCCCGGTGCTGGTGCTGAGCCGAGACCCCATGGGCCGGTTGCTCCACTCGGTGATCTGTGCGCCGATCACCTCGACCGTGCGTGGCCTGTCGACCGAGGTGGCGCTGGGCGCCGAAGCCGGCCTCGCCCACGACTCGGTCGCCAACTTCGACAATCTCTTCCTGCTGTCGCGCACCCGCCTGATCCGCCGCCTGGGCCGGGCCACGCAGGCGTCCATGGACGACGCCTGCGCCGCGGCGGCGGCCGCCGTCGGCTGCGATGGGGCGCCGTAGGCTCGCACGTCGCGGACGGGTCCGGCGCCGACAGGTTCTCGCCGAGGTCGACGGTCACGGGTCGCGCCGCGGTCTCTGGCTGACAAGGCAGATCGACATTGCCACCTTGTAGGGCGAAGGACCCGCCGATATCGTGCGGGCATGAAGATCGCCGAGTTCCGGGTGTCCGATCGCGGGCAGATGGCCCTGCCGGCCGAGGCCCGTCGCCGCTGGCATCTCGACGAGGGCGGTTCGGTCGAGATCGCCGATCTGGGCGACGCCCTGCTCATCCTGCCCGCCGGCCGCGGCGGCCTCCGCGCCCTGGTGCGCCGGGCCCTCGACGAGGCCGGTGGCTATGGCCCGTTGGCAGCCGCCGTGGCTGCCGAGGAGCCCGAGCTCGCGTAGGCGACGGGCCGTCTGACGCTGATCGGGGTTCGGGCCATGGGTGAGTCGGCGGCCACGCCGATCGTGGTCGATGACCATGTGTTGTTGCGTCTCCTGCTCGATGACGAGCCGCCGGGGCTTCGCCCAGAGGGTGCCCCGACGTTCACCACGGGGCTCTGGTACCACCGTGCCTGTCGAGCCATCGCGTCACCCGCGGTCGTCGGGCCGCTCTCCCGGATGCTGGGAGCGGCCGATCCCTCGGTCGGGGAGGCGGCGCTCGGGGCCGTGACCCGGCTGCCCGAGTCCCTCGGCCTGGTGTCGCTGCGCGACCTCGCCTGGCCCATGGCGCGCCTTCTCGATGACGGCGTCCGGCTGAACCTGCTGTCACTCGAGGCGCTGGCGGCGGCCGAGCACCTCGACGCCGACCTGTGCCTCGCCGAGCTGGACGACAACCCCCCGTTGCGGTCGGCGGCCGCGGTCCGCGGGGTCACCACCCGCCTGATCCACGGCTGAATGAACGGAGCGCTGGCGCTGCAGGGGTGTGGGATGAGCTCCGAAGTGAGCGGAAATTCCGGCGCCACACGCCGGAATTTGCGCTGAGTTCGGCGGTCAGGGCTGGACCACAGGCACCTTGGGGATCTCGAAGCCCGGGTAGTGCTCCCACGCCGCCGGGTTGAGCGACAGCACCGCGGCCAGGGCCTCGTCGGCGGGGGGCGGCTCAGGGCGCATGCCGATCGCCGCCGCCTTGGCGCCCCGGGCGATGCTGGTCGCCACCTCCCGGGCGTCGGCGGCGTGGGCCCGGGCCCGGTCGGCGGCACTGGGCTCGGCGAACCCGGTCTCGCGCTCGTAGCCGTGCTCGCGCAGGGTCCACGCGCAGGTGCGCTCGATGGAGCGGATCCAGGCGGGCGACAGATCGAGGGGTGACGGGGCCCGGCCGACCTCGACGGGTCGGGCGGCCTCGGCGAACCAGGGGAACGGCGGCAGGTCGGCGCCACCGCCGTGGGCGGTGTGGTCGAGCACCGCTGCGTCCCAGTCCTCGCCGACGAAGTCGAGCACGCGGCGCATCTCGGCCTCGGGTGACGACACCAGGTCCTCCAGGCGCACCGTGCAGACCGGGCCGGCGAAGCGACCCACCGCCTTCACCTGCTGGGCGCAGAAGAACGCGTTGAGGCCGTGGCTGCTGGTGGCCCACGGCATCTGGGCCAATGAGGCCACCACCCGGCGGGGGTCGCGCACCACGTGGACGATGCGGGCACCGGGGAAGTCGCCGATGATGGTGTCGAGCTGCTGGGCGTGGGCCGGCGTCTTGTCACCCCACCGCTGCTTGTCGCGGCGCTCGGCCGCGCTGCGCAGCACCGCCTCCACCGCGTCGGCGCGGGTGGGGCCGGCGAGCCGGTCGAGCCGATCGGTCACCGCGGACAGCGGCACGTCGAGGAAGGCGAACGAGAACGACTGCCGATACCGGTCGAACCAGGCCCGGCCGTCGCCCGCCAGCCGCTTGCCCCGCAGGTCGAGGTAGAAGGACGCCTCGTGGGTGAGGTGGATGTGCGGGTGGGCGTTCAGCATCGCCCGCAGGAGCGAGGTGCCCGAGCGCCCGCTGCCGACCACGAAGATGGGTGCGTCCGTGGGATTCACTTGCCGATGCTTAGCAGGTGACGCCGCGATGCCACCTTTGGCACCTGATCTGTCAGAATGTTCCCGGACGTCAGTGCGCCGAGCGGTTTCGCGCCCGCGACGTCGGCCGGCCCCACCCCGGGGCGACGGCCTTAGTGAACGCCGTTCAGTAGCGCTACCCTTGACCGGTCGTCGAAACTCGTGGTGGCGGAAGTTGCAGGGGGTCGAACCGGTGGGCATCCATGACCAACAGCTGATCCTGGGCGTCACCGCGTTCGAGCGACCGGATCCCGCCGTGGTGGTGGGCCTCGCCCGCGCCGGCGCCCTGGGCGTGCTCGACCTCGGCCGCGACGCCGGCGCCGCCCGCCGCGCACTCGACGAGGTGGCCCGCTGGACCGATCTGGCCATCGGCGTGCGCGTGCCCGAGGGCGCCCACCACGACCCCTCGGCCCTGTCCGATCAGGTCGACACCGTCGTCCTGGCCACCCTCAGCGCCGCCGCCTCGACCGCCACCGCTTCGACCGCCGCCGCTTCGACGGCCGCCACCGAGGTCGCCCGTTTGCAGGCCGGCGACCGCCGTGTGCTGGTGGAGGTGCGCTCGGTGGAGGAGGCCGACGCCGCCATCGCCGCCGGCGCCGACGGCCTCATCGCCAAGGGCTCCGAGAGCGGGGGACGCATCGGCGACCTCACCGCCTACGTGCTGGTGCAGACCCTCGTGGCCCGCACCCACCTGCCGGTCTGGGCCCAGGGCGGCATCGGCCTGCACACCGCCGCCGCCGCGGTCGCCGGTGGCGCCACCGGCGTGGTGCTCGACGCCCAGCTGGCGCTCGTCCGCGAGTCCACGCTGCCCGCCGCCGCCCGCCACGCGGTCGGGGCCATGGACGGCAGCGAGACCGTGGTGATCGGCGGCCACCGGGTGTTCACCCGGCCCGACCTGCCCGTGGCGTCGGCCGACCCCGACACCGCCGCGGCCGACGTCATCGCCGCGCTCGGCGCCGACGACCTGCGCACCCGCTATCTGCCGGTGGGCCAGGACGGCGCCTTCGCCAAGCCGCTGGCCGATCGCTTCGGCACCGCCGGCGGCGTGGCCCAGGCCATCGCCCGGGCCATCGACGACCACATCGCCGCCGCGGCGGCGAGCCCGCCGCTGGGCCCGGACAACCGGCTGGCCGCGTCGCTCGGCACCCGGTACCCCATCGCGCAGGGCCCCATGACCCGGGTGAGCGACCGGGCCGCGTTCGCCGCCTCGGTGGCCGAGGCCGGCGGCCTGCCCTTCCTGGCCCTCGCGTTGATGAGCGGGCCCGAGGTGCGCGAGCTGCTGGAGGAGACCGCGCCGCTGCTCGGCGACCGCCCCTGGGGTGTGGGCATCCTCGGCTTCGTGCCCCCCGAGGTGCGCGAGGCCCAGCTCGAGGTGGTGCACGACGTGCGCCCGCCCGTGGCCCTCATCGCCGGCGGCCGGCCCTCGCAGGCGGCCCCGCTCGAGTCCGCGGGCATCACCACCTACCTGCACGTGCCCTCGCCCGGCCTGCTCGACCTGTTCCTGAAGGAGGGCGCCCGCAAGTTCGTCTTCGAGGGCCGTGAGTGCGGCGGGCACGTGGGCCCCCGCAGCAGTTTCGCCCTCTGGGACGCCCAGATCGAGCACCTGCTGGCCTTCGCGGCCCAAGCGGCCCCGCAGAGCGGGAACGGCGCCGCCGCCGAGCTGTCCGTGTTGTTCGCCGGCGGCATCCACGACGACCGCTCGGCGGCGATGGTCGGGGCCATGGCCGCGCCGCTGGCCGAGGCCGGCGCCGGCGTCGGCGTGCTGATGGGCACCGCCTACCTGTTCACCGAGGAGGCCGTGGCCGGCGGGGCCATCCTGCCCGGGTTCCAGGACGCGGCCATGACGTGCGAGCGCACGGTGCTGCTCGAGACCTCGCCCGGCCACGCCACCCGGTGCGTCGAGAGCGACTACGTGCGGGCCTTCGAGGCCGAGAAGCGCCGGCTGCTGGCCGAGGGCCACACCGTGCAGGAGGCCTGGGCCGAGCTGGAGCAGCTGAACCTCGGGCGCCTGCGCATCGCCACCAAGGGCGTGGCCCGCGAGGGCGGCGAGCTGGTGACGGTGGACGAGGACGGCCAGCGCCGCGAGGGCATGTTCATGATCGGCCAGGCCGCCACCCTGCGCCACGAGATCACCACCGTCGCCGCCCTGCACGAGCAGGTCAGCGCCGGTGGCAGTGAGCACCTGGCCGCACTCGCCGACACCGGCGACGTGGGCGCCCACACCGGTGAGAGCCGCTCGCTCGACATCGCCATCATCGGGATGGCCGGCGCCTTCCCCGGCGCGGCCGACACCGCCCACTACTGGTCCAACGTGGTCGGTGGGGTCAACGCCATCACCGAGGTGCCCGCCGCCCGATGGGACGCCGACCGCTACTACGACCCCGACGCCTTCCTCAACGACGCCGGCCGCAAGACCCCGTCGCGCTGGGGCGGCTTCCTGCCCGAGGTGCCCTTCGACGCCCTCGCCTACGGCATCCCGCCCACCTCGCTGTCGTCGATCGAGCCCGCCCAGCTGCTGAGCCTCGAGATGGCCGCACGGGCCCTCGCCGACGCCGGCTACGCCACCCGCGAGTTCGACCGGGCGCGCACGTCGGTGGTGTTCGGCGCCGAGGGCGGCACCGACCTCTCCACCGCCTACGGGTTCCGCTCGTTGTTCCAGACCTATGTGGGCGCCCTGCCCGACGCCCTCGACGAGCACCTCCCCTCCTACACCGAGGACTCCTTCCCCGGCCTGCTCACCAACGTCATCGCCGGCCGCATCGCCAACCGGCTCGACCTCGGCGGCTCGAACTACACCGTCGACGCGGCGTGCGCCTCGGCCCTCGCCGCCATCGACGTGGCCTGCAAGGAGCTGGTGGCGGGCACCAGCGACATGGTGCTGGCCGGCGGCGCCGACCTGCACAACGGGGTGAACGACTACCTGCTGTTCAGCAGCGTGCACGCCCTGTCGCCCAGCGGGCAGTGCCGCACGTTCGACGCCGACGCCGACGGCATCACCCTCGGCGAGGGCGTCGGCTGCCTGGTGCTGAAGCGCCTGGCCGACGCCGAGCGCGACGGCGACCGCATCTATGGCGTGTTGCGGGGGATGGCGGCGTCGAGCGACGGCCGCCACCTGGGGCTCACCGCCCCGCGCAAGGAGGGCCAGCGCCTCGCCCTCGAGCGGGCCTACGACCAGGCGGGGGTGTCGCCCGCCGACGTCGGCCTCATCGAGGCCCACGGCACCGGCACCGTGGTGGGCGACCGCACCGAGCTGGCCACCCTCACCGAGTTCTTCAGCGAGGCCGACGCCGCGCCCGGCGCCACCAGCCTCGGGTCGGTGAAGAGCCAGATCGGCCACACCAAGTGCGCCGCCGGGGTGGCCGGGCTCATCAAGGCCACCGAGGCCGTGTATCGCGGCGTGCGCCCACCCACCCTCAACATCGAGCACCCGACCGACTACTACGACGCCGGCACCAGCCCCTTCCGCTTCGACGACGCCGCCCGGCCGTGGGCCGACCACGACCGGGTCGCCGGCGTGAGCGCCTTCGGCTTCGGCGGCACCAACTTCCACGCCGTCGTCGCCTCGTACGACGGCGCCCCCGGGCCGGCCCACGGCCTCGACGAGTGGCCGGCCGAGCTGTTCGTGTTCCGCGGCGCCGACCGCGCCGCGGCGCTCACTGCCGTCGACGCGCTCGCGGCCCAGATCCCCGCCGACCGGCCCGCCACCCGGCCGGTGCTGCTGCGCGACCTGGCCCGCGCCCAGGCCGACCGGTCCGCCGCGTCCACCGACCCGGTGCAGGTGGCGGTGGTGGCCGACGACGTGGACGACCTGGTGGCCAAGCTCCAGGTGGCCCGCACCTTCACCGCCGACAAGTCGGGCGTCTTCGTCCCCGACGAGGCGCTCGCCGGCGAAGCCGACGGCGACGCCGCCGCAGAGAGCGGGAAGGCCGGGCCCGAGCGGCCCGGCGACGACGCCGCAGAGCGCGGGAGACTCGCCTTCCTGTTCCCCGGGCAGGGCAGCCAGCGGCCGGGCATGCTGCGCGACCTGTTCGTGGCCTTCCCTCGCCTCCAGCGCCACCTGCGCGCTCCCTACACCGACGTGATGTTCCCGCCGGCGGCCCACTCGAAGGACGAGACCAAGGCCCAGAAGGACGCCATCACCGACACCAGGGTGGCCCAGCCCACCCTGGGCATCGCCGGCCTGGCCGTGCACGACCTGCTGGGCACGGTGGGGGTGCGTCCCGACCAGGCCGGTGGCCACAGCTACGGCGAGCTGGTCGCCCTCTGCGCCGCGGGGGCCATCGCCGAGGCCGACCTGGTGCCGCTCAGCGAGACCCGGGCCCGGGCCATCCTCGACGCCGCCGGCGACGACCCCGGCGCCATGGCCGCGGTGGCGGGCACGGGCGACGACGTGCGGGCCGTGCTCGACACCCTCGAGCCCACCGGTCGTGTGGTGCTGGCCAACGACAACGCTCCCGGCCAGGCCGTGATCTCGGGGCCCACCGACGCGGTCGGCGACGCCGTCGAGCGCCTGGCCGAGGCGGGCATGAAGTCCAAGCGCCTGCCGGTGGCCTGCGCGTTCCACAGCCCGGTGGTGGCCGACGCACGGGTGGCCCTGGGCGAGGCGCTCGCCGCCGCCCCCATCGGGGCCCCGTCGTTCACCGTGTGGGCCAACACCACCGCCGCGCCCTACCCCGACACCCCCGACGACATCCGCGCGCTGCTGGCCGGCCAGGTGGCCGAGCCGGTGCGCTTCGTCGACCAGGTGCAGGCCATGTACGACGCCGGCGCCCGGGTGTTCGTCGAGGCCGGGCCCGGCCGGGTGCTCACCCAGTTGGTGGGCAAGATCCTGGGCGACCGGCCCCACGTGGCCGTGGCCTGCGACGCCTCGGGTGACGACGGCCTGCGCCGGTTCCTGCTGGCGCTGGCCCAGCTGGCGGTCAACGGCGTCGACGTCGACCTGCTGGCCCTCTTCGCCGGCCGTGACGCCGATGCCGGGCGCCTCACCGCCGCGGGTCGTCCCGCGGGCTGGACCATCAACGGTCACCTGGTGCGCAACGCCGACGGTTCGGTCGTGCCCGGCAGCCTGCAGCCGGTCGACCAGGTGCCGCCCATCGTGCTGGCCGGCGCCGGCGCCGGCGCCGGTGCCGGGCTCGGTGCCGGGGGTGAGCGGGACGCCGCGGTCCTCGAGTACCTGCGGGGCGCCCGCGAGCTGATGGCCGCGGAGCGCGAGGTGATGCTGCGCTACCTGGGCGGCAGCGTCGAGCCGGCGGCGCCGCTGCTGTCGGCGACGGCGGCACCGCTCGCGCCCATGGCCCCGATGGCGCCCGCCGCCATCGAGGCCACTGCCACGGACGCCACGGCCGGCGCCCCGGCCGCCGCGCCGCGCGCGGCCATGACCTCCGACGAGGTGATGGCCGCGGTGCTGGCCATCGTCAGCGAGCGCACGGGCTACCCGCTCGACATGCTCGACCCCGACCTCGACCTGGAGGCCGACCTCAGCATCGACTCGATCAAGCGCATCGAGATCGTGGGCGAGCTGGCCGACCGGGTCGGCCTGCCCGGCGCCGACGAGGGCAGCATCGACGAGTCGGTGGTGGAGGAGCTGGCCCAGCTGAAGACCCTTCGGGGCATCGTCGACTGGATCGGTTCGCTCGGCGACCGCGACGCTTCGGGCGCGGCCGGCGGGGTCGCCGACGGCGCTCCCAGCGCCGACACGCTCGACACCGCCCCCACCGACGAGGCGTCCACCGACGGCGATGGTGGGGCCGCCGAGGCCGGCACCCCGGCCGACGACGTGCAGGTGCCGGCCGCCACCCTCCGCTACGTGGTCGAGGTGGCCGAGGTCGACCCCGTCGACGATCCGCCGCCCGCGGCCGAGGGGGCCTTCGCCGGGCGCACCGTGGGCATCGTCGACGACGGGCAGGGCGTGGCGCTGCACCTCGCCGCGCTGCTCGAGGAGCGGGGCGCCACCGTGCGCCTCCTGCAGCCCGACGAGGCTGTCGGCCCCGCGGACACCACCGTCGACACCGCCGTCGACAGCCCGCTCGACGTGCTGGTGCACCTGGCCCTGCTCGCCCCCAGTGCGGAGCACTCGCTGGTCGCCCTTTTCGCGCAGGTGCGCGAGGCGGTGCTGGCCGGCCTCGGGTCGCTGGTCGTGGCCACCGGCCTCGGGGGTGCGTTCGGCACGGGCCCGGGCCCCGACGACCACGACGGCCTGCCCCTGGGCAGTGGCGCCCACGGGCTGGCCCGCACGGTGCCCCGCGAGTTCCCCGACTGCCGGGTGCTCGCCGTCGACCTCGACCGCAAGGACGACCCCAGCCGTCTCGCCGACCACCTGCTGGCCGAGATGAGCGCCACCGACGGGCTCACCGACGTGGGTCGCACCAACGGCACCCGTCACACCCTGCGGGTGCGCGCCGACGAGCTCGACCCCCAAGCGGTGGGGGCGGCGGCCCCGTTCGTCACCGCCGACTCGGTGGTGCTGCTCACCGGTGGCGCCCGCGGCATCACCGCCCGGGTGGCGGTGGCCCTGGCCCGCGAGGGCTGCGGCCACCTCGAGCTGGTGGGCCGCTCGGCACTGCCCGACGCCGACGAGGACCCGGCCACGGCCGGCGCGGCCGACGCGGTCGCCCTGCGCAAGGCGCTCATCGGCGGGGGCATGAAGGACCCGGCGGCGATCGAGGCGGCCTGTGCCCGCATCCTGGCCGAACGTGAGGTCCGCGCCACGCTGTCCACGCTGGACGCGCTGGGCGTCGAGGCCCGCTACCACCGGGCCGACGTGCGCGACCGCGCCGCCCTCGAAGCGGTGGTCGCCGACGTCTACGCCCGCCACGGCCGTCTCGACGGCGTGGTGCACGGGGCCGGTGTGCTGGAGGATCGCTTCCTGCGGGACAAGACCGCCGAGTCGTTCGAGCGGGTGTTCGGCACCAAGGTGGACGGCGCCCGCACGCTGGCGCGGGTGGTGCGCCCCGACGTCGGCTTCGTGGTGCTGTTCGGCAGCATCGCCGGCGTGTTCGGCAACCGCGGCCAGATCGACTACGCCGCCGCCAACGACGCCCTCGACACGCTGGCCCGGTCGGCCGGGCCCCGCTTCGATGGTCGGGTGGTCAGCGTGGACTGGGGCCCGTGGGCGGGCACCGGCATGGTGTCAGCCGAGCTCGAGCGCGAGTACGCCCGGCGGGGCATCGGCCTCATCGACCCCGACGACGGCGTGGCCTGCCTGATGCGCGAGCTGCGGTCGGGGCGCGACGACGCCCAGGTGGTGCTCATGCGGGCCCTGCCCGAGCACCTGCATGCCTGAATCGCCCGTGCGACCCCGGAACCCGCCTCTGCCCCGCTTCTGGCTCCCGATTCGATCGCTCTGGCAGTCGAATCGGGCGCCAGTTCGGTCGGTCGCCGCGGCGCGGGGCACGAGGGGCTCGACCCGTGGCTGATCGGGGGGCGAGCGACGCTACCTCCGACGGCGCTGCCCCCGACGGCGCTGCCTCCGACGGCGTCGCCATCGTCGGGATGGGGGCGCTGTTCCCCGGCGCACCCGACCTCGACACCTACTGGCGCAACATCGCGGGCGGGGTCGATGCCATCACCGACGTGCCCGCCGAGCGGTGGGAGGCGTTCTTCTACGATCCCGAATCCACCGCTCCGGACCGCGTCTACTGCCACCGGGGCGGGTTCGTCGACGACTACGCCACCTTCGACGCCGCCGCGTTCGGCATCATGCCGGTCACCGTCGAGGCGGCCGAGCCCGACCAGCTGATCGCGTTGAAGGTGGCCGCCGCGGCCATCGCCGACGCCGGCGGTGAGGGGCAGCTGGGCGACCCCCAGAAGGTGGGGGTGATCGTCGGCCGGGGTGGCTACTTCACCCCCGGCATGGCCCGCTTCGATCAGCGGGTGCGGGTGGCCCAGCAGCTGGTGGAGAGCCTGCGGGAGCTGGTGCCGGGCATCACCGAGGCGAAGCTCGACGAGGTGAAGCACGCCTTCCAGGACCAGCTGGGCCCCAGTCGGCCCGAGGCGGCCATCGACCTCGTGCCCAACCTGGCCGCGTCGCGCATCGCCAACCGCCTCGACCTGCAGGGCCCGGCCTACACCGTCGACGCCGCCTGCGCGAGCTCGCTGGTGGCGGTCGACCAGGCCGTGGCCGAGCTGCGCTCGGGGCGCTGCGACGCGGTGGTGGCCGGCGGCGTGCACCACTGCCACGACGTGGCCTTCTGGACCGTCTTCTCCCAGCTGCGGGCGCTCAGCCCCAGCGAGGCCATCCGGCCCTTCGACCGGTCGGCCGACGGCCTGCTGATCGGCGAGGGCACCGGCATGGTGGTGCTGAAGCGCCTGGCCGACGCCGAGCGCGACGGCGACCGGGTGTACGCGGTCATCCGGGGCACCGGCGTGGCCAGCGACGGTCGGGCGTCGAGCGTGATGAAGCCCAGGGTGGCGGGCCAGCTGCTGGCGCTGGAGCGGGCCTGGTCGGCGTCGGGCCTCGACCCCGCCACCGTCGGGCTGATCGAGGCCCACGGCACCGCCACCCCGGTGGGCGACGCCGCCGAGCTCGACACGTTGGCCCAGTTCTTCGGGCCCGCCGGCGCCGCCGGGGCCGGCGGTCGGCCCGGGGGCTCGGGCAGGGGGGTGCTGGGCTCGGTGAAGTCGATGATCGGCCACACCATGCCGGCCGCCGGCGCCGCCGCGCTGATCAAGACCGCCCTGGCGCTGCACCACGGCGTGCTGCCGCCCACGCTGCACTGCGACGAGCCCCACGAGCGGCTGGCCGACACCCGCTTCCGCACCCTCGCCGAGTCCGAGGACTGGGGTGGTGCGCCCGAGCGCAGGGTGGCCGGCGTCAACGCCTTCGGCTTCGGCGGCATCAACGCCCACCTGGTCCTCGAGGCGGCTCCCGGGGCAGGGGCCGCTCGCGTCTCAGCCGTCCCCACCCGGTCGGGGGACACGTCCGAGGGCGTAGGGGTCGGAGCCCGACCCCTGGTGCCTCCGACGACGATCGAGCGGCCGAGGAACGTCGAGCGGGTGGTGCTGCTCGAGGGCGCGTCGGCCGACGACCTGCTGGCCCGACGACCCCGCCATCCTGGTCGACCGGGACGACACCGCCGCGGCTCCGGCACCCGGTTCGCAGCCGGCGGACGCCGCCACCGACCGGACGTGGCGGCTGGCCATGGTGGCGCCCGATGCCCGCCGCCTCGAGCTGGCCCGCAAGGTGGTGGCCCGGGGCACCCCGTGGCACGGCCGCAACGACGTCTGGTTCTCCAACACCGGCCTGCTCGCCGGGGGCGGCAAGGTGGCCTTCCTGTTCCCCGGGGTCGAGCCCGAGTTCGATCCGCACGTGGCCGACGTGGCCGACCACTTCGCCCTCCCGCTGGGCCCCCTCGCGGAGGACGGCCACGCCGGACAGCTGGGGCTGCACGGCGCGGGAATCATCGCGCTGGGCCGGCTGCTCGACGCCGCCCTCGGCGAGCTGGGCATCCGCCCCGACGTGGTGGCCGGCCACTCGATCGGCGAGTGGAACGCCATGATCGCCGCCCACCTGATCCCCGCCGACGGCGTCGACGACTTCATCGACTCGGTCGACACCGAAGACGTGGACGTGCCCGGCGTGGTGTTCGCGGCCCTGGGCTGCGGGGCCGACGCCGCGGAGGCGGCGGTGGGCGACCTGCCCGACATCGTGGTGTCGCACGACAACTGCCCGCACCAGTCCATCGTGTGCGGCTCCGAGGCCAGCGTGGGCGAGGTGATCGCCAAGCTGCGGTCCGAGCGCATCCTGGCGCAGCTGCTGCCGTTCCGGTCGGGCTTCCACTCGCCGATGCTGGCGCCCTACGTGGAGCCGGTGCGCCAGGCCACCGCCCGGGTGCCGCTGCAGGCGCCGGCGGTGCCCGTGTGGTCGGCCACCACGGTGGCCCCCTACCCCGACGACCCGGACGCGGTGCGCGACCTCGTCATCCGCCACCTCCTCGAGCCGGTGCACTTCCGCCAGCTGGCCCTGCGCCTGCACGACGAGGGCGTGCGGGTGTTCGTGCAGGTGGGTGTGGGCAGCCTGGTCAACTTCCTCGACGACACCCTGAAGGGCCGCGAGCACCTGGCCGTGGTGGCCGCCGGGCCCCGTCACGCGGGCCTCGACCAACTGCGGCGGGTGGCCGCGGCGCTGTGGACCGAGGGCGCCCAGCCCCGCTTCGACCGCCTGCCCAGCGGGGCCGCGTCCACGGCGACCACCTCGGCGGCAGGCGGGCCGGCGGCGGGAGCGGAGGCATCAGATCCGTCCGGATCGCCCGTGGCGGCGGCGGTCGGCGCCTCGGCACCAGACGCGGCCGCGGGGTCGGTGGCCCCACCGGTCGGGACGGGGACGGCCGCGCGGGCCCCGGCGGTCGGCGCAGGGATGCCCGATGCGGAGTCCGCATCGACGGTGGCGGCATCGACGGCGGCGGCATCCATAGCGGCGGCACCCACGGCGGCGGGATCGCCGGATCCATCGGGGCCTGGCGTGGCCACGGCCGTGGGCGCGGCCACGGCCACGGGCGTCGCCACACCGGGCGCCGCCCCACCGGACGGGGCGGCCGCAGGGCGCGCCCCGGGCCCGGCCGAGCGTCCCGGCGTCGGCGTCGGCGTGCCCCTGCACCTGGGCGCGCCGCTGATCCACCTCGCCGCCGGCGTCCACCTCGACCTGGCCCCGGCCGGTGCCGATGCCACCGTCCTCGCGGCCGGCGACCAGTCACTCGCCGGCCACCCCGTGTTCGCCGAGTTCGATGCCGGGTTGCGCGAGGTCGGCCCGGCGCTGGCCGAGGTGGTCGGCGCGTGGCGCGATGCCGGACCGTCGCAGGTCCCTCCGGGTTCGCCATGGGCCGCGACCGCACCGGGCGGGCCCGCGGCGTCGGTCCCCGCCGGCGGGTCGAGCGGCGGGGCCGGGTCGAGCGGCGGGGCCGGACCCATGGGGGGGCCGGAATCGCCGGTGCCGGCGCCGACGGCCGCGGACGGGATCACCGAGGTGCGCACGCTGTCGATGGACGCCATGCCGTTCCTGATCGACCACCGCTTCTACCGCCAGCGTGACGGGTGGGACGACGTCAGCGACCTGTTCCCTGTGGTGCCGATGACGTGCACGCTGCAGATCTTCCAGGAGGTCGCGTCCCGGCTCATGCCGGGGAAGGTGCCCATCGGGCTCGAGCACGTGCGGGCGCTGCGCTGGCTGGCGGTCGAGCCGCCGATCGACGTCACCATCAACGCCACGGTCACCGGGCCCGACCGGGTCCGCGTGAGCGTCGAGGGCTTCAGCAGGGGCACGGTGGTGTTCGCCGACACCTATCCCGAGCCGCCGGCCGCCGACACCACCCCCCTCGAGGGGGCCAGCGTGTGGGGGCCCACGGCCTGGGACCTCTACAACGATCGCTGGGCCTTCCACGGTCCCCAGTACCAGGGTGTCACCGAGATCGGCCCCCTCGGCCCTGCCGGGGTGCAGGGCACCATCGAGGCCCTCCCGGCGCCCGGGGCGCTGCTCGACGGCGCCGGCCAGTTGGTGGGCCACTGGGTGGCCATGCACACCGAGGTTGACCGGCTGGCCCTGCCCAGCGTGATCGAGCGCATCCGTTTCTTCGGGCCCCACCCGCCACCCGGCAACCGGTTCGGGTGCACGGTGCGGGTGGGCGAGCTCACCGATGCGTTCGTGCGGGCCGACCTGGAGATGGTCAGCCTGCAAGAGGGCGACCGCGGTCGGGTGTGGTGCCAGATCGAGAGCTGGCAGGACACCCGGTTCGACACCGACGACGTGGTGTTCCCGATGCTGCGCGACCCCGACCAACTGCGCATCAGCGAGCAACGCCCCGGCGGTTGGTTCCTGGCCACCGAGCACTGGGCCAACTCGGCGTCGCGCGAGCTGATGATGCGCCGCTACCTGAACCACCGTGAGCGGCCCACCTACGAGGGCCTCAACCCCAAGGCCCAGCGGCAGTGGCTGCTCGGGCGCATCGCGGTGAAGGACGCCGTGCGCCAGTGGCTGTGGGACCACGGGGCCGGCCCGGTCTTCCCCGCCGAGGTGACCGTGTCCAACGACGACGACGGCCGCCCGCACGTGGACGTCGACGCCGCCGCGCTCGAAGGCACCGTGCTCGAGGGCACCGCGCTCGAGGGGGTCACGACGGGGGCCGCCCGTCCCGCCGCCTCGGGCCTGCGGGTGTCGCTGGCCCACACCGAGTGGGCCGCCGCCGCGCTCGTCGCCGGCCCCGACGACCCCGCCCCCGGCATCGACATCGAGGTCGAGGCCCCCCGCCACGAGCGGTTCGCCTCGCTCGCGCTCACCGACACCGAGGCCGCGTGGGTGCCCGCCGAGCCGGGCCCCGAGCGCGACCTGGCCCTCACCCGCTTCTGGACGGTGAAGGAGGCCGTCGGCAAGGCTGGCGGCGCCGGCCTCGAGGGCCGCCCCCGCGCCATCGGCATCGACCGGCTCGAGGGCGACCGGGCCTGGGTCGGCACCCCGGGCACGGAGCAGGTGCAGGTGGACACCGAGGTGGTGGCCGTCGGCGACGACGGCGCCCGCTACGTGGTCTCCTGGACGTCGGTCGACTGACCTACGGGTTGCCGCGCCGCCTGGCAGGCGTGCTCAGGTGTGGTGGTCGAGCCGCCAGGTGTTTCGCCGACTCTTCCGACTGGATCCGGTCGCCGTCACCTCTCCGTCCGCCTCCATCCTCCGGAGCCACTTGAGCACGCCTTCGCGCGTCATGCCCAGGCTGTCGGCGAGCTCTCGTGAGCTTCTCGGTCCTCGTGCGAGCAGTGCCCGGATCTCCGATCGACGATCACCTCGGCTCGAACGTCCACCTGCGGTCACGAAGTCGAGTTGCGCCTGGTGTTGGGCCGTTTCGATCTGGCTCAGGTGCCAGGTGGACCATCGCCGGTCGTTCGACTTCTCGATCAAGCCGGCACTCGCCATGCCAGTCAGTTCTCGGGTTGCGATCAGGGCATCGCAACCGTTCAGCGTTCGGTACTGCTGGTTGGTGATCGCCGAGTGACGCTTGAGGAACGCGAGACCCAACCGTTGCCGGTCGCTGAGCCCGGTCGTGTCGATCGTCAACAACCACGAGACCGCCTCAGGATCGAGGAGTCCGTGGTTCGGGATCACGACCTGGAATTCGCGCACCGAGTCACGCAGCGTCGGTGGCTCGAGCCCGGCGTGGCGAAGGGCAGCAGCGGCGGCGAGAAGACCGGACCCGCGGTTCTCGCAGACGGTTCGGCCCGACCCCGGCACCTCGACGTCCTCGAGGAGCTTGGCCAACAGCGCGTTGCGAGACGACGAGACCGGTTCGGCAAGCAGGTTCTCGGCCTCGATGGGTCCGAAGATCCCCCCCGGACTGCGGATCTCCAAGCGGTCCGGGTACAGCTCCACGCGGACTTGTGACCCACGAGCCAGGGGGTGGTAGTCGCGATGCATCAACGCGTTGGCCACCATCTCGCGTATCGCTTCCTCGGGGTACTCCCACTGATCCTCCCGTCCGAGTCCGACGACCACGGACCGCCGCTTCATGTTGCGCCGCATGGCCCCGAGGGTCTCCGCGACCATGGTCGGGATGGGCCCGTCGATCGAGAGGTTGTCGACGAACCGGGTGCCGTCGCGCAGGGGTTCACCCGTCGTGGTCGGGAACGCGACGAAGGTGATGTCGAGCTGCGGGAGGAACTGCTGTGGGTACTTGCCGAGCGCGAGCAGTCCACCGAGTGTGACCGCAGGTCCCTCGGCGGTGTCGATGATCACCCGCATCATGCGCAGGACCTCGTCGTCGGTGGCCCGCGTGAACAGCTGGCCCCGGGTGTCACGGAGCCGTCGGAGCAGGGCCGAGACCAGGTCGCGATCGAGATCGGCCATGGTGGCTCCCGGTACCGGCACAGCGTCGTCCTGAGGCTGACCGTGCGACGAGACGAGGACGTGGACCTCGTAGCTCGAGAGGTCGGTGCGCGCGAGCCTGAGGCGGGTGAGCGCAGTGTCCATCTGTTCCTGAAGGCCAGCCATCAGTCAACCCTTCCTGCAACCTCGAAGTTGACTGTAGCCGCTAGTTGTGTGATGAAGGTGTGTGTAGCGTTGGCGGCGAACGTGCCGCTTTGGCGGATCTGCGCTCGGTGCGGGAGGCTGTGCGACCACGGAGAAGGGGGATGCAATGGGTGGCGCTGCGGAGCAGCTGAGATGACTGGCGACGGATCCCGAAGCGCCGGAAGCGACACGAGGGAGCAGGTGCTCGCCGCGATCACCGAGATGTTGACGACGGTGATCGGCGAGGACGAGCTGTTGATGGTGGACGAGGTGACGATGGACACCTCGTTCAACGACGACCTCGAGCTGGAGAGCATCGAGTTCGTGGCCCTGGCCGAGGAGCTCACCAACCGCTACGGCGAGCAGGTCGACTTCGTCGGCTGGATCGCCGACATGGAGCTCGACGCCCTCGTCACCATGACCGTGGGCGAGCTGGTCGAGTTCGTGGCCGGTTGCCTCGACTCACCCGAGGGCGCGACCTCCGCGAGCTGACCTGGTGCCCTTCGTCACGGCCCGCGGGCTGCGCTTCCACACCCAGCAGCTCGGCCCCGGTCGCGGAACCGAGGGTGCCGAGGGTGGGCGCCCGGCGCCGCCCGTGGTGATGCTGCACGGGCTGTTCACGGGCAGCCTGGCCTCGTGGTGGTTCACCGCGGCGCCGGCGGTGGCCCGCACCCACACGGTGCGCCTGCTCGACCTGCGCGGCCACGGCCTCAGCGACTGCCCGCCCGATGGCTACGACACGGCCACGATGGTGGACGACGTGCTCGCCCTCACCGACGACCTGGCGCCGTTCGCGGTGGTGGGCCACAGCTACGGCGGCCTGCTCGGCATCCGCCTGGCGTTGGCGCACCCCGATCGGGTGACGGCGCTGGCGTGCATCGAGGCGCCGCTGGTCGCCCTGCGCGATCCCGGGCCGCGCGCGTCCCACTCCGCGCGGCCGCTCGGGCCGGAGGGGGCCGTCGCCGGAGGCGCGGCGAGCGGGGAGGACGGGCCCGACGACGAGCGGGATGCGCCCGCTCCCGACGCGTCCGACACCGAGCGCCGGCTGCTCACCGAGACGACGATCGTGGCCGACCTGCGGGCCGAGCCGCCGGTCACCGACGACGACCTGCGGGCCCTGGCGGTGCCCACCCTGTTCGCGTTCGGGTCGCGGTCGTGGTGCGCACCGGCCGCCGACCGGGTGCGGGCGGTGCTGCCCGGCGCGCCCTGTCACGTGCTCGAGGGTGGCCACGCCCTCCACCTCGACGCCCGCCGCGAGGTGGCCGACCTGCTGGTCGACTTCCTCGACGAGCCGGGCCGCGGCGACGCCGCTCCGGAGGCGACGGCGACGGCGGCCGAGCCACACGACCCCCTCCATCACGACCCCTTCCACCAGAACCCGGTGCCCTATGGCTGACGTCGTCGCCAACGGGGTGCGCTTCAACGTGTCGCGCCTCGGCCAGGGGGACCACACGGTCGTGATGCTGCACGGCCTGGTGATGGACAACCTGTCCAGCTTCTACTACACGCTGGCCAACCCCTTCGCCCGTGAGTGCGAGGTGATCCTCTACGACCTCCGTGGCCATGGCCGCAGCGAGCGGCCGCCCACCGGGTACACGACGGAGGACGCGGTGGCCGACCTCGACGCACTGCTCACCGAGCTCGGCGTCGACCGCCCTGTCCACATCATCGGCAACAGCTACGGCGGTGTGGTGGGCCTGGGCATGGCCGTCGCGCACCCCGAGCGGGTGGCGGGCCTGGCCCTGATCGAGGCCCACTTCGCGGTGGAGGGCTGGGGCCACCACATGGCCGGCAGCCTGGCCCTGGCCGCCTTCGGACTGGCCGAGGACGAGGTCGAGCAGTGGTTGGCGGAGCAGGGGGGCCGCAAGCTCAACAAGATGGCCCGAAACGCCGAGTCGCTGATCTACGAGACCACCATGCTGGACGACCTCGAGGCCGTGCAGCCCCTGCCCCGCGAGGCGTTGGCGGCGCTGGCCTGCCCGGTGCTGGCCTTCTACGGCGAGCACTCCGACCTGCTCGACCGCGCCCGCGACCTGCAGGACCTGGTGCCCGACTGCGACCTGCGCATCTTCCCGGGCTGCACCCACTCGGTGCTGATGGAGGCCACCGCCGAGCTGAAGGCCACCCTGCTGCCCTGGATCCTGGGCCAGCCGGTGCCCGCCTACCCCGCGGCGCCGGAATCGGCCATCGTCCCTGTCGTGAACCCGGACTGGGTCTCCGACCCCCGCGAGGTGGGCCGCACGACGCCGCCCACTGACCCGCCTGCGGTGGACTGAGCGGCGACGCGATGGCCCGCTTCCTGTTCGTCGTCCCGCCGCTGCAGGGCCACACCAACCCCACGGTGTCGGTCGGCCACGAGCTGTCCGGGCGTGGGCACGCGGTGGCGTGGGCGGGCGAGCCCAGCGTCGTGCGCCCCCTCCTGCCCGACGGCGCCGAGTTCTTCTCGTGCCCGCAACGGCTGCCCGAGTCGATGGAGGACGCACTGCGCAACAAGGCCGGGGGCCTGCGGGGCGCGCCGGCGCTGAAGTTCCTGTGGGAGGAGGCGCTCCTGCCGCTGGCGCTGGCCATGGAGGCCCCGCTCGAGGACGCCATCGCCCGGTTCCGCCCCGACGTGTTGGTGGTCGACCAGCAGGCGGTCGGCGGTGCGGTCGTCGCCCGCCGCCACGGCCTGCCGTGGGCCACCTCGGCCACCACCTCGGCCGAGTTCAGCCGTCCGTTCGAGCTGATCCCCCGGGTGGGGGAGTGGGTGCAGGAGTCGCTGGTCGACCTGCAGGTGCGCATGGGCGTGCCGGAGCAGCAGGCCCGTGACGCCGGCGACCTGCGCTTCTCCGACCACCTCGTGCTGGCCTTCACCGCGGCGGCGCTGGTGGGCGACGTCGATCGCTTCCCCGACCACTACCGGTTCGTCGGGCCCTCCACCCACGCCCGGGTCGAGACCGCCGAGTTCCCCTGGGACTGGCTCGACCCCGCCCGGCCCCACGTGCTGGTGTCACTGGGCACGGTGAACCAGACCGTGGGCGAGCGCTTCTACAACGTGGCCGTCGACGCGGTGCGCGACCTCGACGTGCAGGCGGTGGTGGTGGCGCCACCCGAGATGATCGCCGACGTGCCCGACAACGTGTGGGTGCAGCCCTTCGTGCCACAACTCGCCCTGCTGGACCGGGTGGATGCGGTGGTCGGCCACGGCGGCCACAACACCACCTGCGAGGCGTTGGCCCACGGGCTGCCCCTCGTGCTGGCGCCCATCCGCGACGACCAGCCCATCGTCGCCGCCCAGGTGGTCGACGCCGGCGCCGGCATCCGGGTGAAGTTCGGGCGGGTGCAGCCGGCGACGCTGCGGGCCGCCATCGAGCAGGTGCTCACCGAGCCGTCGTTCCGCGAGGCGGCCGCGGTCGTCGCCGAGTCGTTCGCCGCCGCCGGGGGCGCCCCCCGTGCCGCCGACCACCTGGAGAAGCTCGCCCCATGACCACCACCCCCGGCCGCCCCGCTGCCCACCACCCCACCCCACACGTTCTGGTGGCTGGATCATGACGCTGACGACACGTGCGAGCCACCAGAACGTCGGAGCGCTGCTTCTGGTGGCTGGATCATGACGCTGACGACACGTGCGAGCCACCAGAACGTCGGAGCGCTGCTTCTGGTGGCTGGATCATGACGCTGACGACAGATGCGAGCCACCAGAACGGTGACCTCGACGGGGGAGGACGACGATGAGGCGGTCGCAGGAGGGCCGGCGCCACCGGCTGCTGAAGGGGCTGCTGCTCGCGCTGATCGCGTACCTGGTCAGCGACGCCTTCCGGGCCCGCAGGCGCCTCGGCGCGCTGCGCACGCTCGAGCCGAGTGACGAGCCGGTCGCCGGGTCGCACCGCTTCGTCACCGCCGCCGGCGTGACGGTGGGCGACGCCACCCGTCGGGCCGCCAGCGCCTTCGCCCGCCGGGAGGGCCTCGACGTGGTCGACCTGGTGCCGGGCGACCTCGAAACCGAGGAGGCGCTCGAGTTGGCGGCGCTGGTCGACCCCGAGACCTACCGGACGGCGCGCCTCGCGCCCGGCCGGGGCGCGGGGCGGGCCCTGCTGGTCGACGCCGACGTGCTGGAGCGCTCCGACATCGCCGCCACCGACGGGCTCGACCCGGTGGCCTTCGTCGCCGCCGAGATCGAGCTGAAGCGCCTGTCGCCGGTGGGCGTCGACCTCGCGGTCGCGCCCGGGCTCACCACCCATCCGCTCGACCTCGACCAGCGCCGGGCCTACATCACCTCCCTGTTCAACACCGCCACCCCGGCCGTGCTCGGCATACCCGTGCTGCAGTGGGCCACCATCGCCGCGGGGATGGTGCTGGCGCCGCCGTGGGGCCTGGCCGCCCTCGCCGCGTACAGCGCGGCACCGGCCATCGGCCTGTCCGCGTCGCCGGTCGCGCCCGCCGACCTCGGCCGTCGGGTGGCGCTGCGCTGGATGCTCGAGCCGGTGCGCTGGTTCAAGACGGTCACCGGTCGCTGGCAGCCGCCGCCCCAACCCGACCCGATCGAGAGCCGCCGCGAGTGGTACGACCAGCAGCTCCGGCTGGGGCTCGACCGGCTGTTCGAGCCCCGCCGGGAGGACTGCCCCATCTGTGGGTCGACGCAGCTCACCGAGCGCCTGCGCACCACCGACGTGCTCCAGTACAAGCCGGGCGAGTTCGTGCTCGACGAGTGCGGCGACTGCGGCGTGATCTTCCAGAACCCGCGGCTGTCGATCGAGGGGCTGGACTACTACTACCGCGACTTCTACGACGGCCTCGGTGAGGACTTCACCGAGTTCATCTTCGGCGCCACCGACCACTCCTACGTGGGGCGGGCCGAGATGGTGGAGGGCCACACCGTGCCGGAGCGATGGCTGGACGTGGGCGCCGGCCACGGCCACTTCTGCCTGGTGGCCCGCGATCGCTGGCCCGACACGGGCTTCGACGGCCTCGACCTGAGCGACAGCATCGACGAGGCCGCCCGCCGGGGCTGGGTCGACCACGGCTACCGGGGCCTGTTCCCCGAGCTGGCCCCGTCGATGGCCGGCACCTACGACGTGGTCAGCATGCACCACTACCTCGAGCACACCCGCGAGCCGCTCGAGGAGCTCGACGCCGCCGCCGTCGCCCTGAAGCCCGGCGGCCACCTGCTGATCGAGCTGCCCGACCCCGAGAGCGCGTTCGGGCGGATCCTGGGACGCTGGTGGATCCCGTGGTTCCAGCCGCAGCACCAGCACCTCATCCCCCTGGGGCGCCTCGAGCTGGAGCTCGCCGACCACGGCTTCGAGGTGGTGGCCCGCGATCGGGCCACCGCCCACCAGACCGTCGACCTGGTGATCGGCGCCTGGCTGTGGCTGAACCACTTCGTGCCCGCCGACGCGCCGTGGACCCCCAAGGGCTCGCCGCTGCGGGGCCTGGCCCGCATCCTGGTGATCGCCGCCGGAGCGCCGCTGCTGGCCGGCGCCTTCCTGGCCGATCAGGTGGCCAACGTGTTCATCCAGCGCAGCAACCGCGGCAACACCTACCGGGTGCTGGCGAGGCGGCGCTAGCGGGGAGGGGTCAGGAGGCCCGGGCCCGGCCCCCGCCGCGGGCGGTACTTCAGCCACACGTGGGTATGCTGTACCACGAGGCGAGCCCCCCGGGGTGCCTCGTGGGGTCGTGGGTTTCACCGACCAGGGTGGAGGGCCAGGTGGCCACCCGCCGGCAGGCGGTCGGGGTGAGGCGCACAGCCGTGGGCGAAAACGGACTGCCCACCGAAGAAGCGGAGCAACCAGATTGTCGATGGACCGTTGCCGATAGACAGCCCGACGCTCGCCGCGCCGCTCGACCAGCGCGCCTTCGCGGCGCTGGTGCAGGCGGAGCTCGACGGATACGCCACCGACGAGCAGCGCGCGCTGCTCAAGGCCGACCGCCGCCGGTGGGAGTACGCGGTCGAGGACCTGCTCGACGACGTGGAGGACGGGCTCGACTCGGTGCGCCGCTCGCTGTCGGGCCCCGAGCGCAACCAGGTGGTGGCCGATTTCGAGGCCGACCGCCACGACCTCATCCGCGCCCTGCGCAGGGCCCGGGGTGTGCCCGAGGACGCCGACGACGGCCTGGACGACGGCCCCGACGACCACCGCGAACCGGCCGCCGCCACCGTGGTGGAGGACGGCGTCGTCCGCCTGCAGCTGTCGTGGTCGGCCGGGCGCCTGGTGGCCTGGGGCGGCGGTGCCCACGCCGACCCGCTCGACCGCACCGCGCTGGCCGCGTTCCTCGACGAGGTGGGGGCCGGGTCGCCGCCGTGGGCCCCGCACGCCTCGGTGCAGATCCCGGCCGGCCCCAACGCATCGGGCCTGGCGGTGCCCGTGGGCGACATCCTCGGCTGGCTGGCCGCGGTCAAGGACCGCAGCGAGGACGACCGCCTGGGCGCCAGCGTCCGTTGGTTCTCGGCCGTGGCCGTCTGGGCCGTCGAGCTCGTCGCCCGAGGCTCGATGGTGCCGTTGTTGAAGCAGAAGCGGAAGCGGCGGGGCTCGGGCGAGAAGAACCGCCTGGTGCACGTGCGCTGGACCCCGGCGCTGGTCGACGCCGACCGCCTCGCCGGCTTCGCCCGGGCCATGCCCGGCTCGGTGCGGGCCGTGGCGTCGTCGTCGGAGGCCCGCGACGTCACCAACCTGGTGCTCACGGCGATGGTCGACGCCATCTGCCGCCAAGCCGCCCAGATGGTGGTGGTGGCCGCGCCGCCGCCCACCGTCACCCGTCCCGCCGAGGTGGCCGAGGCGTTCCTCACCCGTCTCGACGGCAGTGAGTTCACCGCCCCGTCGGTGGTGGCGGGCGACGTGGCCGGCCAGATCGACCGCTGGGCGAAGCCGGCCATCTTCCCCTCGACCCGCAAGATCGTGGTGCAGCTCGACCCACCCGACAGCGGCGGCGCCTGGCACCTCAAGGTGCTCGCGCCCGGCCCCGACAAGCGTCTGGTGTCGGTCGACGTGGCCCTCGTCAACGCCGGCTCCAAGCGCCGCGAGCTCGAGGCCGACCTGGGCCGGCTCGAGCGGCTGCTGCCCGAGCTCAACCGGTTGGGCAGCCACCGGCGCGGCGACGTGATCCTGAGCCAGGACGAGGCGTGGCAGCTCATGTCGGTGACGGGCCGGGCCCTGATCACCGCGGGCTTCGACGTTCGGGTGCCGGCCATGTCGCCCCGCAAGCTCACCCCCTCGCTCCGCCTCGACAGCGACCCGTCCACGCCGTCGAGCGGCGGCGCCGGCCAGCTCTCCAAGGTGCGCTGGTCGGTGGTGTTCGACGACGTCGAGCTGACCGCGGCCGAGATCGCCAAGCTGGCCAAGGAGGCCCGCCCCCTGGTGCGCTCGGGTGGCAAGTGGGTCGCGGTCGAGCACGCCGACCTCGAGGCCGCGGCCGCCGCGCTCGAGGAGCGGGCCGACACCGAGCAGCTCACCGGTGCCGAGATGCTGCGCTACGCCCTCGGCCTCGAGGGCACGCCGCTCGCGGGCGGCATCAACGTCCAGGGCGCCAGCTGGGCCACCGACCTGCTGCGCAAGGCGTCGGAGACCCGGGCCGAGCCCGCGGCCACCCCGGAGGGGTTCGTGGGCGAGCTGCGCAGCTACCAGCGTGAGGCGCTGGCGTGGTTGAACTTCCTCGACTCGGTGGGCCTCGGTGGCTGCCTGGCCCTCGACATGGGCCTCGGCAAGACGCCGACGATGCTGTCGCACCTGCTCACCACGTCGGACCAGGGCCCGGCCCTCGTCATCGCCCCGCCCGCCGTGGTCACCAACTGGGCCGGTGAGGCCCGCAAGTTCACCCCGGGCCTGCGGGTGCTCGTGCACCACGGCGCCCGCCGGTCGTCCTCGGCCGAGTTGGCCGGCGAGGTCGAGCGGGCCGACGTGCTCATCACCACCTACGGCACCGCCGTGCGCGACGTCGAGGCCCTGTCGAGCATCGAGTGGTCGAAGATCGTCCTCGACGAGGCACAGGTGATCAAGAACCCCACGAGCGAGACCGCGCAGTTGCTGCGCCGCCTGCCCGCCCGCACCAAGGTGGCCCTCACGGGCACGCCGATCGAGAACGGCCTGGGCGACCTCTGGGCCATCCTCGACTTCACCAACCCCGGGCTGGTGGGTCAGCGCTCGGCGTTCGTCACCCACCTGTCCACCGACCGCGACGCCACCCGCAAGGAGGGCGAGGACGCCATGCGCGCCCTCAACGGCATCCTGGTGTTCCGGCGCACCAAGGACGAGCCGGTGATCGCGGCCGAGCTGCCCGATCGCATCGACGAGATCGACCACTGCTCCATGAGCGTCGAGCAGATCGGCCTCTACCAGGCGGTCATCGACCAGCTGCTGTTGAAGGCCGAGGGCCAGGAGTCGGCCAAGGGCCACGTGTTCGCGGCCATCACCGCGCTGAAGCAGATCTGCAACCACCCGGCCGCCTACACGGGCGACGACGACGGCCTCCCCGGCCGGTCGGGCAAGCTGGCCCGCCTGGAGGAGATCGTCGAGGCGGTGTACGCCGCGGGCGAGCGCATGGTGGTGTTCACCCAGTACGCCGAGTGGGGTCAGCGCCTCGCCAAGCACCTCACCCGGCGCACCAAGACGCCGGTGGAGTGCTACCACGGCGGCCTCACCCGCACCGCCCGCGACCAGATCATCGAGAACTTCAACAACACCGACGGCCCGGCCGTGCTGGTGCTGTCGTTGAAGGCCGGCGGCACCGGCCTCAACCTCACCGCCGCCAACCACGTGGTGCTGTACGACCGCTGGTGGAACCCGGCGGTCGAGGACCAGGCCCGCGACCGGGCATGGCGCCTGGGCCAGACCCGCACCGTGATCTACCACCAGCTCATCTGCCCGGGCACGATCGACGAGCGGGTCGACGAGGTGGTGGCCGGCAAGCGCCGCATCGCCGACGTGGCCCTGCCCAAGTCGTCCAGCGTGGAAGACCTCGACCCCGATCAGTTGCGCCGGGCCCTCGGCCTGCGCCTCGACGAGCTGGTCGACGACGTGGCCACGCCCGACGGCGACCCGGTCGACGCCGGCGACGACGCCGAGGACGCCGCATGAGCCACGTCACCACCGCGAACCGGCCGGGGCGGCGCACGCCCCTCGGCCTCGTGCTCGGCGTCGCACTCGACCTCGTTCTCGTCCGGGCCGCTCGCGGGGCCTCCGGGCCGTCACGATCGGGGCGACGCCCATGAGCGCCTCACGACGCCGGTCGGGCCGCGGCAAGGGCGGTGGCGCCGCCAACGCGGGCAACAACGGCGGCAACGCTCCCAAGGGCGGTGCCCAGGGTGGGGGCGGCAAGGCCAAGGCCAAGCGCGCCGCCGACTTCTGGGAGGTGCCGGGCGCATCGGCCGAGGACCTGGCCGCCGCGGTCACCGTGCCCGACGACCCCACCGCCCTGGTGCGCTCGCTCGGTGCCCCGTCGCTGCCGGGCCAGGGCGGCAACGCCGAGCACTACTTCACCGCCGTGTACGAGAAGGCCTCACACGTGGCCTTCGCCCTGGCCACCGCCAACGGCCTGCTGGCCGGCGAGTTCGACCAGGATGCCGAGCCCGACACGGACGCCGAGCCTGACACGGACGCCGAGGCCGACACGGACGAGTAAGCCGGAGCAGGCATCGCCGGGCACGGCCGGAGGGGTACCCCCGCCGTCGAGCGTGGTCCGGCGGATCACTGGCGCCTGAGGGACGCCGACGGTCACCCCAGAGGTGTCGCTACCCCTCCTCGGTGGTGCTGCCGCCGCCGCCGGCGCAGGTGGCCATGAGGGTCTGAAGGGTCTCGTTGGCCACGGGTGGTTCCACCGTGGGCGCCCCGGTGTCCGGGTCGGCGGAGGTGTTGTGGGCGAGGAGGCCCCCGATGTACTCGCTGATGTCGTCCTGGAGACCTTCGGGGAACAGCGCCGCCCGGGCCTCCACGTCGGCCTCGTCCGTCGGTGACGAGTCGAGCGTCGCGCACTGCTCCTCGGTGGGCTCGAAGGCGGCGATGTCGAAGGTCGCCGCGGAGGTGGCGGTGGCGTCGCTGTCATCGCTCGCCGTGGTGCCGCCGGCGTCGCTGTCATCGCTGCTCGAACACCCGACGAGGCCGATGGCGAGCACCGCGGCGAACAGGATGGCGGCGAGTGATCTGGTCGTCGTCGTCGACATGGGTCAGAGCCTGCCACGGCCGCCCCCGAACGGGTGCCTGACGCGGTGACGGGCAGGGCGAACCAGGCGTGTAGGTCGCGCCGGGATCAGGCGACGACGATGAAGCCCGGCGCCGTCTCGGCGCGGCGCCGGCCGAGGGCCCGGGCCACGACGGCGTAGGCCCGCTCGCGGGCGACGTCGGGCGAGCCCGGGTCGAGCAGGACGGCCGCGGCGCCGGGCCGCACGCCGAGGGCGAGGGCCTGGGCACCCAGGTCGGCCAGTTCCTGACGGTGGGCCGACACCCCGTCGCGAGCGACGCGGTGGGTGAACTCGGAGGTGGGGATGCGCTCGTGACTGGTCATGGGTCGACGGTACGACGAGCCTTCCATTAGGTCCAACGATGATCTATCATCGAGTCCATCATGAGTGCTAATGGTTCTTCCCCTGACGTGGCCGCCGCCCCGGAGGTCCTCGGCCAGGTCGAGCTGCGCCACCTGGTGGCGCTGCGGGCCGTCGCCGACGAGCGGTCGTTCGGACGCGCCGCCACCCGCCTCGGCTACACCCAGTCGGCGGTGAGCCAGCAGATCGCCGCGCTGGAGCGGGCGGTGGGCGAGACCCTGTTCGAGCGGCCCGGCGGGCCCAAGCCGGTGCAGCTCACCCCGGCGGGGGCGGTGCTGTTGGCCCACGCCGAGTCGATCCTCGACCGGGTGGCGGCCGCCGAGGCCGACCTGGCCGGCTACCGGGCCGGCCGCACGGGCCGCCTCACCATCGGCACGTTCCAGAGCGTGTCGGTCGAGGTGCTGCCGCCGTTGCTCACCCGGGTCCGCCGCGAGCGGCCCGACCTCAGCATCGCCATGGTGGAGGAGGACGAGCAGGCCGAGCTGTTGCGCCGCCTCGCCGCCGGCGAGCTCGACCTCAGCTTCGTGGTCGCGCCGGTGGGAGACGGCCCGTGGGAGTTCATCCCCCTCGCCGACGACCCCTTCGTCGTCCTGAGCCCGGCCGACGATCCGCTGTGCCCGGAAGGCGAGGCGGTGCCGGCGTCGGTGCTCGACGGGCTGCCCCTCATCGGTCAGACCGTCACCGCCTGCCAGGTCCTCATCGAGGACGGCATGCGCTCGGTCGGCGCCGAGCCCAACGTCATCTTCCGCACCTCGGACAACACCGCGGTGCAGGCCATGGTCCGGTCGGGCATGGGGCACGCGGTAATGGCCCGCCTGGCCATCGACCCGAACGACCCCGGCATCGCGGTGCGCGACGTCGATCCGCCCATGCCGGATCGCACGATCGGCATCGCCCTGCCGGACCGTCACCGCGCACCGGCGGTCGACGTGGTGGTCGACCTGGCCCGCGAGGTCTGCGCGGAGCTCATGGTGTCGCACGCCCCCCTGCCCGCCTGAGCGGCGGAGCGTCGCCGCCTGTGGGCATCTGGCGATCAGACATATCATCGAGGCCTCATGGGCGTTGATGACCTGCCGGTTGTTCCGGACGACCCGGGCCCAGCGCCTGGTGCGGCCGTCCCCAGTGTCGAGTGGAACACCTCCGCAGTGGAGTCGGTGCGGTGGTCGCCAGACGGCACCCGTCTGGCCTCGGCCGGCTGGGACAGGACGGTGCGGGTCTGGGACCCGGTGTCCGGCGTGGCCGTCGCCACCCTCGAAGGCCACCCTGGCGAGGTGGTGTCGGTGGCGTGGTCGCCGGACGGGACCCGCTTGGCCTCGGCCGGCGCCGACGGCGCGGAGCGGGTGTGGGACCCGGCCACCGGAGCCGTCGTCGCCGAGCACGGCCCGGGCTATGCCGCGTCGTCGGTGGTGTGGTCGCCGGACGGGTCCCGTCTGGCGACGGGCAGCGGCGGCGAGGAGGGCACGGTGTCGGTGTGGGACCCGGTCACCGGTGCCAGGATCACCGAGATCTACGGCCTGTACACCGGCCGGAACGAGCCGGTGGAAGCGGTCGGGTGGTCACCGGACGGGACCCGCGTGGCCGTCGCCGGCGGCGGCGTGGTGCGGCTGTGGGACCCCGTTTCCGAGGTGGTCGTCATCACCCTGAGGTTCGCCGGAACGTCGGTGCGGTGGTCGCCGGACGGGACCCGCTTGGCCGCGGCCGGTCCCGGCGACACGGTGCAGGTGTGGAACCCGGCCGTGGGTGTGGTGGTCGCCGTGCTCGAAGGCCACACCGGCGGGGTCGTCTCCGTGGCGTGGTCGCCGGACGGGACCCGCTTGGCCTCGGCCGGCGCCGACGGCACGGTGCGGTTGTGGGATCCGGGGTTCGGTGTCGCGGGCACCTCGTCGAGCGCCCCTCCCCCGAAGCCGCGCCGATGGTGGTCCCGTCGGGCCCGCTCTCCGGCTCGCGTGACACCGACGCGCGGCGTCATCGTCAAGGCGCCTCGCTCGCTCGATTGGGCGGGTGGCCACCTGGCCGTCGCCACCGAGTACGGCGAGGTGCGGCTCCTCGACCCGAGCGATCCCACTCGGAAGGGACTGATCATGCTCCACCTTCCCGATGGCGGCTGGGCCTCGTTCCACCCTTCGGGGGCGTACCGCCTGTCCGGCGACCCGGCGGGGCAGTTCCGGTGGGTCGTGGGCGACGAGCGCATCGAACCGGGCGACGAGGAAGGCCTCCCCGGCATCCGACGGGTGCCGATCGATGCACCCTGGCCCGGCGACTCGCCGGACTGACCAGCCTGGGCTCCGCCGGGGCCTGAGCTCCCTCTCCCGGAGGTTGCGGGAACCAGCGGGCGTGTGACCGACGTCATAGGGGGGTCATCAGCCGAGGGGGAGCTGCCATGCCCACATCCCGACGTCCACACCGCCTGATCGCCGCTCTCGCGGCCACGGGGGCCGCCTTCGTCGCCACCGCCGCGCCGGCCTGGGCCTGTGGGGGCCTCGTGGGTGAGAACGGCACGATCCAACTCACCCGCACCTCCACGCTGGCCGCCTACCACGACGGGGTGGAGCGCTACGTGACGTCGTTCGAGTTCACCGGCACCGGCGAGTCGGTGGGGTCGATCATCCCGCTGCCCGACGTCCCTGACGAGGTGGTGCGCGGCGGCGACTGGACGCTGCAGCGCCTCGCGCAGGAGGTCGCACCTCCGGTGCCGGCCGCCGCGGCAGGCGACTCCGCCGAGTTCACCGCTGCCGGGGCCGAGGTGCTCATCGAGACCCAGATCGACGCGCTCGACATCACCGTCCTGCGCGGCGGCGGTGACGAGGTGGGCGCGTGGGCCCGCGACAACGGCTTCCTGCTCACGCCCGACGCCCCCGAGATGCTCGACTTCTACGGGCACCGCAGCGAGATCTTCATGGCCGCCAAGTTCGACGCCTCCCGCGCCGCCGACCTGGGCCAGAACGCCGGCGACGGCACGCCCATCATGCTCACGATCCCCACCGATGCGCCGTGGGTGCCGCTGCGGATCCTCAGCCTCGGGCTGGACACCTCCGAGTTCGTCGAAGCCGACGTCTTCCTGCTCACCGACGACGAGCCCGACCTGCTGGCCGGCGGTCCCGGGCTCAGCCTCGAGCGCAGCGAGCCGGCGGACGAGTCGTTGCTGGCCGACCTGCGCTCGGACGTGGGCATGGAGTGGGTGCCCGAGGACATGTGGCTCACCTGCCTGGCGGTGGACGCCGAGGCCGGCGACCTCGACTACGACCTGGCCGTGTCGCCCGACCGCTCGACCCTGCCGGCGCTGGCCGACACCGGCGTGTCGGCGCCCGAGGCCCGGCCGGTGGCCGTCGACGCCGCCGGGGTCCCGCTGTGGCCCCTGGCCGCCGGAGCGGTGGCCGCGGTCGTCGTCCTGGCCGTCCTGCTCGTGACCGATCGTCGCGCCGCCGGGGTGCGGGCGTGAGTTCTCGGAGGGTCGCCGCCCTCGTGGCCGAACGCAACTCGGACTGGGCCCCGGCCTTCGTGGCCCGAACGCACTGGCGAGCGGCCCGCCGCCTGGGTGGCGGAGCGCACGACGAGCGCAGCGAACAGGAGCGAGATGTGAGCCAGCGGGTCGCCGCCTGCGTGGCCGAACGGGATTCAGGCGGGGCCTCGGCCTTCGTGGCCCGAACGCACTGGCGAGCGGCCCGCCGCCTGGGTGGCGGAACGCGCGGCGAGCGCAGCGAGCAGGAGCGGGAGACGTGAACCGGATCGCCGGCGTGGCCCTGGCCCTCTTCGTGGGGGTGGCCGTGGCCACCGTGGGGTACACCATCGGGGCGCCGGCGGACCGCACGGAGGCGCTGGGGCCCGGGGTGGTGCAGGTCGAGGTCGGCATCGAGCACAGTCGGTTCGATCTCGGGACCTTGCGGGTGCAGGAGGGGACGCTGGTGGAGTTCGTCGTGCAGAACCACGACCCCATCGACCACGAGCTCGTGGTCGGCGACGCCGAGGTGCACCGGCGCCACGAACAGGGCACCGAGCGCCGCCATCCGCCCGTGCCGGGCGAGGTGAGCGTGGCCCCGGGTGACCGGGCGATGACCTTCTACGAGTTCGACGACCCGGGACCCGTCGCCTACATGTGCCACCTTCCCGGCCACGTCGCGTACGGCATGTCGGGGACCATCGAGGTCGTGCCCGCGCCCTGACCGGACCGCGGCGCCGCGACGCGCCCGGGCCGTCAGCCGTCGAGCCAGCGGGCCAGCGCCTCCACGCCCCGGCGCTGTGGGTCACCCCCGCCCAGCCCACCGAAGACGCCCTCGCCGTGCATCATCATCAGCTTCCAGGTCGTGCCGTCCCTCGTCCGCAGCACCAGCTTCAGCGCTGCGTGGTCCGCGAGGGCTGCCTCGATCGTGGGCCAGGCCCCGCCGGCACCGTCCAGCCGCGCCTCGCTCACGTCGGCGTGGGCGATCACGTGGACGGGCCCGTCAGCGTCTCCCCGTCGGGTCAACGGCTGGAAGAGGAGCCTCGTCGGTGTCACCCCGGATGGCGAGGCCGCGACCCTTGAACGCGCTCTGACGCTGGGAGGCCGCGAGCACCCCGTCCAGCGCTTCGCCCGGTGCCAGGACGCTGGCGAACATCGGTCGGTAGACGGCATCGAGATCGGCCACCGCCACGAACGCCAACCGTGCGTCGGTCATCGGTTGGCCCGGCGGCGCCCCGGCTCGGTCGACGCACGACCTCGGGTCGCCTGCGCTCCTCCTGCGAGCCGGAACGCAGCGGTGGGAGCGCGGCGATCGGATCCCCAGCGGACGCTCGGGCGCGACCGTGGGCCGCGCCGGAGGGAGCGCGGCCCACGGTGGGGAAACCGGAGGGAGCGGGTCAGGTCGTGGTGGCACCTCCCGCGCTGGGGACGCCGGCGGGCTGGCCGCTGGAGCCGCTGGAGCCGCTGGAGCCGGTGGCGCCACCGGGCGCGGCCGGCGCCTGGCCGGTCGAGCCGGTGCCGCCGTCGGTGGTGCCGCCCTGGGCCGGCGGGCCGCCCTGCATCCCGCCGGTCTGGCCGCCGGCCGCCGGGCCGCCCTGGGGCAGGTCGCCCGAGATGATGCGGGTGGCCGTCACGCTGCCGTCGGTGCCGGTCTCGCCCTGCACCATCACCTGGTCGCCGGACGAGAGGTCGCTGAGCGAGCCCTGGGTCTCGACCACCACGGTCGTCGAGTCGGTCATGGTGACCGTCACGTCACCGTCGCTGGTGCTGACGGTGAAGGTGTCGCCGTCGACGGCGCTGACCTCGCCGCTCGCGCCCATGCCCCCGGGGGGGCCTCCGGCGCTGTCGTCGGTGGCGGTGGTGCCGCGGTCGACCACCCGCTCGGCGGCGATGGCGTCGCCGTCGGCGGTGCCCATCACCAGCACCTGGTCGCCCTCGCCGACGTCGTCGGCCGAGCCGGTCTCGGCCAGCGCGACCACGGTGTCGCTCGACGTGGTCACCTCGACCGACGAGCCGTCCTGGGTCGCGACCGTGAGGGTCGAACCGTCGACGCTGTCGACGGTGCCCACCGTGCCGCCGCCGGGGCCACCGCCGCCGGGACCGGCCTGCGTGCCCTGGGCGCCCGGGGCGCCGGTGGTGCCACCGGGCATCTGGCCCTGCCCGCCCTGCATGGCGCCGGGCATGCCGGTCGCGGCGGCGGTCGAGGCGTTCTCGGCGCCGGAGTCGGCCAGGTTGATCCCGATCACCGCCCCGAGGGCGATCACCGCGGCACCGATGCCGGCGCCGACGAGGGTCTTGCGGCTCGGGGGGCCGGCGGCGCCGGTCGAGGCCGCGGCCGGTCGGGCGCCGTAGGGCTCCTGGCCGGGCTCGTCGAACAGCGGGTCCGACGGAGGCGGCGGTGAGGGCGGGGCGCCGGCGCCGGCGACGGGCTCCTGGCCGGCGGGGGTCGCCTCGAGGGCCTCGTCACCGGGGTTGTGGGGGTCGTAGCTCATGGTTGGTCCTTTCGGGGGTTCGGGTTGTTCGGGGTTGGTTGGGGGGTGGTGCGGGGTTCTGGTTCGAGTTGCGGGTGCTGTGTCAGGGGTGGTGGTCGGGGTCGGTTCCTCCTTCCGGGGATCGGTGGCTGGTGTCGGAGCTGGGTGGTGGGTGCTTCGGGGTGGTGGGTGCTTCGGGGTGATGGGTGCCTCGGGTCGGTGGGTGGGTCGGTGATGGATGCTCCGGGGTTGTCGGTGGCGGGCGGTGATCGGGCCTCGGGGTGGTCGGTGGTCGGTGGTCGGTATCGGGACGCTGGTCGGGTCTGGGGCGGTGGTGTGGCAGGCCCCTCAGCCGGTGGCCAGGGCGGACAGGTCGTAGAGGGTCCCGGTGGTGGCGCCGCCGTAGGCGGAGGCGTCAACGGCGGTGCCGTTCTGGGTGACCCAGGTGGAGATCTCCGAGGTCGTGCCCGCACCGCCGGGCCCGCCGCCTCCCGGACCGAAGCCGCCGCCCGTGGCATCGACCAGCACGTAGCGCAGCTCGCCGCTGGCCACGTACTGCTGGAACTGCTCGAGGGTGGGAGCGGGGTCCTGGCCGTTGAAGCCGCCGATGGTCATCACCGGCTGGTCGGTGGCGATGATGATCGGGCTCGAGGCGTGGGAGCTGAAGGCGGCCACCAGCCAGGTGGCGTCGCCCTGGTTGGCCTCCAGGTAGGCCACCAGCTCGGTGTCGCCGTCGATCGAGGTCGCCGTCGAGCCGCCGGGCCCGCCGGCGCCCCCGGGGCCGCCGCCACCGGGGAAGCCGGTGCCGGCGGAACTGGGCCCGGCCGAGGCCAGCGAGCCGCTGGACGGGTTGGCGACGGTGGTGAGGGCGTAGGCGGTGGGCCCGGCCAGCAGGGTGAGGCCGGCGACGGTGGCCGCCCCCAGCGTGACGGTGCGGTGGCGCAGGGTGGCGCCCACCCACAGCCCGGCGGCGCCCAGCGCGGCGCCGGCGATGATCAGGGGCGACAGCCAGGGGGCGAAGTCGGGGGTGCGGCCCAGCAGCACCACCGCCCAGGCGGCCGTGGCCACCACGGCCAGGGGCAGTGCGACCCGCATGGCGTGGTAGCGGCGGCCGAGCTGCCAGAGGGCGACGGCGCCGGCGCCGGCCAGGGCGGCGATCGCGGGGGCCAGCTGCACCGTGTAGTAGGGGTGGAAGATCCCTTCGGCCCGGCTGAACACCACCATCGAGATGACGGCCCAGCCGCCCCAGAGCAGCCAGCCGGCGCGGGTGAGGTCGGTCCGCCCCGCCCGGCGGGTCAGCCAGAGGCCGGCGGCCAGGCCGAGCAGGGCGATCGGGATCAGCCAGGCCACCTGGCCGCCGATCTCGCTGTTGAACATGCGCAGCCAGCTCACGGCGCCGCCGAAGCCGGCCATCCCGCCGCCGCCGCCACCGGCGGGACCGCCGCCACCCGTGGGACCACTGCCGCTACCCGGGCCTTCACCGCCGAAGAGGCGAGACAGGCCGTTGTAGCCGAAGACCAGGCTGAGGATGGAGTTGTCGGTGGTGCTGCCGATGTAGGGGCGGGACGAGGCGGGGACCAGGGCCACGATGGCGACCCACCAGCCGGCGGACACCACGACGGTGACCGCGGCGACGGCGAGCTGCCAGAGGCGCTTGCCCAGCTTGGGGGGCCCGGCCAGCAGGTACACGCCGATGAAGGCGGGCAGGATCACGAAGGCCTGCAGCATCTTGGTCTCGAAGGCCAGGCCGACGAGCGCGGCGGCCACGACCAGCCAGCGGGTGCGGCCGGTCTTCAGCGCCACCCACATGGCCCAGGCCGCGCCGAGGCCCAGCAGGGTGAGCAGGGCGTCGGGGTTGTTGTAGCGGAACATCACGACCGCCACGGGCGTCACCGCCAGCGCCAGTGCGGCCAGGTGGGCGGCCACGTTGCCCATCCACTCGCGCACGAGCCGGTGCACGATGAGCACCGAGCCCACGCCGGCGGCGGCCTGGGGCAGCAGCATCGACCAGGTCGAGAAGCCGAACAGGCGCGCCGAGAGCGCCATCACCCACAGGGCGGCGGGGGGCTTGTCGACGGTGATGAAGCTGCCGGCGTCGATCGAGCCGTAGAAGAAGGCCTTCCAGCTCGTGCTCATGGCCTTGACCGCAGCGGTGTAGTAGTCGTTGGCCACGCCGGCCTGTCCGAGGCCCCACGTGTAGAGCACCGCGGCCAGCAGGGCGATGCCGATGGTGATCCAGCCCGAGCGGGTGGGGGCGTGGAAGCGGTCCCGCCACGGCGAGCCCTCTCCCGAGGGGAGGGTGGGCTCGGGCGGCTGGGTGGCGTCGGCCCGGTCGTCGCCCGTGACGCCGCCGGCGGGAACGTCGCCCACCGTCTCCGTGCCGGCGCCGCCGAGGCCGTCGTCGGTGCGGTGGTCGGGTGGCGCTTCGGTGATCGTCATCGTGGTCTGTCCCTTGGTCGTGGTGGTCGGTGGTCGGTGGGTCGGGGAGCGCGGGGTGCCGGGTGCGGGAGTGTCGGGTGCGGGAGTGCCGGGTGCCGGGTGTCGGGTGTCGCTGGAGTTGGGTGTCGGGTCTGTGAGTGCGGAGGTTGGACGGTGGGGGTGTCAGTCGGGCGGGTGCCGGTCGGTCGAGGCGCCGGATCGGCGCGGGTGTCGGTGGGTCGGGTCGGGCCTGTCGGGTGTCAGTAGCGTTGGGGCCTGCGGGTTGCCGTCCGATCGGGGTGGTAGCGGCGGCAGTGTCGAGCGGTCGGGCCCGAGCGGCCTCGTCCGTCTCAGATGCCGGCTGTCTCAGCTACCGGGCGTCTCAGCTGCCGGTGGTCGAGGTGTCGGCGGTGGCCGTGGGCGTGGCCGCGGTGGCGGTGGCGCTCGACGAGCTGGTCTCGGACGAGCTGGTGTCCGAGCTGTCGCCGAACGAGTTGCCGGCGCTGCTCGAGCTGGTGTCGGTCGAGCTGGTGTCGGTCGCGGTCGCCGACGAGGAGGTGTCGCTCGAGCTCGTGTCCGACACGGTGGCGGTGTTCGAGCTGTCGGTGGACGACGCCACGCTGGCCGAGGCCGTCGTGGAGGTGTCGGCCGACTGGCCGGCGTTGTAGGCCATGCCGCCCATCATCAGGACGGCGGCGGTGCCGCTGACCACGGTGGCCACCTTGCGGGCCCGCTTGGCGGGGTGGCGCCGCTTCCTGCGGGGGGCGTGGGGTGTGCGGGCCGGCGGCAGCGAGGCGGACGCCGCCGCCTGCGGGCGCTCGGGGGTGGGGATGGGGGCGGGGTTGGTGTCCATGGCTGCATGGTCGGGCCGAACCCTCAGAGCATCCTCAGGACGCCCTGAGCAGTCCCCGAGACTTGGATCGTGCTCGCCGCCAGGACGAACGCCGTGGCGTTCGCCGTGCGCAAGGACGAGGCCAAGGCGATGGTCCTCGATCTCGTCACGGCGGACCTGGAGGCGGCGCCGTTTCCGATCACCTGCCTGACCGAACGGAGGTCGAGGTCGAGGTCGCCGGTGAGCAGAACATCTGCGTCGGCATTCATCAGGCCATCAAGTACCGCAGCCTCGCCGAAGCCGACGGTGGCAATCCGCTGATGGGTAGCCGAGTGCGTTCGTTGGTGGTTGCCTGCGACACGGAGTACCCACGTACCACTGAATTGACGGACCGCTACGACGTGGCGCTCACGACCGTCGACCGTGAGAAGGTCCTGTCGGTCGCGAGTTGATCGCCCGAAGTCGCCGATCGAAGCTCCACCCCGTCGATCTCACGACGTGGCGGAGCGCTTTCCGTCGGGTCGGCCACGAACCTGTCGCTGTGGCTGTCGCTGTCGCTGTCGGCGTCGCGGGACACGGTGGCCACCGATCCTGGTGGCGCCCAGAGCGCTCTGTACGCGGCGACGCGGACGGTCCATCGACGCGCCCGGTCGCCGGCGCCGAGTCGCGGCGGCGACGCCGGACGCGACGTCGCCGCCCGCGTCGTTTTCGTCCGCGGCTCGGGAGCATGGGTCGCGATCAGGGTCGTGACGTTGCTGGCGATCGCCGTCGCCGGCCTGTGGCGTAGCCGGGATGGCCGACGTCGGGGCTCTGCCCTCGAGGTGGAGGACACTCGCCCGCCGAGTTCAGCAGAGGGCGGGGGCTCGGGCGTTGGTGTTGGTGTTGGTGGTGGTTGGTGGGGGTTGGTGTTTGGTGCGGGGGTCGTTGGTGTAGGTGCGGCCGTCGGGGCTGGTGGCGGTGTAGATGCCGGTGTCGGGGTCGCGTGCGAAGGTCCAGCCGCCGTTGTGCACCAGGACGTGGTGTCGGCGGCAGAGCAAACAGCCGCGGTCGATGTCGGTGTCGCCGTGGTGGGCGTGCCAGAAGTCGAGGTGGTGGCCGTCGAGCCATTCGTAGGGTCGGTCGCAGCCGGGCCAGGGGCAACATGGGCCGTCGCGGCGGGCCATGCCGCGTCGTTGCGCCCGGTTGTAGTAGCGGTCTTGGCGGCCGACGTCGAGGATCTCGCCGGTCCGGTCGACGATGAGCGCGCCGATGGGGCTGTCGCACAGGAGCCGTTCGGCGTCGCGTAGGCCCAGGGGGAGGCCGTCGATGCGGCTGGTCTCCCAGTTGGGGTCGTGGGGGACCCGCTGGTCGGGGTGGAGGAACTTGGCGAAGCGGTGGCGGGTGAGGGTGTCGGAGTCGACCACGACATCGGCGGTGGTGGAGGGGGCGTCGCCGGTGTGGCCGCGGAGGTGGCGGCGCAACAGGTCGGCGAAGGCGTCGGCGCCGCGTTGGTTGGCGGTGCGGGGCCCTTCGGGCAGGTCGGGGGGGTCGGGGGGTGCGAGGTCTTTGGCGCAGCGTTTCCACAGGGCGACGGTCTCGGGGTCCAACAGCCCGTCGGGGACACCCCAGCCGTCGAGGAGTTCGCGGATGCGGAACCCGCGGCGGGTGTGGTCTCGGGGGGCGCGGTCGTCGACCAGGTGGGCCCAGTTGCGGCACACCGCGGCGAAGTCGGTGGGGCACATGTCGCGGGCCGACTCGAGGAGGGAGTCCTGGCAGAGGTCGAACTCGGTTTCGTGGTGGTGTTCGGCGCGGGCCATGGCGGTGAGGTGAGCACCGGTGATGGCCCCGTCGGCGAGGGCCGCGGCGATGTCGGGGTGGCGGGCCGCGAAGCGGGCGTCGTCGACGAGGCGGGACCCGGTGGTCTTGGTCATGGGCGCCTGCCAGGCCAGCCAACTGGGCGCGGAGAGTTGCCCGTCGAGGGCCCAGTCGTCACCGGCGTCCCACTCGACGACCGCCTGTAGCAGTGCGGCTTGGGTGCGTTCGGCCAGCCCGGCCAGGTCGCGCACCCGGTCGGCGCGGGCCGCGGCGGACCATCCCCGCCGGTCCTCACCGGCGAGCCCTTCCAGCGCTTGTCGGCTCTCGGCGACCGGATCGGACATGGGTTGATCGTACGAAGGGGGTCTGACAGGAAATGGCCCGAACGGAGCGGTGCCTGACGGCTGGGCGCGAAGACCGACGGTGCCGGTACGCCTGCCCCGCTGGGCCCAGGTGACCGATGATCTCGCGAGCGGGTCGCGGTCTCAGGTCGTGGGATGTACTGCGTGGTGACGACCGGATCGGAGTGGAGATGGCCAAGTTGGTCGCTGCGGTGCTCAGCTCGCTCGACGGGTACTTCGAGGACGAGGAGGGCCGGTTCGGCTGGGCGGCGCCCGATGAGGAGGTGCATGCGTTTGTCAACGAACTCGAGCTGCTCGATGAGCGCCGCTGCGACACCGGCCCGGGCGAGGAGGTCACCTGGAGGGCATGGCACGTCGGCGTGCCGTTCCGGATGACCTCCCGGATCGCCGAGTACGACCGGCCCAGGATCTTCGTCGACCAGCAGGTGCGGGGCCCGTTCGGCGAATGGCGCCACGAGCACCGCTTCGAGGAGGCCGACGGCCACACGGTGATGCGTGACGTCGTGGATTTCCGCAGCCCCCTCGGCCCGCTGGGCGCCCTCGTCGACCGGCTGGTCCTTCGGCGCTACATGACCAGGGTGCTCGAGACCCGCAACGCGGTCCTGCGCGAGGCCGCCGAGTCCAGCGGCCAGCACTGAGCTCACGGCCCCATCACCGACGAAGTCGAGGCAATGGCGCGCGCTCGGCGCGCGCCATTGCCTCGGGAATGACTGGATCAGCGGTCGGCTACTCGGCGCCGGCGCGGACCGAGCGGATGCCGACCGTGAGGCCGACGGCCAGCACCAGCGCCGCGGCGACCGCACCCCAGACCACGTCCCACTCGACGATGTCGCCGGCGAACAGCAGGCGCTCGGCATCGACGATGTAGGTGAGCGGGTTCAGCTTCGACAGCGACTCGAGCCACGCCGGCCCCTCGTCGATGGGCAGCAGCATGCCGGCCAGCAGCAGCAACGGGAAGATCAGGGTCTGCTGCACGGCCCAGAAGATCCAGTCGTTGCCCTTGGTGGCGATGGCCAGCGAGTACGACAGGCCGGCCAGTCCCACCGCGAAGGTGGCCACCACCACGATGCCGATCAGCGCGCCGGCCGGCTCGAATCGGAAGCCGAACGGGATGACCACGGCGACGATCACCGCCGCCTGCATCAGCACCGGCACGATCTCCTTCAGCGCCCGGCCGACGAGGAGCGACGAGCGGTGCAGCGGGGTGACCAGCATGCGCTCGTGCGAGCCCGACTGCATCTCCATCAGCAGGTTCGAGCCCGTCATCGACGCGCCGAACAGCGCGGACATCACGATGATCCCCGGCACGAACCACTGCAGGGCGTCGGCCGTGTCGAGCCCGGTGACGCCGGACAGCAGCGGGCCGAACAGGGCCAGGAACACCAGGGGCTGCACCATGGTGAAGATCACCGAGAAGGGGTCGCGCACCAACGGCTTGAGCTCGCGGGTGAGGACCAGGGACGTGTCGGTGAACATGGTGGTGGTCATGAGGCCTCCAGGAGGGCGGGATCGGTCGTGCCGGCGGGGTCGGTGGGAGCGGCGTGGTCGGTGGGAGCGGGGTGGTCGGTGGGAGCGGGGTGGTCGGTGGGAGCGGCGTGGTCGGTGGCGGCGGTCCTGATGCCGTCGCTGCTGGGGAGGTCGTCGAACGTGGGCACGCGGCCGCCGGCGGGCTCGGGACCGGTCGGCTCGTCGGGGTCGGCCACCGCGCTCTCGCGCAGGCTGCGGCCCGTCAGCGTGAGGAACACGTCGTCGAGGGTGGCGCGGGACACCTCGGCGGCGGCGACCGCCACGCCGGCGGCGTCGACGTGCCGGAGCAGCACGGGGGCGAGCGTGGTTGCGCCCCGCACCCGGGCGTCGACCACCGCCCCCATCACCTGCACCCGCAGGGGCTCGGTGAGACGCTCGACCGCGGCAGCCACCAGGGCGGCGCCACGTCCATCGACGGCGGTGAGCACCAGTCGATCGCCCACCAGGTCGGACTTGAGGTGCTCCGGCGTGCCGTCGGCGATGACGCGGCCGTGGTCGATCACCACCACCCGGTCGGCCAGCGAGTCGGCCTCGTCGAGGTAGTGGGTGGTGAGCACGATGGTGGTGCCGTGCTCGACCCGGAGGCGCTCGATCAGCTCCTTGAGGTTGGCCCGGTTCTGGGGGTCGAGGCCGGTGGACGGCTCGTCGAGGAACAGGAGCCCGGGCCGGTGCACCATGCCGATGGCCACGTCGAGCCGGCGGCGCTGCCCGCCCGAGAGCGTCTTGACCACCCGGCCGGCCAGCGGCGAGAGGTCGAGCGACGCCATCAGCTCGTCGGCCCGTTCGCCGGCCTCGCCCCGAGCCAGGCCGTAGCAGCGGCCCTGGTTCACCAGCTCGTCGCGCACGCGCTGGTTGTGGCTGGCACCGTTGCCCTGGCCGATGAAGCCGATGCGCCGGCGCACGCCCTCGGGGTCGTCGACCACGTCGCAGCCGGCCACGCGGGCGGTCCCCGAGGTGGGACGCAGCAGCGTGGTGAGCATCCGCAGCGTGGTCGACTTGCCGGCGCCGTTGGGGCCGAGGAAGGCGACCAGCTCGCCCTCGCTGACGTCGACGTCGATGCCGCGGACCGCCTCGACGACGTGGTCCTTGGTGGTGAAGTGCCTGGTGAGGCCTCGTGTGTGGATCATGGCGTCACGGTCGCACACGCTGCGGACAGATCCTGTCCGCAATGTCCGACAAGATGGGGAACATGGCCGATCCCACCGAGCGGGTGCTGCAGCTGCTGTCGTTGCTGCAGACGTACAAGTTCTGGTCCGGCGCCGAGCTGGCCGACCGCCTCGGCGTCACCGACCGCACGCTGCGGCGTGACATCGACCGGCTGCGGTCGCTCGGCTACCCGGTCGACTCCAGCACCGGCACCACCGGCGGGTACCGGCTGGCCTCGGGCTCGCACATGCCGCCGCTGCTGCTCGAGGACGACGAGGCGGTGGCCATCGCGGTGGGCCTGCGGGCCGCGGCCAGCGCGTCGGTCGATGGCATCGAGGACACCGCGCTGCGGGCGCTGGCCAAGCTCGAGCAGGTGCTGCCCGACCGGCTGCGGCGGCGGGTCAACGCGGTGCACAGCAACGTGGTGTCGTTGCGGTGGGCCGACGGTCGCCAGGGCCCCACCGTCGACCCCGAGGCGCTGGCCCTGCTGGCCCAGGCGTGCCGCGATCGCGAGGAGGTCCGCTTCGAGTACCAGCGGCGCGACGGCGAGCAGATGCGCCGCCTCGTCCAGCCCCAGCAGCTCGTGTCCACCGGCCGGCGCTGGTACCTGGTGGCATGGGACGTGCGCCGGGGGGACTGGCGCACGTTCCGCGTCGACCGCATCGCCTCGACGCAGCTGGCGGGCGCCCGGTTCGCGGCGAGGGAGCTGCCCGGCGGCGATGCGGCGGCGTTCGTCGAGCAGTCCATCGGATCGATGCCCAGACCCTTCGACGCCGTGATCCGGGTGCGAGGCCCGGTCGACGCCGTCCGTGCCGCGGTCCGCTGGTCGGACTCGGACATCGAGGCGATCGACGGCGAGACCTGCCGCGTCCGCATCAAGGCCGAGTCGATGGACTGGGTCGTGTCGACGGTGGCGCAGGTCGCCGTCCAGTTCCCCATCGAGGTCGAGGGTCCGCCCGAGGTCGTCGAGCGGGTGGCGGCGCTGTCTGCCCGCTTGGCCACCGCGGCGACGGAGTGTTGTTGATCACGGGTCATGGCGGCATCGGCGAGTGGCGCCAGGCTCGACGACAGTGCGGGGAACCGCCGCTTGGTCTCGGACGACCAAACCGGCATGAGCACCCGCCAGTTCATCGGTGTCGTCCGTCTCGCCGCCGCGGCCGTCGTGCTGCTCGTCCTCGTGGCGTCCTGTGGGTCCGACGAATCGTCGTCGAGCGCCGACCTGTCGCCAGCGGCGCGGCGAGGGGCGGACGTCTCCGAGGAGCGGGGGTGCGAGGGATGTCATTCGCTGGACGGCGCCAACGGCACGGGTCCCACCTGGCAGGGCCTCGCGGGCTCGCAGGTCGAGTTGACCGACGGCTCGACCGTGGTCGCCGACGCGGGGTACCTGACGCGTTCGATCGAGGAACCGGCAGCGCAGACGGTGCAGGGGTTCGCGCCGATCATGCCGACGTTCGGCTTGTCGGATGACGACGTGGCCGCGCTCGTCGCCTACATCGAGTCGGTTCCGGCGTCCTGAGGTTCCAGGCCGCGGACGACGCCGCCAGGGTCAGCGCATGCCGAACGCCGAGCGCAACCTGGGGCGACGGCGGATGAGGTAGCGGTCGAGGAGGAGGACGAAGACCAGGCTGAGACCCCAGAGCGGGTAGATCACCGCCAGCACGACCGCGGTGATCCCCAGCACCCGCTGGATGCGCACGTCGACCGGCCGCCGCGGCAGGCCGAGGGTGCCCTTGCGCCGGCGCTTGTTCCACATGACCAGCGCCGTGCCGACGTTCCAGAGCAGCAGCACGCAGCCCGTGGTCATGAGGATGCGGGTGAACAGCCCGAACTGCGTTCCCATGTGGGTCTGGATGCCGAACTCGGTGGCCCACTGCATCTTGCCCCAGGTCTCCGGCGTGCTCTTGGCCAGGGTCTCGCCGCTGAACTGGTCGAGGTAGAGCGCGCCCTGGTTGCCCATGTCGCTCGGCCAGGGGTTGAACACCACGTACGAGCCGTAGAACGGGGCCTCGGGGTCGTCCAACACGTCGGCGGGCGGGTAGATGGTGTAGCCGGCGAGCATCCCCTCCTCGTCTGCCGCGTCGGCCACCAATTGCAGGTCCACGGGGTCGGCCGGCGGGCCCATGGCCATCTCGCCGGCGGCCATCTCGCCCTCGGCCGCGGCCGCCTCACCACCTCCACCGTGGTCGTGGCCGCCGTCGGACGCAGGGATCTCGTCCTGCCCCGTGGCCCACGGGATGCGGTGGCCCAATCGGTCGAGGTCTCCGGTGACGGGGACCGCCGACGCCGGGCCCTCCCACTCCCAGAAGCTCGTCTCCTGGTTCGGGGTGATCTCGCCGGCCGCGTAGGCCCAACTCGTGCCCCACGCGGCGGACCACGGCAGGCCGGTGAGCACGAAGAAGATCAGGAGGAACCCCAGCACCGTCCCGCCGACGGCGTGCAGGTCGCGCCACCTCGCTCGGCCCGGCTTGCCCAGGCGGGGGACGAAGAGGGCCTTGCCGGTGCCCCGCTTGCGCGGCCACCACAGGTACAGCCCGGTGAAGGCCAGGATCAAGCCCCAGCCCGCGAAGATCTCGATGACCACATCGCCGAGCGCGGCGTCGCTGAACAGGGGGTCGGGCCCCAGCAGGCCCGCCACGGTGGGCACGGGGATCGTCACCGTCTCGTTGTTGAAGAACCCGTGGAGGCGGTTGGCCAACCCGACGATGTCGTCACCGCTCTTCTGGCGGCCGAGCACCTCGCCGTCGTAGGGGTTCACGTACACCTCGTACGACGAGTCGTTCTCGTCGGCCATCGTGAAGCGGGTCGACAGGTCGGCCTCCTTCGGAGGGGTCACGGCCACGAACGTGAGGTCGGGGTAGCGCTCGTTCGCCGCCGCCAATTGGCTGTCGAGGCTGATCGCCTCGTCGCCGGCCTCGACGGTCGTGAGGTCGCCGCTGAGTGCGTGTTGGATCGGCTCGGTGTACAGGATCACCAGACCGGTCAAGGCCAGCATCACCAGCACCGGCGTGGCGATCAGGGCGGCGTAGAAGTGGGTCCTCCAGATGCTGCGCCACAGCCGGCTGGCCTTGGAGTCGCCGGGTAGCGGAGGCCGGTCGATCTCGAAGTCGCTGTCGGTCTTGAGCGTGGTGGTGCCCGACGGCTGCTCGGTCACCGCCTGCTCGGATGAGGCGCCAGCGGAGCCGGCAGCGTCGGAGGAGTCGTCGGAGGAGTCGTCGGAGGTGGAGGTCATCGGAGGTAGACCGGCCGAGTGCTCCCTGAGTTCCCCCGCTCCCGAATCGAGCGACTTCTCGTGGCCGAAGGGCCACCGGTAGGGTGCGGCCCGTGGGTCTCGACGGCGCGTTCGACGACTTGGTGCGCGTCCACCACCGGGCGGTTTCGGCGTACGCCCGAGCGCTGTGCTCGGATCGCAGCCTGGCCGAGGATGCGGTGCAGGAGACGTTCCTGCGGGCCTGGCGCTTCCTCGACACCTACCGATCCTCCGGGTCGTTCGAGGGTTGGCTGCTGACGATCTGTCGCCGGTGCGTGATCGACCTGGCCCAACGCGACCGGCGCCACGGCGATCCCGCGATGCCGTCGGCGTGGGGTGGGGCGACGCAGCACACCGGCCCCGACCACTCGGCGGACATCTTCGAGCTGATCGGCGGGCTTCCCCTGACCCAGCGCGAGGTGCTGGTGGTGTGCGGGTGGCTGGGCTACGACTACCAGGACGCCGCGACCCTCCTCCAGATACCCGTCGGCACGGTCCGTTCGCGCCTGCACCGGGCGAGGGCCGCGCTGGCCGAGTTGTTGGTGGAGGGCGACGGGTGGGCCGAGGTCGAGGGGGCCTGACCGCGCCGATGCGCTGCGCCGATGCACTGGCCGTCCACCTCCTGGGCTCGGCGGCCACACCCGAGGAGCAGCGCGAGGCCGCAGTGCACATCGCGCGGTGCCCCTCGTGCGCGGGCACCGTCGACGACCTCGAACACGACGGGGTCGACGCCGAGGGCTCGCTGGAGGCGCTCGGCCGCACCCGGCCGGCGCCTCGCCCGTGGATACGGGTGGCGTTGGGTGCCCTGTCGACGCTGGAGTTGTGCCTCGCCCTGCCCTGGATGGTGGGGCTGAACCCCTTGGCCCTCCTGGACGAGAACGTGGGTGCCGAGCACCTCACGCGAGACGGCGCCATCGGCCTGTTCGTCGGGGCCGCCGGCCTTCTGGCGGCTCTCCGCCCCCGGTACGCGGTGCCCGCCGTCGTCGTGGCCACCATCGGCGTGTTCACCCAGGTGATCGCGGGTGCGGTCGACGAGCAGGCTCATCACGTGGCCGGCTGGTTCGAGCTCCTGCACCTGTTGACGCTCGGCATCTTGTTGTTCACGGCGCTGATCGCCGGCTCGCGTGCCACCGGGCCCGGCCCCCCCCACCGCGCGCCCGGGCTGCGCGTCACCTCCTAGAGGCCCGATCGGAGCACAACGACCGCGTACTGGCGGAATCGGCCTGCCTGACCACCGGATCACCGCCAGGAGGGTTGAGTGGTGCCGAGGTGCGATCGATGGCGAGCTGGAGGAAATGCCAGTCACCGGTGACGGGTATTTCCTCCAGAGGGGTGCTGGCGGAACGATGGCTTCAGCCGGGCGCCGTCCAGATCGCGCCGGCGCTCGATTCCGTGCCCGCCCGATCGGCCCCGCCCCACACGATGAGCTGGTCGTCGACCCAGGCCATGCTCGAGCCGTCCGCCGCGAAGCCGCCGGGCACTGCGGGGAGCGGCGCCCACGTCTCGGCTTCCATGTCGAGCACGAGGCCCAGGGCGAGGACGTGGCGTGGGCCAGCCACGGTGTCCGGCCGGCGGAAAGCAGCCTCGAAGCCGGTCTGCGGCTGCGGCAGCTCGCGCCAGGATTCTGTTCGGGTGTCGAAGATCGCGCCGGTGCTGAACCAGGAATAGTCGTCGGTCGGGCCGTTCGGCGCATCGCTCGGGAGTGGCGGCCCCGGGGTGACGATGTCGTCGCCCACCAGGTACCAGCCGAAGCCGGAGGCGCCGATCACCTCGGAATCGGGGAGTCGCTCCCAGGTGTCGGCGCCTGAGCGGAGCACTGCCACTTGCTCGTAGGAGACGATGTAGCCGGGCGCCCGATCCTCGGGCCGTGCCGATTGGGAGAACACGTAGAGATCGCCGTCGTGCGGCACGATCGCCCGCTCGGTGCTCGGCCGCAGTGGATCGGTGGGGATCGTGGTCCATGAGCTCGACAGCGGGTCGAATTCGTAGTCGGCCATGGCCGCGGTGTCGGAATCGAAGACCTCGTTGTTCCCCGCCGTTCCGAGTGGGTTGAAGGCCACGATCTGGTCGCCGTTGGCGGCGAGTCCCGGTGGTTCGTCGGTGCGCAGGACCCCGTCGGGCAGCGGCAGGTCGGTCCACGAGTCGTCGCCGCGGTCGTAGGCGACGAACGTGTTCAGGAAGCCGGTTTCGCAGTTCGCCTGGGGCGGGCAGGCGTATTGACCCCACAGGTAAAGGGTGTCACCGACGATCGCGCCGCTCGCCCGGTCCAGGGCGCGGGGCATGTCGGCGATGCGACGCCAATCGCCGGTCGACGGCTTGTAGGCGGCGCCGTCGGTCAGGCCTGACCAGCTATGCGGGCCGCATCGCGCGTTCGACGGGCAGCGGGGCCCGCCGCCGAAGATCAGGACCTCGTCGCCGACGGTGAAGGCCAGCGCATCGCTGCGGGGGGACAATGGTCCGTCGGGCATCGGTGTCCATGCACCCGGCGTGCCGGTCGGCGGGTTTGGGCCGGTCACGACCCGGGTCGAGTCCTCGTCGCCGGCCCGGATGAGCAGCGCGCCGCCGACCAGTGCCGCCACCAGCACGACTGCGGTCGCAGCGACGAGCCGGCTGCGTCGTCGCTGCCGGCGACCGACCGCCGCCCCCAGGGCTGACGGCAGATCGGCCGATGGGTGCGCCGCTTCGGCGTGGACGCGCAACTCGTGGCGCAGGCGCTCGTCGAGGTCAGTCATCGTCGGCTCCTCCCAACTGGACGCGCAGCCGACCGAGCCCGCGTGACGCGCGTGACTTCACGGTGCCGACCTTGATGCCGAGGATGGCCGCGGTGTCCTGTTCGGACTGGTCCTCCAGGTAGCGCAGGACCAGCACGGAACGCTGTTCCATCGGCAGCGCCAGCAGCGCCGGCCAGAGCGTCGACCGATCGGTCGCCACCGCCTCGCCGGAAGCAGGCACACCGGACCGCTCGGCGGCCGCCCGCGCGAGGTGCGCGCGCTCGAGGCGCCGGCGCCGGAACCGGCTGTTCATGGTGTTGACCACCGACCGGCGCAGGTAGCCGTGGACGTCGTCGACGCTGCCGGCCCGGAAGTGCGGCCAGCACGACGCGAAGGCGTCGCCGACCACCTCCTCAGCCGTTCCCTCGTCACCGCACAGCACGTACGCGAGTCGGACACAACGTCGCACCTCCTCGAGGTAGCGCTGGGCGAACTCCGCCGCCGTCCGGTCGTCCCCCATGGCACCAGTACAGACGCAGAGCTGGGCCGGGAGGTTCCGACTGGTGGACGACCATCGAACTGGCTCCCGATTCGACCGCCAGGCAGGCTGTCGCGAAATGGCGGGTGCTCGCGTTCGGGCGGGGGTAATGCGAGAATTTGGGTGTGGCGTACGACTACGTGCCGGCTGGGCGCGATCAGCTGTTCTTGTTGGCTACGAGCATGCGTGATTGGCTCGAGGAGGGGCATCTGGCGTGGTTCGTGATCGATGTCGTCGCGCAGGTCGACACCTCGGCGTTCCATGCCCGTCATCGCAACGACGGCCCGGGCCGGCCCGCGTACAACCCCGAGATGATGCTTGCGTTGTTGTTCTACGCGTACGGGACCGGGGTGCGGTCGTCGCGGCGGATCGAGGCGTCGTGTCGTACTGATGCCGCTTATCGGGTGATCTGTGCGGGCGCGACGCCGGACCACGCCACGATCGCCCGGTTCCTGGTCGATCACGAGGCTGCCATCGAGGCGGTGTTCGTGGAGGTGTTGCGGTTGTGCGCGGCGGCGGGGCTGGTGTCGGTGGGCACGATCGCGATCGATGGCACCAAGATCGGTTCGGACGCGGCGCTCGACGCCAACCGCAGCGGCGAGTGGATCCGGGCCGAAGTGGAACGGATCTTGGCTGAAGCGGCCGCGACCGACGCAGCCGAGGACGCCCAGCCCGGGTTGTTCGACGGGGGTCAGATCCCTGAGGGGTTGTCCACTCGGACCGGTCGCCTGGCCCGTTTGACCGCGGCGAAAGCCGAGATCGACGCCCAGGACGAGGCCGCCCAGGTCGCCGCGGTCGAGGCGGCAGCCCCCGCTCGAGCGGCTGCGACTGAGGGGCGCCGGCTGGCAGGCGTCAAACCCAAAGACCCCCATGTGGCGTTGGCCCGAGCGGAGGCCGAGCTCGACGCGGCGGTTGCTCGGGCCGCGGCCAAAGCGGCCCGCCGGGCCGCCGCCGAAGCCGACGCTGCCGCTCAGGGCCGCCTCCTGCGAGGCCCCGCTCCGGGCCCCGACCAGGGGGTGACCCGAGCCCAGGCGGCGCTCGACAAGGCCCGCCAGGCTGCCGAGGCTGCTCCACCGGCGCCGACCCGTGCCAATGTCACCGACCCCGAGAGCCGGATCATGAAGACAGCCACCGGGTGGGTGCAGGGCTTCAACGCCCAGGCCGCGGTCAACGAGCACCAGATCGTGATCGCTTGCGCGGTCACCCAGGACCACAACGACGTGGATCAATACCAACCCATGGTCATCGCCTCGGTCGCCAACCTCGCCGCCGTCGGGATCAACGACCCCATCGGCCACGTCCTCGCCGACGCCGGCTACTGGAGCGACGCCAACGCCACCGCCGAGGGCCCCAACCGGCTCATCGCCACCCTCAAAGACCACAAGCAACGCCAAGCCGCCCGCCAACTCGGCACCACCACCGGCGAACCACCCGACGACGCCACCGCCCTCGAAGCCATGGAACACCGGCTCCGCACCCCCACCGGCACCGCCACATACGCCACACGCGGCCACACCGTCGAACCCGTCTTCGCCATGAAGGAGAACCACAGCTACCGACGGTTCCGTCGGCGAGGCCTCACCGCCGCCGCCAGCGAGTGGGCACTCATGGCCACCACCCACAACCTCGGCAAGCTCTTCCGGCACCAACTCGGCGCAACCACCTGAACCCGCCACCGCACCCCGGACCCGTGCCAGAACCCAACCGGTCCACCACAACCCCGAACCCCAGGACCCCCGACATGGCGCGCCCCCAAACACCCGACACAACCGCTTCCCGGACTCACTCACAAGCCAGTCGATTCTGCGACGGCCTGCAGGGCGATCGAATCGGGAGCCAGAACGGGGGGTGTGCTCAGGCGGGGGGCGCCGCCTCGACCCGTTCGGGCAGGGGCACGCCGCCGGTGAACCCCGTGAAGCCTTCGGTGGCCTGCAGGCGGCCGATGGTGTCGACGCAGAGCGCCTCCGCGCCGGTGCCGCCGAGCAGGTCGAAGGGGTGCTCGCTGCCCCGCAGCAGGACCGCCTTGGCCAGGATCTCGGCCATCCAGCCCTCGGTGGCGATGACCGTGACGAGGGTGAGGTCGCTGGTGGAGGGCTTGCCGGTGCCGGGGTCGATGAGGTGGTGGCGGGGCTCGCCCTCCACCTGCCAGTGACGCTTGAGGGTGGTGGAGGTGGCCAGTGCGCCGTCGAGCAGTCCGACCAAGGCGATGGGTTGGCTCAGCCAGGGGTGGTCGACGCCCACGGTCCAGCCGTCGACGTCCGCAGTCGGCCCCTGGCCGCGGACCCGCAGGTCGCCGCCCACGTTGGCGCACACGCCGGCCGCGCCACCGTCCATCAACTCGGCCGTGAGCAGGTCGGCGGCCAGGCCCTTGCCGATGCCGCCCGGGTCGAAGCCGGTGCCCTCCGGCAGGCGCACCCGGTTGCCCGCGGCGTTCACCTCGATCTCGATGTCGCCGCAGCCGTGCAGCAGGCGGCTGAGGCCGGAGCGGACGTCGCCGCCGGCGTCGAGCGCCTCGAGGGCGTCGAACGAGCGGTCGTAGCCGGCGCGGATCATGTCGCCCAGCACGGTGGGGTCGAAGCTGGCGCCGCTGATGCGCCACGCCTCGACGGCGCGGCGCACCAGCAGAGCGGTCTCGTCGCTCACGGTGACCCACTCGCCGGCGTGCTCGGTGAGCGCGGTTACCTCGCTGTCGGGCTGGAACCGGCTCCATCGCGCCTCGAGGTCGTCCAACCGGGACTGGGCCTGGTCCAGCAGCGCCGGCCCGTCGCCGCCGACCACGATCAGGTGGGCGTCGCTGCCCATCACCCGGAACCGGCGGTCGACCATCACGGCTGCGCCCTCGTCGCGCGGCGGACGAGGTTGCTCTGGACGCACGGCGGGGCCTCCGTCAGCCGTTCACGGGAACCGGCGAAGTGACCGTTCCACCCGTCTGCCCGTTGCCGATCTGGCCGTAGAAGTTGAAGCCCCAGCAGTACAGGGCGCCCGAGGCGCGCAGGGCGCAGGCATGGGACCCGCCCGGCGCCACCGAGGCCCAGTCGGTGAACCCGCCGGACACCCGGATGGGGCGCGGGGAGAAGTCGTAGGGGAGGTCGGCGTGGCCGAGCTCGTCCTGTGAGTTGTCGCCCCAGCAGTACAGGCGGCCGGACTCCCGTAGCCCGCAGGTGAACATCGATCCGCCGGCGACGCTCGACCAGTCGGCGGTGTTGCCCACCACTTCCGTGGGGCTCGGACGGTCGTAGTCCGCCTGCCCCGGGGTGCCGAGCGCAGCGCGGTTGTCCCAGCCCCAGCAGTAGACGCGTCCGGTGGTCTTGACCGCGCAGCTGTGGCGGTACCCGTTGGACGCCTGGACCCACTTCGTGGAGTTGCCGGCCACTGCCGTGGGCCGCGTGCGCTGGTGCAGGGGGAGCCCGTCGCCCACGTTGCCGTCGGCGTCGCGTCCCCAGCAGAACAGGCGACCGGTGGTCTTGCGGGCGCACATGTGCTCGTTGCCGGCGGTGACGCTGGCCCAATTCGATGCGCCGCCCGCCACCTCCACCGGGACCGGGGAGCTGACGAACCCGCCGCCGTTGCCGAGCTGGCCCTCGTCGTCCTCGCCGAAGCAGAAGATGTGGCCCGTGGTCTTGAGGGCGCACACCGAGGCGCCGTAGGTCGACACGGATGCCCAGTCCGCCGTGGCGCCGTGCACCTCGACCGGCACGTCCGAGGGACTGTTGCCGGTGCCGTTGCCCATCGAGCCACGCTGGTCCTTGCCCCAGCAGTAGAGGCGTCGACTGGTCCGGATCCCGCAGGCGGTGGCGTCGCCGACCGATACCGAGTCCCAGTCGCCCGTCCCGCCGGCGACCTCCACCGGGACGTTCGAGTCCAGGTGGGGGCTGCCGTTGCCCAGCAGCCCGTCCCCGTCGAACCCCCAGCAGAACAGGTGGCGGGTCGCCGAGACCGCGCACGTCGTGATCGCTCCGGCGTCGACTTGTCGCCAGTTGCCGCCGACCTCACCGGCGCCTTGGGCAGATGCCCCCGGCGCCCAGGGCATCGCCACCAGCGTGCCCGCCAGCGCGACCGCGACGGCCAGGGCGGCCAACCGTCGTCGGACCTCATCCGAGTGGCCCTTCGTGGATGGTCCCATCAGCGCCCTTTCCGAGAACACGGGCACTCGAGCCCACCCGGTCTGCGTGCGACGGTAGCGGCTCGGCCCGCGCCCCGGGGGTGCACCTGCGGGCCGAGCTCGCCCGCGGTCACCCCGAGATCGGGACGGGTGCGGGCACGATCTGGTCGTCGGTGCCACCGTCGCCGACCTGGCCGGCGCCGTCCCAGCCCCAGCAGTAGAGCGCGGCGCCGGCGCGCACCGCGCAGTTGTGCTCGCCGCCGGCCGTGATGGCGGCCCAGTCGGTGATGCCGCCGCTCACCCGCACCGGTGTCGCCGTCTCGTCGGTGGGCAGGTCGTGGCCGAGCTGCCCGTTCCAGTTGGCCCCCCAGCAGTAGAGGCGCCCCGACGTCTTGCGGGCGCAGCTGTGGCTGCCGCCGGCGGCGACCGCGGTCCAGTCGGTGGTGGCGCCGCGGACCTCGGTGGGCACGGTGCGGAAGTCGAAGTAGTGGCGGGGGTACCGACCGATCTGGCCGTGCTCGTCGAGGCCCCAGCAGAACAGCCGGCCCGTCGTGCGCACCGCGCAGGTGTGCGCCCACCCGGCGCTGACCGAGGCCCATCCGGTGTCGCCGTTGGCCACCGGCACCGGTCGCTTGCGGTCCACGGATGACGGCCCGTCGCCCACCTGCCCGTAGAAGTCCCCGCCCCAACAGAACAGCCGGCCCGTGGTCTTGCGGGCGCAGGCGACGGTGCCCCCGACGCTCACCGACGACCAGTTGGACGCGCCGCCCGCGACCTCGGTGGGGACCGAGCGGTCGTGGGTGCCCACGCCGTCGCCCACGAGGGCGCGCATCCCCCAGCAGAACAGGTGGCCCGCGACGTTGACGGCGCACACGGCACCGCCGGCTGCCTCGCCGCCGTCACCGCCGGCGGAGACCGAGCGCCACGGCCCGGCCGCGCCGGCCACCGCGGTGGGGGTGCCCACGTGCTGGTGGGTGCCACCGTTGCCGAGGGCCCCGAACGAGTCGGATCCCCAACAGAACAGGGCGCCCGACACCTTGATCGCGCACGTCACGCTGTTCCCCGCGGACACCGCGGCCCAGTCGGTTGCCTCCGCCACCTGGGTGGGGGTGTTCGCGTCCGCAACGGGCCCGCCGTGGCCGAGCGCGCCGAACGCGTCGGAGCCCCAGCAGAACAGCGCGTGGGTGGTGGCGACGGCGCAGGTGTGGGAGGGCCCGCCGTCGACCTGCAGCCAGGCGGTCAGGGTCTCGGGAGGCGCCTGCGCGCCGGCGGGGACCGTCCCACCGAGCGCCACCACCGCCGCCATCGTGACGGCCGCCGTGACGAGCGCGGCGCCGGCGATGGTGCGCCGACCGGGGCCCGCTTCCCCCCGAACTGGTGACCTCACCCGGACCTCCCGTTCCCGACGGGCGCTCAGCGGCGCCGTCCGGCGAGACGCTACCGCGGGGCGAGCCGGCGGTGTCCCCGGGCACGGGGCCACCGAGACCGCGGCGCCTCAGTAGCCCTCGAACCGGACCTCGGAGATGATGGTGTCGCTGTCGGTGTCGGGCCCGCCGCCCGGCACCGTGCCCAGGATCTCGAAGGTCACCCGCCGGGTGTCGACGTCGACGCTGAAGGGCTGGATCGTCGGCGTGAAGGAGAAGTCCTGCACGACGGACTGACCGCCGTCGAAGGTCCAGCGTGCGCTGGTGACCACCCGGTTGTCGTAGAAGCGCGTCTCGGACTGGCAGTCGATGTCGGCGTTCGGCCCGATCTTGGTGTAGCCCGGCGTGGCGCCCACGGAGGTCAGGTGAACCGTCCGGCCGAAGTCGACCGTGAGGCGCTCGCCGGTGCCGTCGTCGGGGGCGGTCCCCCACCCGGTCTGCTCGGAGCCGTCGATCGCGTTGCGCGCCGGGAAGGTGAAGAACTCGTCGGTGCAGATCGAGTTGACGCCGCTCTGCTCCGAGGACGCCGAGGCGGAGACGGGGGTCAACGGGCCCGGCGGGGACGCCGACGTGGCGGTCGGGGCTGCCGTCGTGGTCGTGGGCGCCAGGGTGCTGCTCGTGGCCGGCGCCGGCCCTCCCGAAGGCGAGCTGCTGGTGGCGGGCCCGGTTCGTGGATCAGCCGCCGCGGCGTCGGCGCCCGCGGGCGCCGCGGTGTCGGAGTCGGACGCGTTGACGAAGACGACGGCGCCGGCGACGATCACGACGAGGACGACGGCCACGATGGCGACGGCCACGGCGAGCGGCATGGTCCTGGACGCATCACCTTCACCCTCGGGTGCAACTGCGTCGGCCTCGGGTTGGCTTGCCGGGACCGTCGACTTCGCGGCCTTCACGGCAGCGGGAACCGCCGCGCCGCAGTTGGGACAGAAGCGTGCGCCCTCGCGCAGGTCCCGGGTGCAGTGCGGGCAGCGCGTCATGACGACCGCGATCCAACGCCGGACGGTGGGCGGGCGACGGGTGACGACTCACCGCGACCGGGCCGGCGGAGGCGTCGCCCGCCGTGGGCTCGGGGCCCGTCTCCGGGAGGAGCGTCCTGGGTCATCAGGCCGTGGCGTCGCGGGGGAGGCGCAGGCTGTAGCCCACGCCCCGCACGGTGTGGATGAGGGGCGGGTCGACGTCGTCCACCTTCTGGCGCAGGTAGGAGATGTAGGTCTCGAGCACGCTGGCGTTGCCCTCGAACGTGTAGTCCCACACGTGCTCGAGGATCTGGTTGCGGGTCAGCACCCGGCGGGGGTTGGAGAGCAGGTAGTGGAGCAGCTTGTACTCCGTGGGGGTGAGGTCGACCGGCCGGCCCGCCCGCCACACGTCGCGGGTCTCCTCGTCGAGCTCCAGATCGGCGTAGCTGAGCTTGCTGCCGCTCGGGCCGGCACCGGTGGAGCGGCGCAGCACCGCCTTCACCCGCTCGACCAGCTCCTCGATGCTGAAGGGCTTGGTGACGTAGTCGTCGCTGCCGAGGCGCAGGCCCTCCACCTTGTCGGCGGTGGTGTCGCGGGCGGTGAGGAAGATGATCGGCACCCGCGTGCCGGCGCCCTCGACCTGGCGGAGGCGACGGGCCACCTCGAAGCCGTCGAGCTCGGGCATCATCACGTCGAGCACGATGAGGTCGGGCCGCACGGCGTCGACCGCGGCCAGGGCCTCGCGCCCGTTCGACGCCCGCTCGACGGCGAAGCCGTTCATCCCGAGCCCCATGGACAGCAGCTCGGTGATGTGCTCCTCGTCGTCGACCACGAGGATGGTGGGTGGGGTTGTGGGGTCGGACACGGCCCGCTCCTCGGACTGGACTGCCGCCACCGTAGAGCGGCGCTGCAGGGGACGTCGGGAATCGGCGAAGTCTGAGCGAACTCCCAGGATCGCCAGAGGGTGCCCCCAGCGACCGAGCCGAAGGTTGGCTCCATGACCGATCTCGCCGACGCCCCCGCACCCGCCTCCGTCCCCGACCCGGGCGCCGGACCGGCCGCCCGTCCGCCCGCCCGACACGCCCCGCGGGACGGCGTGGCCGCCGAGCGCGACCTGCTGTCGGTGCTGGCCGACGAGCGCCGCCGTCGCACCGCCGCGGTCGAGGTGGTCGTGCCCGTGTACAACGAGGAGGCCGGGCTCGAGGCGTCGATCCGGCGCCTGCACGCGTACTTGTCCGACGCCTTCCCCTTGCCGTGGTTGATCACCGTGGCCGACAACGCCAGCATCGACAACACCTGGTCCCTCGCCTGCCGACTGGCCTACGAGCTCGACGGCGTGCAGGCCGTGCACCTCGACGCCAAAGGTCGCGGTCGGGCGCTCCGTGCGGCCTGGACCGCCAGCCCCGCCCCGGTGGTGGCCTACATGGACGTGGACCTGTCGACCGACCTCGACGCGCTCCTGCCCCTGGTCGCCCCGCTCGTGTCGGGCCACAGCGACGTGGCCATCGGCACCCGCCTCGCGCCGGGGTCCCGCATCGTGCGGGGCCCCAAGCGCGAGGCGATCTCGCGCACCTACAACCTGTTGCTGCGGGCCACGCTGCACAACGGGTTCTCCGACGCCCAGTGCGGCTTCAAGGCCGTGCGCAGCGACGTGGCCCGGGCCCTGCTGCCGATGGTGGAGGACCAGGGCTGGTTCTTCGACACCGAGCTCCTGGTGCTGGCCGAAGCCAACGGCCTGCGCATCCACGAGGTGCCGGTGGACTGGGTGGACGACCCCGACTCCCGCGTCGACGTGGTCAGCACCGCCCGTGACGACCTGCTCGGCATCTGGCGGATGGCCAAGCGCATGGCCCGCGGCGAGGTGACCCTGTCCGCCGGCCTGTTGGCGCCCACCCCCAGCGGCTTGGAGGCCGCCCGGCCGGCGCTGAGCGCGCAGTTGGTGCGCTTCGCGTCGATCGGCCTGGTGAGCACCGTCGTGTTCGCGGTGCTGTTCAGCCTGCTGGTGGGGCCGATCGGCGCGGTCGCGGCACTGATCGTCGCCTTCGGGCTGTGCTCGCTGGTGAACACCGCGGCCAACCGGCGCCTCACCTTCTCGCTCAGCGGGCGCAGCGACCGCCGCCGCCACGTGCTCGCCGGCGCTGCCGCCGCGGCACTGCCGCTGGCCCTCGACCTCGCCGCCCTCGGCGTGCTGGCCGCGGCCGGCGTCACCACGCTGGGCCCCCAGCTGATCGTCCTGACCGCGGTGAACGGCGTGGCCGCGGTCGGCCGGTTCCTGCTGCTGCGCCGCTGGGTGTTCCGCCCGGCCGGCCCGGCGGCCGCGACCGCGACCGTCGGTGCCCCACGCCGGATCGTGTCGGCGCCCGATGCGCTGGCGCCGGAGCGCCGGCCGTGACCTTCGACGGCGGCGCCGGCCTGACCGTGTGTGGTGCGTCCGCCGGCGGCGCCTCCGCGATCCACCGGCTCGTCGACCGCGTGGCCGAGCGGCTGCGGCTCGAGCGCCGCCATGTCGAGCGGCTGTTCCAGTGGGTCCGCTACGGCGCCACGTCGTGCGTGGCCACGCTGACCAGCATGACCGTGCTGGGCGCGCTGGTCGCGACGAACACCCTCTCGCCCGGTTGGGCCAACGTGGTGGCCACCTCGGTGGGCACGGTGCCCTCGTTCGAGCTGAATCGCCGCTGGGTCTGGGGTCGCACCGGGCGCCGCTCGCTCGCCGGCGAGGTCGGCCCGTTCTGCGTGATGTCGTTCGCGGGCCTCACCCTGTCCACGCTGCTGGTGAGCGCGGCCGGTCACTGGGCCACCGGCGCCGGCCTGGATGCCTTCTGGCGCACCGCCGTGATCGAGGTGGCCAACGTGGCCGCCTTCGGAACCCTCTGGGTCGCCCAGTTCGTGGTGCTCGACCGGGTGCTGTTCGCCCACCGGGCGCCCGGTGCCGGCCGTCGGGCCGTGACCGTGCCGCCGAGCCGCATCGACGCGCCGGCCGCGGTCGCGGCGACGGGTGCCGGCGTCGCGGCGACCACAGAGGTCGCGGCGGCGCCTGATGTCAGGGTCGCGTCGTGTGGCGCGGTAACCCCGCGCGACGAAGCCGCCTGAGCCGGTCGGCGGCTGCTCGTGGATCCGATGCATTGCGATGCTCCATCCCGATCGAGCCGACGGGTCGTCGCGCGGTCCGAACACCACGCTTCGTGGTGCACTGATCCCGCTGTGTGGCTCAGGGGTGCCAGCGCGGCGAGCCCTCGGACGCTGAGCTCACGCTCCGTGCCCGCCACCCCTCCGCCAGCCGATTCTCGAGGCAATGGCCATCGCTTTCCGGGGGCTATTGCCTCGAGAACGGGGGCGTCCTCGCCGTCGGTCACTCCCCGTGAGCACCGGGGCCGGGATCACCGCACGGTCCCCGTGCGCGCCCAGAACCGCGAACCCGTCGGTGGATCAGTCAGGATCTGTGTCGTGATAACCCCTCCGCCGGCTCGCCCACGAGGGTGGGGGCGATGAAGCTGCGCGTCCGCCTCACGCTGGCCCTCACCGCCCTCGCCGCGGTGGGGCTGGTCATCTTCGGGTTCTCCACCTACACGCTCTACGCCCGGTCGCAGTACGACAGCCTCGACGAGCAACTGCGATCGTCGGTCGTCCCGGTCACCGTCAGCCTCTTCGAGCAGTTGGGCGGCGGCGCCGGCGGCGGCCAGTTCGGGGACGGCGACGACGGCGCCGGGTCGTTCGGCGACCAGCCCGGCGACCCGAACCATCCCCAGCCGCCGGTGGTGGCGCCCACGGGGACCTACGGCGAGCTGAGGTCGTCGGATGGCACCGTGCTCACGGCGGTCCAGCTGTCGGACGACGCGGCGCAGCCCGACATCCCCGACGACCTCGGCCTCTCCGGGGCGGGCAGCCGCGTGTTCGAGACGGGGTCGGTCGAAGGGTCGACGCGATGGCGGGTGTTCGCCGGACCGGTCGACGGCGCGCCCGGCCGCGTGTCGGTCGTCGCGATCCCGATGACCGAGGTGACCGAGTCGCTGCACCGGCTGCTGCTCATCGAGTTGCTGGCGGCCGCGACGCTGCTGGCGCTGCTGGCGTCGGGCTCGTGGTTCATCCTCCGCCGAGGCCTGCAGCCCCTCGAGCGCATGGCCACCAAGGCCCACTCCATCACCGCCGGCGACCTGTCGCAGCGGGTCGAGCCGGCCGACCACACCAGCGAGGTGGGCGAGCTGGGCCTGGCCCTCAACACCATGCTGGGCGAGCTGGAGGCCTCGTTCGCCGAGCGCGACGCCACCGAGCGCCGGTTGCGCCAGTTCCTCGCCGACGCCTCCCACGAGCTGCGCACGCCGCTCACTTCCATCCAGGGCTTCGCCGAGCTCTTCCGGCTGGGCCAGGACCGGCCCGAGGGTGCCCAGGAGATCGACCTACCCATCATCCTGCGCCGCATCGAGGAGGAGTCGGCCCGCATGAAGGGCCTGGTCGAGGACCTGCTGATGCTGGCCCGCCTCGACGAGACCCGGGCCATCGAGTCGGCGCCGGTCGACCTGTCGGTGCTGGCTGCCGACGCGTGCAGCGACGCGGTGGCCGCGGCCCCCGACCGACAGGTCACGCTCGACGCGCCGGCGCCGGTGGTGGTCCACGGCGACCGCGACCAGCTGCGCCAGGCCATCACCAACCTGGTGGCCAACGCCCGCACCCACACGCCCGAGGGCACGCCCATCGAGGTGGGGGCCCGGCTCGAGGGCGGCCGCGGCGTGGTGACCGTGCGCGACCACGGCCCCGGCATCGCCGGCGAGGACCACGAGCGGGTGTTCGACCGCTTCTGGCGGGCCGACGAGTCACGTGTCGGCACCGGCGCGGGACTGGGCCTCTCGATCGTCGCCGCCATCGCCGCCGCCCACGGCGGCGAGGCCAGCGTCGAGAACCTGCCCCCCGAGGTCGACGGGACGAGCGGCGGCGCCCGCTTCACGCTGAGACTGCCTGTTTGAGCCGCATGACGAAGTAGGGGTGGTTAGGGTCGCGCGGAGCGGTCGGGGCGAGGCGGGGAACCAGGGGGCGGGACGATGCCAGAAGGCGATGCTTCACCAGACCTGGGGCCGGTGATTCGAGACTTCGTCAGGGAACAGCGGCGGTTCACGCGGAGCCCGGAGGGCATCGAGGCGCTGGACGCGGTCAACACCTTCGACCCGAGCCACTTGGATGCGTCCGATCCCGACGCGATCGCCTCGAACCGTGAACAGGCGCAGCCGGTCATCGATTGGCTCGGGCGCATGCCGACCGAGCTCGTCGACCAGGGTGAGCGGCTCAGTGCCGGCCGGCCGGAACCGACCGACGCGCAGATTCGGGACGCCGCGGAGACGGGGTTGCGTGTCATCGACGTCAGCGCTCACGCGTTGCTGGCCGGCGCTCGTGTTCCAGCCGACTGGACACCGGGTTCCGTCCTTCACGTCGCCTTCAGCGGTGACCCTGCGGCCGCAGCCGTTCGGACGCCCTTCCAGGACGACAGCCCTGAACCAGCGGGGTTCCCTGAACCCCCCCTGTTCGACGTTCCGGACGTACCCGACCTCCTGGAATTGGCGCGAGACACCGCGCTGTGGGGCTTGTTGCAGACCTTCGCCGATTGCGGCGGTGCCGCGGCCGACGAGAGCGCGTGGCTGGATCGGGTCAGGCCGATCGGCCGGGTCGTCGGACTCGATCCGAGCCCCGTCTGCGGTAATGGTCGACTGACCATCAGCTATCGGGACTTCGGTCCGGTCCAACCGCCGGACCTGGGCGAGATCGTCGTCAGTCTCCCGACGGTCGGCGGGGGTGCCGTCCACCGCTCCGTGAAGCAGTTCGACCCAGGGCGCTTCGTGACGTGGCGTGACAGCGGCACCTTCACCATCGACATCCCGGAGGACATCGTCTCAGGGCCGGTGGGCTTCTTCGCCCTGCCGACTCCGCTGACGGCCACCGCGGGCTGTTCGGCGGGCAGTCTCGCGGGAGCGGCGGCCGATGCCGCCGGCGTGCTCGGCGACCTGTTCGGATCTCGCGGAGCTGCGGTCGGCCTCGGGATCTTCAATCATGCGGCGGCGGCCGAGCTGGCCAGGAACCGGGCACTCCCCGGAGCGGCGCCGCAACCCGACGGACTCAACCTGCTGCGGGCGGGCCCACCGAGAATCGACCAGTTCTGGGTCGATGAGACGGCTTGGAAGCCCCCGCACGGCTCGGTCACCCTTCACTGGGACGTGAGTAACGCTGACGAGGTGAGGATCATCCGCCGCTCGGTGCCCGGATCGCAGAATCCGCACGAGTTGAACGAGATCGCAGGGCTCCTGCCGTCACGCGGCCTCCGTGAGGTGCCGATCCCGTGCACGCGCCGGTGGGAGGGCCAGTACGTACTGCAGGCCTCGAACGCCAATGGGTGCGCGACCATGCCGATCGAAGCGGGCGTGCGGTTGAGGAGCATGTTCAGCGAGTACCGGTTCGGCGCGGCCAAGCACGACGTGACGGACTACCGGCCGGGATTGGGAATGGCCGGGTTCGCCTACACCGAACAGCGGACCGCCGGCGTCCCCCAGTCGAAGCTCTTCGCACGCGCCTTCGTCATCGAGGAGAACACCGCAGCAGCGGTTCCGCACCGTGTCGTCATCGTCGTTGCCGACATCTGGACGTGCACCCAGGCGGTGAAGTCAGCCGTTGTCGAGCGCCTCAACGCCGCCAACCCTTCGGTCACGTACCGCCCCGACAACATATTGATCAGCGGAACCCACACCCATTCCGGTCCGGGAGGGTACTCGCACTACTTCCTCTACAACTACACGTCCGGCGGTTTCGACCAATTGGTCTTCGACACGATCGTCGAGGGGATCGTCCTGGCCATCAGGGCCGCCGAGCTCGACATGTACCCGGGACGGATCCTCGTCAACTCCGGTGATGTCGTCGGTTGCGGAGGCAACCGGTCGGTCAAGGCCTACCAGCGGAACGCCGAGTTCGAGACGCACCCCGAGGTCGCCTACGCCACCGACAGCGAGATGCTCCTGCTCCGGTTCGAGCGCGACGTCGACAACGCCGGCACCTCGCGACCGATCGGCGCCCTCAACTGGTTCGCCGTGCACCCCACCAGCCTCGGCATGTACAACAGCCAGGTATCGGGTGACAGCAAGGGTCACGCCGAGGCGGAGTTCGAATCCCGGATGCCGGGCTCGCCCAACTTCGTGGCTGCCTTCGGCAATGCGAACGCGGGCGACATCTCGGGCAATGTGGTTCTCGACGCCAACTGGGTGAACTCGGGCTCGGTGCCGATCGGCGGGAAGCGCGGGATGCTCCCCGAGGTGCTGGCGGGCGACATCGTTCGCATGGAGATACTCGGAAAACGGCAGTGCGAACGGGCCATGGAACTGTTCAACCACGCCACCGAGGAGGTGTCCGGCCCCATCGCCTCCTGCTACACCCACGTCGACATGGACTCGGTCCAGATCACCGGGTCGCCCGGGGCGAGGACATGGCCCGCCGCGATCGGCGTCTCGTTCGGTGCTGGTAGCTCGGAGGACAGTGAAGGAGTGGTCACCCAGGGACCCCCCACGGCTCGGTATGACCTACCGTCCGGCATCATCGAGGGCATGACCGTCGATGCACTGACGAACGGCACCGTGAAACTCTTCGCCAGCCTCGCCTGGCCATTTCTCCTCGCCAGGATGGTCGCGGTGGGCATAGCCAGCATCGTTCCCGGTGAGGCAGCGGCACTCGTGACGGGCACGGACCCAACGCGCCCGGCGATGGAGGCCCTGATCAAGATGCGCGACGACCTGGACTCGCCCAATGCCCGGGCCCGGGTGTCGTCGTGGATTGCCGAGGCATTCTTCCCGAAGGAGGTGGGGGATCGACCGCCGCTCGCCCGCGACAGCACCGGCGCACTCACGGGCATCTGGAGGTGGACTGTTTCGCCTCCTCCCACCGGTTTTGCGGTCGGGCACGGCGCGAAGCCGGTCATGTTTCCCGTTGGCCTGTACAACCTGGAGTACACCTCCTTCGCCTCACCGACCGTGTGGGAGCCCCACGAATGCCCACTGGTTCCGCACCGCCTCCCCCTTCAGCTGCTCCGGATCGGGTCCGTCGCCATCGCCGGCGTGCCGAGTGAGTTCACCTCTACCGCGGGGCGGCGATTGAAGGCTCGGGTGAAGTCCGCGTTCGGCGGCGCCGCTACCCACGTCGCCATCGCTGGCTACGCGAACGCCTACTCAGGCTACGTCACCACTCCTGAGGAGTATGGCGCGCAGCACTATGAGGGTGCCTCGACCTTGTACGGGCCGCACACCCTCGACGCCTACCTGCAGACCTTCGACGCGATGGTCGCGGACCTGCTCGGTGGCACCAAGGTGGCAGTGGGAGCGCCCTTCGAGGTGCCGGCCTTCCATCAGAAGTAGACACGACACGGTATCGGTCCGTGTGGATGACCGTCCAATAGAAGAGTTGAATGGAGGGCGACATGCCCGGTTGGTATGTGCACATGGAAGGCGCACGGAAGACGGCACAGCGCCTCAGGGACGGCGACATCCCGTCGGGGTTCCCCATCGACGTGACCCACGCCCGGGAGATGGGCGAGATCTGCTATACGTGGCGCAACTATCTCGCCATCGGGTCCGTGGGTCCTGACATGTTCTACCTGCTGCCGGACTTCTCCAACAAGACCGGTGTGGTCATTCGCAACGTCATGAAGTGGGTCTTGGAGGTCTGGGGCGAGATCGACGAGCAGTATGTGACGAAATGGGAGAAATGGATCACGCCCGCGTCCACGAACAATTCCCAGCTCGCAAGCCAGCTCACCGGGGGGCTCTCCAATCAGATCGGCCAGGTGCTGGATGAGCTGAGTGCTGCCGTGGTCAGTGCGCTCGAGGGCCTGGTCGGCGAGATGGGGGACTGGTTCGGCCTCCTGACCTCTGGCGTGCCCCAAGGCGTCGGCACCGACGCCTTCTACTGGTCGGATGTCTTCCACTACCGGCGCACCTATCAGTTCCCCTACACCTTGTACCGCAACGCGGTGAAGGCGCTGGGCGAGGCCGCGAACGACGACGAGCGCCATGATGCCGAAGCACAGATCGCGTTCTCGATCGGCTGGATGTCCCACTGCGCCGTCGACGTCACCGGCCATCCCTTCACCAACGCCAAGAGCGGCGGCCCATACCGGGACCACTGGCAGCGCCACCACCTCGTCGAGAACCACATGGACAGCGAGTGCTACAGCGCCAACCACTCGGGCCAGATGTACGGGGAATACGGGACCGGAGCCCTGCATTTCTGGGTGGCGTTCCGCCCGAGGGCCGAAGATCCCTACTCGGGTCGGGCGGACGGCCCGGCGTTCGACTACTTCAGCGGCCTGCCTGCCTACGACATCTCGGACGGCCCCACGGGGCGGGCACAACGGGCGGCCTTCTTCAATCTGCCCTCCGGGCCCCTTCCCCAGCATCTGATCGACGCACTGCTCCAGGCGATGGTCGACGTGCACCCCGACGGTCCGAAGATCCTCAAGCAGGAGCCGGCGTTCTCGGCGACGGGCCCGGGGGGCACGCCCGATGGGCGGCCGAACACCGTGGCCATGGGCGAGATGTGGTCGCTGGTCTACGGATTCCTCAAGATGTCCGGAAGCGACGGCTTGAGCCCGACGCGCCCCCAGCCGCCGCAGGTGATCACCGACCACTCGTTCCCGAGGCCGCCGGGGAGCAACTTCGGCATCGACAGCGACCCCAACCGAGGTGCCGACATCGACGGCGACGGGTCGTTCACCTTGCTGGACTTCCTGCTGGCTCTCTTCGCGTGGATCGTCTACATCGCCCAGATCATCACCTGGCTCGTCACGGTCCTACCGGGTCTGATCATCGACATTGCCACGTTCCCCGCACGAGAGGTGATCTATTGGGCGGTCGAGGTACCGGCCTGGAACATCTTCCTGCTGGCGAGGCGGGCGCTGGTCATGGCCGGCTTCCTGGTCCCGAAGCCGGACGAGATCGACACGGGCCTGACCACGCTGGGGTCCGCGTCCGGCTCGTTCAACCTCTCGGCGCTTCTCGATGATCCAGCCGGCACCCAAGGGGCCGGGTTCGTGGTCACCGAGCCGTCGGGCCGGGCCACGGATGCGTCGGCGTTCGGACTCGACCCTGCGTACCCCCGCAACATCGTGCGCGACCTGTCCCGCGACATCACCCGACCGGATCTTCTCGCGGCGCTGACTCTGGCCCGACCCCTTCAGTACGCCGGCGATGGCGGTGCGGTGCTGAGGCCGAGCGAGTGGGTGTCGCCGTGGCGTTACCCCCTCGTCAATCAGGGCGGTGTGCCCGTCATGCAGGAGGGGGGTGCGACCCACGTCGGCCCGTTCGTGGTGGGCGACACCGCGTCCAAGCTGCTGCCCGGGCCCGTCGGCCACCGCGATGCCCGAACGCTGCTGGAGGGCTGCGCCACCCCCGCGGCGACGTTCGGTGCCCTGAACGCGCTCCTCCCCCAGAATCGACACCTCGGTGGGCCCGTCGACTATGGGCTGTACCTCATCGGACGGATGGTCAGTTCTGACGACCCGGACTTCCCGGTACCTGATTTCAACATGGACGCTGACCGCGGTTACGCGTGGCGCTGTTGGGACTGGGATCGCCACCACGCCGGCCCTGATACGCCGAGCGCCAAAGACCCTCCGGTACGGGGCCGGTGGGAGTGCGTGCCGGATTTCAAGGCAGCGGGGAAGACGGACTTCCACTACCGCCAGCCCTGCACGCCGCCACAGTTCTTCCATGCCGCGTACGACAACCCGCGTCGCGTCGACCCCAACGGGCAGATCCTGGACAACCAGTGGTACGACCCCAGCGGCGCGCTGCACGTCCACTACCTCGGCCGCCCGGCCGAGCACGATCCACCGCGCGGCGGATCCGATCCCTGTGACGGTCCTCAGGAACCAGCGCATCTCCCCGCCGCAATCGACGCGCTGCCGTGGGACGTCGACCTCGGTCGAGTGCCGGCACCGAGATCACGAGAGCGGCGGCCGCCGTTCTCTCCGGAGGATCCACGATGAGTGACGATCCCCACCGGGCCGAGCACCCTCCCCTGGATGACGACGAGCGCGAAGCTCAGCGGGGGGAGGACCCTGCCGAGACCGTGGGCGAGCGCCCACCAGCCCCAACGCCCGACGGTGACCCGGATCCGGCCTGGCAGCCCTCTGCGCGCAACGCCCGGCGGTGGCGGGCCGTGTTCGACGACCTTGCCCACGACCACCGCCCCCGTCGCGAGGACACGCTGCCGTACCTGCTCATCCGGGCCATGGCCCCCGGCGACCGCGGTCAGCGGCCGCTGTGGCCCCCGGTACCGACCTGGGAGTCGCCGGACATCCTGCTCATCGACGCCAGTTGGTCCGGACCATTCGATCCCAACCGGCTGGTGGGCGCACCGACCGCCGGGCACACCTACCGCGTCTTCATCCACGTGTGGAACCTCGGTCTTCTCGCGGCGGCCGGCGTCCACGTCCGCGCCTGGTACGTGAGACCGGGGTTCTTCGGCGCGCAGACGGCGACGACCTACCCGCCGACGCTGATCGGCGGTGCCATGACCGATCTCGACGATCGCACCCGTCCGGGCTGCCACGGGCTGGTCGAGCTCGATGCCCCCTGGGTCGTCCCGAACAGCCTCACGGGACATGAGTGCCTCATGGCGACCGCCTCCTGCCCGGCCGACCCTTGGAGCGGCGGCTGGGACGCCAACGCCGAACGCCATCTCGGTCAGCGCAATCTGAGCATCCTGGCCGGCGCGGATGACGCGGGGCCGCTGCTCGCCCACCTCGGCGAGATGATTCCGGGCGGCGCGGCGCTGGAGGTCACTCACGCGGGCCCCGCAGTGTTGCCCCTGCTGGACGCGGTGGTGGGCGGACAATTGGTCACCCTCGCCGGCGACGGCAGCCGCCATCGGCTGCCGGTCACCGCACCCGAGTTGGACGGCCTGCGCCACGGTGTCACCACCGATGAGGAACAGCACCTGCTCACCGCCGTGCGCGATGGCGACAGCACGCTCTTCGCCCGCAGCGATGCGCTGGCGGAAATGGTGATGGATTCGCCGCTCGGTCCGCCGCTCGACCCGCATCACCTGTCGGGGGCGGACGACGCATCGGCTCCCGCGGGTGCTGCGCCACCCACCGAGGTCCCTGCCCCCTTCGCGGCCGCTGGAGCGTCGCCGCGACTTGTCCGAGATCTGAGCAGTGACCGTCTGGCGTTGGTCGGCCTGTCGACCGAACTCCCGGCCGGACAGGCCCTCCCGCAGGCACTGGGTTCCCTGCTCGACATCGGCAACCTCCGTGCCGGGTCCCTTGCCGGCGCGCTGGGCAATCGCGGCGGCGACCAACACCTTCTGCGGTTCACCGCCACCGACACCCAGGGCAACCTGATCGGCGGCTACTCGGTCATCGTCAGTTGAAGAGCCTCGTGGGACCAGGTGCGCTTGCTACGTTCGCGGGCCAGCGGCAAGATCGGGTGCAGGGCGGGAAACAGATCGGCCGGCCGGCACCACCCCGAAGATCGGCGCGAGGAGCGGTTCGGTGGCTGTGACCTATCTGGCTCAGGGCAATGAGATCACCGCGAGAGAGGCTCGCAACTTCTCGATCGTGGTCGCGGGAGCCGACGCCACCGGCGATCAGGATCTGGTGCTGGCGTTCCCCGACGATCAGGAATTCCGACGCTGGGCGGACACGACAGAGCAGGCCGAACACGTTGCACGGGTACTGGAGACGTTGGAGAACGAGGTACTTCCCCAGCGTTTCGACGAGCAGTGGATCGAACAGATGCAGCGTCTCGCGCTCGCTCGAGGCAGGGAAGGGTTCGAGGCGTTTGCCGGCCTCCTCGACCTCGATCCGCGCGACGACGAGGTCATTCGATTGGCCATGATCGACCGCACCCCATTGACGCCGTCGGTCTTCGACCCGGTCCTCTTGTACGACCGCCTGATCGAACGACTGCCGCCCACGAGTTCCCCTGTCGACCCGCGGACAGCGTGGTTCCCGATCCCGAGCGGTTTCTGGCCTGATCTCTCGTGGTGCGGGTGGGACAATCGGGCGCGGAGCGTACGCGTGTTCGGTATGACGGTGCTCTTCAAGAACCTTTGGTTCACCGGGAGATCTGCCTGGCTGTTCGGGTTCAACGGCCTCTTCAACCTGGACACGCTTTACGCCGATCGAACGACGTCGTCGATCATCTCGGTCTGAATTCTGATCGCTCGCCGCTGACGATCCCGTTGGCAGAGTGCTGGCGGAGCAGGCGGGCGAGGGCCGCGATCGGGGGCGCCGGAGCTGCAGTTGGCGGCCAGCAGGTCGGATAGCGCGCACGCGGGGTTGGCGACAGCGGCGAGGAGGTTGAAGTCGGCATCGACTGAGATCCCGAGATCGGGGCTCCGAAGGCGGCTTTCCTGTCACACCCCCTGGGGAGAATGGGGTCATGTTCGATCCGGTCGCCGAGCTCTTCGTGGGGGTGAAGGAGGTGGCGGCCGAGCGCCGCGACGGGTGGTCTGGCGCCGCCCGATCCGACCGGGTGCTCGATGTGCTCCGGGTGGGTGAGCGGTTGGAGATCGAGCGCATCAGGGCGGTGGCCGAGTGGGATGCCGCCGGCGCGTGGGCCCTCGACGGGGCGGTCACGGCGGTGTCGTGGCTGGTGCACCGGTTCCCGATCACCGACGTCGAGGCGAAGGGTCTGGTGAAGGTGGCGTCGCTGTACCGGCGGCATCCGTCGATCGCCGCTGCGGCGGACGGCGGCGAGATCGCCGCGCCCCACCTGCGGAAGATGGCATGGGCCGAGAGGAACCGTGGGGACGTGTTCGCGATCTCGCTGGACGCGATCCTCGAGGCGGCCCGCCAGCTGCCGTCCCTGGGCGAGTTCCACGGGTTCTTGAACGAGTGGGTGAACCTGGTCGACGAGCGCGGACCTGCCGATGTGTCCAAGCGCATGTTGCGGAGCCGCAACACGTTTGGGGGGATGTCGTCCACCGAGGTGTGGGGCCCGTCCGACGACGCCGCGGTCCTGCGCGCCGCACTCGACCTGCACGACTCTCCCGACCCGTGGGACTGCCCCGAGGGCCCCCGCACCAAAGCCCAACGCGACTACGACTCGCTGTTCGACATCTTGCGGCTCTACGTGGCCGGGAAGTTGGACGGCGACGCCGACCCGGCCGGCGGCATCGACCTGAACCTCGATGCCAACACGGCCGCCGAGCTGCTGGCCAACCCCGACGACCAGCTCGACCTCGACACCCGGAACCCCCTCGCAGAGCTCCTCGCCCCCTTCCGAGGGGGAGACGACGACCATGATCACGTCCATGCCGGCCCCGACCCGTGGTGTGAGTTCACCACCGGGCAGAAGGCCACGCTGGCGTTCGCCGCGGTGATGCTGTGCACCGGGTGGGTGCGGCGGGTCACCCGCGATCCTCGCACCGGCGAGCTCCTCGACATGGGTCGACGCCGGCGCCTGTTCACCCGTGTCCAGCGGCGGGCGCTGATCTACCGCGATCGGGGCTGCGTGTTCCCCGGGTGCGATCGCCCCGCCAAGTTCTGCGACGCCCACCACATCAAGCCCTGGGAGGACGGTGGGCTCACCGACCTCGTCAACGGGGTCCTTCTATGCCGCCGCCACCACACCCTGGTGCATCACGGCTGGGCCCTCGCCCGTGACGCCGCCACCGGCGTCGTCACGGTCACCGCCCCCGACGGCCGGGTGTTCACCCGTCAGCCTCCGAGGGGCCGAAGTCCCGGACGCTGCACGTTCGAGCAGCACCCCACCGGAGAACCCGCCCGCTGTTGACCCGGACGCAGAGGCCTTGCCCGCCTGAAATCCGAAGATCCAGTTGAGCAATCGAGTCCGGCTGCGCCAAGACCTGGCTCAGTTGGTCTGGGGGTCGTGACATCGAGGCACCACACACCGATGCCAAGATGCCCGTGACGAAGAACGCCGAGTTAGCGCCTACTTGGCGACGCTAGGTCCGAGCCCCAACGGCTGGCGGCATCTCGCTCGATCTTCTCCAGGCCGTACCAAGTCCACGCCAGCACTCCGACGACTGCCGCTCCCACGGTAACCATGCCGAGTCGATAGCCGCCGAAAGCGATCCCCATCAGCGCAGCGACCAGAGCCGCGGCGACTGCAAGTGAGATCCAACCTAGGAACCCGTTTGATCACGTCGCATCGATTTGCCGGCACCGCAGCCTGATTCCGAGTAGGTTCACAGATGAACGAACGCCGTAGCGTCGTGGTTCGCATCTCTGGCTGACAGTTCAGTCCGAATAGGGCGTACTCCAGATCTGCAAACGGTAATCCATAGTGCGTCGTATGTTGAGGAGCAGCTCGTGTGTGATCCAACTCCGGTTCGGAACTGGTTGATTGCCGTGGGTGCTGCACTTACGGTCACAATCGGGATTGTCGTGGGTGCAGCAATCGCAAACGACTCGTGGTGGAGTGCATGGACATCTCCCCTCGGCATGCTTCTGGCCGCGGGTGCAGCTGGCGTATCAATACTACTCGTGGGCCAAGCTCGTTCTGCACTGGATGCGTTCTGTTCATGCGCCACTAGAGCCAGCTGTAAGGGTCCTTGCAGCAGCCTCCGAAGCATACTCACCGGTATGATCGCAACTCTCGGCATTCTCGCTACTGCCTGTCTTGGGACCTTCTTCATCGCTGCGGATAACGCTCTCGGAGATATCGCGATGCTAACGATATCTGGTGGCCTGACGGTGCAGTTGGGACTCGTGGTGTCGGCCGCGGTGTTCTACGATCAGTTGAGCAAGTGCCAGACCACGACGACAGGGCAGCCCCTTGACGGGGATGTCAGCGGAGCCGACGGGCCGGTGGCTGACGTGGCCCCGCTGCCGGATTTGCACGGCCATCAAGCCGGCGGAACGACCAACCCCCCAATATCCGAGAAGTAGCCTCGACCCGAGTCCAGCACGAGCCTCTACCTCTCGGACTGACGGCTCGCACCACCCGAGGCGGGCGAGGGGCGCCGGCCGACGGCCAAGAGGTGCGAGCTGATGCCGATCGTGGTGGGCTCGGCCTCGAGGGTGCGGGCCGCTTGGAGCACGAGCGCGGCTCGGTCGGGGTCGTCCAGCCGCTCGTCGAGGTCGGGGTACCAGTAGCCGGGGCCTTCGATGCCGTAGCGGGCCCGGGGCTCGAGGCCGGCGTCGGCCAGCTCGGGCAGCAGCTCGTCAGGATGGTGGAAGTAGGCCGTGGTGAAGTAGTCGGGGTTGTCCGTGGCGTTGCGGTGCTGGCCCGTGGCGGTGGTGACGGCCGCGCCGGCGGCGAACGCGGGGTCGCCCAACGCCCCGCCGCTGAGGCCGTCGAGCAGCGCCGCGAAGCGGCTGATGGCGGCGGCGATCACCGGGCCGCCGGGACGCACCACCCGGCGGGCCTCGGCCAGCGCCCGCACCCGGTCCGCCCGCTCGGTCAGGTGGTACAGCGGCCCGAGCAGCAGCACGGCATCGACAGAGGCATCGGGCAGGTCGAGGGCCCGGGCGTCGCCGATCGCCGCGGACACTCCGTCGGCGGGCGGATCGAGTGCGCTCGCCACGTGGTCGGGAACCGGGTCGACGACGTGGACCGCGTAGCCGAGGCCGGCCAGCCACCGGGCGTACACGCCGGTGCCGCCGCCGACGTCGAGGATGCGGGCCGGGCCGGCCGGCAGGTGCCGCGTCAGCAGCTCCTGCGTGCGGGCCTGCTCGAGACGACCGTGCCCCCGCGTGAGACGGGCGCCTTCGTCCGTCGTGCGGTAATGGGCGAGGATCTCGGGCTCGACGCCGGGCATCGGCCCACCGTAGAGAGGCGCCCGGTGGGGCACCCAGGGGATTCGGAGGGTCGGCCCAGGGCCCTCTGATGCTCGGGCGCCAGTCTCGACGCCATGGCCCTCACCATCGACGCCCCGCCGGCCCCTTCCTCGGCTCCGACGCCTGCACCCGCGGTCGGCGAGGGCGGGGCGCCGGCGCCGGGTGATCGCCGGCGGTGGGCCCGTCCGCATCCGGGGCTGGTGGCGGTGACCGTCGTCTCGTTCGCGTTGAACGCCTGGGCCCTCACCCTCAACGGCCTGGGCAACCAGTACTACGCCGCCGCCACCCGCAGCATGACGGTGTCGTGGGGCAACTTCTTCTACGCCTCGCTCGACCCGGGCGGATTCATCAGCGTGGACAAGCCTCCCGTCGCACTGTGGATCGCGGCGCTCTCGGCACGGGTGTTCGGCGTCAACACGTGGAGCCTGCTCTTGCCCAGCGCGGTGGCGGGCGCCGCGGCGGTGGCCCTGCTCTGGTGCATCATCCGGCCCCGGTTCGGCGCCACCGCGGCGACGGTGGCGGGCGCGGTGCTCGCCCTCAGCCCGGTGAACGTGGCCGTGAACCGCCTCAACCTGCCCGAGCCCTTCTTGATCCTCTTCCTGATCGCGGCGGCGTGGGCGGCGCTGCGAGCCGTCGACGACGAGCGCCACTGGGGGCGCTGGGTCGTGCTGTCCGGCGCGTTCGTCGGCCTGGCCTTCAACACCAAGATGCTGGCGGCCTACATCCCGGGGCCGGCCCTGGCGCTGGCGCTGGTCGTCGGCGTGGCGGGGCTCGGGGCCGCCGCCTGGTGGGAGCGCCTGAAGCGCCTCGCGGCGCTGGCCGCCTCCACCCTGGTGTGCTCGGTGCCCTGGATCGTGGCGGTGGACCTGCTGTCGCCCTCAGCGAGCCGGCCCTACGTTGGCGGGAGCACGGACAACACCGTGACCGACCTGGTGTTCGGCTACAACGGCCTCGGCCGCGTGAACGGCAACGGCGCGCCTGGCGGCGGCGGCGGGCCGGGCGGGGCCATGGGAGGCGTCGGCGGCGTGTTCGGCGGCAGCGCGGGGCCGTGGCGCCTGTTCAGCGACGCGGTCGGCGGCCAGGTGGCGTGGCTGTTGCCGCTGGCGGTGGTGGCGGCGGGGGCCGGGCTCTGGCTCTGGCGCCAGGACCGGGTCCGCCGCGCCCACGTGGCGCTCTGGGCCGGCTGGCTGGCCCTTTTCGCGGTGGTGTTCAGCACCGCCGAAGGGACCTTCCACAGCTACTACACCGCCGCCCTCGTGCCGGGTCTCGCCGCCCTGATCGGCATCGGCGCCGCCGCAGTGGTGCCGCTGGTGCGCCAGAGCCGGCTGTGGCTGGCCGTCCTGGCCGGTGCGGCCGCGGCCACCCTGAGCCTGCAGCTGGCGCTCGCCGGTCGGGTGCCCGACTTCTACGGGTGGACCCGCGCCGTGATCGTGTTGCTCGCGGCCGGGGCGCTCGGCGCGGTGGCCTACGGGTTCGCCACCCGGCGGGGGCGGACGGTGCTGGCCGGTCTGGGCATCGGGCTGTCGGCCCTGCTGGTCGCGCCGACGGCGTGGGCGGTCGGCGAGACGGCCAACCCCGTCCTGAATTCCACGTTGCCCCAGGCCGGGCCCCGAACCGGCACCGCCGGCCAGACCTTCGGGTCGGCGTCGTCGAACGGCGACCCCGAGCTGGCGGCCTTCCTCGAGGCGAACCACACCACCGAGACCTGGGACCTCGTGGTCGGCAGCGCCCAGACCGCGTCCGGGCTGATCGCCGACCAGGGCGTGTCGGTCATGGCGCTGGGCGGGTTCATGGGCACCGACCCGGCGATCACGCTCGACCAGTTCGCCGACCTGGTGGACGCGGGCGCTGTCCGCTACGTGCTGGTGAGCGGGGGAGGCCCCGGCGGTGGGGTGGCGGGCGGCCAGGCCGGCCCGGGCGGGCAGCAGGGCGGCGGCGGGCCCGGCGGAGCGGTCGGTGGTCCCGGCGGGGGCGGGGGTGCCGCCGCGACGATCCTGAGTGCGGTCGGCCAGGCGTGCACACCGGTCACCGTCGACTCGACGGGCGGCGCCCTGCCCGATGCCTACGACGGTGCCGTCTACGACTGCCAGGGGCGCGCCGACGCCCTCCGCTCGCTGGCCTGAGGATCCGAAGGCTCGGCCGGGCGGTGTGGGGTCAGGCGGCTGGCCGCTGACGGAGGTCACTCGCTAGCCTCTCGGCATCGGCAGCAGACCCGAGCGGCGGGTCGCCGATGGCGGATCATCAAAGGCGGTTCACCATGTCCCGACCCTCTCGTCGAGCCCTGCTCGCTGTCGTCCTGTCGTGCCTTGCCGCGACGCTCTCGGTCGTGCAGCCGGCACTGGCATCGCCTGCGCCCGGGCCTCAGGCCGGCGCTGCTGACGATGCGGCCGGGGCTGACGCCGCCGGCACCGCCGGCGCCGCGGCGCCGGCATCCCCCGACGGGTCGGTCGGCGAGCCGGCCGACGAAGCAACGGCGCCGGCTCCGACGACCGTTCCGCCGGCCTCGAGCCCGACGACCGTTGCCGCTGCGCCGGCTGCCGACGCCCCGCCGGGCGAGGTGACCGCGTCGGCGGCGCCGGTTCCGGGGGAGTACATCGTGACCCTCGCGGGTGTGTCGGGCCCCTCGGTGGCGGCCACCGCCGGCGACCTGGTCGCCGAGCACGACGGCGAGCTCCTCTACACCTATCGACATGCGCTGCGGGGCTTCGCGGCATCGTTGACCAGCGCCGAGGCGGAGGCACTGGCCGCCGATCCTCGCGTGGCCGCGATCGAGCAGAACGGCGTGGTGCACGCCAGTGCCACCCAGCCGGGTGCCACCTGGGGCCTCGACCGGACCGACCAGCGCGACCTGCCCCTCGACGGCTCCTACACCTACGCCGCCACCGGCGAGGGCGTGGACGCCTACATCATCGACACGGGCATCCGCATCACCCACCAGGAGTTCGGGGGCCGGGCCACGGTGGGCACCGACGCCGTCGGGGACGGCCAGAACGGCATCGACTGCCAGGGCCACGGCACCCACGTGGCCGGGACGGTCGGCGGCGCCACCTACGGCGTGGCCAAGGACGTGTCCCTCGTGGCCGTGCGGGTGCTCAACTGCCAGGGCAGCGGCACCGACGCCGGCGTGATCGCGGGCGTCGACTGGGTGACGGCCAACCACACGGGACCGTCGGTGGCCAACATGAGCCTCGGCGGCTCGGCCTCCCCAGCACTCGACACCGCGGTGGCGAACTCGATCGCCTCCGGCGTCACCTATGCCATCGCGGCCGGCAACGGCGACGCCCTCGGCACACCCCAGGACGCGTGCACGGTCTCGCCGAGCCGTGTGCCCCAGGCGGTCACCGTCGGTGCCACGGACAGCAACGACGCGAAGGCGTCGTTCTCGAACTTCGGGACCTGCGTCGACCTGTTCGCCCCCGGCGTGGGCATCACCTCGTCCTGGGGGACCGGCGACACGGCCACCAACACCATCAGCGGCACGTCGATGGCCACGCCGCACGTGGCCGGTGTGGCCGCCCTGCTGCTCGAGGCCTCGCCCGGTGCCTCGCCCGCGGCGGTGACCGCCTCGCTCATCGCCGATGCGACCCCGGGCAAGGTCACCAACCCCGGCACGGGCTCGCCCAACCGGCTCCTCTACAGCGGCAACATCACGCTGGGCGCGTCGATCACGATCGTGCAGGACTCGATCGCCGACTCCCCCCAGGACTTCGGCTACTCGGTCACGTGCACCAGCGGCCCCTGTGGTGCGTTCACCCTCGATGATGACGACGACGCCACGCGGGCCCGCTCGGTCACCGGGCAGGACGTGCCGGCCGGCAATTACACCGTCAGCCAGGCCGCGGTGGCGGGGTGGACGCTGTCGGCCATCGCCTGCGACACGGGGGAGGCCGTCAGCCTGGTCGACCGGCGGGTCACGATCACGCTGGCCGAGCACGAGCAGGTGACGTGCACGTTCACCGACCGATCCCCGTCCATCACCATCGTCGAGAACGCCACGCCCGACGGGCCGCAGGACTTCGCGTTCACCGGGTGCCAGGGCGCGGGATGCAGCCAGTTCGTGCTCGACGACGATCCCGGGCCGGCGCACCCCCGGACCGTGTCGGGCGCCGGCCTCGCGCCGGGCACCTACACCATCACCCAGGCGGCCGTGCCCGGCTGGTCGCTCACCTCGCTGACCTGCGACACCGGTGAGTCGGTCGACCTGGCCGCCAGGCGGGTCACGATCACGCTGGCCGCCGACGAGCACGTCACCTGCACGTTCGCCGACACGTCGGCATCCATCACCATCGTGCAGGACTCGCAGCCCGACAGCGCCCAGGACTTCGCCTTCACGGGGTGCCAGGGCGCGGGGTGCAGCCAGTTCTCGCTGGACGACGACACCGACCCCGCCCGCCCCCGCACGGTGACCGGCGGCGGGCTGGCCCCTGCGACCTACACCATCACGCAGGGCGCGGTGACCGGCTGGAAGCTGACCGGCCTGGCCTGCAACACGGGAGAGTCGGTCGATCTGGCCAACCGGCGGGTCACCATCACCCTCGGTGTCAACGAGCAGGTCGTCTGCACCTTCACCACGACCGCCGCGAACGACAGCTTCGCCGACTCGTTGGTGCTCGCCGGAGCCACCGGCTCGGTCACCGGTACCAACGCGGGCGCCACCAAGGAGCCCGGCGAGCCGGCCCACGCCGGCAACGCGGGCGGGGCGTCGGTCTGGTACCGGTGGACCGCGCCGTCCACCGGCCTGGCCACCATCAAGACCTGCAGCAGCAACTTCGACACCACGCTGGCCGCCTACACGGGCTCGTCGGTCGGCGCGCTCACCCAGGTGGCGGCCAACGACGACTCGTGGTTCGGGTGCTCGCTGTTCGCCACCCAGAGCCGGGTGCAGTTCCTGGCGGTGGCCGGCACCACCTACCGGGTGGCCGTCGACGGCCTAGACGGGGCCACCGGCACCATCGTGTTGGAGTGGGCGATCTGACGCGGTGTCGGGCTCGGCGACCTGACACCACCGGGATGCGCCGTCAGGCGTCGACGATCACCGGGGGGTCGGGCTGGCCGATGGCCTCGCACATCGCCCGGTAGACCTCGAGCACGAGGCCGGCGTCGATCACCATCTCGATGTTGCCCTCGGCGTCGAGGTTGAGGTTGGCGCCGTAGATCGCGAACCACACGTCGGTCGGCTCGGTGTTGGTGTCGGGCACGATCAACGTGTGCACGCTGCCGGCGGGCTCGAACAGGTACGACCCCGCGGTGTTGACGTACTCGCTCTCGGCGTACTTCCACGACCCGGACTGGGTGAACGCGAAGACCTGACCGGTGTGCTTGTGGATCTGCACGGCGGCGCCCGGGGCGAAGCGGTTGCGGATGACCCAGAGGCCCTGGCTGAGGTCCACCTGCAGCACCTTCAGCTCGATGCCGTCGCCGAGGTCGACCCAGGGCAGGTCGTCCTCGCCGCGGTGGATCGCCGAGGGTGCCTGTTCGAAGAGCGCAGTCATGGCGACCATTCTGCCCCGAGCAGCGAGGTAGCGTCCGCCACCGGCAGAGGCGAGGGAAGGAAGCACCCCATGGACCAGACGGTCACCACAGGCACTGGTGTCCGACCGTCGCCCCCGCTGCGGAACACCGCGGTCTTCATCGACATGGAGAACCTGTTCGGTGGCTACGCCGGAGAGGTCCGGGGCGTACCGGTGAAGCGGATCATCGCGGAGATCCGTCGGATCGGGACCGAGCTGGGTGTCGTGTCCGACATCGCGATCATGCGCGCCTACGCGAACTGGGCGGACGGGCGACTCGGTGTCTATCGCAGGGAGCTCATGGAGGTCGGGATCGAGCCGATCCAGGTGTTCGGCTTCGGGGCGAGTGTCAAGAACGCGGCCGACATCGAACTCGTGGTGGATGCGCTGTCGACCGTCTACGAGGCACCCTTCATCGAGGTCGTCGTCGTCGTGTCCGGTGACGGCGGATTCGTTCCCCTCGTCCGGCACCTGCACGCCCTCGGCAAGTTCGTGCTGGTCGTATCGACGCCGTCACCACCCCCGAACAAGCTGCTCCGTGCAGTCGCCGACTACTGCCACCTCGTCGGGGATCGGCTGACCGCTGGACGAAGCGACGACGACATCCCGCGCACCCACGCGGAGACGCCGGCCCGTTCCTCACCGCTTGCCGAGTCAGCCAGAGAACTGGTGCGGACTGCCGTCAGGGCGGAGCCCGAGCTCGTCAAAGCGGGAGTCATCAACACCGCGTTGCTCGGCAATCGGGTCCGCGAGCTCGATCCGAATTTCATGCTGAACGGAACGGGATACCGAACGCTCACCGCCTTGGCGTCCGACGCGATCGGAGCCACGCAGACTGCGACGCCGGTCGAACCCGCATCGGCCACCGGCCCGCCGTTCCCCGATGTCGACCTCGAGGTTCCGAGCACACGAAGCGGTCTGCGTGAGTCGCTTCATCGTGTCATCCGAGCGGACGGCTGGGACGCGTGGTTCGCCCACCAGTCGACCGATGGGGCACTGCCCGTGCCGCGGCTCCTTCACGGACTCGACCAGAAGTGCCCTCGCTACTCGAGCTGTCTCAAGCAGCTGTTCCCCGTCGCCAAGCTCGCCCTCCGCTACGGCCTCCATGGCAGCGGCTTCGCGCTCACCACCCAAGAGGGCGGAGCGATTCTCGTGGTGGCGGACGACGCGGGCGGAGCGACTCTCAGCGCCCTTGATGACGACGATCTCGCATCACCCCAGGTGCTGATCGAGGCGCTCTCCCGTTGCACCCCGCCGATCCGGATTCCCGACACCGTGCTCTTCGGCGACCTGGTCGAAGCCGTCCTGGGGTTGCCGGCGCGCCCGGTGGCGTTCTCCTCGGTCGTCGAGACCTGCGCCGACTCGCTCGAGGAGTGGCCTGCCGACATGGTGCGGGTGTCCCTCGTGACGTTGGTGACCCTCGGCATCCTGCGCGTCGCGGACGACGCTCAGACGGACCTCCCGTTCGAGAGTCGTGAACACGTCGTCGCCGCCGGCTTCCGAGATGTCGATGACGTCCTGCGAGAGGTCGGCGAGCGGGTCGGCGCGGCGCTGGCGCCCTATGCGTGGCCTCCGGCGACGGCGCTGATCGAGCTCTTGTCCGTCGAGCACATCACGCCGTAGCGGCCCGCGGCAGCTGCCGCCTGCGTCAGCGCCGGGCCGGTCGCGCCGCCGGGCCGGGCTGGTGCGCGCCACTACGCTGCCTTCACTTCAGCGAGGGGGAGACGGCAGATGGCACAGAAGCTCGGGCGGGCGAGGCGCGGACCCCGACACAGCGACGAGCCGTCGGCACCCACCGGCAGCCGCACCGACAGGGTGGATCGCGAGATCACCTTCGGCGACAAGTTCCGCTATCACGTCGATCTGCTGTTCTCACGGGGCACCTCGATGGTGATCCTGGCCCTGGTCGCGGCCACGGCGCTCATCGTCATCCTGGCGGCGACGGGCCTCGTGCTGTTCCGCCTCCGCTTCGGTGCGTCGCGGGCCTACGGCGAGGGCATGTGGCAGGCCATGCTGCGGGTCATCGACCCCGGCACGATGTCGGGCGACAACGGCTGGGGCCTGCGTGTGCTCAGCCTGCTCGTCACCCTGGCGGGCATCTTCCTGGCCAGCGCCCTGATCGGCATCATCGCCGTGGCCCTCGACCAGAAGATCGAGAACCTGCGCAAGGGCCGGAGCTTCGTGGTCGAGTCGGGCCACAGCCTCATCCTGGGTTGGTCGCCGCGCATCTTCACGATCGTGTCCGAGCTGGTGGTGGCCAACGAGAACCAACCCGGGAGCTGCATCGTGGTGCTGGCGCCGGTGGACAAGACCGTCATGGAGGACGAGCTCCGCGACCGGGCCGGCGACCCCGGTCGCACCCGGATCGTGTGCCGCACCGGCGACCCCTCCAGCCTGAACGACCTGGCCATGGTCAACGTGGGGGCGGCCAGGTCCATCGTCGTGCTGGCCGAGGACAGCCCGGTGGGTGACGCAGAGGCGGTCAAGGCGGTGCTGGCGGTGATGAGCCGCGATCCGGCGCTCGAAAAGGCCGCGGTGGTGGTGGAGATGTCCGACCCCGGCACCGCCGAGGCGCTGTTCTCGGCCGGCGACGGCCGGGTGCTGCCGGTGCGAGCGGCCGACGTGGTTGCCCGGGTGACGGCGCAGGCCTGCCGACAGAGCGGCCTGAGCTACGTGTTCCAGGAGTTGCTCGACTTCGACGGCGACGAGATCTACTTCCAGCCCGCGCCCGAGCTGGTGGGCCGCACCTTCCGTGAGGCGCTGTTGGCCTACGAGACGTCCACGGTGATCGGCCGCTACGCCGCCGACGGGACGGTGGCGGTCAACCCACCGATGGACTCGTTGTTCGCCGAGGGCGACTCGGTCATCGCGGTGTCCGAGGACGACGACACCGTGGTCTTCAGCGGGTTCGTGGACAACGCCGCCGTCGCACCGCCCGCCGAGGCCGCGCCGCCGCCGTCGCCCGAGCACCTGCTGCTGGTGGGCTGGAACGACCTCGCGCCGCTGGTGCTCCACCAGCTCGACCAGTTCGTCGCCCCGGGGTCGGTCGCCGACGTGTTGGTGCACGAGGCCACGCTCGCGTCGCTGGACCTGCCGGTCCCCCCGCTCGTGAACCTGGAGGTGCACCTGCGCCACATCGACGGTCGCACCGCGGAGTACGACGAGGTGGCTGCCGCGCGGCCCTACGGCAGCGTGATCATCCTGGGGTACCGCGATGCCGGGACGCCGGCGGAGGCCGACGCGAAGACGCTGCTCACGCTGCTGCTGTTGAACCGGGCGCTCCGTGGCGTGAACCGGCGGCCTCGCATCGTCACCGAGCTGCTCGACGCGCGCGACGTCGACCTGGCGGTGGTCACCGGGGCCGACGACTTCGTGGTCAGCGACGCCCTTGCCAGCCTGATGATGGCCCAGCTGGCCGAGCGGGCCGAGCTGCACGCCGTGTTCACCGACCTGTTCGACTCGGAGGGCTCGGCGGTGCAGATGCGCGCGGCCCGGAACTACGCCCCCGCAGGTGCGGTGGCGTTCGCCGATGTGGTCGCGGTCGCGGCCGACCGGGGTGAGGTGGCACTGGGCTACCGGGTGGCGGCCACGAACGAGGTGGTGGTCAACCCGTCCAAGAGCGCCCAGGTCGCCCTGGCCGACGAGGACAGCGTGGTGCTCATCGGGCCCGTCTGACCCACGCCGGCACGGCCCTCGCCGTGCCGGCGGAGCGTGACTACAGGAAGCCGCCGTGGGCGCCCCACACCATCAGGACGAGGATGACGGCGAAGGTGAGGTGCAGGATGCCGCCGTTGCGGGCGGCCGCCTTGCCCCGATCCGCGAGCTCGAGCGCCTGCGGCGGCGGCCCGCCGGCCGGGGGCCCACCCGCCTTGCCGCCACCGGCCTCACCGCCACCGCCAGCGCCGCCCGCGCCGGGCGGCGGGCCCATGGTGGCCAGCTCGTTGACCAGGTCGTCCATCTTCTTCAGGTTCGGCAGGTGCACGAAGTGCGAGAAGCCCAGCGCGGCCACGTAGAGCAACAGAGCGGCCGACACCCAGCCGTCGCTGAAGTCGAACGGTCCCACCAGCACGAGCACCACGCCCATGACGCCCGCCGCGTAGATGGACGGCTCGGTGAGGCGGGTGCCGGCGAACTGGTTGGCGTTGCTGATCCCCTTGCCCTCGAGGCCGGGGTGCTTCGACGCGTAGTTGCCCGTGAGGGGGTAGACGAAGGTCGACCCGAAGCCGACGATCACGGTGAGGATGTGGACGGCCACGAGCACCATGTAGACGGTGTCGTTCTGCTGCAGGCTGGCCAGGATCATGGACAGGCTCCTTTCGGGGTTCCTTCTTGTTGGTCCTTCGCCCGCCGAAGGCGGGCAGATGGGGGGAGGTCAGTCCATCAGACGTCGACGTGGTCGGCCGCGAGGTGGAACACCGGCTCGGGCGGCGCCTCGAGGCGCGGGCTCGGGTCGGCCAGCAGGGCCTCGGCCTCGGCCCGGTCGCCGGCGTCGAGCGGACGGGTGTCGGCGCACCACTCCACCATCGTGCCGTTGGGGTCGGTGGTGTACACCGACACGCAGAACCCGTGGTCGATCTCGGCCACGTCGTGGCCGTGGTCGAGCCAGCGTCGCATCCGGGCGTCGAGGTCGTCACGGTCCCGGGCGAAGAAGGCCAGGTGGTTGGCCCACACCGGCAGGCCGTGGCTGGTGGACAGCGCCGGGTCGAACACGGGGGCCTCGGGGCCGTTGAGCTCCCAGAAGGCCAGAAGGCCGCCGGCGCCGTTCGTTCCCCCTGTGTCGTAGAAGACGTGCTTGGCCCAGCCGCCGGCGCCCTCGGGCGTGGGTGCCACCACCGCCTTCACGAGGGTGAACCCCATGGCCTCGGTGTAGAAGCGGTGGGTGGCGGGGAGGTCGGTGGTGGCCACGGCCACGTGGTGGAACGCCATGGCCACAGCTTCGCGCCTCGACGGGCGACAATGGGGAGGTGCGTGCACGGCTCGCGGTCTGGGTGATCGCAGGGGTGCTCGCCGGCGCGGTCGCCGCCGGCGTGCTGGTGGCCACCGGCGTGCTCGATCGCGCCCCCGAGCCAGGCGCGACGGCGACCACCGCGACCACGAGCGACCAGCGCGCTGACGAGGCCGGCGACGAGGCCGGCGACGAGGCGGCTACCGCCGCGGCCGAGTTCGTCGCCGCCTGGCGGCGCAGCCGGTTGGGCACCTACGTGGTGCACTCGACCTTCCGGCGCAGCGTCGCCGCCGGCGGCGGCTTCACCGGGGAGAGCTCGGTGGCCCAGCGTCCCCCGGACCGTCTCGAACGCTCCTTCGGCTCCGTCACCGCCCGCGTCGGCGACCGCGTGGTGCTGTGTCGCACCGCCGCCGGCGTGTACCGGTGTGACTCGGGGCCCACCCGTCGCTCGTACCGGTCGGTCGTGCGCGGCGAGGTGGCGCTGCTGCGGGGCTACGTCGAGGGGGAGGCACCGCTGTACACCGTCGCCGCCGACCGGGACTGCTTCGATCTCACCCTGGGGCGGCCGCTCCCCGCCCCGCCCTACGGCACCGCGGCCCGATTCTGCTTCGACCCCGACACGGGCGCCACCACGTACCTGCGGGTGGAGCGCGACGAGGCCACCGACGTCACCGAGGCCACCTCGGTGAGCGCCGACGTGCGGGTCGACGACCTCCGGCCACCCGCCGACGGCGACCCGAGCCGGGCGCGCGGCCCCGATCGGGACGGAGGATGACATTTCTCACCACTTTCCGTGAGGTTTTCCTTCAGTGGGCCCGGGGAAGCGCCGAATCATGTCATTGCCGGTGGACTTCGCCCCCGCCGGTACCAACGGACACGGGGCGGGGATCGCACTCTCTCCAATTGCATCGCCACCAGCGCTTTCCCAGGGTGCTGGCACTCAGCGGTCTCCGTCCCTGTCCCGTTCACATTGACTCCTCCTTCGTCGGAGCGGCTTCGCCATCCGGTTCGCCGCCGCGGCGCCTTCGCTCCGTTCCGGCACGTGGGCCCGTCCTCGGTGGCTCCTCCTGCCGGTGACTGAGACGGGCGCTCCTCCCAACTCGCGCTCGGCGGGCCTGGGGATCGCGGCCATCTCGGCGGCGTGGGGAACCGTCGGGGTGATCGTGAAGGAGGTCGACCTGCCCGCGGTGGCCATCGTGCAGGCCCGGACCGCGATCGCCGTGCCCACCCTCGCCCTGATCCTGGCCCTGGGTCGCCGCTGGCTGCCCGGCCGCCCCCTGGACCGCCGGGCCCTCACGCGAGGGGCGATCGGCGGGGTGCTGGTGGCGGCCCACTGGGTGTGCTTCTTCGAGGCGTTCAAGCGAGCACCGATCGGCACGGTGCTGCTGATCACGTTCCTCGCCCCGGTGTTCGTGGCGGTGGCCGCGCCGGTCACGCTCGGCGAGCGGGTCACGCGGCGAACCGCCGTCGGGCTGGCCCTGGGCCTCGGAGGCTCCGCCCTCGTGGTCGGAGGGCCGGGCGGCAGCGGCACCACCACCGCCGGACTGGTGCTGGCCTTCCTGGCCGCGGTGTCCTACGCCGCGCTCGTCCTGTTGTTGAAACCCCTGGCCGAGGGTCACGGCGGCGTTCGGGTCGCCCTCGTGGAGATGGCGGTGGCCACCGTCGTGCTGGTGCCGTTCACCGCCCTCAGCGGGGCGTCGAGGCCCGACCCGTCCGACTGGGGGCTGCTGCTCGTCCTCGGCGTGGTCGAGACCGGCGTGCTGCTGGCCCTCTACTACTCGTGCCTGGCTCGGGTGCCGGCGACCGAGGCCGGGGTGCTCGCCTACCTCGAGCCGGCGGCGGGCGTGCTGTTCGGCTGGTGGCTGCTGGACGAGCCGCTCACCGTGGGTACCGTGGCCGGTGGTGCCTTCATCGTCGCGGCCGGGATGATGGTGCTGTTCGCGCCCGACCGTCCGCCCGTCGCATCTCCGGAGGCTGCCGGTGTTCCTGGGTGAAGACCTCCTGGCCTGGCTGGTGCTGGCCATCGGTGGCGCGCTGTGCGTCGGCAACGTCCTGGCGCTGGTGCGCCCACCGGAGGCCCCCAAGGACGGTGAGCTCGAGCGGGCGCCTGTCGCCCGCAGCGTGGTGATGGCCGTGGTCGGTGGCGTGGCCGCGCTCTGGGCGCTGGGCAGCCTCATCGCCGGCTGACAGTGGCGGGCCCGGGCCCGGGAGGGTCGCCCTTCTGGACACGGCCCTGTGTCGTCCGACACGACACGCGGGCGCGGCCAGAACCGACGGTGGGTGGCAACGAGGCCCTATCCGCTCGGGATCCTGAGGCTCGCGGAACCAGACGGTGCTGGCCCGTCGTCAGACCCATCGATGGGTGCCCCGAGCTCGTTCAGAGAGTTTGCCTTCCCTTGGGATTGGCCTGACCGGCCGCTGGGGGGTTGGTCCGTACGGTGGGGTCATCGGATCAACCGTCCTCGGAAAGGACAGCTCATGGATCGCCCAAAGGCCCTCGCCGCATCGTTGAGCCTCACCGGCGTGATCGCCGCGGCCACCGCCGCCGTGGCCCTCAACTTCGGGCTCATCGCCCCTGCCGCACCGGCCGCCTCGCCGCCGCCGGCCCCTGCTGCGACCCAGGCCGCGGCGCCCACCCCCGCCCCCACCGTCCGCACCACCGACCACGAGAGCGACGAGGGCCACGACGACGAGTCGCCGGCCCCGGCCCAGAGCTATGGTGAGTTCGATGACTGAGGCGCCGCGCCCCGCTGGCCCCCGTCGCAAGCGCCCCCACGCCGCGGCCCGCGCCCGGATCATCGCCGCCGGACTGGCCGGCACCACGGCGCTCACCATGGTGGCCGGGATGGCCCTGCCCCACGGCGGCAACGTGGCCGCCACGCCCGCCGGGCAGGCGACCGTCACGGGCCAGAGCACCTCGACCGACTCACGGTCCGTTGCCCCGGTGCCGTCCCCGTCGGTGGCTCCGGCCCCGGTGACGACCTCGAGCGGTAGCTGATCCCGGCGGAGGCACCCTCATGAACACCCACTTCTGGTGGTACATGGCCCGCTCCACAGGGATCGTGGCCTGGTTCCTCGCCATCGCCTCGGTGCTCTGGGGCCTGGCCCTGTCCACCCGGGCCCTCGGCCCCAAGCCCCGGGCCCCCTGGCTGCTCGACCTGCACCGGTGGCTGGGCGCCCTCACCGTGATGTTCGTGGGCGTCCACCTGGTGTCTCTGGTCGGCGACAACTTCCTGCACTTCGGCTGGGCCGAGTTGTTCGTGCCGATGGCGTCGACGGCGTACAAGCCGGGGGCGGTCACCTGGGGCATCGTCGCCTTCTGGTTCCTGCTGCTGGTCGAGGGCACGTCGTTGCTGATGAAGCGGATCCCCAAGAACGTGTGGCACTCGATCCACCTCACGAGCTACGTGGTGGCGGCCGCGTCCACCATCCACCTCCTCACGGCGGGCACCGACTCGTCCACCCCGGCGCTGCGCTGGGCCGCGCTCTTCGGTGCGATCTGCATCGTGTTCTTCACCATCTACCGCCTGCTGGCGCCGAAGGCCGCGGCCCGCAACCTCCCCAGTCGCGAGGAGCTCGCCGCCCGCCGGGCCGCCGGCGGCGGCACCGCCGCCTGAGCACCGGGGCGCCCCGCCGCCGGGCCCCCTCCGGCATCACCGGTTGCCTGCTAGACCCTCTGGTGTGGGGGACGCAGAGCCGGACGACGTGTTGTTGCACGTGGTCGACCTGGGGGTCAGCTTCGGTGGGGTGCGCGCGGTCGACGATGTGTCGCTCGACGTCGCCCGCGGCGCCATCGTGGGGCTCATCGGGCCCAACGGTGCCGGCAAGACCACGTGCATCGACGCGCTCACGGGATTCGTGGCGCACCGGGGCACGATCCGCTTCGGCGGCGCGGCCCTCGACCAGATGCCCACGCACCGCCGAGCACGGGCCGGCCTGGCCCGGACGTGGCAGTCGCTCGAGCTCTTCGACGACCTCACCGTGGCCGAGAACTGCCTGGTGGCAGTGGCGTCGGGGGGGCTCGGTTCGGTGCTGGCCGACGTCGTCCGCCCCCGCCGTCACCACGGCGACGCCGTCGTGGTGGGCGCGCTCGAGTCGGTGGGCCTCGCCGACCGCGCCGACGCCAGGCCCTCGGAGCTGTCGCTGGGGCAGCGCAAGCTGTTGGGGGTGGCCCGGGCGCTGGCCGCCGAGCCGAAGATGGTGCTGCTCGACGAGCCCGCGGCCGGCTTGGACACCGACGAGAGCCGACGCTTCGGCGAGCACGTGCGGGCCATCGCCGATGCCGGCGTGGCGGTGCTCCTGGTCGACCACGACATGGGGCTGGTGCTCGGCGTCTGCGAGGAGGTGCACGTGCTCGACGCCGGCCGGCTGATCGCGTCGGGCCCCCCCGAGCAGGTGCGGGCCGACCCGGCGGTGATCGCCGCCTACCTGGGCGACGGAGCCGTTCCGTGACCGGCGGCGTCGAGTCCGGTGCGGGCGGGGAGGCTCCGGTGCTGTCGTTGCGGGGGCTGTCCGCCGGCTACGACGGGGTGGCGGTCGTCCGCGGCCTGTCGTTGCACGTCGCCGCCGGCGAGGTGGTGGCGCTGCTCGGTCCCAACGGCGCCGGCAAGACCACCACGCTGCTGACCATCTCGGGGTTGTTGCCGATCCTGGGTGGCGAGATCGAGGTGCTGGGGTGGCCGGTGGGGCGGCGGACCGCGCCGAACCGGTTGGCCCGCCAGGGTGTGGCCCACGTCCCCGAGGACCGGTCGCTCTTCTCGCAGCTCACCGTGCGGGAGAACGTGGCGGTGGGTCGGCCGCGGCGCCACGACGGGGTGGCGCTCGACCAGGTGCTCGAGTACTTCCCCGCGCTCGCACCGCTGCTCGACCGCCGGGCCGGCCTGCTGTCGGGAGGCGAGCAGCAGATGCTGGCCCTGGCCCGGGCGCTGGTGAGCCGTCCTCGTCTGCTGCTGGTCGACGAGATGAGCCTGGGCCTGGCCCCGGTGGTGGTGGAGCGCCTGGTGCCCGTGGTCCGCCGCATCGCCGACGACCTGGGCACCGGCGTGCTGCTGGTCGAACAGCACGTGGCCGTCGCGCTCCACGTGGCCGACCGGGGCTACGTGCTGAACCACGGCGAGGTCGTCACCGAGGGCGCCGCGGCCGACCTGGCCGCCGACCACGATCTGCTCGCCGCCAGCTACCTGGGGCCCGAGGCCTGACCACCCCGTCTGGGCGACGGTGGCACCGTCGCGGCCGCCCGGATCGTGGCCGCCCGTTCGTGGGTGGCGCCGGCGACGGCCGGTACCTGAGCGGTCAGCGCAGGATGGGGCCGGGCTGGTCGAGGACGATCGGGCACTCGGTGGTGGGGCCGAGCACCGCGACGACGCGGCCCATGGCCAGGAACGCCGAGATGCAGATGGTGAGGTCGAGCACCTCCTCGTCGCTCCAGAGCGAGCGGAGGCGCAGCCAGAAGTCGTCGTCCAGGTTGCGGTGGTCGAGGGCGTAGCGCTCGGCGTACTCGATGGCCACCCGCTCGCGGTCGGTGAGCCCGTCGATCTCGCGCCAGTCCTCGATGTCTCGGTAGAGGTCCTCGGTGAGCCCCGCCGCCGCGGGGTCGGCGGTGCGGGTCGCGATGCAGACCGAGCAGTCGTTGATGCGGGCGATGCGCATGCGCACCAGCTCGCGCTCGCGGATGTCCAGCTTCGACTTCTCGTACACCTTGCCCGAGAAGGCGGCGGCGATCATGCCCATGTCGGGGTTCAGGGTGAACAGGCGGATCACCTCGTCGGCGTCACCTTCGGGCAGGTCGATGCGAAGTGGTGCGCTCATGGCGGCGAGTCTACGAACCGGCAGCGGGACGCGCCGTCGCGCCGCCCACCGGCCGGTCAGCGCCCACTTGGCCGGAACGATGTCATGGCGGGTGAGACCTAGGGTCTGCACCATGGGGTCGCAGCCGGGTGGTGTGGTGGTGGCGAAGGTGCGTCGGCGCGGGCGTCGGGTGGTCCTGGCGGTGATCGTCACCGTCCTGGTCGCGGCCGCAGTGGCGGGGTGCTCCAGTTCGTCGGACGACGGCGGCGGCGACGAGGCTGCGGCCCGCGACACCGATGTCTCGACATCGACCACCGCCGTGGCATCGACGTCGCCGCCGACGACGGTGGCATCCGGCGTCGAGTCGGTGGTAACCGCCGCCTGCGCGGGCCGGCTCGAGTCGCCCGAGACCGTGGTGGTGTCCGCGCGCCCCCTGGTGGAGGCGTCGGGCCTGGCGGTGAGCCGCGCCGCCGACGGTGTGCTCTGGGCCCACAACGACTCGGGCGACTCCGCCCGGGTGTTCGCCCTGGGCGAGGACGGCGCCCTCCTCGGCATCTTCAAGCTCGTGGGCGCCGAGGCCGTCGACTGGGAGGACATGGCCCTCGGCCCCGACGTCGACGACGCCGGCAACGCCGTCGACGACCGGGACGCGCTCTACCTGGCCGACATCGGCGACAACAACGCCGTGCGCAGGAACGTCACCCTCTACCGGGTGCCGGAGCCCGATGTGGCCGCCGGGACAGACGTCGGGCGGGTGCGCCTCGACGACGTCGAGGCGTACCCGTTCCAGTACCCCGATGGTCCCCGCGATGCCGAGGCCCTGTTCGTCGACCGCACCGACGCCAGCTTCTACGTGATCGAGAAGTCGCTCAGCGGTGGGCCCGTGGGCATCTACCGAGGCTCCATCGAGGGGTGGAACGCCGACGCCGCGGCCATGCCCACCCTGCAGCGGGTGGGGACCTTCAGCCCGGGCGCCAGCATCGCGGCCTCGGTCACCGGCGCCGACATGACCCCGGCCGGCGACGCCATCGCCGTGCGCACCTACGGCAGCGTGCGGCTGTTCGCCCGCCCCGAGGGCACCCCGGTGGCCGATGCCCTCACCGCCGCACCCTGCCGTGGTCCCGTCCCCCTCGAGGCGCAGGGCGAGGCCGTCGCCGTCACCCCCGCCGGCGACACCTACTACACCCTCCCCGAAGGAGCGTCACCGACGCTCTCCCGCTGGGCCCCCTGACCCGCGGTCGAGCAGGGCGTAGCGGCGGCAGGTGCCCGGTTGCGAGGGCATCGGCGGTCGCGTTCGAGCGCCGTGGCGGCAGCGAGAAAGGCAAAGGCGCGAAGAGGCGGGCGTGGCCGGTGCTGGGTCGCGGTCTCGGACCGATTCACGTCGGGCACGAACCGCAGAAGGTCCGCATCTCACGGATCGTGGCGGAATCCGTCGGGAGGGCGCCTCGTTGGAGGAAATAGCCCCGCTCTGACGGAGGTATTTCCTCCAACGACCCGTTCAGGCGGCCGCCAACGTCGTGGTCACCACGTACCGTGGTGGTCGGCGCCCGGGGGACGTGACGGGCCGATTTTCGGGTACTGGATCGGGGTCAGGACCCGCTGGTCCGCAGGGCCGACCCGCAGCGAACCGGGACCGCCCGACACAGAGGAGGGAGCGATGGTCATGCGGTGCGCTACTCGAAGGCGCGGCCGATCTCGCGGAGCATGTCGACCATGGTGCTGGGGGCGTCGGGGGCGTCGGCGCCGGGGGTGTAGGTCACCGAGCGCAGCGCCCCCGTGTAGGCGAACGACCCGAAGCGCTCGTGCAGGCCCCAGTCGACGGGGGAGCGGGGGTCGCGCCCGACGCTGATGCCCTCGAACGGCGCCATGCCGAACAGCATGGGCACGCCCTCGAGCGAGCCACGGGCGTCGCCGTCGACCGACAGCGAGACCGTCCACACGTTGCCGCCCGGCGCCGCGAAGTCGGCCACCACCGAGGTGGCGCCGACCGGCACCTCGCCTGCGTCGAGGCGGCGCAGGTGGCCCCGGCCGTCGTTGTGCACGAACTGCAGGTGGCCGTCGAGCACGTACAGGCCGTAGCCGGCGCCCTGGTCGCCGTGGGCCACGAGGTAGCCCTGGTCCCCGGCGGCGTAGCCGGGCGCACCCAGGTCGACCGCCACCGTGAAGGCCTTGAACCAGGCGAGCTGCACCGAGCGCCACCGCTCGAGGGTGGGCGTCCCCGCCAGGATGGTGACGGGCGCCTCGGTGAACACCGCGCTGCGGGGTGGGCGAACGAGGTACTTGACCGCGGTGCCTTCGTCGAGCGGGTAGATGCGGTTCTCCCACGCCGCCGCCTCCCAGGCGTCGATCATCTCCCGCAGTCGCTCGGGCTCTTCGGTGGCGAGGTTGCGCAGCTCCGTGCGGTCCTCGGCCACGTGGTACAGCTCCCACTCCGAGTCGTCGAACGACGACATCGCCTGGTGGCAGGTCACGATCTCCCAGCCGTCGCGGTAGAGGCCGCGGTGGCCGTTGTTCTCGTAGACCTGCTCGCGGTGGGCGGACGGCGCCGCCGGGTCGGCGAGGGTGGGCAGGAAGCTCGTCCCCGCCAGCGGGTCGATGGCGTTGCCGTTGCGCTCGGCCGGCACCTCGATGCCGAGCAGGTCGGCGAAGGTCGGGAGCAGGTCGGTCACGTGCGTGTACTGGTCCCGCAAGGCGCCGGCGCCCGCCGCCCCCGACCCGAGGCGCCCGTCCCGCTCACCCGCCGGCCACGAGACGATGAACGGCACCGAGTGGCCGCCGGCGTGGGTGTTGATCTTGTAGAGGCGCCACGGCGTGCAGCCCGCCTGGGCCCAGCCCCGCGGGTAGTGCGGCGTGGTCTGCGGCCCGCCGATGAGGTCGAGGCGGGCCCGGTCGGCCTCGACGTCGTCGCCCTGGAGGAGGTGGACGTAGTACGAGGTCGTGCCGGTCACCTCGCCCTCCCGGGAGGCGCCGTTGTCGGAGAGGAAGAGGAAGATCGTGTTGTCGAGCTCGCCCAGCTCGTCGAGCGCCTCGATCAGGCGGCCGACGTTCTGGTCGATACGGTCGACCATCCCGGCGAAGACCTCCATGTGCCGGGCGAACAGCTCGTGCTCGGCGTCGGACAGGTCGTCCCACGGCAGCACGTCGTGGTTGGGCTCGGTGTTGCGGGGCGCCAGCGGCGTCCCCTCGGGCAGCAGGCCCATGGCGACCTGGCGCTCGAAGCGCTGCTGGCGGATGACGTCCCAGCCGGCGTCGTAGCGGCCCCGGTACTTGGCGATGTCCTCGGGCCGGGCGTGCAGCGGCGCGTGGACCGCGGGGTGGGCGAAGTAGGTGAAGAAGGGCTTGGCCGGGTTGGAGGCCTTGAGCTCGCGGACCATGTCGATGCAGCGGTCGGTGAGGTCGTCGGTGAGGTAGTAGCCCTCGGGGTACTGGTCGACCTCGACGGCGTGGTTGTCCTCGGTCAGCCGGTGCGGGTGGTGCAGGTTGGTGAAGGCGTCGAGGATCCCGTAGAAGCGGTCGAACCCCCGCTGCAGCGGCCACGAGTGGCGCGGCCCCGCCGCCGAGCAGTCGGAGTCCTTGGCCAGGTGCCACTTGCCGAGCATGAAGGTGGCGTAGCCCTGGTCGCGGAGCACCTCGGGGATCGTCACCACGTTGGTGCCGAGCTCCATGGCGTAGCCGGGGAAGCCCGCGTCGGAGTGGGCCACCGAGCCGACGCCGGCCAGGTGCGACTCCTGGCCGGTGAGCAGCGCCGCCCGGGTGGGCGAGCACATGGGGGCGACGTGGAAGTTCGTGTAGCGCAGGCCGCCGGCGGCGAGGCGGTCGAGGTTCGGCGTCTCGATCTCGGACCCGTAGCAGCCGAGGTCGGCGTAGCCGAGGTCGTCGACCAGCATGACGATGATGTTCGGGGCGCCGGCCGGCGGTTCGGCCCGCTCGGGCCACCACCCCTCCGACCCGGCGAACGTCCGCCCCACGACGCCCTCGAACCCCGGGTAGGTGCCCCGCCCCTGTACCGCCTGCTCGCCTGCTGCCCCCGTCTCGCTCATGGCGCGGAGGCTAGGTGATCGCCCGCCCGCGGGTGACGGTCGGGCTCCGACGTCGTCGTGGTCGATGCACCCGATCCCGGCGTCGCCCAGGACCGGCTGGGCTGGGTGTCGCCGGTCGGGTGCGCCTCGGAATCCGTGCACACACGGTTGCACGGCGCACGGCGCACGGCCGATACTGCGCGGATGAGGAAGCCAGTGGGAATGGTCGTCGCCGGCGCGCTCCTCGCCGGTGTGCTCGTCGCCACCACCGCCGGGCCGAGCGCGGCTGCGCCGGCGTGCGTCGTGCGCGAGCAGGTCGGGTCCGGTGCCAACCAGTCGCAAGGGGCACCCAACGGTCGGGCTGCTGTCGACGCCGACGGCAGCCGGGTGGCGTTCGTGGGCAGCTACGACCTCACGGGCGGCAACCCCGACCACAACTTCGAGGTGTTCCTCGTCGACCGGGCCACCGACCAGGTCACCCAGATCACCGACTCCACGGGGGGTGGCGCCGGCAACAGCGCCGTGACCATCGACGACGCCGGCGCGAAGGTGGCGTTCATCGCCGCCGCCGACTACCTCGGTGAGAACCCGGACAACGACGACCAGCTCTTCGTCTACACCGTCGCCACCGAGACCCTCACGCAGCTCACCGACAACGCCGGCGGATTCACGGTGGCCGAGCCCAGCCTGACCGGTGACGGCAACCGCATCGCCTTCCGCGGCGACGCCGACCTCACCGGGGCCAATGCCGACCACAACCACGAGCTCTTCCGGGTCAACGCCGACGGGTCCGGCCTGGTCCAGATCACGACCACCACCGGCTCGGGGGACCTGCGCAACCCCTCGGCCAACCAGACCGGCAACCGCATCGCCTTCACGTCCAGCCGAAACCTGGTCCCCGCGACGGGCAACGCCGACGGCAACAGCGAGCTGTTCGTCGCCGACCCCTCGGGGCCGAGCATCGTGCAGCTGTCGCAGTCGCTGGCGGTGACCAACACCAGCCCGGACATCAACGCGGCCGGCACCCAGGTGGTCTTCGCCTCGCAGAACGACCCCACGGGTGGCAACCCCGACGGCAACTTCGAGATCTTCCGCCGTTCGGTCACGAGCACGCAGACGTCCCAGCTCACCGACACGATCGCCGGCGCCAACACCACGCCGACCACGGACGCCGACGGGACCCGAGTGGTGTTCGGTAGCGACAGCGTCGACCACCCGCGAGCCGACGACGGCACGCGCAACGTGTACACCGCCGAGGTGGGCCAGGCCGGCGTGCTCCCGGTCATCACCGCGAGCGGCCTGCTGCACAGCGACAACCCGGTGATCTCCGGCGACGGCCGCATGATCGTGTTCTCGTCGAAGGCGAACCCGTTGCGCTCCAACAAAGACGCCTTCCTCTACTTCTACCAGGCCGGGTGCGGTCCCCGAGGCTCGTCGTTCACCGATGTGGCGGCGTCGAGCGCGGCGTCCGGCCCCATCGAGTGGATCAACAGCGAGAACATCCTCAAGGGTGCCGGCGGCCGGTTCCGCCCGAAGGACCCGGTCCAGCGCCAGCAGATGGCCCGCGTGCTCTACCGGCTCGCCGACCGGCCTGCCTTCACGCCGCCGGTCACCCCGACGTTCGGCGACGTCCCCCCCTCGAACTCGTTCTACGCCGAGATCGAATGGGCGGTGGACGAGGGCCTCATGACCGGGTCGGGCCCGGGCACCTTCCGGCCCCGCAACACCGTCAAGCGCCAGCAGGTGGCGCGCTCGCTGTACGCCCTGGCCGGCGACCCGCTGTTCGTGACGCCGGGGACGGCGACCTTCAGCGACGTCCCGCCGTCGAGCCCCAGCTTCCTGGCCATCGAGTGGCTGGTCGACGAGGGCATCACCGAGGGCTTCCGCGACGGCACCTTCCGGCCGGCCAACGAGGTGAAGCGCCAGCAGCTCGCGGTGATGGCCCACGCGTTCATGGTCTCGCCCGGGGTGAACCTCGCCGGGTAGGCGCCGCACCGCGGGGACGGTGGCGGCGGTGACGAGCGGCGGCTGTCGCCACGGTGGCGGCGTGCGGCGGGGGCTCGGGGGATCGCTGGCCCTGGTCGTCCTGCTCACCGCCTGCGGGGGCGCGGGAGGCTCCGACGACGCCGGCTCCTCGGCGCCGACCGTCGAGCCCGCCACTGCAGGAGCGACCGAGGAGGCGTCGACCGAGGAGGCGACCACGACCACGTCGACCACCGCACCAGCCACCTTCGCCGACGGCCTGGTGGCGCGTTGGACCGACGAGCTCGGCGACGCCGCCCTCGCCCGGTCCCTCGTCGACGGGCTGGGCGCCGACGGCGTGGCGCAGTTCGAGGCCCTCGTCGGCCTCGACGCCGTGTTCACCGACCCGCTCGTGGCCATGAGCCCGCCGACCGTTGCCGACGACGAGGTCGACAGCCTGGTCGTCTACGCCTTCGGCAACCGGGTCGCCGCCGACGGCACCCTGAGCCCCGGACCCGTCAACGAGGAGCTCGCCCAGGTGGTGGAGGACTTCGTGGCCGAGCACCCCGTCCCCGTGTTCGCCCAGTGGGAGGTCGCCGACCTGCTCGCCGAGTCGGGCGTGGGGGACATCACGTCGATCGACCCCGACACCGGCTCCGACGGCGAGGTCGTCTACCTCTCCACCGCCGGCGTGGCCGAGAAGGCCGTCACCCTCGCCGAGCAACAGGGGGTGGAGCTCGGCCAGGTCGGCGTCATCGCCTTCCAGGACCATGCCGTGCGCTGCACGCTCGTCAGTCAGGCCGCGGGCATGGACGGCGCCGCCGTGCCCGAGGGCGTAGACCTGCCGAGCGCCTACGACCCGCAGTCCGGCCAGGAATGGACGAGGGACCAGCTCACCTACCTGGCCACCGACCTCCAAGGCCGCCTCCTCGCCGCCGGCTGACAGGGATGCACGATCGGCGCCTGCGCGAGGCCCTCGCGTTCGACCAGGGCTTCGCCGCCGCCGGGTTCCTCGAGCTGCAGCCCCGCTGACCACCCGGGACCCCCATGGGAGGGTCGGAACCCGTCGAAGCGCCGACGTTCAGGCGAACTCGAGCGCGCCGATCTCGCTGGCGAAGCGGGGGAGCACCAGCTCGGCCACCCGCTGCGCCTCGTCGTCGAGGGGGTAGCCCGACAGGATGAACGAGCCGATGCCCAGGCGTGCGTACGCCCGCAGCTTGGCCTCGACCTGGTCGGGGTCGCCGACGATGGCCGCGCCCACGCCGCTGCGGGCCACGCCGATGCCGGTCCACAGCGACTCCTCGGCGAACCCGTCGTCGCCGGCGGCGGCCCGCAGGGCGTCCTGGCGCTGCACGCCCGCGGAACGGTGGTCATGGGACGACTCGCGCAGGCGCCGGCCGACCTCGGGGTCGAGCTCGCTGATCAGATCGGCGGCGGCCCGGCGGGCCTCATCCTCGGTCTCGCGGACGATCACGTGGGTGCGCAGCCCGAACTGCAGCGTCCGGCCGTGGGCGGCGGCGCGGGTGCGCAGGTCGTCGATCAGCGTGCCGATCGACGCCACCCCCTCGACCCACATGAGGTAGCAGTCGGCGTGGGCGGCGGCGACGGCGCGGGCGGGCTCGGAGGTGCCTCCGAAGTACATCGGCGGCGGTGTGCGGGTGTGGGTGGGCGTGGTGGGCAGGTCGTACTGCCACCAGCGCCCGTCGTGTTCGACCCGGTCGGAGGTCCAGAACGAGCGCAGCAGAGCCATGGCCTCGGCCGTGCGCTCGTACCGGTCCTCCGAGGAGAGGGTCTCGCCGGCCCGCTCGCTCGAGATGATGTTGATCGTCAACCGGCCGTCCATGACCTGCTGCAGGGACTTGGCGGCGCGGGCGAACATGGGTGGGTCGAACTCGGCCACCCGCACCGCCGGCAGGAGGCGAGTCGTCGTGGTCAGGCGACCGAGGGCCGACGCCAGCGTCCACGGGTCCATGCCGGGCACGTAGCTCGACGGGATGAGCACGTTGCGGAACCCCAGCTCGTCGGCCAGGCCGACGACGCGCCGGTTGTAGGCGAACGTGGCCCGCCGCTCGGGGTCGGCCACCCCGAGGCGCGCGGTGTCCCCCAGGCAGGACGGTGCGAACCAGGAGATCTCGAGCGGCATCGCGACCAGTCTCGCCGAGCCTCCCGTTCCGGCGCCCGATCCTGTCGCCAGGGCGACCGAATCGGGCGCCGGGTCGGGCGGGGTGGCGGTGGTGGGCGCCGGTTCGGCGGGTGGGGGTGGCGGGGTGGGAGTCGGCGCCGCCGCCGGGGTCAGACCTTGCGGTACTGGCGGACGGCGAGGGGGGCGAACACCGCGATGATGGCGACGATCCAGATGAGCGCCTTGAACACGGGGCCGGCGGTGGGGCCACCCAGGCAGAGGGCCCGCACCGCGTCGACGGTGATCGACACCGGCTGGTGCTCGGCGAACGCCTGCAGCCAGCCGGGCATGGTCTCGAGCGGCACGAAGGCCGACGAGGCGAAGACCAGCGGGGCGAGGATGGGGAACGATGCCGCCTGCGCGGTCTCGGCGTCGCCCACGTACATGCCCACGAAGGCGAAGATCCACGAGAGGGCGAACGAGAACAGCAGCACCAGGCCCAGCCCGGCCAGGTAGGCCACCAGGTTGGTCTCGATGCGGAAGCCGACCAGGAAGCCGACGACGGCCATCAGCGCCACCACGAAGACGTTGCGGCACAGGTCGGCCAGCGTGCGGCCCACCAGCACCGCCGAGCGGGCCATCGGCAGCGACCGGAAGCGGTCGATGAGGCCGTTCTGCATGTCCTCGGCCAGGCCGACGCCGGTGGTGAGGGCACCGAAGGTGACGGTCTGGATGTAGATGCCCGGCATCAGGTAGTTCACGTAGGAGGTGCCCGGGACGGTGATGGCGCCGCCGAACACGAACCGGAACATCAGCACGAAGATGACCGGCTGGATGGTGGCGAACACGATGAGCTGGGGCTTGCGCCGCAGGTTCAACAGGTTGCGCCACGTCAGCGTCATGGCGTCGGCCACGCCGGTGTGGCGGGCCACGTGGACGGGCTGGGGCAGCCGGGTCCCGGTGGTGTCGATGGTGGCGGTGGTCATCACGCTGCTCCCTTGGCGCGGACGGCGGCTGCGTCGAGCGCGGCGTCCGCCTCGGGGGCGGCGCCGTCGTCGGCGGTCATCTCGGCCGGGTGGCCGGTGAGGGTGAGGAAGACGTCGTCCAGCGTGGGCTCGCGCAGCGCCGCGGTGATGGGCTCGAGTCCGGCGTCGTCGATGGCCCGTACCGCGGCGAGCATCGAGCGGGCGCCGTCGTCCACGGTGACGCGGAGCAGGGTGCCGTCGAGGGAGGGCGATCCCAGCCCTTCCAGCACGCCGGCGGCCCGACCGGTGCTCTCCCGGTCGGCGAACCCGAACTCCAGCACGGTCGACCCGAGGCGGCCCTTCAGCTCGGCCGAGGTGCCTTCGGCGATCACCGTGCCGTGGTCGATGACGACGATGCGGTCGGCCAGGCGGTCGGCCTCCTCGAGGTACTGCGTGGTGAGCAGGAGGGTGGTGCCGTCCTCGACCAGCTGCTCGATGGTGAGCCACAGGTCGCCACGGCCCTTGGGGTCCAGCCCGGTCGTGGGCTCGTCGAGGAACAGCACGGGCGGTCGGTGCACCAGCGCGGCGGCCAGGTCGAGCCGGCGGCGCATGCCGCCGGAGAAGGTCTTCACCTGCCGGTCGGCGGCGTCGCTGAGGTTGAACTGGGCCAACAGTTCGGTGGCGCGGGATGCGATGTCGGCTCTGCCCATGTGGGTGAGCCGGCCGACGAGCTGCAGGTTCTCGCGGGCGGTCAGGCTCTCGTCGACCGCCGCGTACTGGCCGGCGAGGCCGATCGAGGCCCGCACCGCCTGGCGGTCGTGGGTGACGTCGAGGCCGAGCACCCGCGCCGACCCGGCGTCGGGGGGCAGGAGGGTGGTGAGCACCCGCACCGACGTGGTCTTGCCGGCGCCGTTGGGCCCGAGCAGGCCGAGGACGGTGCCATGGGGGACGGCGAACGAGACGTCGCACAGCGCCTCGACCTCACCGAAGTGCTTGCCGAGGCCCTCGGCGACGATGGCGGGCTCAGTCATGGTCGCCACCCTACCGCCGGATTGTTGAATGTTGTCAAGGGTTTAACCATTCAATCATTGAACGTGATCAATGGCGGAGCTAGCCTGGGCGGGTGGACGCGAGCCGGGGCGGGACCAAGCACGAGCTGGCGTCACAGGTGTGGCAGCGGATCTTCGCCCTGGTGCAGACCCGCAAGGACGACTTCCTCGCCATCTCGGCCGAGGCGGGGCTCACGCCGGCGCACATGCACGCGCTCCTCTCGCTCGATCCCGACCAGCCCAAGGCCATGCGGTCGTTGGCCGCCGACTGGAAGTGCGACGCGTCGAACGTCACGTTCCTCGCCGACCGGCTGGAGGAGGCCGGCTACGTCGAGCGGCTGGTGAGCCCGACGGATCGCCGGGTGAAGATCCTCCAGCTCACCGACGCCGGCCTGGCGGCACGCGCCCGCCTGCACGACCGGATGAGTGAACCACCCGCGCCACTCCTGTCGCTCAGCACCGCCGACCTGCGCACCCTGGACGCGGTGCTGTCGGGGCTGGCTCCGGACCCACGCGGGTAGGCTTCCCGGGGGGCGGAGGCAAGGGGCGACGTTCAGGGGCGGCTCGAGCGGGCGGAGAAGGAGTACCGGAATGGCCACCCTCCTGGGAAGCCGGGCGATCGACGACGAGCGGAGCGCGGTGCCACGGCGCCCGCGCTCGCGTGCCCGGCTGAAGATCGGGGCGCTGGTGCTGGGCGCGGCCCTGGTGGCCGCGTCGTGCGTGTCCACCGACCAGACCACCGTGTTCAACCAGGTCAACGCGTCGCGCGCGTCGAACGGCGTCCCGGCCGCCGGCGCCAACCAATGGCTGTCCGACTTCGCGCAGACCTGGGCCGAGTTCATGGCCGCGACCTGCACGCTCGGGCACAGCCGCAACTACGCCTCGGCCAACCCGTACCGGTGGCGCAGCCTGGCCGAGAACGTGGGCCGGGGGCCGTCGTTGTCGTCCACCCACACGGCCTTCCTCAACTCGCCACCGCACCGGGCCAACATCATGAACCGCAACTTCAACTACCTCGGCACGGGTGTGGCCAAGGGGTGCGGCTACTACTGGGTGGTCCACGAGTTCATGCAGTACTAGCGCCGGCGGGCCGCGCTGCCCGCACGGGGCCGCGATGGCCGCGGTGGCGTGCCGTTCAGGTGGTGGAGGTGGGCCCGCGGGTGGCGGCCCGCACCCACGTGCCCTTGCCGTCGCCCTTCGCGTCGCGGAGGGCCTCGTCGGCGGCCCGCACGAGCGCAGCCGGCTCAGCCGGCGCGGCACCGTCGGTGACGGAGAAGCCGACGCTGACGCCCACCGTGATCTCGCCGTAGCGCTCCAGCGCGAACGGTCGGCCCACGGCGTCCACGATCCGGACGGCGAGGCGCTCGGCGACGCTGCCATCGTCGCCCGGGACGACGATGCCGAACTCGTCGCCGCCCAGTCGACCGACCAGTGCCTCGACGGGAGCGTCGGCGCGGAGGCGCTCGGCCACCGCGACGAGGACGCGGTCGCCGGCGTCATGGCCGAACCGGTCGTTGACCAGCTTGAAGCCGTCGAGGTCGAGGTAGAGGATGCTCGCGGGGCCCTGGGCAAGCGCCGCGGTCAGTGTGTCGAAGAACGCCCGCCGGTTGGCCAGCCCGGTGAGCTGGTCGTGGTGGGCGGCGTAGCGCAACTGCCGGGCGTCCTCGGCCCGGACGAGCGCCACCGACAACACGTCGGCCAGCACGTCCGCGAACGTCTGTTCCACGTAGGCGAGGTGCGACGTGTGCCGCACCCAGTTGACATACAGCAGAGCGTGCCCCGTGGCCGGGTCGGCGACAGGGGACACGCAGCACCCGACGTACCCCGCGTCGCGGGCGGCGTCGGCCACCTCGGGCCGGAGCTCGCCGAGGTGCTCGCGTCGGGTGGCCTTGCCGGTCTTCGCGGCCTCGACCCACGGCGCGGTGGGGTCGCGGTCCCGTCGGCCGTCCTCGGTGACGCCGCCCAGGATCGGTGGGAGGTTGCCGAAGAGGTGCACCTCAGCGTCCGGGGCGATCCAGTTGATGCACAGGCCGCCCGCCTCGCTGACGATGCTGTCCATCAACCCGGCGAAGGTGGCCGGCAGGGGCCGCGCCGCGGCGACGTCCTCCAGCGTGGTGAGGATCGCCAGCCGGTGGGGGGCGGGCAGGAACCCGAGCAGCAGGTAGCGCACGGCGTCGACGTCGGCGGTGGCGGTCTGCACCAGGATCTCGATGCTGGCACCGGTCGGGAGGACCATGCGCCACACCGACCCGGGGTCCCGTCGGTCCTCGCCCCAGGTCGTGATGCGGGTCGCGGCCATGATCCGCGCGACGTCGTCCGGGTGAATGAGATCGGTGATGATCATGCCGGTGACGTCGCCCCCGAGGATCTCGGTGGCGGCGACGTTGGCGTGCCCCACGCGGCCGACCGGATCGATGGCCAACAGCCCCACCGGCCCCGACGCCATGAACTGCGCCACGGTCGCGGTCCACTGGTCGCTCACGGCGCCTGTCTAGCGTATGGGTGGCCGGTGGCGGAGGGGACCGGGCCCACCCGCCCGAGGGACTCCATCGGTGGGTCATTGGTGGGTGATCGGTGGGTCATCGGACCCGCCGGCGACGTAGCCTGGTAGGACCCACCACCGGGACGAGGGGGAGCCATGACCACCACCGAGGCGCGACTACCCGCCACCGACACGTTCGGGTTCGACGCCACGCCCGTCGCCGCCATCGCCGGCTGCGTCGCCGCTGCTCGGGCCGCCTTCGACGACGGCCGCACCCGCCCGTTGCATTGGCGGCTCGCCACGCTGGCCGCCGTGCGCGACGCCCTCGTCAGCCGTGAGGCCGACCTGCTCGAGGCCCTGCGGCTCGACCTGGGCAAGCCGGTGTTCGAGGCGTGGACCGCAGATGTGGGCTTCGGGATCAAGGAGGTCGACCACGCCGTCGCCCACCTGCGCACCTGGATGAAGCCGCAACGGGTGCGCACCCCCGTCACGTTCAAGCCGGGCGTGTCGCGCATCGTGCCCGAGCCCCTCGGTGTGGTGGGTGTCATCGCCCCGTGGAACTACCCGGTGCAGCTGTCGATCCAGCCCATGGTCGCCGCCGTCGCCGCCGGCAACGCCGTCGTGGTGAAGCCCTCCGAGCTCGCCCCCGCCAGCGCCGCCGTGATCGCCGACATCATCACCCGTCTGGCCGATCCCGCCCTGCAGGTGGTGCAGGGGGGTGTGGCCGAGACCACCGAGTTGCTGGCCCAGCGCTTCGATCACCTGTTCTACACGGGCAACGGCAAGGTGGCACGGGTGGTGATGGCTGCCGCGGCCGAGCACCTCACCCCGGTCACGCTCGAACTGGGCGGCAAGAGCCCCGCCATCGTCACCGCCGACGCCAACCTCGACGTCGCCGCCCATCGCATCGTCTGGGGCAAGTTCTTGAACGCGGGCCAGACCTGCATCGCCCCCGACTACGTGCTGGTCGATCGCTCGGTGCACGACGCGCTGGTCGAGCGGATGGTCGCGGTGGTGGCCGAGTTCTACGGCGACGATCCCCAGCAGAGCCCCGACTACGCCCGCATCGTCAACTCGTCCCACTTCCATCGGATCGAGAAACTGCTCGACTCGGGCACGGTGGCCGTGGGTGGGGTCACCGACCCCGACACCCGTTACGTGGCGCCCACCATCCTCACCGACGTGGCACGCGACGCGCCGGCGATGGCCGACGAGATCTTCGGGCCGGTCCTGCCGGTGCTGGCCACCGACGGCCTCGACGACGCCCTGTCGGTGGTGAACGCCGGCGACAAGCCGCTCGCCCTCTACGTCTTCTCCGAGCGCAGGGCCGAGGTGGCCGACGTGCTCGACCGCACCAGCAGCGGCGGCGCCTGCGTGAACGGCACGATCTTCCACGTCTCCAACCCCGACCTGCCCTTCGGCGGGGTCGGCCCCAGCGGCATGGGGGCCTATCACGGCAAGTTCGGGTTCGACACGTTCAGCCATCAGCGCGCCGTGCACGTCCGCAGCACCAGGCTCGACCCGCCGATGATGTACCCACCCTTCACCGACAAGAAGGAAGCGCTGCTGCGCAAGGGCTTCGCCCTGCCCGACCCCCGCGACGTCGCGAAGACGGTGCGGGCACGCCTCGGGCGACCGCCGGGCGCCTGAGCCGCAGCAAACCGGCGGGGCCTGCGGCGGAGGCGCCACCTGCGCTCCCGCTGCCCTGGGTCACGCGTCGCGCGGTGTGGTGTGCTGTGGCCATGGCCCGTCTGCCCACCAGCCGGCATGCGGAGCGTCACCGGGCGGGACGGATCGGATGGCTGCGGGCCGCGGTGCTCGGCGCCAACGACGGCATCGTGTCCACCGCCAGCCTCCTGGTGGGCGTGGCGGCCACCAGTGCGTCACGCTCCGCCGTGCTGGTGGCCGGCACCGCCGGCCTGGCCGCGGGGGCCATGGCTCAGTGCCAGCCGGCGGCGTGGAACAGCTCGGCCAGGCTGGACTGCTGCAGGCCGCGGGCCCGGAGCCCGCTCAGGATGGCGGGGAGCGCCACGGCGGTCTGGCCCTGCACGTGGAGCAGCACGATCGAGCCGGGTCGCACCGAGCCCAGCACCCGCGAGGCGATGGCGGCGGAACCGGGATTGGTCCAGTCGTTGGGGTCGACGTCCCAGATGACCGTGTAGCGGAAGCCGGTGTCGCCGGCGGCGGCCAGCACCGTGGAGTCGTAGGAGCCGTAGGGCGGTCGGAAGTACGGCGAGGGCGTCACCCGGGCGATCGACCACCACGCGGCCTGGTCGGTCCGGAGCCGGGTGACGATGTCGGCGTAGGACAGGTGGGTGAGCTGGGCGTGGCCGTTGCTGTGGCTGCCGATGGTCATGCCGGCTGACGCGGTGGCCTGTGCCTCACCGGGATGGGCGCGCACCTGATCGCCGGGGCAGAAGAACGTGCCGCCCACCCCGTAGCGGTTGAGCGTGGCCAGGATCGAGGTCCATGCCGCGCCGTCGTTGCAGTCGTCGAAGGTGACCGCCACCCGGTTGCCGGCCCCGTCGACCCGTCGCACGACGGTCGAGACCACGGGGCGCTCGACCCGGAACCCCCGGAACGGACTGCTGGCCAGGGTGTTGCCCGCGTCGTCGGTCACCCGGACGGCCGCGAAGTAGTTCCCGGGCAGGAACACCGAGCCGTCGGTGTAGTTCGGCCGCCAGGACAGGGCGACCGTGCCCTGGGGCCGGGTCACCGCCGTGCTCACGTCGAGCACGCCGGTGCGGTTCCAGGCCGAGCCCTGCACGGTCAGTGGTGGTGAGGCGTCGTGGCTGACGAAGTTGTACGACGCGGCCCCGGTGGCTCCCCACGGGTCCGGGGTGATCGAGGTCCACCCGAAGGTGGGCTTGGTGGTGTCCACGGTGACGGTGCGCGTCTTGCGGGTGGCGTTGCCGGCCTCGTCGGTGGCGGTGACCTTCATGATGTAGTCGCCGTCTCGGGCCCGACCCCACACCCCGTTGCGCTCGATGCGCCCGCCCCAGGACGCGACGAGGTCACCGGGACCGAACGAGTAGTGCTCCGTCTTGCGGGCGGTGCCGCTGGCGTTGCGGAACACCAACTCCACGTCCACCGGCTCCACCGCGGTCAGTTGCACGAAGGTCTTGTCCCTGACCCGGTCGCCGTTGGGGCTGAAGTGCGCGTGGGTGACGTGCAGCCCGATGGTGGGAGGCGTGGTGTCGGGGGGCAGGGTGGTGGTCGTGGTGTCGATCGGCGGCGATCCGCCGTCGGTCGGCGCGGCCGGCGGCACCGGTGTCGCCGTCGCCGGCGGAGCAGTCGTGGTGGCGGACGCGGCCGGCACCGTCGAGGACGTGTCGGGCGGGGTGGGCCCGGTCTGTGCCCTCTGTGCCCAAGCGGTGGTCGGCGCCAGCAGACTGCAGCAGATGGTGATGATGGCGGCGGCGCGGCATCGAACCCTCACTCGGTGATCCTGCTCGCCCGACGTCTGTCAGCGCCAGAGCCGAAGGACCCGACCGGTCGCATCATCCTCGCCGCACGAGTTGGCGGGCGCGGTGCACCGCGGTGCGGGCGTCCTCGCTCTGGGGTCGGCCCGAGTGCAGCGCCTCCAGGAGTGCGTCGGCCAGCAGGTCGACCGCCTGCTCCAGACGCTCGATGCGGCGTCGGTCGTCGTCACGATCCTCGGGTGTGCCGGCGTCGTTCATGGCCGGACCGTGGAACAGCCCGTCGACCTGGTCATCGCGGTGGCGTGGGTGCGGCGGCCGGTCAGGATCGGGCGGTCACGAAGCGGACCACGTCGAGGCGCGTGGGGTCGAGCACCGACGTCGCCTTCAGGGTGGCGCTCAGGCTGGAACCGGCCGGTGCCCCGGAGCCCACCGTGACCGTGATGCGCACGGTCACGGCCTCGCCCGGCACGAGGGAGCCGGTGGTGAACGTGCCCGCCTTCACCGCGGCGCTGATGTTCGTGCCGCCGATCGCGTAGCGCACGGTGTACGAACGGGTCGATGCCCCGCCCCGCAGCCGCAGTTCGTCGGGGAAGGGGCCGTCGTTGCCGATCGAGACGTCGAAGGTGACCGCCGCCCCGCGTGACGCCGTGGCGCTGGCCGTCTGGGCGCGGCCGGAGGTGTTGTAGATCCCGTCGCCGGCGAAGTCGCCGGTCGTGCCCAGCCGGATGCTGCCGTCGGGCTGGGGGACGGGCCCGAACTCCTGGACGCGGTGGTTGCCGGCGTCGGTGACGTAGACGTCGTCCTGGCGGTCGACCGCGGTGGCCGTCGGGTTGTGGAAGCGGCCCTTGCCCGACCCGGTGCTGCCCCAGGTCGACACGAACGCCCCGCTGTTCGTCAACTCCTGCACGCGGTCGTTCCCGCTGTCGGCCACGAAGACGTGGTTGGTGCTGTCGACGGACAGCCCACGCGGGGACTGGAACTGGCCGTTGCCCGTCCCCTGGCCGCCGAAGGCGGTCACGAACGAGCCGAACAGCGAGAACACCTGCACGCGGTGGTTGCCCGTGTCGGCGACCAGCACGTGGTCCTCCGAGTCGACGGCCACCGCCGAGGGGGCGTTGAACTGGCCGTTGGCGCCGCCGGGAACCCCGAAGGCGTTGAGGAACTGGCCGTTGGCCCGGAACTTCTGGACGCGGTTGTTGCCGCGATCGGCCACGTAGAGGCTGTCGTTCTCGTCCACGGCGAGGCCGGCGGGGTCGGACAGCCGTCCGAGGGCACTGCCGGTCTGGCCGAAGCGGCGTATGAAGGCGCCGTCCGAGGTGAAGGTCTGGATGCGGTCGCCGTCGTCGCTGACGAAGACGGTGCCGTCCGAGGCGACCGCGATGCCCTCGGGGTTCGTGAACTGCGCCCGCCCCGTGCCGGGCCGGCCCCACTGGCGCACGAACGTGCCGTTGGCGGTGAACTTCTGGACCCGGCTGTTGACCGAGTCGATGGTGTAGATGGCACCGTCGGGGCCGATGGCGAGCGCCGACGGGGTGTCGAACTGCGTCGTGCCCGTGCCGAGTGTGCCCCACTTGGCCAGGAACACCGGGGGGTTGTCGGCCGCGGCCGGCGCCGCCGTCGCGGCCAGCAGGCCCGTGGTCAGCACGGCCCCGACCGCCACTGCCCGAACGACACCACGTCGCATCTTCGCCCTCGGCCTCATGTCCCCACCTCGCGCCAGTGATCCGGTCAGGTCGCGCGTCCCACCGCGCCGCCGACGACCGTACTCCACGGCACGGGTGCTCGCCGGGCGGCACGAGCGGGTGCCCGCTCCCGGCCGAGCGGCCGGCGGCCGGCGGCCGGACGGGTGTGCGGCCATCGGACCGACCGGGTCGTCATAGCCTGGCGGTGATGGTTGACGGCTACGAGCGCGAGCGGAAGTTCCTGGTGGCCGACCCACCAGCGGTCGTCGCCGCCGCGGGCGGGCGGGGCGCCGACCTGGCCCAGGGGTACCTCGAGAACGCTTCCGGCCTCAGCGTGCGCGTGCGACTCGTGGCGGCTCGCGACCGCTACACGGTCACGGTCAAGGGCCCGCGGCGCGGCATGACCCGGCGCGAGGCGGAGTGCGCGATCGATCGCGACGTGGCCGAACTGCTGTTGGACGCCTGCGACGGCCACGTCGTCGCCAAGACCCGGTACCCGGCGACGGGCCCGGACGGCAGGGAGTGGACCGTCGACGTCTTCCAGGGTGCCAACGAGGGCCTCGTCCTTGCCGAGGTGGAGGTGGCCGACGAGCAGGACGAGGTGGCGCTGCCGTCCTGGTGCGGCACGGAGGTCACCGACGACGAGCGTTACTACAACGAGCATCTGGCCCACCACCCCTTCTCGACGTGGTGACGCCGGCCGACCGAGGGAGCCCGACATGACCAAGAGCCACAAGAAGCACAAGAAGCAGAAGAAGGAGCACGGCGAGCACGATCGGCCGCGGGCGAAGACGAAGACGACGACGTCCGAGACGATGACGCCAGAGACGATGAAGCCCGGGAAGATGAAGAACAAGGAGTACCGGCGCGAGCTGAAGGTGCTGCACGGCGAACTGGTGGCCATGCAGGAATGGGTGAAGGCCACGGGAGCGAAGATCTGCATCGCCTTCGAGGGCCGCGACACCGCGGGCAAGGGCGGCACCATCAAGGCCATCACCGAGCGGGTGAGCCCCCGGGTGTTCCGGGTCGTCGCGCTGCCGGCGCCCACCGAGCGCGAGAAGAGCCAGATGTACGTCCAGCGCTACCTGCCGCACTTCCCGGCCGCGGGCGAGGTGGTCATCTTCGACCGGAGTTGGTACAACCGGGCCGGGGTCGAGCGGGTCATGGGGTTCTGCACCCCCGACGAGACCGCCCGGTTCCTCGACATGGTCCCCGGGGTGGAGAAGGCCATGGTCGACTCGGGGATCCTGGTGCTCAAGTACTGGCTCGAGGTCAGCCCGGAGGAGCAGACCCTGCGCCTGCAGAGCCGCATCGACGACCCCCGCAAGATCTGGAAGCTGTCCGACCTCGACCTGCTGTCGTACACGCGGTGGAACGAGTACTCCCAGGCCCGAGACGACATGCTGGCCGCCAGCGACACCGCCTGGGCGCCGTGGTACCTGGCGCACTCGGACGACAAGAAGCGGGCGCGGCTGAACATCATCTCGCACCTCCTCGATCGGGTTCCCTACGAGCCGCCGGAGCACCGCACGGTCACGTTGCCCGAGCGGGAGACGCCGGCCGACCCGCGCGAGAACGACCTTCCGCTGCGGTACATCCCCGAGCGCTACTGAGCGGGGCCCACTGCGGATCGTTCCCGGGTGCCGACGGCGGCTGGGGCGGGCGAGCGGACGAGCGGCGCGGGAGTGTCACTCGGGTGCCGTCGAATGCCAGTATCGGTGGTGATCGCTCGGTGGTGCACGCAGGGTCACCACCGGGTGAGCGGTGCGCTGTCCGGTGACCGCGGGTGAGGAGACGAACGTCATGAGCACGTCGAACGAGCAACCGGCTGGGTCGCGGCGGCTGGCTGCCGTCGTCGCGCCCGTGCTGGTCCTGGCGGTGGCCGTGGCGACGTTGGTGCGGGTGGTCAACGACCCGCTGCGGGTTGTCGTCCAGTTCGTCCTGCTCGTGGCGCTGGTGGCCGCAGCGTGGCTCGCGCTGACCCGGCAAGGCCGCAGGCGGGTCACTGCAGCCGTCGTGGCCGCCGTGCTCGTGGTGGCGCTGCTGGTCAGCGTCGTCGCCGGCGAGGGCCTGATCGTGGTCTCCCTGATCGTGCGCGTCGCCGCCATCGGTGCCGCCGTGGCGTTGGCGAAGTACGCGCTGGGCACCACCGTGACCGCACTGTCGCAGACCGACACGCCGGGCACGCCGGTGCCGGCAGCGCAGCGCGGCGTGCTGTTCATGAACCTGAAGTCGGGCGGCGGCAAGGCCGAGAGCAACCACCTGGTCGACGAGTGCAAGAAGCGGGGCATCGAGCCGGTCGTCCTCGGGGCGGGAATGGACTGGCTGGCCACCGTGCGCGAGAAGGCAGAGAGTGGCGTCGACGTCCTCGGGATGGCCGGCGGCGACGGGTCGCAGGCCATGGTGGGCACGGTCGCGGCCGAGCTCGGCCTGCCGATGGTGGTGGTGCCCGCCGGCACCCGCAACCACCTGGCCCTCGACCTCGGCCTCGACCGTGACGACGTGGTGGGCGCCCTCGACGCGTACGGCGAGGCGGTCGAGCGCGAGATGGACCTGGCCGATGTGAACGGCCACGTGTTCGTCAACAACGTGTCGCTGGGGGTGTACGCCGCGATCGTGCGCTCACCCGAGTACCGCGACGCCAAGGTGGACACCACCCTGGCGACGTTGCCTCAGGTGCTGGGCCCCGAGTCCCAGCCCTTCGACCTGCGGTTCACCGGCCCCGACGGCGCCGAGCACCGCGGCGCCCACATCGTCCAGATCTCCAACAACCCGTACGGCTCGACCGTGGCCACCCAGGGCAGCCGCCCCCGCATGGACACCCACCAGCTCGGCGTGGTCTCGCTGGTGCTCGACAAGCCCGGTGCGGCCGGGGCGTTCCTCGCGGCCTTGGCCGGGGGCCATCCCGAGCGCTTCGAGGGGTACAACTCGTGGGCGACGGACACGTTCGAGGTCACCTCCGGCGAGCCGATCGAGATCGGCCTCGACGGTGAGACCAAGGTGATGGACGGGCCACTGCGGTTCTCGATCCGCCCGGTGCCGGTGCGCGTGCGCCTGCCCCACCACGCCATCGGCTACTCGCCGGCGGCCCGCTCGCTGGGCTGGCGGGAGAGCCTGCGCCAACTGTGGGGCGTCGTCCTCGGCCGGCCCACGACCTTCGACGGCTGACGGGGCGACCGGCCCGGTCCCCCCGGGCGGGGAGCGCAGGACCGGGCGGTCAGCTCGAGAACTCGTGGAAGGCCTCGAGGGCGCGGGGCGCCCACACACTGGCCGGGCCACCGTCCATCAAGAGGGCGACGACCACGGCGCGGACGATGCGGTCGGTGGTGCCCATGTTCAGTCTCATGAGGGTGTGCTCCGTTGGTTGGGTCCCGATGGCTTGATGCACCCATCGTGACCGTGCCGCCCGCCGGTCACCAGGGCCGAAGGTCATACACTGGGGGGTATCGCGAGCGTCGAGACCTCGTCCTCCCTAGTCTGTGACGATGACGGGTCCCACGACCGAGCCGGCCGCTGACGAGGGCACGGGCGACAGCCGCCTCGCCCTGCTGCTGGCCATGGCGATGTTCGTGCTCGTGGTGGACACGTCGCTGATGAACGTGTCGATCTCGGCGGTGGTGGAGGACCTCGACACCACCGCGAGCGGTGTCCAGTCGGCCATCGCCCTCGAGGCGCTGGTGTCGGCGGCGTTCATCCTCATCAACAGCAAGGTGGGCGACCTGATCGGGCGCAAGCGCGCCTACGTCGTGGGTCTCCTCGCCTACGCCGTCGGCGCCACGGCCATGACCCTCACCCAGAGCCTCACCGCCGTCGTCATCTTCTGGGCGGTGATCGGCGGCCTCGGCGCCTCGCTCCTCCTGCCCGCCATGCAGTCGCTCATCCACGGCAACTTCGAAGGTGCCGCCCAGAAGAAGGCCTATGCGCTCGTCGGCGCGGCGGCCGCCATCGCCGCCGCGGTCGGTCCCCTGCTCGGCGGGTTCGTCACCACCTTCCTGTCGTGGCGGGTGGGGTTCGGCCTCGAGGTGGTGATGATCCTCGTGGTCCTCTCGGGCGTCCGGCTGGTGAAGGACGTCCCGTACCTGGGCCCCCGTCACATCGATGTCGTGGGGGCGATCCTGTCCGTCGTCGGCATGGGTGGTGTCGTGCTCGGCATCCTGGTGTGGCAGGAGGGCGGCGGCTTCGTCGTGGCCATCATCGCCGTGGGGGCGGTGGGACTCGGGTCGCTGGCCTGGTGGCTGACCCGCCGCAAGCGGCAGGGGAAGCTGACGCTGCTCGACCCGGACCTGTTCCGGAACCTGCACTTCCGGCTGGGCATCACCGCCCAGATGTTGCAGCAGATCAGCCTCGGCGGGGCCATGATCGTGCTCCCTCTCTTCCTGCAGATGACCCTGGAGTACAACGCGATGCAGGCGGGCCTGTCGCTGGCGCCGCTGTCGCTGACCATGTTCGGCGTCGCCGTGCTGGCGGGCAGGCGTTCGGGGGGCCGGCGAGCGAGCACCGTCATCCGGGTGGGGTTCGCCCTCACGACCGTCGGGATGGTGCTGATCGTGCCCATCGTCCCCCGCACCGAGTCCGGGTGGGCGCTCGTCGTGCCGCTCGTGATCGCGGGGGCGGGCCTGGGCCTGCTGGTGTCGCAGCTCAACAACTACACCCTCGGCCCCCTCGAAGAGGAGCGGGTGAGTGAGGGAGCCGGGGTGAACTCGGCGGGTGGGTCCTTCGGGCTCTCGTTCGGCCTGGCCATGGCCGGCGGCGTCATGCTGGCGGCGTTGGCGTTCAGCTTCACCAACCTCACCGACCAGAGCACGGTGATCCCGGCCGACCAGCAGGCGCAGATCTCGGACACGCTCGAGACCGACGCCGAGGTGATGAGCAACACCCAGCTCGAGGCGCTGTTGGTGGACGAGCCGCCCGAGGTCCAAGCGGCCATCCTCGACATCAACACCGAAGCCCGAGATCGGTCGCTCCAGGTCGCGCTCCTGGTGCCGATCATCGCCGGCCTGCTGGGATTGGCCAACTCGTTCCGCATGAGCCGCCTGCCCGACGTCCCCCCGTCGGCGGCGGCCGAAGGGATGGTCCTCGGCTGATCCGGGTCAGGCCACCTCGGCGGCCGCCGCGGCGAACTGGGCCTGGTAGAGGTCGTGATAGGCGCCGCCGGCGGCGAGCAGCTCCTCGTGGTTGCCCTGCTCGACGATCCGGCCGTGCTCCATGACCAGGATGATGTCGGCGTCGCGGATCGTGGAGAGCCGGTGGGCGATCACGAAGCTGGTGCGGTTGGAGCGCAGCGCGGCCATGGCGTGCTGGATGAGCACCTCGGTGCGGGTGTCGACCGAGCTGGTGGCCTCGTCGAGGATCAGGATCGTGGGGTCGGCGAGGAAGGCGCGGGCGATGGTCAGGAGCTGCTTCTCGCCGGCGCTCACCGTGGTGCCCTCGTCGTCGAGGTGGGTGTCGTAGCCCTCGGGCAGCGAGTGCACGAAGCGGTCGACGTAGGTGGCCCTGGCCGCGGCCATGATCTGGTCGTCGGTGGCGTCGAAGTCGCCGTAGGCGATGTTCTCCCGGATGGTGCCACCGAACAGCCACGTGTCCTGCAGCACCATGCCGATGTTGCCGCGTAGCTCCCGGCGGGTCATCTGCGCGGTGTCGTGGCCGTCGAGGCGGATCTGGCCGCCGTCGAGCTCGTAGAAGCGCATGATCAGGTTGACCAGGGTGGTCTTGCCGGCACCGGTGGGACCCACGATGGCCACCGTCTGGCCGGGCTCGGCGGTGAAGGTCAGGTCCTCGATGAGCGGCGTGTCGGGCAGGTACGAGAACCGGACGTGGTCGAACTCCACCCGGCCGCGAGGTGTCGGCTCGGTGACGGGCGTGACCGGGTCGGCGGGCTCCTCCTCGGCGTCGAGGAGCTGGAACACCCGCTCGGCCGAGGCGATGCCCGACTGCATCACGTTGGCCATCGACGCCAACTGCGTGAGCGGCTGGGTGAACTGGCGCGAGTACTGGATGAAGGCCTGGATGTCGCCGATGCTCATCGTGCCCGACGCCACCCGCATGCCGCCGATGACGGCGATGGCCACGTAGTTGAGGTTGCCGAAGAACATCATCGCCGGCTGGATGGTGCCCGAGATGAACTGCGCGCCGAAGCTGGCGCGGAACAGCTCCTCGTTCTTCTCGTCGAAGGTCCGGCGCACGTCGTCGCGGCGGCCCAGCACCTGGATCAGGGCGTGGCCGGTGAACGCCTCCTCCACCTGGGCGTTCAGTGCGCCGGTGTGGCGCCACTGGGCGATGAAGCGGGGCTTCGAGCGCCGGGCGATGGCCCGCACCGTGTAGAGCGACAGCGGCACCGTGAGCAGGGTGATCAGGGCCAGCTCCCACGAGATGGTGAACATCATCACCATCACTCCCACGATGGTGAGGGTGGACGTGAGCATCTGGCTGAGCGTCTGCTGCAGGCTCTGGGCCACGTTGTCGATGTCGTTGGTCACCCGGCTGAGCAGGTCGCCGCGGGCGTGGCGGTCCACGTACGACAGCGGCAGGTGGTGGATCTTCTCCTCGACCTCGGCGCGCAGGCGCCGCATCGTGCGCTGGACCACGCCGGCCAGCACGTAGGACTGGAAGTAGGAGAGGGTGCCCGACACCAGGTAGACGGCCGCGGCGAGGGCGAGCAGGCGGTGGAGCTGGGAGTAGTCGATGCCGCCCGTGCCGAAGACCCCCTGCACGATCACGTTGGTGGCCCGACCGAGGATCCGGGGCCCGGTGACCGACAGGCTCACGCTCATCACCGCGAAGAGCAGCACGAACACCGCGCCCGTTCGCTCGGGCCGCAGGCGTCCCAGCAGACGGCGGGTCGATGCTGCGAAATCCGCCGAGCGCTCCATCGGCATGCCCGCCGACGACCACCTCCCGGCCGCGACCGGCCGGGCCTCGCGCACCAGCTCGGCGTCGTCCTTGTCCTCGCCGTCGCGCTCGCTCACGCCACGTCCTCCTCGGTGCGCTGCGACTCGAGGATCTCGGCGTAGGTGGGGCACGTCGCCAGCAGCTCGCGGTGCGAGCCCAGGCCGACCGTCTCGCCGTCCTCGAGCACCAGGATCTGGTCGGCGTGGATGATGGTCGACACCCGCTGGGCGACGATCAACACGGTGGTGGTGGCCATAAGCGGCCGCAGCGCGGCCCGCAGGCGGGCGTCGGTGGCCAGGTCGAGCGCCGAGAACGAGTCGTCGAACAAGAAGATGCCGGGCTTGCGCACGATCGCCCTGGCGATGGCCAGCCGCTGACGCTGGCCGCCCGACACGTTGGTGCCGCCCTGGCTGATGCGGCTGTCCAACCCGTCGGGCATGGCCTCGACGAAGTCCTTGGCCTGGGCGATCTCGAGTGCCTGCCAGAGCTCCTCGTCGGTGGCGTCGGGGTCGGCCTGGCGCAGGTTCGACGCGACCGTGCCCGAGAAGAGGTACGGCTTCTGGGGCACCAGGCCGATCCGGCTCCACAGCACCTCGAGATCGAGGTCGCGCACGTCGATCCCGTCCACGCACACCCGGCCCGACGTGACGTCGAAGAGCCGGGGGATCAGGTTGAGCAATGTCGTCTTGCCCGCGCCCGTGCTTCCGATGATCGCGGTGGTCGTGCCCGGCTCGGCCCGGAAGCTGATGTCGCAGAGCACGGGCGACTCGGCGCCCGGATAGCAGAAGGCCACGTCGGTGAGCTCGAGGGTGTTGCGCTCGGGGAGCGTGGTGACGGGGTGCTCGGGTGGGACCACCGACGACTCGGTGTCGAGCACCTCCTCGATGCGGTCCGCGCAGACTGCCGCCCGCGGCCAGAGCATGGCCACGAACGTCGCCATCATCACCGACATCAGGATCTGGATGAGGTAGCTGAGGAACGCGATCAGCGCGCCGATCTGCATGTCGCCCGCGCCGATGCGGTTCCCCCCCAACCACACCGCGGCGATGCTCGACAGGTTCAGGACGACCATCACGCTGGGGAACATGAAGGCCTGGAGGCGACCGGCGCGCAGCGACGTGAGGGTGAGGTCGTCGTTGGCCATGGCGAACCGGGCCGACTCCTCGGGCTCGCGGATGAACGCCCGCACCACCCGGATGCCCGTGATCTGCTCGCGCAGCACCTCGTTCACCCGGTCGATGCGGGACTGCATCGCCTGGAACTGGGGCACCATCCGCACCACCACGCTGCCCACGCTGAGGACGAGAGCGGGCACGCTGACGAGCAGCAGCAGCGACAGTGGCCCGTCCTCGCGGATCGCCATGATCACCCCGCCCACGATGGTGATGGGCGCCGCGATCAACATGGTGCAGCTCATGACGACGAGCACCTGCACCTGGGTGACGTCGTTGGTGATCCGGGTGATCAGCGACGGTGCCCCGAAGTGGCCCACCTCCTGGGCCGAGAAGTCGGTGACCTGCTCGAACAGATCGCCGCGCACGTCGCGCCCGAACGCCATCGCCGCCTTCGACCCGTAGTAGGTGGCGCCCACCGCGAAGCAGACCTGCACCAGGGTGATGACCAGCATGATCGTGCCGACCCGCCAGATGTAGCCCGTGTCGCCCGTGACCACGCCGTTGTCGATGATGTCGGCGTTGAGGTTGGGCAGCGTCAGCGTGGCCATCGTGGCCACGAACTGCAGCCCGACCACGGCGAGCAACAGCCCCTGGTACGGGCGCAGGTGCGAGTCGAGCAGCCGGACCAGCATCGACCGGCCCCGTAGCGGCCCCAAGCCCACGGCTGCCGGTTCGTCAGCGGTGTCCTCGCCCGGCCCGGTGGCGGTCGGCCCGGCGGCGGGCGGTCGGGTGGCGAGATCCCCAGCGGGCATTGATCGCTGAGGGTATCGGCGTCGGGAGACCGCTCGCGCCGGCGGAGATCGGCCTTCTCCTGGTCGCGCCGCCGGTCACCAGCGACCCTCGGGCCCCGCGGTCGCGGCCCGCTCGGCGAACCGCCACGCTCGGTCGAGCCCCTCCCGCTGTCGCGCCGCCGGGCGGATCCAGATCGGCACGTCAGTTGCGATCGGGGCTCACTCGTCGGTCGGGTCGGGGCGGGCTGCTTCGAGCGTGGCATCGAAGAAGCCGGATTCGAGCTCGTCGAGTACATCGTCGATCTTCATGTGTGCCCGCTTCCGCTTGGCGAACGGCAGCGCGGCGGCGACCGTGAGCAGCCGGGCCACGTCGTCGAGCGACTTCATCACGGGGCGAAGTGACACCGCCAGCGTGGGCGAATCGGCGGAGAGCGCGGTCACGGCGGCGCGCAGGTTGGCGGCTCGACGCTCCAGACCCTTCTGGCCGAAACGGCCGCCGACCCTCTCCGCCAACCGATCTGTGAACGACGGGCCTTCGCGCTTCTTTCGGTCCGCTATCCACTGCTGGGTCGCTTCCACGACCGCACGACCGTGCTCGACGAGCTCGGCGCGAACCTTCGGGTCCTGTAGGGCACTGAGGGCTTGAGCCGTCAGTCGGTCCACCGCCGCTCTGCCCTTCCCGACCGCAGGGCGCTTCGCCGGTGTCGCCATCAGTCGCCGTCCGCCGGGTTCGACGGCTGGTCCCCGGCCGTGGCGCTGTCATCGGCCCTAGGGCGGATTCGAGACATGGCGGCGGACCGCAGCTTCGAGAAGCGTCCCGTGCCCTCGTCAGGATCAGCGGGCGCTGGTGTCCCGGTCCCGGTCGGGAGCGCCTCGGCGGCCTGTCCGGCGCCGATCCCCGTTGCGCCGGCCCCCTCCCCGCCGCGGTCGCGGATCCTGCCGGCCAGATCTCCGATCGCCTGCCTGCCTCCCGATGCGATCGCGAGGCCACGCTCGCGGGCCTCGTCGACCACCTCGGACGCTCGAGGCAGGGGCGGAACCTCGATCGTCTCGTACGGCAACCGCCGCTGCGACGCGAACCACGAGAGCGAGTTGTCGACCTGTGGGGCCAACCGGACGATGGACCCCGCGGTGAGGAAGTGCACCATCTCGAGGGCTTCGACCTCGACCCGCTCGGCGACCAGCGTCCGTACGCGGAGCACGAGGTCGGCGTCCTCCTCGAAGTGTTGGTCGAGGAGGGATCGAGCCTCGTCGATCGCCGCCGGGGCGTACTCAGGCTGAGTGGCCTTGATGCGCAGGACGCGCAGCTGCTGGAACAGGAACAGGCTGTCCTGGGCGACCACGAGCAGCGCGAGGGTCTCCGACACGTCGCGCGCGTGCTCGACGGCCTCGAGGCGACCTGAGATCTTCCGACCCTCGTCCTCGGCCGCGGCGAGCCGCTTGCGGATGAACGACCGCAGCCGTTCGATCTGCTGCTCGACCTCGACACCGATGTCGTCGATGGAGTGCCAGTCGGCGTCCGACATCGTTCCGTCGAAGCCCACCTGCTGAGCCCGGCGCCGGAGCGCCCGGTTCGCGCCGATGATCTCACCGTCGCGGTTGGCCTCGAGGAGGTCTCGGAGGAGGTCGACCTTCTCCTCGACCCGCTCGACGGCCTCCTGCACCTCCTTGATGGCCGCCGTGAGGGCGAGGGTCACGACCGCGAGCTGCGCCGCCATGGCTTGCTGCGGCGCCATGGCCAGCGGCTTCAGGGCGCCATGGTCGGAGATCATCCCGTTGGCCGCCCGTCCGAACAGCCGGTAGAACCCGTCACCGACGGCGGACAGGGTGCCGGACTCGTACAGCGCCTGGCCCACCGCGTCGAGCTGGAACACCGTCTGGGTCGACCCACCGACGGAGCCGATGAGCGGTACCAAGGAGGCGAGCGCGCCAAGGCCGGCGGCGGACGACGGCTCGACCGGCCGCGCCGCTCGCAATGCCGGATCGCCGGCGATCAGCCGATCGATGACGGCCTGCGGCCCGTCCAGGATGAGGATCCCGCCGCTGCGCAAGACTGCGACCTCGTCCTCGGTCGGCGGCACCTCCTGCTCGATCCGCTCGAGTTCACCATCAGCCACCTGACACGTCCTTCTCGAGCACCCGGCCGGAGCACACAGTAGACCTCGGTCGAGTTCGGCTCTGCGAGGCAGCGGCGTCGATGCGCCCGAAGGCCCGTCGATCACCTTGGATGATGTCGAGAACGGAGACGGGCGCGGTGCATCGCGCGACATCGGTCTGATGGGCCAGCGTCGAGAAGGCACCGAGAGCCATGCGCGCATCTCGCTCGCAGGCACGCCCAGTTGAACCTCCTGAATCTCGAGGCCGTTGCCGCCGGCCTCACGCTTCGCGCTGAGGTCTGGTTGTCCCCGCCCGCATCGGAGGGGTTCTCCCTGGAGTCCTGGAATCCGAGAGCGTCCGCTGGGCGACGATCGAGGCTTCGGGCTCGGAGCGGTAGGGCGGACCCGATGGTCGAGACGTTCAGCCGCGAGAACACCGGCTGATCCGGGGCCTTGGCACTGGAGCGGGTGACGGGAATCGAACCCGCGTTCTCAGCTTGGGAAGCTGATCGGAGGGGGCCGCCTGACCAGGGGATTCGTCCGTTTGCCCAGGTCAGCAGTGATGCGGCGTGTCCGTGCGTGTCGCCCTGTGACCGGTGATGTCCGTCCGTAAGGTCACGCTAGGGTCACGCCGCCTCCGGCTCGGGTACTCAGCTATACCGTCGCGAGGAACCCTCTGCCCGTAGTCCGGTGGGTGGGGGTACCGTTCAATCCGATGGATCTGACCACGGTGATCGAGACCCGCCCGGGTGTGCGTAGCGGCAAGCCGTGCTTCATCGGCACCCGGATCGCCGTCTACGACGTCCTCGAGTACCTGGCGTCGGGGATGACCACCGAGCAGATCGTCGCCGACTTCCCGGAGCTCACGCCCGAGCACGTCCGGGCCGCCATCGAGTTCGCCGCCCTCCGGGAACGTCGCCTCGCCACGGCGTGAAGCTCGTGACCCGACGCGAACCTGTCGAGACACGTCATCGGGCACTCGCGCGAGCCCTTCCCGGAACCGATGATGCCGTCACCGGTCTCGGCCACTGCTGGGTCAGTGAGAATCGTCGAGACTTAGGTGGATCCACAGTTTCATAGATATAGCGCAAACTTGGAGTTATCCTTAGTTTCGTGAAGTCGGTGAACTACACCAACCTGTGGGACCAGCTCCTCGCCGAAGGGAAGAGCACCTTCACCGTCGCCGACATCAAGGAACGGACCGGCGCGTCCACCAACTCGGTTCACGGCGCGCTCAAGTACGCCACCGATCGGAGTCGGGTGTTCTCACCGGCCCGCGGCCTTTACGTGATCGTTCCGGCCGAGCATCGGCCGTCCGGCGTCGTTCCCGCGGCTCACTTCATCGACCCGATGATGAAGCACCTCGACGTCGACTATTACATCGCGCTTGCAGCCGCTGCGCAGTGGTGGGGCGCTGCTCACCAGGCGCCCCAGGTCTTCGATGTCGTGACCTCGCGCCACGTGCTCGACCGTGACGTTGATCGGGTTCGGCTCCGCTTCCACACATCGACGCGTATCGAGCGAGAGGAGGTCCGACGGGTTGCGGGTCCCCGCACGATGGTCGACGTCGCCTCGCCATGCCTCACTGCTGTCGATCTCGTTGCTCGCCCGCAGCTGGCCGGCGGGTTGTCGAACGTAGCCACGATCCTCGCCGAGCTGCCCGACCTCGCCGGCGGTCGACTCGCCGCCCTTTGCGCCCGACGATCTCGGTCCGATGCGCGTCGGCTCGGCTGGCTCCTCGAACTCGTCCGAGACGACCTCGACCTCGGTGAGCTCCACGCGCTGGCCGACCCCGATCACGGCCAGCCGACGTTGCTCGCGACCAAAGGGTCGCGCCAGGGCGCCCGTGACGGCCGCTGGGGCGTGCTCGTGAACACGACGGTGGAGGCCGACGACGTGTGATCTCGCTGGACGCACTCAACGCGTGGCGCCCACATCACCCGTGGGCTGACGACGAGCAGATCGAGCAAGACCTCATCATGACGCGGGTCGCCATCGAGATCGCCTCCCACCCGGAGCTACGGGATCGACTCGTCTGGCGCGGTGGCACCTGCCTCCACAAGCTCTTCCTGCCGGCCGCGCTCCGCTACAGCGAGGACCTCGACTACGTCGCGTACGACCTGTCGATCGAAGCCAACGACATGCGAACGATCCGGACGGGACTCCGTGAAGTCGCCGAGCGCATCGGCCTGGAGGTGAGCAAGAACCCGAAGACCACGAGGACCCGACTGACGGAGCGGTTCGCCTACAGGAGCCTCGGCGACACGAACCGGCGGATCAAGGTCGAGATCAACCTTGACGACGTCCCTCCCATCGAGCCGCTGGATCGTCGACAACTCGTCGCTACGACGGACTGGTGGCGCGGCGGAGCCGACGTCCTCACGTTCCAGCCGGTCGAGCTCATCGCCACGAAGTTCCGAGCCCTTGCGCAGCGGAGCAAAGGTCGCGACCTCAACGACCTCGACGTCGCCCACCACCAGCTCTCCCTGGACGACGAACGGCTCGCGCACGCAGCAGCCCACTACCTCTTTCACGCGGATGTTCATCCCAACATGTTCCGTGCACGGCTTGCTGCTCACCTTGCCGATCCGGACTTCACCGCTGACGTCGGCGTCTACCTCGTGGATCCGACAACGGCGGGTGACTCGGGGACGCTCGTGAACCAGTGGATCCTCTGGACCGACCGGAACCTCGACCTCGCGTACGCAACGCTTGCTCTCGAACGCGAGCCGAGCAAGCGGAAGGAGCGCCTGGTGGAGGAGGTCGTGCAGCGCTTGGCCGCGGGCCAATCGCAATGCCCGATCCATTCCCACGACGGCGGCGGCTGGGTTCGTTGCCCACACTGGCTGGACGCCGCGTCGGCGTGCCGCGTCCACAGCGCGATCGACACCGGGTAGGTGCTCGGCGAGCTCGAGAACTACAGCCAGGTGTTGGCCAGGCTGCGCGACACGCTGATGAGATCTACCGCCTATCCCGGCGGTGGGGGGTCGTCGGGGTCGGTCGGCCAATCCTTTTGATCTGACGGCCAGGTGTCGAAAGGGTCAGTCGAATGGTCCCATCTGGCCGACCGGGTCGAGCCGCACAGCTCGACCAGTGCGGCGTCGCCCCTTGCCTGAGCGTCCTGGAGTGCCGTGGCCCAGGCGCTGAGAATGACAGGCGGCAAGTCTGATTCGTCGTCGGCAGTGCGACGCCAGAGCTCGAGCAGCCGGGCCGTGAGCCAGGCGACCCGGACCGGTAGACCCTTGCCGGGAGGTGGATCGGGCGCGGTCAATCGACGTCCGACGTGGGAGCAAGCCCGATTGATCTCCGTGATCCACACCTCGTCGAGCAGGCTCTTCGCCCGCCTGTGGGACGGGCGCTCCGCCAGCCTGAGCAACTGGCGTACCTGTCGTGCCTCGCGACTCGTTGAGTGACCAAGCAGCTCGAACAGCGCGCGATGGTGCGTGTACGCCGCGTACTCCGCGGCGACCCGCACCATCCCATCCCTCCGGTCCGGTGTACCCGTGCACGGTCGATACGCGACGGCCCACAGGACCGTGGACTCGACCGCCGCAGTCAAGGTGTGCGTCAGGTGCGACCCCACATAGAGAGCCGCCCACTCCTCCTCACCCGCAGATGTGAGCTCATCGCGCGGTCGTGTGGTGATGAGGCCGGCGTCGGTCATCTGATCGAGCATCGCATCCAGCTGGTTGGAGAGGTCGGCCCCTGAGGTGACGTTCAGGTGCCGAGTGGCGTACTGCTCCGCCTTCCTACGCACCGCGCTGCGGTCGTGGTCCTCGTACACGAACGCGAAGAGCTCGCGGCGCATCGCAACCGATTGCTCACCCTGCAACGGCCCTGAGCTCGGCATAGCCACGTCTCACACGGCTGAGCTGTTTCGTGGATGCTGGCCTACCGGGATGTGGTCCCACGTCACCGCACAAGCGCTCGCCGACCGCCGCTTCTGCTCGTAGAAATCCCAACCCTGATCTCTGCTGGTGAAGCCCTGCTCGTGCGTTGTCCCGTCTTCGTCCACAGACCGCCAGGTGATGCGGTAGTTGAGAGTCGGGTCCTCGTACCCATTACTCGGTTCGTGCCTCACTGTGCTCATCGCCTTCCTCGCGTAGAACTGCTCGTGCACTGAGTCGCATACGAGCGGCGCCGTGAACCGCAAGCTACTGCCGGATCTTCCGGATCGAGTCCCGCGGGGTGGTGTAGGTAGGCGCCGGTGTGATGCTCGACGGTTAGGCCTGGTTGGGCCGGTCGTTGGACCTGCCGCCGCCGGCGTACCGCGACCTCAGAGTGGAAAGTGAACCTGCGAAATGGTCCCTGTGTCGTCGACGAGCTTTCGCTACAGGACCGAGTGGAACACGAGGCACAGGAGGAATCGGTCGGTCTCGAGACGGACTCTTCCATCTCCTTGTCGAGCCGCTGCGTCCAGTCCTCGGCAAATTCTGATCGGTCGGGAACGGAGAGGCCGGGGTACGCGTTCGACCAATCGGTCCCCCACACGTAGCCGTCAGGCGCGCCGGCATCGAGCCAGGCTTGGTGGTCCAGGAACTCATCGGACCATGAGATCGGCCAGACGTCGTCACGTACTCGGGTTTCGTAGTCGAGCCGCACGCAGTGGGTGAAGGTCAGGTCGTGGGTTCCGGGATCGGAGCCGAGCATGTCCTGGACCACGACCAGATAGTCACGGCCGTGCCTGGCCCAACCGTGGCCGAGCACCGCGAAGTCGAGTGGGTGCAACCACTGAAGGAGGTCGGCCAACGACGGCATCAGCGGTTGACCGGTCTGCGTCTCGCCATCGGCACATGATGCCTGCGATCGGTCGGCGCGGTCCGCTGCCTTTTGCCTCGCATGAAGGAATCTCAGATTCCTTGTCGAGTTGCGGGCTCGAATCGGGCTTACGTCGGCATGGAGGTACAGACGAGTGCACTGGCGTCGGCGGGAGACCGAACGGGAGGTCCAGCAGGAGGCCGGTGTGGATCGTGGTCGTCGTGATGCGTGTCACGACGCTGAAGGCCACGGCAGAGAAGCTCCCGGTGTTGCTCGCCTACTACGCCGGGTTGGCCGAGGACCGGGAGCGACCCGGACGCGGCCGGGGGCCCGTCGATTACTACCTAGATCCCGACGAGCCGCCAGGACGCTGGTGGAGCGGGTGACGGGAATCGAACCCGCGTTCTCAGCTTGGGAAGCTGATGTTCTGCCTCTGAACTACACCCGCAAGGGATCGCCACTCTACCGGAGGCCCGGCCCCCAGCCGAAGCGAGCGCAAATTCCGGCGCGACGCGCCGGAATTGGCGCTCAGTTCGTCGATTCTCGGGGCTACTCGAGGGGGAGGTCGTCGTCGGCGCCCACCTCGGCGCCGGGGGCGTCGAGGCGTTGGCCGGCGTCGATGACGGTCTCGCAGAGGCGGGCCACCCGACGGTCGGCCCGCTCGTCGAGGCCGGCCTTGACGTCGTTCGAGTTGAGCGCGCAGTACTGGGGCGCCACCCAGGCGCCCAGCGAGCGGGCCATGGTCGACATGCCGTTCAGCGTGTTGAGCGCGGCCATCCCGCCGCCGGCGAGGGCGAACAGGCCCACCACGTCGCCCCGCAGCGGCTCCTTGTCGAGGTAGTCGAACAGGTTCTTGAACCCGCCCGTCATGGCCGAGTGGTACTCGGGCGACACCCACAGGTGGGCGTGGGTGCGCTCGATGCGCTGCTGCCAGGCCACGACCTCGGGCAGGTCGAACGCCACGTTGCCGTCGTTCACCGGCAGGCCGACCTCGGTGGGGGTGGCGAAGTCGACCTCCACGCCGTGACCGGTGCAGATGTTGGCGATGCGCTGGGCGAGGATGTAGCAGGTCGACGACTCGCGCCCGATGGCGGACACGACCATGACGCGCACGGTGGCTACCGGCCCTCTACTGGACGGTCTCGCGCTGCCACGAGACGCCGAGGGCCTCGAAGGCCTCGTCGCCCGCCTCGTCGTTGTGCACGTAGTGGACCTCGGTCGGGTCGAGGCGGAAGAAGTCGCCGCCGCTGAACACGTCCTCGAGGTACGAGTAGCGCGCCGCCACCTTGGCGCCGGCCTCGCGCTCCTCGTCGCCCTCGATGTCGGTGACGTTGCCCGTGATCTGGATGCCGCGGGCAGCGGACGCGTCCTGGCCCTCGTCGGGGGCGTCGCCCACGGCGATGGAGGCCCGGGGGTTCTCCTTCAGGTTCTTGTGCGACTGCGACTCGGGGTTCACCGAGAAGAACACCGTGGTGCCCTCGGTGACATAGAAGATCGAGCAGGCGTGGGGCTCACCGGACGACGAGGCCGTGGCCAGCGTGAGCAGTTCGTGCGAGGCCAGGAATTCTTCGGCTGACTGGGGCATTCGGGGATCCTCCGACGAGACAGGTGAACAGGCGGGACGGACCGTAGCAGCGATCTCACGGCGGTGATGCCGAAACCCGACTGAGTGTCCGGCCGGTCGGGCCCACCCTCGATGTGCGAGCTCGTCAGGGCGGTGGCGAGGCCCCGGCGACGTCGTGGTGTGTCGGTGGCGGAGGCCCTGGCAGTGGCCTCGGCCGCCCGTGAAGCCGCCGGTGGTCCTTGCTCCGAATACGGTGGCTCGTGGCCATCACCGGGTCCCCGGGCGAACCGACGGGGTCGCCGGCCGACGTGATCGGCCGGGCGCTGGAGGACGAGGTGGTGGCCCTGGTCCCGGTGCACGGCGGTGACGTGTCCGAGTCCTACCGGGTCGAGTTGGCGTCGGGGAGCGTCGTCTTCGCGAAGACCCACCGGCGCCCGCCGCCCGGCTTCTTCCTCACCGAGGCGATCGGCCTCGCGTGGCTGCGCGAGGCGGGAGCGGTGGCCGTCCCCGAGGTGCTGGCCGTGGTCGAGGAGCCGGCGGTGCTGGTGCTCGAGTGGGTCGAGGCGGGCGCAGCCGCGAGCACCACCGAGGCCGATCTGGGCCGGGGCCTCGCCGCGCTCCACCGGGCCGGCGCCCCGTGCTTCGGGCGGCAGGACCGCCGCACCACGGGCAGTCGTCGTCTGCCCAACGAGCCCTACGACACCTGGGCCGAGGCCTACGCCGCCAACCGACTGCGCCCGCTCGCCCGCCTCGCCAGGGATGCGGGAGCGCTCCCCGATCGCGCCGTCCGGGGCCTTGAGCAGGTTGCCGACCGACTGGTCGAGCTCGGAGGACCGCCCGAGCCCCCGGCCCGGCTGCACGGCGACCTGTGGGCGGGGAACCGGCTGATCGGCGCCGGCGGCGTGAACTGGCTCATCGACCCGGCCGCCCACGGCGGGCACCGCGAGTTCGACCTGGCCATGATGCGCCTCTTCGGCGGCTTCGGGCCCGACTGCTTCGCCGCCTACGACGAGGCGTTCCCGCTGGCCGACGGGTGGAAGGACCGGGTGCCGCTCCACCAGTTGGCGCCCCTGGCCGTGCACGCCATCAAGTTCGGTGGTCACTACGCCGGCGCCACCGAGCGCGCCCTCGGCGCCGTGCTGGGAGCAGCCTCCGGCGAGTGATCAGAACACCACGGCGCCGGCCCCGCTGACCTGGCATCGGGATCACGGGGTCACCGCGCGGCCGACGCATTGCCGGAGCGGGTGCCGATGGTGCTGGGCGGCCGGAAGCGCCTCAGGCGTCGTCGGGGTCGGCCAGCGCCGCCGCCTGGGCCCGGCGCAGCTCGGTGCGGCGGTGGTCGGTGCGCTCGGGCTCGGTGGCGGCCATGGCCCGGTTCACCGTCGCCAGCAGTACGTCGGCGGGCACCGGACGCACCAGGTGGGCGTCGATCCCCGACTGCCACGCGTAGGTCAGGTTCTTCTCGTCGTCGGCCAGCATCACGATGGGCGTGGAGCGCACCGCGGCGTCGGTGTGGCGGCGGATCGTGTCGACCAGGGAGAGGTTGCCGCTGTGGCCCCCGCTGAAGGTGACGACGAACGCCCGGCGGGGCTGGGTGGTGACCGCGGCGATGGCCGAGGCCTTGTCGGCGATCAACTGCACCGGCTCACCCGTGGCGGCCAGGATGCGCCCGAGCAGCTCGAGGGCGTCGGGGTCGTCGCCGGCCACCACCACGCCGGCGGTGTCGACGCCGGCCCGGTGGCCGCCGCCGTCCCTACCCCTCGACCGTCGCAGCACCGTCCGCATTCCCCTGGTCCGTCGTGGCCGCAGCGGAGACGGTCACCGGCTGCTCGGACCGCTCGAGCGCCTCGAGCAGGTGCATGGAGATGTCGGCCACCTTCACTGCATCGTCATCGAGGCCCTCGCCCTTCACCCCGTCGTCGATCATGATGTAACAGAACGGGCACG
>CAZWMT010000011.1:0-143815 GCA_964635055.1 uncultured Microthrixaceae bacterium | reverse complement strand
AGGAGTACAAGGAGCACGAGGACCTGCCCAACACCACCAACCCCGACGACTGGGCCAAGATCTCGGGCAAGAAGGGCGAGCGCATCGTCTACGTGCGCACCCTCATCACCAAGGACGACGAGGACACCACCGGCGGCCGGGCCATCGAGCGCATGGCCACCGGCCAGTACCTCTAGGGATGATCGGTACCGGTCTCTGATGGCGCTGCCCAAGATCATCGGTCTCGAGACCGAGTTCGGCATCGTCCTGCGCGGCGCGGGCGAGTCCAACCCCATCGCCGCCTCGTCCGTCCTCATCAACGCCTACATGGGTGAGCTGGCCCGCGCCGCCGACGCCGCCCACCCGGTGGCCAAGGTGGGCTGGGACTTCGAGGACGAGTCACCCGGCAACGACGCACGCGGCAGCGCCCCCGAGGGGGCCATGGCCCCCGAGGTCGAGACCCACCTGATCAACGCCGTGCTCACCAACGGCGCCCGCTACTACGTCGACCACGCCCATCCCGAGTTCTCCACCCCCGAGTGCGCCGATCCCCGCTCGATCGTGGTGTTCGACAAGGCCGGCGAGCAGATCCTGATCCGGTCGATGGCCGCCGCCGGGCGCCTGCTGCCCGAGGGCCAGGAGATCGTCGTCTACAAGAACAACTCGGACGGCAAGGGCAACTCCTACGGGTGCCACGAGAACTACCTGATGGCACGCTCGGTGCCGTTCTCGCGCATCGTCACCCACGTCACCCCCCATTTCGTCACCCGCCAGATCTTCACCGGCGCGGGCAAGGTGGGCACGGAGGCGCCGGGGCTCTCCCGCCACAGCATCGGCTTCCAGCTGACCTCGCGGGCCGACTTCTTCGAGGAGGAGGTCGGCCTCGAGACCACGCTCAAGCGCCCCATCGTCAACACCCGCGACGAGCCCCACGCCGACGCGCAGAAGTACCGCCGCCTGCACGTCATCGTGGGCGACGCCAACCTCTCCGAGGTCTCGACCTTCCTGAAGGTGGGCACGACCGCGTTGGTGCTCAGCATGATCGAGGACGACTTCCTGCCCCGCGAGTTCCGCTTCCTGTCGCCCGTGGCCGCCATGCGCCGGGTGTCCTACGACACGGGCCTGCGCGAGCCGCTCGAGCTGGCCGACGGCACCACGGTCACCGCCCTCGAGGTGCAGTGGGAGCTGCTCGACCGGGCCCGGAAGTACGCCGAGGTGGCCGGCCTGGAGTGCCTGGGCGCCGACACCGCGGTGGGCCAGGACGTCCTGGCCCGATGGGAGTCGGTGCTGACGCACCTCGAGTCCGACCCGATGGTGCTGGCCGACCAGCTCGACTGGGTGGCCAAGTACCGCCTGCTCGAGGGCTACCGCGACCGCCACGACCTCGAGTGGGACGACGCCCGTCTCTCGGCCATGGACCTGCAGTACCACGACCTGCGCCCGGCCAAGGCCCTGTTCCCGCGCCTCGGCGTGGAGCGTCTCAGCACCGACGAGGAGGTGGCCGCCGCCATCGCCAGCCCGCCGCCGGACACACGGGCCTACTTCCGGGGGCGCTGTCTCGACAAGTGGGGCGACGACATCGTGGCCGCGAACTGGGACTCGCTGGTGTTCGACGTGGGGGCCGAGACCCTGCGCCGGGTCCCGATGATGGAACCGACGCGTGGAACGAAGGCCCATGTGGGTACGTTGGTGGAGGAATGCGAGACCGCCGCCGAGTTGCTGGAGCGGTTGGGATCGTGACCGACTGGGATCCGCAGGACACCGTACGAACGGACAGGAGCGACTGATGGCCGAACGAGAGCAGAAGCGCCGGCCCGCCCCCGCCCGCGAGGAAGCCGACGTCGATGAGGCGCCCGCCACCTCCGAGACGGGTGAGAAGATCAAGGCCGAGCTCGACGACCTGTTGGACGAGATCGACGACGTCCTCGAGACCAACGCCGAGGACTTCGTGCGCAGCTACGTCCAAAAGGGCGGCCAGTAGCGCTCAGATCGCAGCTCCACCCGGTCAGGCGCTCGCGATCGAGCGAAGGTCGAACAAGAGCTGGTGGGGGTGGATCGGCGATGCGACGAAGTCGAATCGCCGATAGAACGCCGACGCGTCGTCGTTCGTCGCGTCGACCAGGAGAAGGCGGGCTCCGAGCAGCTCGCCGGCACTGATCGCGCCGAGCACCGCTTGCTGGAGCAGCTGGCCGCCCCAGCCCTTGCCCTGGTGATCCCGGTCGATGGCGAACCGGCCGATGCGGATGACCGGGATCGGATCCGGTGCCCGCCGAGCGAACGCATCGGGCACCTCGGATCTCATCACCGAGCCGGCGGCGATGCAGAAGTAACCCGCGATCGGACTCCGGTCGTCCTGCCCATCGAGGAGCAGGTAGGTGACCGCGTCTCGAGATGCCATGCTCTGACGGGCCTGCTGCGCCAGCCACTGGTTCAGGCCCACGACGCCGCAGTCGAAGGCTCGTCGCCGTGCCTTGGTGGGCGCGACGACATCGAACCGGGCGAGACGCACGTGGCGGCCGGTTCAGCGGGTGATACGCGAAGGCTGGGCCAGCAGCTCGACCATTCGTGCGCTGGGCCGCGGTGGTCGGTCGAGGATCTCGAGGAGCTGATCCCACGTCGCTTCGTCCACGACGAACTCTCGTTGATCGGCCAGGACCTCTCGGGCGCGGTCGACCGCGGACTCGGTGAGGAAGTCCGTGACGCTCTGCCCGGTCTGGGCTGCAGCAGTGCGGATCAACTCGTCGTCGGAAACGCGAAGTCGGAGGTTCACGCGGGCGCCTTTCGCTGTGGGTGCCACTGGTCGTCACCTCCTCCGCCGCAGACGAGTGTACGTACGATTGGTGCACCGATCAACAGCCGGTTTGGGAACACTCGTCCCCCGAGACGGGGGACAAGTGTTCCCGGACGCCGAGACTCGCCTCACCTGGGCGTTCACGTGAACGCTAGGTTCCGGCCATGCGCCGCCGGGACTTCCTTCGTGCCGTGTCCGTCTCGTCGGGGGCGGCGGTGCTGGCGCCGGCGCTGTGGCGTCCCGTGGGCGCCGCCACGCGGCAGGGGAGCCCTGAGGGGCCGTACGGGTCGATCGAGGGGCGCACGCCCGACGGGAACGGCTTGCTGCTGCCCGAGGGCTTCCGCTCGCGGGTGCTGGCCCGGTCCGACGAGGAGGTGGAGGGCACCGGCTACACGTGGCCGGTGTTCCCCGACGGTGCCGCCACCTTCCCGCTCGCCGCCGGGGGATGGCACCTGGCGGTCAACTCGGAGAATCCATTGGAGGGCGAGGGCGGTGCCAGCGGAATCACCTTCGACGCCGACGGCGAGGTGGTCGGCGCTCAGCGCATACTCGAGGGCACCACGATGAACTGCGCCGGCGGGCCGACGCCCTGGGGTGCATGGCTGTCCTGCGAGGAGATCGAGGGCGGCCTGGTGTGGGAGTGCGACCCGAGCGGCCAGATCACCGCCGAGCCCCGCCCCGCGCTCGGTGCCTTCCCCCACGAAGCGGTGGCGGTCGACCCCGACGGCGAGCAGCTCTACCTGACCGAGGATCGGCCCGACGGCCGGTTCTACCGCTTCACCCCCGACGCGTACCCCGACCTGTCGAGCGGCGAGCTCGAGGTGGCGCAGGTGGCCGCGGACGGGACGGTGAGCTGGCTCGAGGTGCCGGATCCGTCTGCGGCGGACGCCCCCACGCGCGAGCAGGTGCCCGACAGCACCGCCTTCGACGGCGGCGAGGGGGTGTGGTTCGACCAGGGGTCGGTGTACTTCTCGACCAAGGGCGACGACCAGGTGCGCCGCTACGACACCGGGGACGAGACGATGGAGGTGGTCTACGACGGCACCGGCGAGCTCACGGGCGTGGACAACATCACCCTCGAGCCCGGGACGGGGGACCTGTACGTGGCCGAGGACGGCGGGAACATGGAGGTCGTGATCGTCACGCCCGAAGGCGACACGATCCCGTTCGTGCGGGTCGTGGACGAGGGCGTGCCCGCCGACGGCCTCCCGTCCGAGATCACGGGTCCTGCCTTCAGCCCCGACGGCACCACCCTGTACTTCGGCTCGCAGCGAGGGGGCCCCGACAATCGCGGCGTCAGCTACGCGGTCACCGGCCCGTTCCGGGCCGTCGACACTGCGACCACCGCGACCACGCTTGCCTCCGCGACGTCGGCGGCAACCGCCACCGGCGACGGAGGCGGCGGCGACGACAGTGGCGGCGACTCGACGCTGCCTCTCGTCGGTGGCGCCATGGTCGTCGGCCTGGCCGCCACCGGCGCCGCGGTGTGGTGGGTCCGCAACCGGGCCGGGGCCCCCGCCGAGGGCGTCGACCGCACCGATGACGGCGTCACCGACGACGGAAGCGACACCCCGGCGAACCGATAGCCTCCGAGCCGTGACGCTTCCGCACTTCCCGGTCGGGGACGATCCCGGCCCCAGTTTCCTGCACCTGCTGCGCGCCCAGGGTCTCCAGCCCGAGTTCTCCTCGGGCGACGCCAACGCCGACCGGCTGACGTTCAGCCACGGCACCACCGTCGTGGCCGTGCGGTTCGCGGACGGTGTGGTGATGGCGGGCGACCGCCGGGCGACCTCCGGCAACCTGATCAGCCACCGCCACATGGACAAGGTGTTCCCCGCCGACCGCCACTCGGGTGTCGCCATCGCCGGCGCGGCCGGGCCCGCCATCGAGATGGTGAAGCTGTTCCAGCTGCAGCTCGAGCACTACGAGAAGGTCGAGGGCACGATGATCAGCCTCGACGGCAAGGCCAACCAGCTCTCGCAGATGGTGCGGGGCCACCTGCCGGCCGCCATGCAGGGCTTCGCCGTGGTGCCCCTCTTCGCGGGGTACGACCTCGCGCTCGGCGAGGGGCGGCTGTTCGAGTACGACGTCACGGGCGGCCGGTACGAGGAGAGCGAGTACGCCGCCACGGGCTCCGGCAGCCTGCACGCGGGGGCGGTCGTGAAGATCGGCTACCGCCCGGGGATGACCCGCGAAGCGGTGATCGACCTCGTCATCTCGGCCCTGTTCGAGGCGGCCGACGAGGACTCGGCCACCGGCGGGCCCGATCTGGTCCGGGCCATCTACCCCAGCGTGGCCACCATCACCGCGGCGGGGTTCGAGACCGTGGACGAGGCCGAGGTCGCGGAGCGGTTCCGGGGCCTGGTGGAGCTGCTGACCGGCACCCGGGGCCCGATCGCCACCAAGGTCGACGCCAAGCCCGCCAAGAAGACGTCCGGGAAGGAGGCCTCGTCATGAGCATGCCCTTCTACGTCGCACCCGAGCAGGTGATGAAGGACCGGGCCGACTACGCCCGCAAGGGCATCGCCCGGGGTCGCAGCCTGGCCGCGGTGGTCTACGACGACGGCATCCTCATCTGTGCCGAGAACCCGTCGAACACGCTGCGCAAGACCAGCGAGATCTACGACCGCATCGGCTTCGCCGGTGTGGGCAAGTACAACGAGTTCGACTCGTTGCGCATCGCCGGGGTGCGCCACGCCGACCTGAAGGGCTACTCGTTCAGCCGCGCCGACGTCAGCGCTCGCAGCCTCGCCAACCAGTACGCGCAGATCCTCGGCCAGATCTTCACCAACGAGATGAAGCCGATGGAGGTGGAGATCCTGGTGGCCGAGGTGGGCACCGACCTGGAGGGCGACCGCCTGTTCCACATCCTCTACGACGGCACCGTGGTCGACGAGTCCGACTTCACCGTGCTCGGGGGCGAGGCCGACGCCATCGCCACGCGACTCGGCGAGGCGTGGGGCGAGGGCCTCACCCTGGCCGACGCGCTCAAGGCCGCCACCAAGGCCATCGGCGGCCCCGACCGCAGCCTCGTGGCCGACGACCTCGAGGTCGCGGTGCTGGCCCGCAGCAACGGCCGGCGGGCGTTCCGTCGTATCGAGGGCGCGGAGCTGGCCGAGCTCCTGAGCTGACGGGGCGGGCCGTCGCGGCCCGATCACGCGGCCTTCGCCCCTGCGAACCGGCGGGGCGTGTGTAGGTTGACGCCATGGACCGCCGGATCTTCGGCCTGGAGAACGAATACGGCGTGACGTGCACCCTGCGCGGCCAGCGGCGGCTCAGCCCCGACGAGGTCGCCCGCTACCTGTTCCGACGGGTCGTGTCGTGGGGGCGCAGCAGCAACGTGTTCCTCGCCAACGGTGCCCGGCTGTACCTCGACGTCGGCTCCCACCCCGAGTACGCCACCCCCGAGTGCGACTCGATCCACGACCTCGTGGTGCACGACAAGGCCGGCGAGCGCATCCTCGAGCAGCTGCTGGCCAGCGCCGAGCAGCGCCTCCGCGAGGAGGGCATCCGCGGCGTCATCTACCTGTTCAAGAACAACACCGACTCGGCCGGCAACTCCTACGGCTGCCACGAGAACTACCTCACCAGCCGTCAGGACGACTTCAGCCACTACGTCGAGGTGCTGATCCCGTTCTTCGTGAGCCGCCAGATCTTCGCCGGTGCCGGCAAGGTGCTGCAGACGGCGAGAGGCGCGATGTTCTGCATCAGCCAGCGGGCCGAGCACATCTGGGAGGGGGTCTCGAGCGCCACCACGCGTTCGCGCCCGATCATCAACACCCGCGACGAGCCCCACTCCGACGCCGAGCGCTACCGCCGGCTGCACGTGATCGTGGGCGACTCGAACATGAGCGAGTACGCCAACTTCGTGAAGATCGGCACCACCAGCATCCTGCTGCGGATGCTCGAGGACCGCATGGTGACGTTCCGGGACATGACCCTCGAGAACCCCATACGCGCCATCCGTGAGATCAGCCACGACATGACCTGCACCCGCCGGGTGCGCCTGGCCAACGGCCGCGAGGCCAGCGCCTTCGAGATCCAGTCCGAGTACCTCACCCGGGCACTGCGCTACGCGGACACGAAGGGCCTCAACCCCCTCGAGCAGCAGGCTCTCGACATGTGGGAGCACTGCCTCACCGGCATCGAGAAGGACCCGCTCTCGCTCGACCGCGAGTGCGACTGGGTGATCAAGCACAACCTGATCGAGGCGTACCGCGACCGGCACGGCCTGGCCCTCACGGATCCCAAGGTGGCGCTGATGGACCTGCAGTACCACGACGTCAACCGCGACCGGGGGCTCTTCTACCGGATGCAGCGGCGCGGCCTGGTCGACCGCCTGTGCAACGACGAGGAGATCGACCTGGCCGTCGACCAGCCTCCCCAGACCACCCGCGCCCGGCTGCGGGGCGAGTTCATCCGCAAGGCCAAGGAGCGCAAGCGCGACTACACGGTCGACTGGGTCCACCTGAAGCTCAACGACCAGGCACAACGCACGGTGTTGTGCAAGGACCCCTTCAAGTCGCGTGACGAGCGCGTCGAGAAGCTCATCGCCTCGCTCTGACCGTCGATGCCCTCCTTCCGTAGCGGCCGGGTGGCCGAGGTGCTCTCCGAGCGCGAGGGCCTGCAGCGGGTGCTCGTCGACCTCGAAGCCGACCCCGAGGTGCCCGACGACGGCGGCCCGGCCCGGGCCTACGTCCTGACGGGCCTGATCGGTGACGTGGCGGTGGGCGACGACGTGGTGTGCAACACCACCGCGGTCGAGTGGGGGCTCGGAACGGGGGGGTGGCACGTCGTGCACTGGAACCTCTCCCGGCGCTCGTGGCGGCGGCGGGGCCCCGGGCACATCATGAAGCTCCGCTACACGAGCCTCCAGGCCGACACCGGCTCGGCCGAGGAGCACCTCGACGACCTGCCGATCGACCTCGGCGACATGCCGGTGGTGGCCTGCAGCGTGCACAGTCAGGTGCCCTGCGTGGCGGTCGCCCTCAAGCACGCCGACCCATCGGCCCGGCTGGTCTACGTGATGACCGACGGCGCCTCCCTGCCCCTGGTGTTCAGCGACCTCGTCGCCACCATGACCCAGTCCGGTCTGCTCGACGGCACGGTCACCTCGGGCCACGCCTTCGGTGGTCAGCTCGAGGCGGTCAACGTGCCCGCCGCCCTCGCCCTGGCGCGACACCAACTCCACGCCGACGCGGTCGTCGTGGCCATGGGACCAGGGGTGGTGGGCACCGACACCACGCTGGGGACCACCGCGCTCGAAGTGGCCCACGTCCTCGACACCACCGCGGCGCTCGGCGGCCGACCGGTGATGGCGCTGCGGGTGTCCGAGGGCGATCAGCGAGAGCGCCACCGCGGCGTCAGCCACCACAGCCGCACGGTGCTCGACCTGGTGCATGCCGAGGTCGTGGTGGCCGCCCACCCCCTGCTGGGAGCCCGGGGCCGGGTCGAGACGATCGACGTCGACGCCGTGGACACGCCGGCCCTGCTGGCCGCCCGCGGGCTGCACGTCACCACGATGGGGAGGGGGCCCGACGAGGATCGGGCGTTCTTCCTCGCCGCCGGCGATGCCGGCACCCTGGCTGCGCAACTCATCCGGTGATGGACAAGCTCGAACGCCTGCTCAACCTGATCGCCGCGCTGCTCGAGACGCCCCGTGCGCTGAGTGCCGACGAGATCCACGAACGGGTCCCGGGGTACGCCGACGCACTCGGGCCCACCTTCCGCCGGGCGTTCGAGCGGGACAAGGACGACCTGCGGGAGATGGGCATACCGCTGCGGCTCGAGACCGTGCCGGGCACCGACCCGCCGGTGACCGGCTACCGCATCCTCCGTTCCGAGTACTACCTGCACGACCCCGGCCTCGACCCCGACGAGTTGGCCGCGCTCAACCTCGCGGCGGCCGCCGTGCGGGTGGACGGGGCGCACGGCCTCGGCGGCCTGTGGAAGCTCGGCGGGGTGCCGCTGACCGGCGACGAGGACGCGGTCACCCCGCTCGGTGAGCTGCCCACGGATCCCAACCTCGTGGTGGCCTTCCAGGCCGTCGCCGAACGACGACAGCTCACCTTCGACTACCGGGGTGAGCAGCGCGCCGTGGATCCCCACCGGCTCGACTTCCAATTGGGGCGCTGGTACCTGAGTGGCCACGACCACCTGCGGGGCGGCGACCGCAACTTCCGGTTCGACCGCATCGAGGGCCCGGTCGAGGTCGGTCCCGCCGGCGCCTTCGACCGTCCCCCCGGGAGCACTCCCGGCCTCGAGCTGGCGGCCTGGCAGCTGGGCGAGGGCGAGCCCGTGGTGGCCGAGCTCCTCGTCGACGCCGACCAGGCCGCCCTCGCCCGTCACGAGCTCGGGGACGACGCGGTGGAGGACGAACGGGCCGACGGCTCGGTGGTGTTCTCGGTGCCGGTCACCAACCGTGCGGGCTTCCGATCGCTCGTCCTCGGCTTCCTCGACCATGCCGAGGTGCTCGGCCCGCCGGAGCTGCGCGACGACATGGTGGCGTGGTTGACCGCACTGGCGCAGGGCCCGACGTGACGGGCACGGGGCGGCGCGGGGCCGGGGAGCGGCTGCAACGGCTCCTCTCCGTCGTGCCGTGGATCGTCGACCACCCGGGAGCCCGTGTCGACGAGATCTGCGCCCGCTTCGCCATGGCCGAGCGCGAGCTGCTCGCCGCACTCGAGATGTTGCGCTTCGTCGGTGTCTACCCGTTCAGCCCTGATGCCCTGATCGACGTGGTGATCGAGGACGGCTGTGTGTGGCTCCACCTGGCCCAACCCTTCGGGCGCCCGCTGCGACTGACCCCCGAGGAGGGGCTGGCCCTGGTGGCCGCCGGGCGCAGCATGGTGGGCGCACCGGGGGCCGACCCCGACGGCCCACTGGCGCGAGGGCTGGCCAAGCTGGCCCGGTCGCTCGGTATCACCGACGACGGCGCGGTCGACGTGCAGCTGGCCGGCGACGTGGTCCCGGAGATCCTCGACGTGCTGCGGACCGCCGCCCGGGAGCGCCGCCGCGTGGTCATCGACTACTACTCCTTCGGCCGGGACGACCGCACGACCCGGGAGATCGACACCCACCGGGTGTACGCCGACCAGGGGCGCTGGTACGTGGCCGCCTGGTGCCACCGGGCCGACGGTGAGCGCATCTTCCGGGTCGATCGAATCCGCTCGGCCGAGTTGCTGGACGACACCTTCGACGAGCCGGCCGTGGGCCTCGGCGACGGGCAGGCCGTCGCCGACACCTTCCGACCCGGCCCCGACGCACCCAGGGTGGTGCTCGACCTGGACGCCGACGCGCGATGGGTGGCGGACCACTACCCCTACGACGCGCTCGACGAGCTGGGGGACGGCCGGGTCCGCATCACGCTCGGGGTGACCGCACGGCCCTGGCTCGAGCGGCTTCTGCTCGGGCTCGGGCCCGCGGCCGAAGTCGTCGAGGTGGACGGGCGGCTCGGGGGCGTGGGCGTGCGCTCACAGGCAGCCACACGTCTGTTGCGACGATACGGAATCGACGTGGCGGTGCAGTAGCCTGCCCGCACCGTGACCCATCCCGATCCCAGCTACCTCGAGCTCGATGACGGGGACGCCGGCCCCGATCCCGACGAGCGGGGCGGGACCTCGGCGGTCCGCAGCATGGTCGAGTGGATCGTCGTCGTCGGCGGCGCGCTGATCATCGCGCTCGTCATCAAGACGTTCCTGCTGCAGGCCTTCTACATCCCGTCGTCGTCCATGGTCTCGACGCTCAACATCGGCGACCGGGTGCTGGTGAACAAGCTCAGCTACAAGGTCCACGACGTGCATCGTGGCGACATCGTGGTGTTCGAGCGCCCGCCCGGCGAGGCCGACAGCGAGATCACCGACCTCATCAAGCGGGTGATCGGCCTGCCGGGCGACACCGTCGAGGGCCAGAACGGCCAGGTGCTGATCAACGGCGAGCCGCTCGACGAGCCCTACCTCGACGAAGGGGTGACCACCGGCGACTTCCCGCCGGTCGAGGTGCCCCCCGACCACCTGTTCATGATGGGCGACAACCGCGGCGACTCCCGCGACAGCCGCTTCTTCGGCCCGATCGCCGAGGACACCATCGTGGGGCGGGCGTTCTTCCGCGTGTGGCCGCTGGGCAACATCTCCACGCTCTGACCTGACGCGCCCGTCAGGGCCCCGTCGCGTCCCGTATCGCGTCCACCATCCGGTCGACATGATCGGAGAACACCCCGTCGATCCCCATGTCGATCAACTGGGCCAGCGGTCGCTCGTACTGCGCGTCCCAGCCGAGGCAGAAGCGGTCGAACCGGTGGAAGAGCGTGGTCAGGCCGCCGGTCCAGTCGGTGTGGTGCATGTTCACGGCGTCCACGCCGGCGTCGGCGAGTGCGGCCGCCCGCCGCTCGGGCCCCTCCTTGATGCGCCGCAGCCGGGTGGAGTCGACCAGGCGCACCTCGGCGGCCAGGGGACGCCACGAGGCCACCGTGCGCCAGTCCGGGTGACAGAGCCAGAGGCGACCCAGCGCGCCCCCACCGGCGGCCCGCGCCGTCTCGACGATGGCCGCGGCAGCGTCGTGCTGCTTGACGTCGATGGACAGCTCGAAGTCGGTGCCGCAGGTGGCGTAGAGCTCCTCGAGGGTGGGGATGTGGTCGGGGAGGTGGTGGCGCTCGAACGCCGACAGGGCGCGGCGCCGCAGCCGGCCGACGATGCCGTCGTGGTCGAGGGCCACGTGGCCGTCGGCGGTGAGCCAGGCGTCGGTCTCGAGGCCCGTGGCGCCCAGGCGCAGCGCGAGCGCGAACGCCTCGAGTGTGTTCTCCGGGGCATGGGCGCGGCCGCCCCGGTGGGCGAAGCCGATGGGCTCCGACCGGAGGGAGGGGAGTCGGGTCGCCATCACGGGATTGTCGCAGGTCGCGCCAGATCCGGCTCAAGGGGCCCGGTTTCGATGCCGATGGCTGGAGGGAGTTGAGGAGAGGAGGGGCGAACCGATGGCAACCATCCGGGCCAGCTGTCCCGATTGCGGCGACGTGGAGTTCACGACGCGAGACGTCCAGGTGCGCATCAGCGCGGAGGACGGGTCGGGCACGTACTCGTTCCGTTGCCCCGGTTGTGTGGTCACCGTGGTGAAGTCGGCCGAGCCCCGCACCATCGACCTGCTGCTGGCCTCCGGCGTCGAGGAGGCCACGTCCGTCCTGCCTGCCGAGCTGCACGAGCCGCGCGAGGGCGAACCGATCACCCACGACGACCTGCTCGACTTCCACGACCTGCTCCACCGCGACGACAGCTGGCTCCGGGCGCTGACGTCCGACTCCGACCGCTGACGCCGGCGCCGCCCACCCAGGGCTAACCTCCGGCCGTGCTCTGGCTGGCGGTCCCGGTGGTGCTCGTCGTCGGCGCGGTCGTCGTGCTCGCCGCCATCCGGTCGCTCGAGCGCTCGCGGCGAGCGCTGCAGCGCCAGATCGCCGCCTTGGCCGACGAGCGCGCGGCCATCTCGCCGGTGCAGCGCCGGGTCGATGCCACCCGCGCCGCCGCCGTGGCGCGATCGCGCCGGTAGGGTTTTCAGGTGTTCAACATCGGCGGCGCGGAGCTCCTCGTGATCCTCCTCGTCGCGCTGCTCGTGCTCGGGCCGAACAAGCTGCCGCAGGCCGCCCGCCAGGTGGGCCACTTCCTCGGTGAGTTCCGCCGGATCGCCGACGGCTTCCAGCAGGAGCTGAAGACGGCCATGGACGACCCCTCGATGTCCCCGCCGCCGAGGGCCGACAAGCCCAAGTCACCCGGCGGGCCCACCGATCAGTCCGTCGTCATCGACGCCGACAGCACCGAGCTCGCCGACAGCAACGGGGCCGCCGACAGCACCGAGCTCGCCGACAGCACCGAGCTCGCCGAGAGCAATGGGGCGGCCGACAGCAACGGAGCGGCCGACAGCAACGGGGCCGCCGACGGGGGCTCGGGCGACGGGAAGACGGCTGACGCCGGCTCCACGAACGAGCCCGACCTGCCACCCGAGCGCTGACCGTGGCGGGGGGGAGTGACGCGGACACCGCGGTCGACGAAGGCGACGAGCACGAGCGGATGACGCTCGTCGAGCATCTGGCCGAGCTCCGCTCGCGCCTGTTCAAGTGCGTGATCGCCGTCGTCGTGGGTGGCATCCTCGCCTGGGCCTTCTACAACCAGATCCTCGACTTCCTCGTGCAGCCGTACTGCGACATCAGCGGTGGTGACTGCGCGCTGTACGTGACCGACCCCCTCGAGGGGTTCAAGACGAGGCTCCAGATCGCCGGGTACGGCGGCATCGCGCTGGCGATGCCCGTGATCCTCTGGCAGCTCTGGCGCTTCATCACCCCGGGGCTCTACAAGCACGAGCGCCGCTACGCCATCCCGTTCGTGGCGTCCGCCCTCGTGCTGTTCTCCATGGGCGCGGCGCTCGCCTTCTGGACCCTTCCGAAGGCACTCGAGTTCCTGAAGGACATCGGCGGCACCGACCTGCAGGAGATCTACTCGCCGGCCAAGTACCTCTCGCTGATCCTCTACATGATGCTGGCGTTCGGCATCGGCTTCGAGTTCCCGATCCTGCTCGTGTTCATCCAGATGGCGGGCCTGGTCACGCCCGAGCAGCTGGCCTCGGCCCGCCGGTGGGCCATCGTGATCATCTTCGTGCTCGTGGCGGTGCTGACGCCCAGCGGTGACCCGTACAGCCAGATCGTGTTGGCGGTGCCGATGGTGCTGTTCTACGAGATCGCGATCATCATCGGGAAGCTCATGCGCAGGCGCAAGACCAGGGCGGCCGAGGCCGCAGCCTGACGTGGCCGACCCGACGGCCGCCCCCTACGCCTTCCCCCTCGACCCCTTCCAGCGCGAAGCCATCGCCGCGCTGGACGCGGGCCAGTCGGTGCTGGTCGCGGCGCCGACCGGCGCTGGTAAGACGGTGATCGCCGAGCACGCCGTGCAGGTCACGATCGATCGGGGTGACGATGCCCGGATCTTCTACACGACGCCCATCAAGGCGCTCTCCAACCAGAAGTACGCCGATCTGGTGCGCCGCCACGGCACCGACGCGGTCGGGCTGCTGACCGGCGACAACGCGGTGAACGGCGACGCGCCGATCGTGGTCATGACCACCGAGGTGCTGCGCAACATGATCTACGGCGCCTCGGCCGCCCTCGACCACCTGCAGTTCGTGGTGCTCGACGAGGTGCACTACCTGCAGGACGCCTACCGGGGACCGGTGTGGGAGGAGGTGATGATCCACCTCCCGGCCGGCGTGCGGCTCGTGTGCCTGTCGGCCACCGTGTCCAACGCCCACGAGCTGGCCGACTGGATCGCCACCATCCGGGGGCCGACGGCCACGGTCATAGAGCACGAGCGTCCGGTCGAGCTGGCCAACCTGTACCTGGTCGGCGACCGGGAGACCGACGCCCCGGTGCTCCTGCCGACCCTCGTCGACGGTCGCCCGAACCCGGAGGGCGACCAGTTCGACGCCGAGCGTGTCCGCTCCGGGCCGCGGCGCGGGCGGCCACGCCGGCGGTACTACACGCCCCGACGCCTCGAGGTGGTCGACGAGCTGGTTGCCCGCACGCTGCTGCCGGCCATCTACTTCATCTTCAGCCGGGCGGCGTGCGACGACGCCGCCGCCAACCTGCTCGGCACCGGGCTGCGCCTGACCTCGGCCACCGAGCGCGAGCGCATCGCCGAGATCGTCGACCAGCGGGTGGCGCCGCTCACCGACGACGACCTCGACGTGCTCGGCTACGCGCGCTTCCGCGCCGGCCTCGACGCCGGCATCGCCGCTCACCACGCGGGCATGGTGCCGCCGTTCAAGGAGGCGGTCGAGGCCTGCTTCGTCGAAGGGCTGGTGAAGGTGGTGTTCGCCACGGAGACCCTGGCCCTCGGCATCAACATGCCGGCCCGCACGGTGGTGATCGAGAAGCTGTCGAAGTTCACCGGCGACCATCACGAGCTGCTGACCCCCGGCCAATACACCCAGATCACCGGCCGGGCCGGACGTCGGGGCATCGACGACATCGGCCACGCCATCGTGCTGTGGTCGCCCTTCGTCTCGTTCGGTCAGGTCGCGGGGCTGGCCGCCAGCCGCACCTTCGAGCTCTCGTCGGCGTTCCGGCCGACCTACAACATGGCCGCGAACCTGGTTCGCCGGTACCCGCCGGACCAGGCCCACCACCTGTTGAACCTCTCCTTCGCCCAGTACCGGGCGGACCGCGACGTGGTGCGGCTGGAGCGTCGCCTGGAGAAGCGCTCGCAGCGGGTCGCCCAGTTGCGGGCCGAGGCCCGCTGCGACCGGGGTGACCTCGATGAGTACCGGGCCCTGCTGCCGGCGCCGGCGCCGCGCCGGCGCTCGGTGCCCCGCGGGATGGTGGAGGCCGGGCTGGCCGCGCTTCACCCCGGGGACGTGATCCCCGCCGACGGCCACGATCGGGTGCTCGTGCTCTCGGTGGCCCACCGCCAACGGGGTGCGGTCCGGGTGCGGGCGATCACCACCGGCCGCAAGGTGCTCACCCTCGGCGCCAACGATTTCACGGCCCCGCCGGCGGCCGTGGGCCACATCGAGCTGCCGGCGCCCTACGCGCCCAACAACGACAAGTTCCGGCGGGCCGCGGCCGACGAGCTGCGCCGGGCCACGATCCGCGCGACCCACCAGGCGCCCGTTGGGGCGACGGCGCGTGGTGCCGACGCGAACGACCCTGCCACCGTCGACCACCCGGTGGCGGGCTGCCCCGACCTCGAGGCCCACCTGGCCGCCGCCAAGCGGGCCGATCGGGCGGCGCGGGAGGTCGCTGACATCGAGCGGCAGGTCCGGGGCCGCACCGAGTCGCTGGCCCGCCAATTCGATCGTGTCCTCACGCTGCTGGAGGCGTGGGGTCACCTCGACGGCTGGCAGCTCACCCGTCGCGGTGACGTGTTGGCCCGCATCTACCACGAGAGCGACCTGCTCATCGCCGAGAGCCTGGCCACCGGCGCCCTCGACGGCCTCGATCCGGCGGCCCTCGCCGGACTCGTGTCGTGCTTCACCTACGAGCACCGCAGCGCCGCGCCGCCGCCTCCGCCGTGGTTCCCGTCGGGCCGGGTGCGCGAGCGGTTCGGCGACATCGAGCGCCTGGCCGCGGCAGTGAACGCGGACGAGCACCACGCCGGTCTCCCGCTCACGCGCCCGCCGGACGCCGGGTTCTGCGCCCTGGCCCACGCCTGGGCCGCGGGCGAGCCCCTCGACGAGGTGCTCGACGACGAGGAGCTCTCGGGCGGCGACTTCGTGCGCAACGCCAAGCAGCTCATCGACCTGCTCCGCCAGATCGGCGACGTGGCGCCCGAGCCCGCCACCGGCCGCACCGCTCGTGCCGCGGCCGACACGATCTTCCGGGGCGTGGTGGCCGCCTCGTCGGTGGTGGGGGAGGGGACGCCGGCGTGAGTGGGCACGGGGCGGTGGCTGCGATGATCGGCAGCGAGCGGTGACGATCCGCAAGGGCCAGGAGTGGGGGGTCCACGGCGCCCTGCCGCCCGACGGTGTGGTCGTGTCCACCGATGCCGAGGCCCGGGACGTCGTCGAACGAGCCCGCAGAGCCGGGGAGCCCGTGCCGCCGCTGGGCCTCCTGGGTGGTGACCTGTGCCGCACGCTCGGTGGTCGCGGCGTCGAGGCCCGCCTGCGGTCACCCGAGGGAACCCGTGTCGAGGTCGACCTCGGCTCGGTCCTCGTCGACGGTCGCCAGCACTGGTTCGTGTCCCACCTGGTCGCCCGGCGATCCTGGTGGTGGGGGACGATCGTGGCGGCGATGAACGCGCAGTGGCTCGGCGACTGGGACGTGGCCCCACGCGCCCACCCCAACGACGGGTCGCTCGACCTGCTCACCGCCGACCTCTCGCTGCGCGACCGGGGCAAGGCGTGGCGGCGGCTGCCCCAGGGCACGCACGTGCCCCATCCGGGCATCGTCGAGCGGCGTGTCGCCGCCACCCAACTCGACCTGGTACCCCAGTGCGGGGTCTGGCTCGACGGCCGGCGCCTTCCCGGTACGGCCCGCCGCCTGTCGATACGTGTCGAGGAGGACGCGCTGACCGTGGTGGTGTGATCGTGAGACGGGCACGATCGGCCGGCCCGTCATCGGTAGGGTGCGGGCCATGGACCTGGCAACAGCGAAGGTGCGGCTGGCGGACGAGGTCGACCGCCGGGCCGATCTGTTGATCGACGCCTCCCACCAACTCCACGAGCACCCCGAGCTGGCCTTCGAGGAGCACTTCGCCCACGACCTGCTCACGGGCATCCTCGAAGGCGAGGGACTGGCGGTCGAGCGCCACGCCTACGGGCTCGAGACCGCGTTCGCGGCGCGGGCCGGCACCGCGGGCCCCACCATCGCGGTGCTGTGCGAGTACGACGCGCTCCCGGGCGTGGGCCACGCCTGCGGCCACAACATCATCGCCACGGCGGGCCTCGGCGCGGGGCTCGCCGCGGCCGCCCTCGCCGACGAGCTGGGGGGCACCGTCGTCATCCTGGGTACCCCCGCCGAGGAGGGCGGGGGCGGCAAGGTGCTCATGGCCGACGGAGGGGCCTTCGACGGGGTGGACGCGGCGATGATGGTGCACCCCGCCGGGGGCGACCTGATCTCGATGAACGCCATCGCCATCCAGCAGGTGTTCGTCGAGTACGAGGGCGTGGCGTCGCACGCCGCGGCCTACCCGCACCGGGGGCGCAACGCCCTCGACGCCGCGGTGCTCGGCTACATGAACGTGGCCGCCCTGCGCCAGCACATCCGGCCCAACGAGCGGGTGCACGGGGTGTTCCTGAAGTCGGGCGACAAGCCCAACATCGTGCCCAAGGAGGCCTCGGCCCACTGGTACGTGCGATCGGGCACGCTGCGGACCCTCGAGCCGCTGAAGGAGCGGGTGCTGGCCTGCCTGCAGGCCGGCGCCGACGCCGCCGGCTGCACCATGACCCACCACTGGGAGGAGCCGGCGTACGCGGACATGGCCGACAACCCCACGTTGGTCGACCTCTACCGGGCCAACGCGGCCTCGACGGGCCGCACCCTGCTCGACCCGGCCGACGTCCCCGGAGTGGTCGGCAGCACCGACATGGGCAACGTCAGCCACCTGGTGCCCTCGATCCACCCGATGATCGCGGTGTCGCCGCCGAACGTGTCGATCCACTCGCCCGAGTTCACCGCCTACGCCGCGTCCGAGGCCGGCGACCTGGCCGTGATCGACGGCGCCAAGGCGCTGGCGATGACGGTCGGCGACCTGTGGCTGGCGCCCGAGCGGGTCGCGGCGGCCAGAGACGAGTTCGTCGCCGCCCACGAGCGCTGACCGGCCCGCGGGGTGATCCCCGCCACGGACCCACGCGCGCCGTAACCTCGGCCGTCGTGAAGCGACCCGGGGAGCACCCCACGTGAGTGTCTACGTCGCCGAGGAGTACGAGCCCGACGAGGCCGACATCCTGCGGCGCTACTTCACGAACCTCGACGGCCCCGTCTTCGCGCTCGTCAACCTGCCCGAGGTGGTGAAGGGCGCGCTGTTCGCCCGCTACTCCCGGTCGCCGAAGAGCCTGCGCCGCCTCTTCCTCGACGAGTTCGTGGGCGACCTCGACATCAGCGGCGACATCAGCATCGACGCCACCGTGGGCCTGCGTCGGGCCGAGGACCTCTATGACCGGGTGTTCTTCGACTACGGCGACGACTCGGTGGCCCAACTCGGGGGCGTGCACCTGGCGTGCGAGCAGGCGTCGAACCTGCTGACCAAGGTGCTCGAGTGGGGCCGGCTGATGGCCTACCTGGAGCAATCCACCCGCTACATCGCCTACGACGCCCGGATCGGGGGGCGGTACCGGTTCTACCGTGACCCCGCGGTGCTGGGATCGTCGCTGGGCACCCGCTACGTGGGCGACATGGACCGTCTGTTCGACACCTACGGCGAGCTGTTGCCGGTGCTGCAGGAGTGGTTCCGCGACCAGTACCCCAAAGACCCCGACGACTCCGACTTCGTGTACCGCCAGGCGGTCCGGGCCAAGGCCTTCGATGCGCTGCGGGGCATCCTGCCCGCGGCGTCGCTGTCCAACGTCGGGATCTACGGCACCGGCCAGGCCTACGAGCAGTTGCTCCTGCGGATGCGGGCCCACCCGCTGCCGGAGGCCCGGGCCTATGCCGACATGATGCTCACCGAGTTGCGCAAGGTCATCCCCTCGTTCCTCAAGCGGGTCGACCTGGACGACCGCGGCGTGGCGTGGAGCCGGTACCTGTCGTCGACCCACGACGCGATGCAGGACGTGGCCGGCCGCCTCTTCCCGGCCGGTCGCACCGAGGTCGACGAGGCCCCGGTGGTGACGCTGACCGATTTCGACCCGGACGCCGAGGTGAAGTTGGTGGCGGCCATGCTCTACCCGCACCTCGACCTGCCCGAGACCCAGATCGAGCAGCGGGTGCGGGACATGGGCGCCGACGAGCGCCTCGCGGTCGTGCGGGCCTACGTGGGCGACCGGGCCAACCGCCGGCACAAGCCCGGTCGGGCGCTCGAGCGGCCCTTCTACCGCTTCGACGTCCTGGCCGACTACGGCGCGTTCCGCGACCTCCAGCGCCACCGGATGCTCACCATCGAGTGGCAACGGCTGACCCCGCACCACGGCTTCACGAGGCCGGGGGCGGTGGACGATGCGGGCGCGAGGCCGCGCTTCGACGAGGCGATGGAGCGCTCGGCCGCCCTCTACGACTCGCTGGCGGGACCGTTCCCGGAGCAGGCGTCCTACGCCGTGTCGCTCGCCTACAAGGTGCGCTTCGTGCTCAACCTCAACGCCCGCGCGGCCATGCACCTGATCGAGCTGCGCACCACCCCGCAGGGGCACCCCGCCTACCGCCTGGTGGGCCAGGAGATGCACCGGCTCATCGCCGAGCAGGCCGGCCATCACGCCGTCGCGGAGATGATGACCTTCGTCGACCACTCGGCCGAGACCGAGCTCGAGCGCCTGCAGTCGGAGCGCCGGGCGGAGGACCGCCGCCTCGGCCGCAGCTGAGTCGACCGAGCGCTCCGGCACCGAATGGCGCTGCGAACCACACGAGGCGCACGACTCGCCTGTCGTGTGCCTATCATCCCCGCCGCGGCATCTTCCGGTGGCGCGGCGACAACTCACCTAGGACACCATGGCTGACGACGTAGACGAGATGATCGAGGACGAGGACTTCATCGCCGAGGACCTCGACGAGGAGCTCGACGACGAGGATCTGGTCGACGACGACCTCGTCGAGGACACCGACCTCGCGGAGGACCTCGTCGACGACGTGGTCGTCGACGACGACGTCGACGAGATCGTCGAGAAGCCGGTGACGGCCAAGGCCGACGCCGAGGAGGAGGACGACGACGAGCCCGACCCCGACGACGTCGAGGCCGACCTCGATGCGATCCTGAAGGACCGGATCGCCGCCACCGACGACGAGGACGAGGACGAGGAGGAGGACCAGGTCGCCCCCGAGCCCGACGGCGGCGAGGGCGGTGGCCGCATCCAGCCCAAGCGCCCTGGCGAGTTCGTGTGCCAGTCGTGCTTCCTCGTCAAGCACCCCAGCCAGCTGGCCGACGAGGCCAACCAACTCTGCCTCGACTGCGTCTGAGCCCATGCCCGACGAGCGTCCCGTGGTGTCCCGGCTGGCGGACGCGGTGGTCTTCGCGCCCCTCGGACTGGCCCTCGACGGGCGCCGGCTCTTCCCCGACCTGGCCGACCGCGGGCGTCGCCAGGTGCAGTTCACCCGGGTGGTCGGCAAGTACGCCGTCCGGCGGGGCGAGGCACGGGTGCAACAGACGATGCAGGACGCCCAGGGCCTGGTCCTGGGCCTGCTGAACATCGCCGGCTTCCGCCCCGAGGACGACGACCCCGAAGCCGCCGGGCCGGTGCCGGACGACGACGACACGGTCGAGGGGGCCGAGGGTGCCGACCTGCACCTGGTGCGCGACGACGAGCCACGGGCGGACGGCCGAGACCTCGCCATCCCGGGCTATGACAGCCTCTCGGCGTTCCAGGTGATGCCCCGCCTCGAGGGCCTCGGGCCCGAGGAGCTGGAGGCGGTCCGGGCCTACGAGCGCGGCACCCGCGGCCGCCAGACCATCTTGAACAAGATCGCGCAGCTGCAGGCCTCGTGATGCCCCTGGAGGCAGCACGCGTGGCCAACGCCACCGACCTGGAGCGGCTCGCCGAGCTGGCCCGCGACACGATCGCCGAGCTGCGGCCCACCAAGGGTGGCGACGTGTGGGCCAGGACGGCCGGACGAGCCGAGCCCGTCGAGGACGCGCTGCGGGCGGCCCTGGCCGACCACGACCACCTGGTGGTGGTCGGCTCGGTCGACGACTCGGTGGTGGGCTACGGCGTCGCCCGGTTCAACGAATTGCGCGACGGCGGTCGCCTGGGCGTCATCGGTGACCTGTTCGTCGAGCCCGACTTCCGTGGCGTGGGGGTCGGCGAGGCGATGATGACCCTGCTCGTGGACTGGTGCGAGGAGCAGGGGTGCTTCGGGGTCGACTCGGTGGCGCTACCCGGCAACCGCCCCACCAAGAACTTCTTCGAGGCCTTCGGCCTCGTGGCCCGCGCCATCGTCGTCCACCGGGCCTTCGACGACGCGGTGGAGGGTGGGCCCGACGACGGTGAGCCCGAGGTGGGTGGGCCCGACGACGGTGAGCGCACCGGCCCTCAGGTCGACGGGTCGGTCGAGGACGCCGACGTCGAGGTCGGCGACGAACTCGCCGACGAGGTCGGGGACGAGGTCGGGGACGACGCCGGCGATGCGCCCTGAGGCCTGCGTCGGGGCGATCGTCGTCGATGACGAGCGGCTGCTGCTGGTGCGGCGGGGGAGGGGAGCGGCGGCGGGCACCTGGTCGGTGCCGGGCGGCCGCATCGAGGCGGGCGAGACCGTGCAGGAGGCGGTGCTCCGCGAGCTGCGCGAGGAGACCGCCATCGAGGGCGTGTGCGGCGAGCTCGTCGGCTGGGCCGAGCGCATCGACGACGACCACCACGCGGTGATCCTCGACTTCGCGGTCACCGTGCTCGAGGCCACCGATCCCGTGGCGGGCGACGACGCCGACGAGGCCCGCTGGGTGCCCCTGTGGGACGTGGCCGAGATGAACCTGGCCCCGGGTCTCGCCGAGTTCCTGCACGACCACGACATCCTGCGCACCATCGTCTGAGCCCCCTCGCCTGAGGGCCCGGACGGTGCGCCGGGACGGCTACTTGCCCTGCCAGTTCGGGGGGCGCTTCTCGATGAAGGCCATGAGCCCCTCGGAGAAGTCGGCGGTGGCGGCGAGGCCCATGATGGCCTGGTTCGACTGGCGGATGCCCTCGTCGACGTCGAGCTCCTCGTACTGCAACAGCAGGCGCCGGCTCTCGCGGACCGCCAGCGGTGCGTTGGCCTCGATGCGGGCGGCCAGCGCAAGGGCGGTGTCGAGGGCGGCGCCCGGCTCGCACAACTCGTTGACGAGGCCGAAGTGGTAGGCCCGCTCGGCGTCGATGGGGTCACCGGTGAGGGCCAGCTCCATGGCGATGTTGGGCGGCAACTTCTTCGGCAGGCGGAACAGCCCGCCACCGGCGGCCACCAGCGACCGCTTGGCCTCGGGGATGCCGAAGCGGGCCTCGGTGGACGCCACCAGCAGGTCGCAGGCCAGCACGATCTCGGTGCCGCCGGCCAGCGCCGGGCCGTCGACGGCGGCGATGATGGGCTTGGTGCGCTGGCGCTGCGCGATCCCGGCGAAGCCGCCCCGCTCGGTCTGCAGCTCGGCGCCCCGGCCCTCGTTGATGGCCTTCAGGTCGGCGCCGGCACAGAACACCGGCCCGTTGCCGCAGAGGATGGCGACCCACACGTCGTCGTCGGCCTCGAACCGGTCGATGGCCGCCTCGAGACCGTTGGCCACCTCGCCGTTGACCGCGTTGCGGGCCTCCGGCCGGTTGATGGTGAGGACGGCCACGTGGCCCTGGATCTCGTACTCGATCATCACCGAACCCTACCGGCGGGCGAGGGCCCGGTTGGCCGCCGGCGTCGCGGGACGGGAGAATCACCGGGTGAGCCCCCTGGTCCCCGTGTTCGACCTCGACGGCACGCTCCTGGACTCTGACGAGGCGCTCGTCGCGCCCTTCCTGGCCCTCGGGGTCGCTCGCGAGGACATCACGTTCGGTCACACGCTGGCCAACGAGTGCGCCCGTTTCGGCTTCAGCGTCGCCGACTACGTGGCGCACTACGACGTCGAGGTGGCCCAGCCCTTCGCCGGGGCCGCCGAACTCGTGCGGCGCCTGCCGCGTTGGGCGGTGTGCTCGAACAAGCTCCACGGCGCAGGTGTGGCCGAGCTGACCAGGCTGGGCTGGCGGCCGGAGACGGCGATGTTCGCGGATGCGTTCGGCGGGGCGGGCAAGTCACTGGGCCCCGTCCTGGAGCGGATGGCCCTGGAGGCGTCCGAGGTGGTGTTCGTGGGCGACACCGACCACGACCGCCGGTGTGCGCTGGACGTGGGCTGTCGATTCCTGTGGGCGGGGTGGAACACCCGTGCCGAGCCCACACCCGGTGACGAGGTGCTGGCGTCGCCCCTGGACCTGCTGGACCTGCTGGGGGCCTGACCGGCTACTCCCCGGTGGGCCCGTCGGCGGCGGGCCCGTCCGCGGCCCGGTCGTGGGCGGACTCCGGGATAGCCGGCGTGGCGTCGGCCGCCTGGGTGACGGTGGCCTCGGTGGCGGGTGTGTCGTCGTCGGTGGCCGGAGCGGGCGAGTCGGTGGCCTCCTCGGCGGCGGCGCCCGTGGTGGCGTCTGTGGCGTGTGTGTCGTCGTCGGCGGGCGGCGCGGGCGAGTCGGTGGCTTGGTCGGTGACGGTGCCCGCGGTTGCCTCTGCGCCGTCGTCGGTGGACGGCGCGGGGGTGTCGGTGGTCTCGTCGGTGACGGTGCCTGCAGTGGCGTCTGTGCCCTCTGTGCCCTCTGTGCCGTCGTCGGCAGGTGGCGCCGGCGGGGCGTCGGCCTCGTCGACCGCGGCGGCCTCGGTGACGGGACTCGGCGGGGGAGCGGATGCGGCCTCATCGGCGTCGGTCGCCGACGGTGTGGCCGCCGCACCGGCGGGGGCGGTGCCCGCGCCGGGACCGCCCGCGGCGTCGCCGGCACCGCCGCCGGCGGGCGGGGGAGGCGGCACCCGCTTGGGCTTGCGGTCACCGCGGGGAGGGCGGGGGCGGGGTCGCTTGGCCGTGTCGGCCGGCTCGACACCGAACACCGTCGCGATCTGGGGGATCTGGGTGGCGAGGCGGCTCACCTCGGCCAGGAGCTGGTCGGAGGGGACCGTGGGAAGGCTCTCGGGAACGACGCTGAGGCGGACCGGCGAGAACGCCAGGGCGTCGAGCACCGTGGCCCATCGGTCCTGGGCGACATCGGACGTCAGCGCGGCCGACGTGGCCTCGGCGAGGCGGGTGGCCATGTCGGCCGGCAGGGGAGCACCGGCCTTGGGCGGCCGCGAGCTGAGCCGCAGGGCCCGCACGCAGCGACCGTCGGCCAGCGTGGACGCGATCTCGGCGAGCCACGCACCGTGCTCCTGTTCGACCCGGCGCGCCAGCGCGGTGCGCAGCTGGTCGGCGAGGGCGCGGCTCTCGTCGTCGCGGGCGCCGCCGTCGGCGGCGACGATCACCGAGCGGAGATCGCGCAGATCGATCTCGGCCACGTCGGCCAGCGCGGCCTCGGCCTTGTCGCGCCATTCGGCGGCCCGCAGGCGCGGGAGCATCTGCTCGGCCAGGGCCAACAGGGGCTCGGCCTTCACCGGCGGCTTGCCCTCGGCCGCGCCGGTCTCGTTCTGCTTCTCGACCGCCTGGCGCACCGCGGGCAGGCCGCCGCGGAGCACCTGCTCGGCGATGGGGCGCTGCTCGGGAGGCAGGTCGGCCAGCACCGCGTTGCGATGGGCCCGGCCCGCCTTGAGGCGCTTGGGCTTCGGCTTGGCCTCGACCTCGGGGCGGGGCTTGCGGGGCGGCCGCCGTGCGCCGTCGCCGTCGGTGCGGGGTCGGCTCTCGCCGCGGTCACCGCGATCGGACCGGCCCCGGGACCGGTCGCCACCCGGTCGGTCGCCACCCGGTCGGTCGCCACCGGGGCGGTTGCCGCGCTCGGCACCGGGCCGTCCTCGGCCACGGCCCTTGTCGCGGTCGCCGCGCTCACCGCGATCGCCGCGATCGCGCCGGTCACCGCGGTCGCCCTTGCCCCGGGTGACCAAGGTGCTGGTGACGGGCTCGAGCTTCTTGGGGGTGCCGATGATCTCGAGCCGCTCGGGCTCCTGGCGGGCGCCCTTGGGCGGCAGCACCGAGGTCACGGTGATGCCGTCGATGTCGAAGTCGGCATCGGCCCGCACGACGTCGCCCACCTTGGCGCCGGTGAAGAGCAGGCCGCCGTCGAGCTCGCCCCTGGGCTGCTTGGCGCCGGCGGCGCGCCAGGTCCACACTCCGTCCGGGCGCTCGCTGGTGAGTTCGATGTCGATGCGACGAGACATGGGGCCACCACGCTATCGGTCCGGCGAGCCCGTGCCGGTCGGATCGGACCACGGCGCCGTCCTCGTCCCCGTGTGACGGGCGCGGGGGCCCGGCGGGGCCGGGGTGACACCCCCTCGCCGGGGCGGTCCGCTGCTGCTCCGTCCGACCCTGGAAACGCCCAGAATCTCCGTTATGTAAAGTAGAGGCAGTTGCTGAGAGGCCTGCCGTTGTCCACAGGGGTGCGCACCCCCTGTCAGGGTCGCTCGGCCACCGGGGTGAGCCGGAGCGCCGCCACCGGCTCGGCCTGTGACACCAGCCAGTCGAGGGCTCGGCGCACGTCGTCGGCAGTGTCGGCCTCGGCCAAGTCGTTGGCGACGTCCTCCAGGGCCGCGTGCAGGGCGTAGACGCGATCCTGCAACTCCTCGAGGTCGGCCTGGCGCACGACCACCTCGTCGGTGCCCAGGGCGTGCGCGGCCGCCAGCTTGCGGGCCAGGTAGGCCTGCTGGCGACAGCCCTGGCGGCAGTACTGCCGGGGTCGCCCACCCGACGGCCGGCGGACCAGTGGTGCCCCGCACCAGCGACACCGGGGTAGTTTCGTCATGTGACGAAACTACCCCTTCCGACCCGGCGTCGACCCATGGACAGTGAGTAGTCGGCGTCGCGGCGAATGAGTAAGCGCTACTCACGACACCCCACCGCCGACACGCGAGACTGTCCCCACGGTCGCCCGATCCGCGGCACCGGTCTCGACAAACGGAAGGAACCCCATGCGCAGACTGCTCGGGTTTTTGATGGTGGGCCTGCTGTTCGCAGGCACGGCTGCCGCGTGCAGCAGTGACGACGACGGCGGTGGCGACACCACGACCACGGCCGCCGACAGCGGCGGTGGCAGCACCGACACCACGGCCGCCGACAGCGGCGACAGCGGCGGCGGCGGCAACGAGGCCATCACCGCGTTCTGCGACTCGGTCCAGGAGTTCGTGGACGCCACCGAGGCGCTCGCCGCGGATCCGACCGACACCGATGCCCAGCAGACCGTCACGGACCTCGGCACGCAGCTCGGCTCGGACCTCACCGAGTTGTCCGGACAGGCCGGGACGTTCACCGAGGACGACCTCGCCCAGTTCCAGGAGTGCCAGACCGACTTCACGAGCGCTCAGGGCTGAGCCAGCCGGCTGGTGGTGTGTGGAGGCGGCGGGATGTCCCGCCGCCTCCCCCGCCGTTTTGGCCTCGCGGGGTGCCGGTGTCACGGCCGCCTGGGTGTCTCCGTCATTTCGTGTGCACCGCACCGCTTGGTGGAGACTGTCGCCGCAGAGGCGGCCGGGCACCGGGCCCGGACCACGAACGGAAGGCTCGCGTCGATGAGGACCATGGTTCGACTGTCGTTGTTGACGGTGCTGGTGGCCGGCCTGGCCGGCCTGGCCGGCGCCTGCAGCAGCGATGGCGGCACCGATCCGGGCTCCAGCGCCACCTCCACGAGTGTGAGCACCCCGGCGGGGCGCGACGCGAGTGCGGAGGTGGCGCAGTACTGCGCCGACACCCAGGAGGTGGGTGCGCAGCTGGAAGCGGCCGTCACCGATGCCGATGCCAGCTCGACCGACGCGACCGACGTGGTGGAGCGGGCCAACGCCCTTGCCGAGCAGGCGGCGCCGCTCTCGACGGCGCACCCCGACGAGGTGAACGTGATCAACCAGTGCGCGGCCCAGCTCTCGGTCAGTCCGGGAGGTTGACGGCCCTGCGTCCCCTCGTCCTCTGCCGTTCCCTTCGCTGAAGGAGGCCTCGATGCTCTGTCGATCCTGCGGTCGGACCCTCGCCGCCGGCGCCCAGTTCTGCGGTGAGTGCGGCGCCCAGGTGGGCGCGATCAGCAGCACCCCGCTCGACGATGGTGCGGCGTGGCCGGACCCGGCGAGCACCCCCACGGTGCCGACCGACGCGGTGGAGCCCTCGGCGGTCCCTGCGCCGCCCCCATCGCCGCAGGCGCCGGCCGGCGCCTTCCCTCCCCCGCCGGGGGCTGGGTTACCTCCCCCGCCGGGTGGTGGGCTGCCTCCCCCGCCGCCGGGGGGCGTCCCTGCCGCCGCTCCCGCAGCGGGTCCGCCGCCCTCCGGCGACTCGTCGCAGCGCTGGGCGCTGTGGCTGATCGGGGCGTTGGTGGTCATGGTCGTGGCCTTCGGCGCATCGATCGCCTACTACACGCTCCGGGACGACGGGGAGGACACCGCCATCTCGTCGTCGGCGCCGGCCACGACGTCCACCGATCCGGTCACCACCACCGAGGCGCCGCCGTCGACGACGGCGGACACCAAGCCCGACACCCGCGAGGACCGGCCGTCGTCGACCACGACACCGGGGCCCCCTGGTGGTGGTGGTGCCGACCCGATCGAGCAGTACTGCGCCGACGCTGAGGCGCTGGGCGCGCTCCTGCAGCAATTCGCCGACGACCCAGGCAGTGTCGACGCCGCCGAGATCACCGACCTGAGCACCGCCCTGACGGCCGATGCGGCCGCGCTCACCGAGAGTGCCTCGCCCGCGGACCTCGAGCGCATCACCGAGTGCGCGGCGGCGCTGAACAGCGCACTGCCCTCGGGTCCCTGACCGACCTGCGGGCGGCGCGCATCGGGCGCGCCGCCCGCAGGCTTCAGGCCTGCCGGCGGCGACGGCGGCTGCGGACCACCAGTGCGGCGATCGCCGCCAGGGTGAGGGTGAACAGCGCCGCCGACGCGGCCCAGCCCTTGCTGGTCGAGGTGTCGGCCGGGCGTGACGACTGCGCGGCCTGGAACGCGACCTCGTCCGCCGACGATCCGTCGGCGCGTTCGGAGGTCGTGTGCTCGTCGCCGGCGGCGTCGGTGGTGCTGGTGGTGGCGGACGGTGCCACCGACGTGGTGGCGCCGGCCGCCGTGGACGCCGGGCCGCCATCGGCGCCGGTCACCGACCCGTCGGTCGACGGCGTGCCGGCCGCGACGCCAGGCGTTCCGGGCGCCCCCGGCGCCGGCGTGGCGTTGTCGCCGGTTCCGCCGGTGCCCGTCCCGCCGGTGCCACCCGAGGAGGTGGGCGGTGGCGTGGGCGCGGGGAAGACGGAGGCGAACGAGTGGAACGGGGGCGGTGAGCCGGTCCCCCACTTCCATCCCTCCACGTCACCGTCGTGCACGCGGGTCGCTCCGGCGCCCACCCGCGAGTAGGTGAACGCGCCAGAGCCGGCCGGGGCCCGGTGGTACGCCCAGTAGTAGCCCCGGGCGTCGCAGGTGAGGCAGCTGCCGTCGGACGGGCACCCGACGCCCTGGAGGGCGCAGACCGCGCCGCCCTGGCCGTCGAACCCCTGCAGGACCGGGTCCAGGCCGGCCAGTTGCAGGGCTTCGACGCCCGATATCGAGTCGGCCTCGAATTCGATGCCCCGCACCAGCACCCCCGTGCCCGAGTCGGCCACGACGACCGCTCGGTTCGGCCCGGAGGCCGCCGCGCCCGGGGCGTGGCCGCCGACCATCGCCGCCAGCAGGCAGACGACGATGACGGCGGCCGCGCCGAGCGCGCTGCGGAGCCTCACGGCGTGAACTCGACGGTGGACGGCAGGCTCACGTCACCCCAGGCCGGGGACGTGCTGGCCAGCCGGAACAACATGTTGGCCGCCTGGGCCCGGGTGAGCTGGTTCTTCGGGAGGTAGGTGCCGTTGGGCAGGAGCGTGATCACACCCGTCTCGACGGCCCAGTCCACCGCGTCGGCGTAGTAGGCGTCGTTGGCCACGTCACTCACCACGAGGTCGGTCGCCTCCGGGGAGCCGGCGGTCTTCCAGAGCAGGTAGGCCATGCGGGCCCGGTTCACCACCCGGTGCGGGAAGAAGCGGCCGCCGTCGGTCACGAGGCCGGTGTCGACCATCCAGTCGATGGCGTCGTTGTACGCCGCGTTGGCGGGCACGTCGGTGAAGGTGTGTGGTGCGAGCCCCGTCGGCGCGTCCATGGTGTTCCAGAGCAGCAGGGCGAGCTGGCCGTTGGTGATCGTGCCCTTCGGCACGAACGTGCCGCTCGTCGTGCGGGTGATGCCGTTGGCCGCCATCCAGGCCACGCCCTGGGTGTACCAGACGCAGGCGGGCACGTCGGTGAAACCCTCGGTGCGCGGGGCGCCCGCGGGCGCCACGGGGAGCCACGAACGCAGCAGGGCCTGCACCGCCTGGGTCGTGGCCGAGGTGTTCGGCTCGGGGCCGAACGCGTCGTTCGGGCTGAGGAAGCGCCCGATGTCGTCGGGGTCGCCGCTGGTGATCTGTTGCGACCGGAGCCATGCCGCCGGGTTGACGTAGCCGGTCGTCGCCGCGCTGCTCGACGACGTTCGCCAGCACGAGCTGGACAGCCGCCAGCCGGCCGAGGCCACGGCGAGCGCGGCCATGGCCGTGCTGTTGGTGTCGTCGGATCCGAACGACAGCCACGCGCCCGACGCCTGCTGCTGGTCGGCCAGCAGCTTCATGGCGGCGGCAACCGTCGCGTCACCGGTGGGCACGCCGTTGGCGACCATCGCGGTCACCGCCCTGGCGGTGCTGTCGATGTCGAGGTCGCTGCCACCGGGGTCGCCGGCGAAGTTCCAGCCGCCGTTGGCCTGCTGCGCGTCACGCAGGTAGGTCAACGTGTCGGCCGGCGCGGGCCGGCCGAGCACGGCGTGGGCGAGGAGGGCGTAGAGCGTGGCGTTCAGCTCGCCGTCACCGTACGAGTGGCTCTCGGGGTCCTCGCCGGCGTCCATGGCCGCCACCAGGTCGACCGGTGAGCCGTCGGCCGCGGGGTCGAAGGCGGCGGGGTCCAGGCCCAGCGGTCCGGCCACGAGCACGATGAACTTCGCGGCGATGCCCGCGCTCGGTGGCTCGCCCAGGAAGTCGTCGGCCCAGTCGAGCGGCGTGCCGCCGGGCTCCGCCTCGTTGACGTCGTGGGACCCGACCGCGGCGAGCGCCTCGCTCTCGCTCCAGGTCGTGGTCGTCTGGGCGTTCTCGGCGATGGCCAGGATGGCATCAGGGGTCTCGAAGGGCGGGAATTGCGCCACCTCGAAGCCCCCGTCGGGCTGTTGCTTCGACACGAGCCAGGCCGTCGCGCTGTCGGTGGCCTCGTCGGCGCCCGCCGGTGGTGCGAGCACGCCGCCGACGAGCAGGGTGATGAGGGTGCTGGACAACGCCAGCCGGAACCGATGGGTCATGTGACCTCCGCGGGCCCTGTTCCACGAGGGCCCCCTGTATGGAGCCGCCCGCTGAGGGCCGGCTCGGTTGCGGTGAACACCGGTGGCCCGGTGTGGCGACGGCAGGTCATCTGGCTCACGGCCCGGAGGCCGCTCACAGTTGCGGGTCAGCGTCGGTCTTGCACCGACTTCCCCTACCGCTTCGGCGGGTTGCCCCACCTCGGCGGTCCATCCACGACGTCCGGGCCGTGGATGACCGTTGCTGGGCGGGAGGATACGCCACCCCCACAGACGGCCGCAAGGACCGCGCTCGGCAGGGTCAGCGGTTGCCGCTGCGCATGATGGCCACCGCGCCCACGATCAGGACCACCCCGATCACGGCCAGGACGATCAGCGACAGCGGGACCGTCGGCGTGCCGTCGCCGCCACCGCAGTCGACCGCCGGGGCGCGGGTGGTGGGCAGCCAGCGGCCCAGGAGCCCCTGCACCGCGAGCGCGGTGGACGACACCGGGTCCGAGGCGTCGCCGATGGCGCCGTTCGAGGACTGGCTGTCCGCGAGCGCGGCCGACGGCGCGTGGTACGCGCCGTCGAGCGGTTCGTCGCTGCGCCAGCATGCGGCATCCGGGTCGTAGCCGGCGGCGCGGATCGCGCCCATCGCCCAGGCCGTGGCGACCGGGTCGGAGCTGCCGTCGCGCTCGGCCGGCCAGGCGCCGTCCGCGCCCTGGTTCCGGGCCAGGAACGCCAGCGCCTTGGTGACCGGCGAGGCACCCTCGGCGGACACGCCGGCCGCCACGAGTGCCTCGGTGACCAGCCCGGTCGTCGTCGGGTCGACGTCCGTGCCGCCGGCCTCGCCACTCTCGCTCCAACCACCGTTCTGCTGTTGGGAGTCCTGGAGCAGGCGCAGCGTGGCCTCGTTGACCGGCTTGCCGGCCATCACCAGGGCCAGTACCACCTCGGCGGTGGCCCGCAGCGTCCCGTACGACCCGTCGGCCCGGCGGCCCGCGGCGACGATGTGGACCAGGTCGACCGGGTCGCCGTCGCCGCCGGGGTCGAAGTTCTCGGGGTCGAGGCCCATGGCCACGACGGCCCGGGTGATCATCACCGCTGCCTGTTCGGGCGACGGGTCGCCCTCCGCGGTGGCATCGAGGGCGTCGAGTGGCGTGGTGCCGGCATCCGTCTCGGCCGCCGTGACGGCGTCGACGGCTTCCTTCGCGCTCCAGTCGCCCGTGCTCTGGGCCTGCTGCGCGATGGCCGACACCGCGTCGGGCGTGGCCGGAGAGGACTCGCCGAACCCCCCGTCGGGGGCCTGCTGATCGAGCAGGAACCCCACCGCCGCCTCGGCGGCCCGGGGCACGTCGTCGACGGCTGCAGAAGGCGGGGCGGCGTCACGGTCCGTGGCCGAGGCAGGTGCGATGGCCGCCGGCAGCGCCGCGATCGCGCCCACGGCGAGCACCGCGAGGCCTGCGACGAGCTGCCGTCGGAGCCGCGTGCCCGGTCGCGGACTTCTGACCATCTCCCCACCCTGTCATGCTGGGGGCCTCGTTGTGCGCACTTCCTCCCGCTTCCACGCCGTCACGTGGCTCCTCTGGGCCCTGGCCGGCGCCGCCACGGTGCAGATGGCCCCCAGCCCTGTCTACGTGGCGCTGGTCATCGCCATCGCCGCGCTCGTGGTCGAGGTCCATCGCCTCGACACCGCGATGGCACGGGCCTTCCCGCTGCTCGTGGGACTGGGCGTGGCCTTCGCGTTGCTTCGAGTGGTGCTCACCGCCCTGACCACCCACGGCGTCGGGCACGTCCTGTTCACCCTGCCCGAGGCCACCCTCCCCCGCCTGCTGGGTGGTTTCACCGTGGGCGGCACCGTCGAGTCGCCGGTGGTGCTGCAGGCAGCATCCGAGGGGTTCGCGGTGGTCGGGATCCTGGCCGTCTTCGGCGCGTTCAACGCGGTGATCTCGCACCACGAATTGGTGCAGGCCACCCCTCGGGCGTTCCACGAGCCCGGCCTCATCGCCACCGTGGGCCTGGCGTTCGTGCCGTCCACCATGCTGGCGATCCAACAGACCCGCGAGGCCGATCTGGCCCGCACCGGCGGGCAGCGGGTGGGGCGCCGACGGGTGCTGCGCCAGCTGCTGCCGGTGCTCGAGAGCGGCATGGAGCGGGCCGTGAACCTGGCCGAGTCGATGGACTCGCGGGGGTTCGCGCGCACCCGCGGCGGGCCTCGTGAGCGGGCTGCGGGATGGTGCGGGCTGGCCGCGCTCTTGAGCCTCGGCGCCTCGTTCCTCGCACTTGTCGGACGGGCTCCGCGCACCGCAGGAGTGCTCGGTGCGGTCGGCGTGGTGCTGCTGCTGGTGGCCATCGTCGTGGCCTCGCAGGCCAGTCGGGTCACCCGCTACCGACCACGGGCGATGTCGTTGCAGGACTGGCTGGTGGCGGGGGTCGTGTGGATGACGCCGGTCGCGCTCGTGGTGCTCGAGCGTACGATCCACCCGGTGCTGCGGTGGATCACCAACCCGCCCGCGTTCCCGGAGTTCTCGCCGGTCGTGGCGGCCGCGATCCTGCTGCTCGGGGTGCCCGCGCTCCTGGCGCCGGTGCGCCCGCCCTCGCCGGCCGACGCCCCTACGCGGTCGCCAGGGACCGTGCGGGCACGGGCCGCAGTGCCGGCGGAGGAGGCGGGGACGCGATGACCGAGGCCGTACGGTGGGACACCGAGGCCGTGCGGTGGGACGGGGTCGGTTTCGCGTACCCCGACCGGGAGCGCACCCTGACCGGCATCGACCTCGCCGTCCCGCCGGGCGACGTGGTGGTGGTGGTGGGGCCGTCGGGCTCCGGCAAGAGCACGTTCCTGCGCACGGTCAACGGGTTGGTGCCCCACACCAGCGGAGGGCGGTTCCGGGGAGAGGTGGTCGTGCAGGGCCGCTCGACCCGCACCAACGCCCCGCGCGACCTGGCCGACGTGGTGGGATTCGTCCACCAGGACCCGGAGGCGCAGTTCGTGGTGGACCACGTCGAGCACGACCTGGCCTTCGTCCTCGAGAACCTGGGCACCGGCGCCCAGGCCATGCGGCGACGGGTCGAGGAGGTCCTCGACGCGTTGGGCATCGCCCATCTCCGAGACCGGTCCCCGGCCACCCTTTCCGGCGGCGAGCGCCAGCGCTGCGCCATCGCAGGCGCGCTCGCGTCCGCGCCGGCGGTGCTGGTGCTCGACGAGCCCACCTCCGAGCTCGACCCCCAGGGAGCCGAGGACGTGCTGGGCGCGGTCGGTCGCCTGAACGCCGATCTCGGCACCACGGTGATCCTCGCCGAGCACCGGCTCGAGCGGGTGGCGGCGATGGCCCACCGGGCGTTGCTCATCGACGACGGTCGGGTGGTGGCCGACGGCGAGCCGGCCGCGGTGGTGGTGGACTACGACGGCGCTCCCCCGGTGACGCACCTGGGACGCCTGTTGGGCTGGGCGCCACTGCCGCTCACCGTGCGCGACGCGCAGGTGTGCGCCCGCGCCGCCGGCTGGCACCCCGATGCCGGCCTCGTCCGACACGAGAGGGCGGCCCCCGGTGAGGTGCTGCAGGCCGCCCGCGGCATCGAGGTGCGCCACGGTGGCCGGGCCGTGCTCCGTGACACCTCCCTCGAGGTGCGGGCCGGCGAGGTGGTGGCCCTGCTCGGACGCAACGGCGCCGGCAAGACCACGCTGCTGCGGGCCCTGGGCCGGTTGCACGACCCCGACAAGGGGTCGGTGGGGGGCGCCGGATCGGTCGCGTACGTGCCCCAGGACCCCAACGTCCTGCTGTTCGCATCGAGTGTGCGGGCCGAGCTGCAGGAGACGCTGCGCCTGCGGGGCATGGCCGACGACGGCCGTGTCGATCACTGGCTGGCTGCGCTGCGCCTCGAGCCGCTGGCCGAGCGCCATCCGCGCACCCTCTCGTCGGGTGAGCGCCAACGGGTGGCGGTGGCGGCCATCGCCGTCGGCGGCGCCGACGTGCTGCTCCTGGACGAGCCCACCCGCGGCATCGACGCCGCGTCGCGCGCCGCGCTCGAGGGGGCCGTGCGCGAGCACGTCGCGGCCGGCGGCGCGGTGGTGCTGGCCACCCACGACATCGAGTTGGCCGCGCGCTGTGCGTCGCGGGTGGTGGTCCTCGGCGACGGCGAGGTGGTGGCCGACGGCCCGGCGCGCGAGGTGCTGTCGGGGTCGCTGTTCGCCCCGCAGGTCCTGCGGGTGCTGCCACCGTTCCTCACCGTCGACGAGGTGCGTGCCGCCCGCGACGCGGAGGTCGTGCGATGACGACCACCACCCCCACGCCGACGCCCGCTCCCCCGCCCGGCCCCGGCGCCGCGGTGCGCTGGGGCGAGCGGGCGCGACCCGTCGGCGTCTACCTCCTGATGGTGCTGCTCGGTGCCGGCGCGTTCCTCTACCCGTTCTGGCTGCCCAGTGAGGCGCTGCCCGACCAGGCCCACGCCGGTGACGCCCCACTGGTGGCCGCCCTGGTCGGCGCCTTGGTCGTGGCCGCGGTGACCCTCGAGGTGCGACGCGGCACCATGAACGGCAGCACCGTGGCGCTGCTGGGCGTGCTGTCGGCGGCGGCCGGCCTGATGCGGCTCCTCGACCTGCCCGGCGGTGGCAGCGGCATCTTCTTCCTCGTGGTGCTCGCCGGCGCCGCCTTCGGGCCCCGGTTCGGGCTGCTGCTCGGCCTCTGCTCGATGGGCATCTCCGCCGTGATCACCGGCGGCATCGGCCCCTGGCTGCCCTTCCAGATGCTGGCCCTCGGCTGGATGGGCGCCGGCGCCGGGCTGGTGGGCATGCTCACCGCCCGTCTGCGCCCGGCCGGTGAGGTGGTGGTGCTGGCCGCCTACGGCTGGGTCTGGGGCTTCCTCTACGGAGCCATCATGAACCTCTGGTTCTGGCCCTTCTCGGTGGGCAGCGGCGACCTGGCGTGGAGCCCGGGCCTCACCCTGGCCGAGACGCTGCACCGCTACTGGTCGTTCTACGCGGTCACCAGCCTGGGTTGGGACGCGGCCGGCGCCATCACCAACGCGGTGCTGATCCTGGTCACGGGCGTGGCCGTGCTGGCCAGCATGCGGCGCTTCGCCCATCGGCTCGACCCCGTGGTCGAGCTCGAGGAGGCGTGAGCGAGCAGCCCGAGCCTTCCTGACCGGAGTGGCGCGGGCTGCCGTGCTCAGTTGGTCGGGGCGGCCGCCTTGCGGGCATCCCGCAGGTGGTGGTGGCCCTCGTGCAGGGAGAACCGGGCCATGTCCGCGATGGTGAAGCGCTCGCTCCCCCGTCGCGTCCCGGAGCGTTCCCAGGCGTCGTCGGGTACCTGGTCGAGGGTGGCCGCCAGGTGCTCGGCGTTGAGGTCGAGGTCGGCGAGCACCGCCCCGGGGTCCTGCTCGTTGTAGAACTCGTCGACCGCGGCGGCCTCGTGGTCCCACCAGCCGAGGTCGGCGTCGTCCTGGGCCAGCGTGAGCGTGACCCGGCTGGCGAACACGGCCAGCACGTCGCGGGTGTGGCAGGCGTACTCGAGGGCCGACCAGGTGGCGTCGTCGGGCCGGTCGGTCACGCTCGGCGCGCCGACGACGAAGCCGGTGCGCCACGCCTCGCCCAGCGAGCGTACGGCGCCGGCGAGTTGATCGTCCGGGATGGCGGCGGCGTCGAAGCCGCACTCGGGACACGGCTCGCGCACGGTCGCCAGCCAGTCGCGGTCGTCGGGCACCGGCGGAGGCTACCTGAGCCCCGCGTCCCCGGCGCTCAGCCGGTCGGTTGCAGTCGATCGATGGTGAGCTGGGCGAGGCTTCGGCCTGCGGCTACGCCGTCGACCGTTGCCGGGAATCCCGCGCCCAGATGGAACCACGCATTGTTGACCCGCACGTCGTACGAGACGCTGCTCGGTTGGGCCGGGTCCGCATACAGCCATGCCTCATCGCCCAGACCATCGACCTCCTGGTTCGCACCCCCGGAGCTACCATCCAGGATCTCGGCGTTCTCGGTCAGGGGCGTGATCGAGCCCTCGCAGGCGACGGCTGCATCAGAGAACCTGTCCCGATACTCGGCGAAGGCGTGGGCGTCCTGTTCGCTGGAGAAGACCTCGATGTATTGCTCGACCCCCGATTCATCGTCGGGGCCGCTGAAGGACACAACGGCCTCCTGGGTCGAATCCAAGGCCTGGTCTTCGGTGGACTCGCACGTCGAGGTGTCGAAGGTCGACGTCCAGAGCGGCTCCGCCGGCATGCGTCCCTCGGGACTCTCGTTGACGGACCAGCCCGATCCGGCAACCCCGGTCAGGTCATCGACGGTGATCAGCGCGGCTACGGGGTCACCGACCTGCGCTGCTGATGCGTCGGCATCATCACCGGCCACCGACTGAGCGTCGTCTGATTCCACGCCGTCGACGGACGTCGATCCGCATCCTGCCAGCAGCACCGCCAGCACGATCGATGCCGCGCGGAACGTACGTCTCATCCCCGCGACGCTAGCTGCAATGGGTGGGTGTGGCTGACCGGCCGGCGGGCGTCAGGGGCGGCGTCGACGCCACCTCACACCGCCAGCAAGGCCTCGACCAGGGCGTCGGCGGCGGGGTCGGGCGGTCGGTCGGCTCGCCGCACCGCGGCCAGGCGGCGGTGGGCCAGCACCTCGGGCCGTGCCCGGCGCAGCGCGCCGGGCTTCTTCTCGGCCTGGATCACCGGCAGCACCGTCCAGCCGATGCCGAGGCGCACCATCTCGCACAGCACCTCGGGCTGGTGCGACTCGGCCACCACCTGGAACGGTGCGCCCCGGTCGCGCAGCGCCGCGGCGATGAGCGCCCGGGTCTGCGACCCGGCCGGGAACGACACCCACGGGCCCCAGGTCTCGGGCGCGCCCACGGTCGCGCCATCGGGCGCGTAGACCGCCAGGGGCTCGTCGAGCAACGGCCGAGCGTCGTGGTCGGGGGTCTCGGGGTCGACGCACACCGCCACGTCGAGCAGGCCCCTCCCCAGGCGCTCGAGCAGGTCGCCCGATGGCGCGACGGTGAGGTGCAGGTCGACCTCCGGCCGCTGCCGGCGGAACTGCCGGAGCGCCTGCGGGTAGTGCTCGACCGCGGCCACGTCGATCAGGCCCACCCGCAGGGGCCCGGAGCGACCGGTGCGCACGGCGTCGGCCCAGCGGGCCAGGTCGGCGGTCTGCGCGAGGACGCGCTCGGCGTAACGCAGCACCTCGGTGGCCTGGGGGCGTAGCACCCGTCGCCGGCCCTCGCTCGCGAACAGCGGCACGCCCACCCGGCGCTCGAGCTCGGCCAGGCCCTGCGAGAGCGCCGACGGCGTCACCCCCACCACCGATGCCGCATCGGCGAAGGTGGGCTCTCGGGCGGCGGCCACCAGGTAGTCGAGCTGTTGCACGGTCACGTTGGGCAGCAGCGGCGTCCTCCAGGACGACGAGGCGGGATCGTTCATCCCATCAGGCTAATGATTCAGTCTTACTTCATGCTCACGCATAAATGTTTCGTATCACTTAGTGTGGCGGGCATGCCTTCGGACGTTCCCCCCTCCCCCACCGTCGCCCCCGCCGACGGCCGCCTCGGCGTGCTGTGCGTCGGCCTCGGCGCCGTCACCACCACGCTCATCGCCGGCGTCGAGCTGGCCAAGCGGGGCGAGGCCGACCCCGTCGGCTCACTCACCCAGATGGGCACCATCCGCATCGGCAAGCGCACCGACGACAACGTGCCCAAGATCAGCGACTTCGTGCCCCTGGTGTCGCTGGACCAGATCGTGTTCGGGGCCTGGGACCCGTACCCCGACGATGCCTACACGGCCGCCAGCCGCGCCGGCGTGCTCGACCAGGCCCGTCATCTCGAGGGCATCGCCGACGCCCTCCGGGCCATCCAGCCGATGCCGGCGGCGTTCGACCCCTCGTACGTGAAGCGCCTCGAGGGCACGAACGTCATGGCGTCCACCGACAAGCGCACGATGTTGAACCAGATCAAGGCCGACATCGCCACCTTCCGTGACGAGAACCTGTGCGACCGCCTGGTGATGATCTGGTGCGGCTCGACCGAGATCTTCATCGAGCCCGGGCCCACCCACGCCACCATCGAGGCGTTCGAGGCGGCCATCGACGCCAACGACCCGTCCATCGCCCCGTCGATGCTCTACGCCTACGCCGCCCTCCAGGAAGGCGTGCCGTTCGCCAACGGTGCCCCCAACCTGGCGGTGGACACGCCGGCGCTGCGGACCTACGCCGACGAGCACAAGGTGGCGATCTGCGGCAAGGACTTCAAGACCGGTCAGACCCTGCTCAAGACCGTTCTCGCCCCGATGCTCAAGGCCCGCATGCTCGGCCTGAACGGCTGGTACTCCACCAACATCCTGGGCAACCGGGACGGCGAGGTGCTGGACGACCCCGAGAACTTCAAGACCAAGGAGCAGTCGAAGCTGGGCGTGCTGGAGGACGTGCTCGAGCCCGAGCGGTTCCCCGAGCTCTACGGCGACGTGTACCACAAGGTCCGGATCAACTACTACCCACCCCGCGGTGACAACAAGGAGGGCTGGGACAACATCGACCTGTTCGGTTGGCTCGGCTACCCGATGCAGATGAAGGTCGACTTCCTCTGCCGCGACTCGATCCTGGCCGCGCCCCTGGCCCTCGACCTGGTGATCTTCCTCGACCTGGCCCAGCGGGCCGGTCTCGGCGGCATCCAGGAGTGGCTCAGCTTCTACTTCAAGTCACCCCAGGTGGCCCCCGGCCTGTACCCCGAGCACGACCTGTTCATCCAGCTCACCAAGCTGAAGAACACCCTCCGCTGGATCCAGGGCGAGGACCCCCTCACCCACCTCGGCATCGACTACTACGTATCTGATTAGCCCTCCTTCGTCGGGCGCCTTCGGCATCCGGTTCGTCGGCGAGGCGCCTCCGCTCCGCTGCGGCACGTTCCACGATCCTCCGAGCAGTTGACTGATGCGGTACATTCTGGACACATGTCCAGTTCGGGGGTCGGAACGGCGGCACGGGGGTCGCTCACGGAGCGTCAGGCCGAGACCGTGGCGCGGTTGGTCGAGACCGCGCACGCCGTGCTGGTCGACGGTGGCTACGGCGGGCTCACCGTGCGCACCGTGGCCTCGGCGGCCGGTGTGGCGCCGGCCACCGCCTACACCTACTTCGCTTCGAAGGACCACCTGATCGCCGAGGTCTTCTGGCGCCGGCTGCGCGAGGTGCCGGCCGTCGAGGTCGACCCGTCCGATCCGCCGGCGGCCCGCGTGGCCGCCGCCCTGCGGCCGGTGGCGGAGATGCTGGTCGACGAGTCCCCGGTGGCCGGCGCCGTCACCACCGCGATGCTGGCGTCGGACCCCGAGGTCAAGCGGGTGCGGGACCGGATCGGCGCCGCGCTGCAGCAGCGGGTGACCGACGCCCTCGGCGCCGACGCCGATCCCGCCGTCGTCCGCCTGCTCGGGATCATCATCTCGGGCGCGATGCTCCAGGCGGGAATGGGCCACCTGTCGTACGCCGACCTGCCGGGCACGCTGGCCGAAGCGGCGGACCTGCTACTGGACGGTGACCGGTGACCGCCGCCTCCCCGGTGCGGTACAGCCCGTACGACTACGAGGTGCACGACGACCCGTACCCCACCTACGCCCGGCTGCGCCGGGAGGCCCCGCTGTACCGCAACGACGAGCTCGACTTCTGGGCCCTCTCCCGGTACGCCGACGTCTCGGGCGCGTTCCGGGACACGGCCCGCTTCTCGAGCGCCTACGGCGTAACCCTCGACGAGTTGGCGTGGGGGCCCGAGGCCTACAAGACCATGTCCTTCCTGGCCCTCGACCCGCCGCGGCACACACGCATGCGGGCGCTCGTCTCCAGGGGCTTCACCCCGCGCCGGGTGCTCGACCTGGCCCCGCGCATCACACGGCTCACCCACCAGTACCTCGACCCCGCGCTCGAGCGGGGCTCGTTCGACCTGGTGACCGACGTCGCCGGCAAGCTGCCGATGGACGTGATCAGCGAGCTGGTCGGGGTGCCGGTGGCCGACCGCGACGAGGTGCGCCGCCTCGCCGACCTGCTGGTGCACCGTGAGGAAGGCGTGCACGACATCCCCCCGGCCGGCATCGAGGCGGCCATCGCCCTGCACGCCTACTACGGCGACATGGTGGCCGAGCGCCGGCGCCGGATCACCGACGACCTCACCTCCGCGCTCATCGAGGCCCAGATCGACGGCGAGGGCCTGACCGATGCCGAGGTCATCAGCTTCCTGTTCCTGCTGGTGGTCGCGGGCAACGAGACCACCACCAAGCTGCTGGCCAACGCGCTGTACTGGGCGTGGCGCAACCCCGGCACGCCCGAGCAGGTGTGGGCCGACCCCGGCCTGATCCCCGGGTGGATCGAGGAGACGCTGCGCTACGACAACTCCTCGCAGATGGTGGCCCGCCGGGCGGCGGTCGACATCGACACGCCGCACGGGCGCATCCCGGCGGGCGAGCGCGTCCTGCTGCTCATCGGCTCGGCCAACCGAGACGGCGAGGTGTTCCCCGAGCCCGACGCCTACGACCTCCACCGCGACACGTCGCGCGCCATCGACACCGACAAGCTCTCCTTCGGCGTGGGCCGCCACTACTGCATGGGCGCGTCGCTGGCCCGGCTGGAAGCCGCGATCGCGCTCGAAGCCCTGGTCGCCGGGTGCCGCAGCTACGACATCGACGGCGACCAGGTACGGCGGGTCCACTCGGTGAACGTGCGCGGCTTCGCGTCGGTGCCGATGACGGTGACCCGCTGATGTCGTTCGCCGCCCACCCCGACCGGCGCCCCGCCGTGGTCACGGGCGCGTCCTCGGGCATCGGTGCGGCCACCGCCCGGCTCCTCGGCGCGGCGGGCCACCCGGTGGTGCTGGGGGCCCGGCGGCTAGAGCGCTGCGAGGAGGAGGCTGCGGCGATCCGCCACGCCGGCGGCGACGCGCTGGCCCTGCGGCTCGACATGAGCGAGGCCGCTTCGGTGGCCGCGTTCGCGGCGGCGGCCACCGCTGCCTACGGCGAGATCGACATCGTGGTGTCCAACGCCGGCGACGTGGTCCCCGGCACGTCGGTCGGGACCGACCCCGACGCGTTCGCGCAGGACGTCACTGTCAACTTCCTCGGCCCGCAGCGCCTCTTCAACGCCCTGGTGCCGGCCATGGTCGAGCGGGGCCACGGCGACGTGGTGCTGGTCAGCTCGTCCATCCTGCGGGTGCCGGTCCCCGGCATGTCCGCGTACGCCACCGCCAAGGCCGGCCTCGACACCCTCGGCCGGGTGATGCGCATGGAGCTCGAGGGCACCGGCGTCCGGGTGTCGACCGTTCGGCCCGGCCCCACGCTCACCGGGATGGGCATGACCTGGGAACCGGACCTCGTCGACGCCTCCATCACCACGTGGATCGAGCGGGGCCTCATCCACGGCCAGCACTACCTGACCCCCGACGACGTGGCCGGCGTGATCGTCACGGTGGCCACGGCGCCCAAAGGCGTCCACCTCGCGGTCGTCGAGGTCGAGCCCGAGGCGCCACCCGCCGCCCGAGGAGCGGTCGCGAAGGCGACACCCGTCGCCGACGAACCCGATGCCGTCGGCCCTGCGAGGGACGAGCAGCCAAACGAAAGGCTCCACGAATGACCACCACCGAGACCACCCTGCACGAGCCGCCCCGCGTCTCGGGCGGCGAGGGCGACACCGGTCACCTCGACGAGCTGCGGACCGACCCGATCGCCCTCATGGCGCGGGTGCGGGCCGAGTGCGGCGACGTGGGCGAGTTCGATCTCGCCGGCCGCCCGGTCGTCCTGTTGTCCGGCGCCGACGCCAACGAGTGGTTCTTCCGGGCGCCGGAGGAGGACCTCGACCAGGCCGAGGCCTACCCGTTCATGACCCCGATCTTCGGCGAGGGCGTGGTGTTCGACGCCCCGCCCGAGCGGCGCCGCGAGATGCTGCACAACCAGGCGCTGCGCGACAGCTTCATGCGCGGCCATGCCGCGACCATCTCGGCCGAGGTCGATCGGATGGTCGCCGAGTGGGACGACGAGGGCGAGATCGACCTGCTCGACTGGTTCTCCGAGCTCACCATCTACACGTCGTCGGCGTGCCTCATCGGCAAGCGGTTCCGCGAGGAGCTCGACGGGCGGTTCGCGGCGCTCTACCACGATCTCGAGAAGGGCACCGACGCCATCGCCTACGTCGACCCGTACGCCGACATCGAGAGCTTCCGACGTCGGGACGAGGCCCGGGTGGGCCTGGTGGCGCTCGTGCAGGCGATCATGGACCGCCGGGTGGCCGACCCCCCGGGCGAGGATGACGACAACGACCTGCTGGACGTCCTGATGTCGATCAAGGAGCCGGACGGGTCGGACAAGTTCGGCGCCGACATCGTCACCGGCATGTTCATCTCGATGATGTTCGCCGGGCACCACACCACGTCGGGCACCGCCTCGTGGACGTTGATCGAGCTGCTCCGCCACCCCGACGAGATGGCCGCGGTGGCCGCCGAGATCGACGCGCTCTACGCGGACGGCTCCGAGGTCAGCTACCAGGCGCTCCGGGAGATCCCCCGACTGGAGGCCAGCCTGAAAGAGGCACTGCGCCTGCACCCGCCGCTGATCCTGCTGCTCCGCGTGGCCATGTCCGACCTGGATGTCGGCGGGTTCCGCATCGCCCAGGGGAAGATGGTGGGGGCCTCCCCTGCGGTGTCGAACCGGATCGCGGAAGTGTTCCCCGACGCCGACGAGTTCGTGCCCGAGCGCTACCTCGAGCCCCGCAGTGAGGACCTGGCCAACCCCTGGAACTGGATCCCGTTCGGGGCCGGCCGCCACCGCTGTGTCGGCGCCGCCTTCGCCATGATGCAGCTCAAGGCGATCATCTCGGTGCTGTTGCAGGACTGGACCTTCGAGCTGGCCCAGCCGCCGGACACCTATGTGAACGACCACTCGAAGATGGTCGTGCAGCTCGAGCAGCCCTGCCGTGTCCGGTACCGGCGACGCGGCACGGATGGTGACAGCACGGGCAACGCTGCGCAGCGGAGCGGAGCAGCATCGTGACTCCGACCGGATCCCGAAGGGGCACCGACGAAGGAGGTGCGAAGGTACAGGTCGATCGCGATCTCTGCCAGGGCCACGGGGTGTGCGAGAGCGAGGCGCCGGCGGTGTTCACGGTGGGCGACGACCGCCAGGTCGTGATCCTGGACGCGGCGCCCGGCGACGACCAGCGCGCCGCGGTCGCCGCCGCGGTCAAGTACTGCCCCACCCACGCCCTTTCCCTCCACGACTGACCAACCACCCGACTGACCAACGACCCGACCGACAGGAGCACCAATGCCCGCGTACCCCCGTGCCGAGCTCGAAGAGATGGTGGAGCGCTGGCTGCAGGCCAACCGCGATGCCGAAGCGGCAGGCGACTGGAAGCCGATGGCCGAGCTCTACGCCGAGGACGCCACCTACGGCTGGAACTACGGCGCGAACGAGGACTTCATGTGCGTCGGCCGCGAGGAGATCCGCGCGGTCGCCCTCGGCGTCGAGATGGGTGGCCTCGACGGCTGGGAGTACCCGTACCAGCGGGTGCTCATCGACGACCAACAGGGTGAGGTGATCGGCCTCTGGAAGCAGGTGGCGACCCTGCCCGACGGGTCCACCGAGGAGGTGGCCGGTATCGGCGGCAGCTGGTTCGGCTACGCCGGCAACGGCCAGTGGGCCTGGCAGCGGGACTGGTTCGACGTCGGCAACGCCACCGCGCTGTTCGTCAAGCTGTTCCGCGACGGCAACCTGTCCGACGGCATGAAGCGCCGCCTCGACGTGGCCGCCTCTGGCGAGCCCCAGCCCTGCCGGTTCCCGGTGGGCCAGGCGCCGGTCGGGATCTGGCCCTGATGCCCCCGGCGGGCGTCGGCTTCATCGGACTGGGCCAGATCGGCTCGCTCATGGCCGCCCACCTGGTCGACCACCCGGGTGGCCTGGTGGTCTGCGACCTGCGCCCTGAGGCGGTGGCGCCGCTCGTCGAGCAGGGCGCGGTGGCCGCGGCCACCCCGGCGGAGGTGGCCGCCCGTGCCGGGGTGGTGTCGGTGATGGTGTTGGACGACGCGCAGAGCCGTGAGGTCGTGGCCGGGCCGGGCGGCATCCTCGAAGGGGCGGAGCCGGGCACGGTGATCGCGCTGCACTCCACGATCAAGGCGGGCACCGCGATCGAGCTGGCCGTCCTGGCCGCCGAGCGCGGGGTGTCGGTCGTCGACGCTCCGGTGTCCGGAGGGTTCATGGGCGCGGCCGAGGGCGCGTTGGCCACCATGGTCGGCGGCGACGACCACGCCGTCGAAGTGTGCCGCCCCGTGTTCCGGCGGTGGGCCGCCATGGTGGTGCACCTCGGTCCGGTGGGCGCCGGCACGAAGGCCAAGCTGGCCCGCAACATGATGCACTTCGTCGCCTACACCGCCGCGGGCGAGGCGCAGCGCCTGGCCGACGCCTGCGGCATCGACCTGAACGAGCTGGGGGCGATCGTCCGCCACACCGACTCGATCACCGGAGGCCCCGGGGCGATCATCTTCCGTGGCAGCGTGGCCGAGCTGCACCCCGGCGACGACTTCTACGACATCCTCGTGCACACCCGCACCCTCGGTGAGAAGGACCTGCGGTTCGCGCTGGAACTGGCCGACGAGGTCGGTGTCGACGCCCCGCTCGGCCGCCTGGCCCTGGAGAACTTCGCCGCCAGCCTGGGCGTGCCCCACCGACCCGACGAGCCCGAGGAGAACCCATGACCAGCGAGCGTCGTCAGCGGGGCCTCGACAAGATGAGCGAGGTCTACGGCTGGGAGGTCACCGACGACGGCGGTGGCCCCGACGACTTCTACGGCCTCACCGTCGAGCACCTCTTCGCCGAGATCTGGACCCGTCCGGGCCTGTCGAACCGTGACCGGCGGCTGCTGCTCATCGGCGCCCTGGCCGGGTCGGGCCAGGAGGACGTGCTCGACATCCAGCTCCCGGCGGCGCTCGGCAACGGTGAGCTGTCGCCCGACGACCTGCGCGAGATCGCCATCTTCCTCACCCACTACCTGGGCTGGCCCCGCGGGGCGAGGATGAACCAGCAGATCGAGGCCATCATCTCCCGCCACGACGCCTGAGGCGCACCTGCGTCAGCCTGCGGTCCACAGCACGGGGAACAACGGGTGATCAAGCGCCGCCCCCGCCGGCAGTTCGTCGGCCAGGCCCGGGAACGGCGGCGAGGTCTCCCACGGGCGGGGGGCGTGCACCATGTCGTCGCCCAGGAACCGCAGGGAGAGCACCCGCCGTCGCCCCGGACCGGCGAACCCGCCCGCGCCGTGCAGGGCACGCATGTCGAAGTAGACGGCGTCGCCCGGCTCGAGCGCCCAGGCCAGCACCGGGAATTCGTCGGGCGAGCCCTCGATGTCGGGCAGGTCGGCCAGCGACCCCTCGGGGAACCACTTGGCCTTCCCGTCGAGGAACGTCCGTGGTAGGTACATCGGGCCCCGGTGCGAGCCGGCCACGACCTGCAGGCTGGACTCGACCGGCACCGGGTCGACGGGCAGCCACAGGCTGGTCTGCTGGGTGCCCTCGACGTTGTAGTACGGCAGGTCCTGGTGCCACGGCGTCGTCTGGCGGGTGCCGGCCTCCTTGACCAGCACGTGGTCGTGGAACAGCCGGATGGTGTCCGACCCGGTGAGCGCGCCGGCGATGGCGGCAGCCGGGCTGGTGCGGGCGAACGCCTCGATCTCGGGGATCCGCTGCCAGCTTCGGAAGTCCTCCACGAAGGCTCCGTCGTCGTCGGCACTGGCCCGTTTGGCGTAGGGCCCGGGTCGGGCCAGATCCTCGTCGATGGCCGCGGCCGCCAACGCGATGTCCTCGGCCGAGAACGCCGCGCGCACCACCACGGCACCGTCGCGGTGGTAGTCGTCGATCACATCGCGGTCGACCGTCGGCATGCGCACGGGAGAAGGATGCCCCACCGGCGGGATGCATCGTTCACGGCGGGCGAGGCGGCACCGATAGGAGACGGTGACGTCCCGTGCCGAGCGCAGGCCGCGGCGGCTCCTGGGTGGGGTCATCCCCGTGCTGATCGTCCTCGCTGCCGCGTCGGCGTGCATCGGCGACGGCGTGACCGTGACCGAGACCGCCGACACGGACTGCCCCGACCGGGTGGGCGCAGACTTCCTCGAGGGGTTCCGGGATCATGCCCAATCGATCGACTCGCACCCCTCGAAACGGTGTGGCCGGACCTTCGTCGTCGAGGCCCCCGACGGGCGCGGCGAGGAGGTGCAGCACGCCCTTGCCGTCTGGCTGCAATCCGACGAGGGCTCGCTGACCGAGCAGGGGTACGGCTGGTTGGGGTCCCTGTCGGTCGGCGAGGGGTTCTACGACGTGAGCCTCACCCGCTCACCCGGCGCCGCCGGCGCCTTCGCCCACGGCTGGGACACGGTGGAGCTCCTCCTCGAGCCGCGGCACACGGGCGTGAGCGCGCCGGATGGCTCCGAGATCCCGGCGGCCTGGATCGGGGCGCCCCGCATCGCCGAGGGTCACGCGATCGTGCCCGCCGGTGACCGCCTGATCGGCTTCGACCTGGAGTCGGGCCGGCAGGTGTGGACCGGCGAGCACTGTCCCGACATGGACTGGGCGGGGCCGATCGCCGGCCCGGAGGCACGCGTGCAGGTGGTGGACTGCCACGGCGTGCTCACCGGCGTCGACGCAGCCACCGGGGAGACTGCCTGGGAGTACCAGAACCGCGAGCGCCTCGACCGCGTCCGCACCGGCCCCGAGGTCCTGGTGCTGCAGTCCGACAGCAGCGTCCGCGCCATCGACCTCGACAGCGGCGAGGAGCGCTGGCGCAAGCGGGGCTTCGGCGACGCCAACGTGGCGGCGGACGACCAGCGGGTCTACGTGTCGAACGACGAGGGCACCTACGCGCTCGATGCCGACTCGGGCCGGCGCGAGTGGTCGGTCGACGTGCCCGCCTCGGGGCTCTTCGCGTCGGCCGACGCCCTGTTCGTCCGCACGACGCTCCACCGTCTCGTGCGCCTCGACCCGGCAACCGGCGAGCGCGAGTGGACCACGGACCGCGATGACCTCCGTCTCGACTGGAGCGACGTCATGGGGGCGTCCGACGACGCCGTCGCGCTGCTGGGCACGCGATCCGGGGCGCTGACGGTGTACGACGCGGCGACGGGGCGCCAGCTCTGGCAGGCCGATGGCGCCATGGGTGTGGCGGTGGGTGACGAGGTGCTGGTCGCCAGCGACCTCCTCGTCGGTCAGCTGGTGGTGTTCGACCTGACCACGGGCGAACGGCTGCTGGAGCTCGGGGAGCCTGCCGCGGAGTTCCCCGCCGTCGGCGCCGACCGGGTGGTGTCGGTGGCCCGTGACGGCGAGGGACAGCGCCTGCAGATCGACGAGGTGAAGTGATGCGCTTCCGCCGATCGGCGCCGTCGGCACCGGCGACAGGAGTCCTGGCAGTCATGGCGGTGATGGCACTGCTGGTGCTGGCCGGGTGCGGCGCCGGCGTCGAGCGGCTGGCCCCGGAGGAGCTGGCCTGGCGGGCGGCCCAGCGGTCCGAGGCCGCCGGCACGGGCGAGTTCACCCTGCACTGGACCGACAACGCGGTTCCCGACGAGCCCAGCACCCTGGAGGTCACGGGTCGGTACGACGGGCCGCGACGCCTCATCGAGACGCACACCGAGCCCGAGCCCCTCGACATGGACGCCACCGGTGTCGACCCGGCCTCCATCATCGGGCCGATGGACGTGTTCGTCGAGGGCCCGTGGACCTACACACGCACGCTCACCGGTCCGGTGAGCACCGGCGACCGTTGGGCACTGCTCGACCCCGTGGGCGACGACCACACCGTCCTGCTGCGCGGCGACTTCAGCGTGGAGTACGGCGACCCCCGCCTGTTCTTCGCCTTCCTCGCCGGCATGGCCCCCGGCGCCACGATCGCCCCCGACGACACCGTGGGCCCCGGCGTCGTGCACGTCTCGGGCCACCTCGACCTCGACCGTGCCCACCGCCTCCTCCCCCGCGCGACCTGGACGAAGCTCGCCCGCCAGGTCCACTTCCTCCGGGACCTCCTCGGTTCCCGGGGACTGGCCCGGGACGTCGACGCCTGGATCGACCGCGACGGCCTCGTCCGGCGACTGCGGGTGGCCTTCGATCTGGACTGGGGCTACTCGGACGGTGGCCCGGCGGCCGGCGCGGGTGACGACCTGGTGGTCGAGGTGGCGTTCTCGGACCTCGGCGACGACCTGAGGTTGGAGGCGCCGCGCGGCTGGGAGGTCATGTCGCCCCAGGAGCGTCTGGGGGCGCCATAGCCTCTGGCCATGGATCGCGCCGGGCTGGTCCCCTTCGGGTGGAGCGAGCGCTGGGCCGCGCGGTTCGAGGCGTTCGACGGTGGCGACGAGCGCGACGACGTGGATGAGCGCGGCGACCGCGGCGAAGCGGAGCCGGCGCGGGTCGTGCGGCACGACGGAGCCGGCCTGATCGTCGCGACGGCCGGCGGGGTCCACGCGGTGCCGTTGGTGGAGCGAGTCGTGCCCGCACCGGCCGTGGGTGACTGGGTGGTCCTTCGGGACGGCCGCCCCACGGGCGTCCTCGAGCGCACCTCGCTGCTGCGGCGTCGCGACGACCGCACCGACACCGCCCAGGTGCTGGCCGCCAACGTCGACCTGGTGCTGATCGTCTGCGGGCTCGATCGCCCTCTCAAGGAGGGCCGCATCCAGCGGGCGGCGGCGCTCGCCCGGGAAGGCGGCGCCGACGCTGCGGTGGTCCTCACCAAGGCGGCCCGTCCTGGTGTCGACGTCGATGCGCAGCTGGCCGCCGTCCAGGCCGAGGCCGCCGACCCCGGCATCACGGTGATCGTCACGTCGGCCAAGGAGGGGCTGGGCCTCGACCAGCTCGAGGCCCTCGTGGCCGCCAAGACGGTGGTGCTCCTGGGCGAGTCCGGCGCGGGGAAGTCGAGCATCGTCAACGCGCTCGTCGGCGACGAGCGCGCCGCGACGGGTCGCGTCCGCACGGGCGACGCGAAGGGCCGGCACACCACCACCAGCCGGTCGCTGTACGTGCTGCCGTCGGGCGGGGTGCTGATCGACACCCCCGGCATCCGGGCCATCGGGCTGTGGACCGACGAGGAGTCCACCGCGGTCACCGAGACCTTTGCCGACATCGAGGGCCTCGCCGCCGCCTGCCGCTTCAACGACTGCGCCCACGATCGCGAGCCAGGCTGCGCGGTCAATGCCGCCATCGCCGACGGCACCCTGACCGAGGACCGCGTCCTGCGCTGGCGAATGCTGCAGCACGAGGCCGACGCCGCGGCAGTCCGCGCCTCGCCCTACGAGCGCAAGCGGTACGAGAAGAAGCTGGCCAAGCTGATCAACGAGTCGCAGCGGCGAAAGGGCCCCCAGTGACCGACACCCTGTCCCCGCCCACGACCGTCGAGGTCGCCGACCGCGCGTACGCCTACGTGCAGCCCGACGGCACGTGGTTCGTCAACAACGCCGGCTTCGTGGTGGGCGACGATCACGTCGTGCTCATCGACACGTGTGCCACCGAGCGGCGCACCCGCGCCCTGCTGTCGGCCGTGCACGGGGTGAGCGCGGCACCCGTGACCGTGGTCGTGAACACCCACCACCACGGTGACCACACCCACGGCAACTACCTCCTCACCGAGGCCACGATCGTGGCCCAGCGGGAATGCCGGGACGAGGTCGAGCGCATGGGCATCATGACCCTCGACTCGGTGTGGGGGGCAGTGGAGTGGGGCGACCTGCAGTTGCGGGCACCCGACCTCACCTTCGAGGACGGCATCGACCTCAGGGTCGGTGGCCGCACGGTCGAGGTACGGGCCTTCGGCACGCCCGCGCACACCACCAACGACTGCGTGGCCTGGCTGCCCGACGGGCGGGTGCTCTACACCGGCGACCTGGTGTTCCACGGCGGCACGCCGTTCGTGGTGATGGGCTCGATCGCCGGCTCATTGGCGTCGTTGGAGTGGTTGCGCTCGTTCGAGCCCGAGGTGATCGTCCCCGGCCACGGGCCGGTCTGCGACCTGGCCGCCCTGGAGACGATCGAGGCCTACTTCCGGTTCGTGCAGGACCTGGCCGCCGAGGGCCATGCCACGAGCACACCACCCCTCGAGCTGGCCCGGAACGCCGACCTGGGGGCCTTCGCGTCGCTCACCGACCCCGAGCGGCTGGTCGCCAACCTGCACCGTGCCTACGCCGAGCTCGACGGCGCCCCGCCCGGGGCCCCCATCGACTACCTGACCGCGTTCAGCGACATGCTCACGCTCAACGGCGGCGGCCCGTTGCGCTGTCTGGCCTGAAGCAGCTGCTGCTGTTGCTACTGGCACCGGATTTCGGTGCCATCACACCGAAATCCGGTGCCAGAACGAGTCGGTTGCGGACGTCGGGGCTGCAGGGCACCAGTCACGCGCCGCGCGGTGCCGGGGGGAAGTGGCACGCCACCTCGTGGTCCTCCTCCACCGTCGTGAGCACGGGCACCTCACCGGCGCACGGTGAGGTGTCGGTGCCGGCGGCCTCGAGCTCCTGCTTGCGCCAGCACCGGGTGCGGAAGCGACAGCCCGAGGGCGGGTCGGCGGGACTGGGCACGTCGCCCTCGAGCAGGATGCGCTCGCGGGCCCGTTCCTGGCGAGGGTCAGGCAGCGGCACGGCGGAGAGGAGCGCCTGGGTGTACGGGTGCACCGCGGTGTTGTAGAGCGCCTCGCGTCCGGCGATCTCGACCAGCTTGCCCAGGTACATGACCGCCACCCGGTGCGAGATGTGGCGCACCACCGAGAGGTCGTGGGCGATGAAGACGTAGGCCAGGCCCATCTCCCGCTGGAGCTGGCTCAGCAGGTTCACGACGCCGGCCTGGATGGACACGTCGAGGGCCGATACCGGCTCGTCGAGCACGATCAGGTCGGGCTCGAGGGCGAGGGCCCGGGCGATACCGACCCGCTGGCGCTGGCCACCCGAGAACTCGTGGGGGAAGCGGTTGGCGTGCTCGGGCGAGAGGCCCACGACCTCGAGCAGCTCTGCGACGCGTTCCTGGCGACGCCCGGGATCCCACGCGTGGTGGACCTTGAGGGGCTCCGAGAGGGTGCTGCCGACGGTCATGCGGGGGTTCAACGCGGAGTACGGGTCCTGGAACACGATCTGGAACCGCCGGCGGGCCTCGGCCAGCTTCTTGCCCCGGAGCGACTTCAGCTCCATTCCGTCGAAGGTGACGCTGCCCGAGGTGGGGGTGAGCAGGTGGAGCAGGAGTCGGCCCGTGGTGGACTTGCCACAGCCCGACTCACCGACGAGGCCGAGGGTCTCGCCCTTGCGGACGTGCAGCGACACACCGGACACCGCGGACACATGACCGACCTCGCGGCTGAACACCCCCGATCGGATGGGGAAGTTCTTGACCAGGTCGCGGGCGACCAGCAGCGGCTCGTCGGCCGGCTCGCCGTGGTCGGCCACGTCTTCCGGGCTCACGGTCCCGACGGCCTCGATCACGGCTCGAGCACCGATCCCTGCTCCACCACCGACCCGGGCTCGAGCACCGGCTGGTGCTCGGGCTCGGCCAGATCGGACGACGACGGCACGTCGGAGGGGGCAGGGCCGCCGGTTACCAACTCCTCGTCGGTCGCCGACGACCGCAGCTCGGACACGGAGACCTCGCTCAGGTCGTCGAGCCGGTGGCAGGCCGATGCGTGAGCCGTGCCCGCGGCCACGCGTTGCAGGTGCGGGACCTCGGTCCGGCAGACGTCCAGCTTGGCGAACCGGCAACGGGGGTGGAAGGCGCATCCCCGGGGCAGGGTGATGAGGGACGGAGGTTGGCCACCGATCGGCACCAGCACCTCGTGGCCGGTGTCGTCGAGGCGCGGCATGCTGGCCAGCAGGCCGAGGGTGTAGGGGTGACGGCTCTCGTAGAAGATCTCGTCGGTGGTCCCCAACTCGGCCTGGCGCCCGGCGTACATCACCATGACGTTGTCGGCCAGGCCGGCCACCACGCCCAGGTCGTGGGTGATCAGCAGGATGGCCGAGTCGATCTCCTGCTTGATGTCCATGAGCACCTGGAGCACCTGGGCCTGGACGGTGACGTCGAGTGCCGTGGTGGGCTCGTCGGCGATCAGCAGGTCGGGGTTGCAGGTGATGGCCATGGCGATCATGGCGCGCTGGCGCATGCCGCCGGAGAACTCGTGGGGGTACATGTCGGCCCGCTTGGACGCCTCGGGGATGCCGACCAGGCCGAGCATGTCGATGGCCCGTGCAAGAGCGGCCTTCTTGGACAGTCCCTCGTGGATCCGGGCCATCTCGCCGATCTGGCGACCGACCGTGTGGACGGGGTTGAGGGCGCTGAGCGGGTCCTGGAAGATCATGGCGATCTCGCCGCCGCGGATCTTGCGGTGCGCCTCCTCGTCCATGGTGAGCAGGTCCTCACCCTTCCAGAGGATCTGGCCCGCCTCGACGTCGAGGGTGGGCAGGAGTCCCATGATGGCCATGGCCGTCACGGACTTGCCCGAGCCGGACTCCCCCACCACCGCGAACAGCTCACCTCGCTCGATGTCGAAGTCGAGGCCGTCGATGGCCTTGACCCGCCCGTCGGGCGTGTCGAACCCGGCGCGCAGGTCCCGTACCGAGAGCAGGCTGGAGGTGGTCATTTGAGCTTCGGGTCCAGGGCGTCGCGGAGGCCGTCGCCCACGAAGACGAAGGCCAGCACCGTGAGGAAGATGGCCATGCCGGGGAAGAACAACATGTGCGGCGCCACCGCCAGCGTCGACTTGGCGTCGGACACCATGAGACCCCACGCGGGTGTGGGGTCGGTGGGACCCACGCCGAGGAACGACAGCGCCGCCTCGGCCAGGATGATCGTGCCCACCTCGATGGTGCCGTACACGATGACCGGCTGCATGGCGTTGGGCAGCATGTGGCGGAAGATGATGCGGGTGTGACCGAAGCCCAGCGATCGCGCGGCCTCGACGTACTCGAGGCGGTTGAGCGAGAGGAAGCTGGCTCGCACGATGCGGCACAGGCCCAGCCAGCCGGTGAGCCCGAGCACGAGGATCACCGAGTTGACGCTCTTGCCGAAGAGGCTGGCGATGGCGATGGCCAGGATGATGTAGGGGATGGCCAGGAACACGTCGGTGACCCGCATGATGAGCCCGTCCGTCTTGCCCCCGAAGTAGCCGGCCAACGCTCCGAGGATCAGGCCGATCACGATCGTCATGAGGGTGGCGATGATGCCGACCCGAAGTGAGATGCGGGCGCCGTACACGACGCGCGAGAACACGTCACGGCCCGTGACGTCGGTGCCGAACCAGTGCTCGGCCGACGGCGGTTCCCGATAGGCCCCGTAGTCGTGCTCGGCGAAGTCGTAGGGGGCGATGAGCGGGGCGAAGATCGCCACCAGGATGAGGAAGACGATGAACACGAGGCCGATCAGCGCCAGGCGGTTCTGGCGGAACCGACGCCACACGTCGGCCCGGAGCGGCTTCGGGGCCAACATCTCGTCGCCCTCGATGTGCTCGACCTCTTCGAGGCCGATGGTCGCGCTGAGCGGGTCGAGGCCGCTCATGTCTCGCGCTCCAGGCTTCGCCGGGCCGCTCGGGCCCCCGCTCTGCTCATGTCTCCCGCTCCAAGGCTTCGCCGGGCCGCTCGGGCCCCCGCTCCGCTCATGTCTCCCGCTCCAGGCTTCGCCGGGCCGCTCGGGCCCCCGCTCCGCTCATCCCTCGCCGTCCCTTCCGACCCGGATGCGGGGGTCGAACCAGGCGTAGGACAGGTCCACGAGCAGGTTCACCAGGGCGAAGGCGATGGTGACCGCGAGCGTGAGGCCCAGGAGCACGGGGAGGTCGCGCTCACCCACCGCGTCGGCGATGGCCGACCCGAGCCCGGGCCACGAGAAGACCGTCTCGGTGAGCACCGCAGCGCCGATGACGGTGCCGAAGTCGAGTCCGATCAGCGTGACCACCGGCAGCATCGCGTTGCGCATGCCGTGGCGGGTGACCACCTGGCGCTCGTTGAGGCCCTTCGAACGGGCGGTACGCAGGAAGTCGGCACGCATGACCTCGAGCATGGAGCCGCGCATCATCCGGGCGCACAGCGCGGTCGAGACGCAGGCCAGCGTGAAGGCAGGCAGGATCAGGTAGCGCCACTGCTCACCGGTCGGGATGAAGAAGAGGGTCCAGGTGTTCGGTCCGAGCCCCTGCGTCCGCAGGTGCATCCAATCGGGCCATCCCCGCTTCTCGGGAACCACCGCGAACAGGTACTGCAGGATGAAGCCCAGCACGAACACGGGAATGGCCGAGGCCGCCGCGGTGCCGATGGTCGTGAGCTTGTCGGACAGCGAGTAGCGCCGGATCGCCGACCACACACCGATCGAGACGCCGAACAGGATCTCGATGATGATGGCCCAGATGGCCAGGCGGAGGCTGTTGACGGCCTTCTCCCCCAGCAGGTCGTTCACGCTGCGCCTGGTCTTGAACGACTCGCCCAGATCCCATCGGATGGTGCGCTGCCAGTAGGACACGAATTGCTGCGGCAGCGGCTTGTCGAGGCCATAGCGCTCGCTGGCCCGCTCGACCACGCCCGAGTCGACGTTGCGGTCGCCGCCGCCGGCGATGAGGGTCGCGGGGTCACCGGGTAGCGCGAAGAACAACACGAACAGGAACGAGAGCGCGAAGAACACCGTCGGGATGACCAGCAGCAGCCGGCGGATGATGTACGCGAGCACGGCTGACCCGATCCTCCTACGACTGGCCGACGGTGGGTCGGGGGTGCGGCCCGCCGATCGCGGGCCGCACCCCCTCTAGGTACCCAGTTGCTGCTCGGAGCAGGCCCTACGCCTTGAAGGCCACCTGCTCCCAGAGGATCAGACCGAGGTTGGTCTGCGGGAACGTGGCGATCGTCTGGTCGTTGTAGACGTAGTCGCCCTTGTACCAGTTGACCGGCACGGCCCCGATGTCCTCGTTCAACAGGAGTTGCTCGGCCTGCTGGAACAGCGCGGCCTGCTCGTCCTTGTCGACCGTGGCCTTGGCCTGCGCGACCAGGTCGTCGAACTCGGGGTTCGTGTAGCCGTAGTTGTTGCCGCCGAGCGAGTCGGTGCTGAACAGGTCGTACATGAAGTTGTCGTACGTCGGGTAGTCGGCGTACCAACCCACACGGCAGAACTGGCAGGCACCGTTGGCCAGGTCGGAGAAGTAGGTCTCCGGGTCCATGGGCTCGGCCTCGGCCTCGATCCCGATGGCGTTGAGGTTGTCCACCATGATCTGCACCACCGGCTCGTGGCCGTTGTCCCGGTTGAACTGGATGCGCAACGGCTCGGTCTGCTCGTTGCCCGCCGCCTTCCAGTCGTCGAAGGCCTGCTGGGCCGCTTCGGGGTCGTAGGCGCAGAAGTCGCACAGGTCCGGCAGGAAGCCCGGGATGCCCTCGGGTGTGATGCCCGTGCCGGTGGACCGGCTGCCGTCGTAGACCGCCTCGTTGATGGCGTCACGGTCGATGGCCTGCGAGACGGCCTGGCGGAGCAGGGTGTTGTCGGGACCGCCGATGGCCGGGTCGCAGTTGTTGAACTCGTAGTAGTACGAGCCGAGGATCGACACGTCGAGCGTCGTGCCCCAGTTCTCGTCCGCCTCCTGCGTGCGGGCGGGCGGGATGTTGGCGTCGTCGCCCTCGCCGGCCTCGAACGAGTTGTAGGCGGTGTCGGGATCGGCCGTGGTCACGAAAGTGATCGTGTCGAGCCGGTCGGGGAAGGTGTCTCCGTTGAAGTCACCGGCCCACTCGTCGTTCTTCTCGAGCACGATCTGCTCGTCGGTGCGGGGCTCGGACAGCTTGTAGGGGCCGTTGCCGATCATCAGGCCGTTCTCCCACTCGTTCTGGTCGCTCAGGTCGTCGACCGCCGAGGGCATCGGGAAGAAGAGCTGGAAGCCGGCCACCGCGTCGAAGTTGGCGTACGGCTCGGACAGCGTGACGGTGAGGGTCATCGCGTCGTCGTCGGCCTCGACGCCGGCGAGCGTGTCGGCCGAGCCGTCCAGCTTCTCGGCGCCGCCCTCGATGAAGTTGAACAGGTAGCTGTAGTCACCCGCGAAGTCGGGGTCGCTGGCCCGCTCCCAGGCCCGCTGGAACGAGCTGGGGAGCACCTGCTCGCCGTTGCTGAAGAACTGGTCGTCCTTGATGGTGAACGTCCACACGGAGGCGTCCTCGTTGGGCGTGACCGTCTCGGCGACGAGCGGCACGATCTCGGGGTTGTCGGGATCGCTGCTGTCGATCTCGGTGAGCCCGTCGTAGAGGGCGTTGACCACCTGGTACGCGTCGAGGGTGACGTTGAGCGCGGGGTCGATGTGCTCCGGCGGGTCGCCCACGAACGTGCCGAGATCGGTGAAGTCACCGCCGGCCTGGGTGGCGACGTCGCTCTGGTCGTCGGCCGCCGTGGTCGTGGTGTCGGCCTCGGTGGTCGTCGTGGAGTCGGCCTGGCCGGACTTGGCGGCCGCGGTCGTGGTGGTGTCGTCGGCGGCCACGGTGGTCGTGGTGTCCTCGCCGGCGGCGGCCGTGGTGGTCGTGTCGCCCGCCGCGGCGGTGGTGGTGGTCGTGTCCCCGGCGGCGTCCGGCGGGAAGTTGTCGCAGAGCGACTCGGTGCTCTCGGTCGTGTCGCTGGCCCCCTCGTCGCCGCTGTCGCTGGAACATGCCCCAGCGACCAGCACGAGAGTGAGCAGCAGGGCGAGCGAGCGGCCTGCCAATGTCCTTCGGGTCACGGGACCCCCCTTGTCGTGGCTTCGGTGATCTGGAGGGGCCGCGCCCGACCGATGCCTCCCGGGACGTCCCTCACAGCTGCGCGGAACGTAGCAGTGAAATGAACGCCGGGTGGCCAAATCGGTGGATTTCTCTCGCCGGGCCTGGTAGTCGCACCTAGCTGCGCTGCGCGGCGTACTCGACGACGCGGGTCACGACCGTGTCGTCCACCTTGTCCAGCGCGCCGGCGTCGAAGGGCGGCTGCGGGTCGTACTCGATCATCAGCTGCGCGGCGCGCGCCGCGGTGTCGTCCACGAGCAGCTCCACGAGGCGCAGTGCCATGTCGATGCCCGACGAGACACCGGCGGCGGTGACGATGCGTCGGTCGAGGTGCTCGACCACCCGCTCCGAGGTGGGCACCGCCCCGAGCGCGGCGAGGTCGTCGAGCACCGACCAGTGGGTCGTTGCCGTGAGGCCGTCGAGCAGGCCGGCGGCGGCCAGCACCAGCGAGCCGGTGCACACCGAGGTCGTGTAGGTCGTGGTCGCGTGCGCGGCACGCACCCACGACAGCACCCGCTCGTCGTGGACGAGCGGCCGGGTGCCGACCCCGCCGGGGAAGACGAGGACGTCGGGAGCGGGCAGCTCCTCGAAGGTGGCATCGACGGTGATGCCGAGGAAGCCGTTGTCGCTGCGGACCTCCCCTCGATCGTGGCCGACGAAGGTGATGTCGAACCCGGGGATGCGCTGCAGCACCTCGTAGGGGCCGATGGCGTCGAGGGCGGTGAACTCCGGGAACAACGGGATGGCGATCTGCACCGTGCGGGTCCTCTCGGATGTCGTCGAGCGGTTCTGGTCGTGGACGATCAGGGGAGGTGTACCGCACGATTCGTGTGAGAGCCAGCGGCGACCCCACTGGCCGCGCCGGGTGCCTGCGGTAGCTTCGGTCCATGAGCAGCTACCCGTACGAGGACCGCTTCGGCATCATCCGCGGGATGCCCGATCGGGGCCGCCCCCGCGACGAGATCCTGGCCGATGTGCAGTGGATGGGCGCCCAGGAGGATCGGTCCTGGAACCAGGGCCACTGCTCGGGGACCATGTACTGCGGAGACGTCGAGCACTACGCCTTCTTGAACCAGGTGTTCGCGGCGTTCTCCCACGTGAACGCCCTGCAGCGCGACATCTGCCCCAGCATCACCAAGTTCGAGGCCGAGATCACGGCGATGACGCTCGACCTGCTCCACGGTGAGGCGGCGGACGACCCCTGCGGCTCGATCACCGGTGGCGGCACCGACAGCATCCTCACCGCGATGCTGGTGTACCGCGACCAGGCCCGCGCCGAGCGCGGCATCACCAGCCCCAACTTCATCATGCCGGTCACGGCCCACCCGGCCTTCGACAAGGCCGGCCACCTGTTCGGCATCGAGATCGTCAAGGCGCCGGTCGACCCCGACACCACCCTCGTCGACGTCGACTTCGTCGCCGACCACATCAACGCCGACACCATCGCCCTCGTGGGGTCGGCGGGCAATTACCCCTACGGCACCATCGACCCCATCGACCAGCTGTCCGAGCTCGCGCTCGCGCACGGCATCGGTCTGCACGTCGACGGGTGCCTCGGCGGGTTCATCCTCCCGTGGGGCCAGCAGCTGGGGTACGACATCCCGGTCTTCGACTTCCGGCTGCCCGGGGTGACGACCATCTCGGCCGACACCCACAAGTACGGCTACGGGCTGAAGGGCACCTCGGTGCTGTCGTACCGATCGAAGGCGCTGCGCCGGCACGGCTACTTCATGACCCCCGAATGGGTGGGCGGCAAGTACCTGTCCCCCGGCATGGCCGGCAGCCGGTCGGGTGGGCTGATCGCCGCGACCTGGGCGTCGATGGTCAGCCTCGGCCGAGAGGGCTACCTGGGGTACGCCAAGTCGATCTTCGAGACCTCGTTCGCCATGCAGGACGCCGTGCGCTCCCACCCCGAGCTGCTCATCATGGGCAGCCCCACGTGGTGCTTCTCGTTCCGTTCGGACGAGTTCGACATCTACCACGTCAACGACTCGATGTCGCAGAAGGGATGGCGCTTCAACGGCCAGCAGTACCCGAACGCGATCCACATGTGCGTGACCCGCCCCCAGACCCAGCCCGGGGTGGTCGAGGCGTTCGCCGCCGACCTCGCCGAGGGGGTTGCCTACGCCAAGAACCCGCCGGTGGACCAGCCGCTGTCGGGAGCCATCTACGGGGGCGTGCCGGGCGGGGCGACCCCCGAGGTGCTCGACTTCCTCGAAGAGGTCATGGGCGATCTGCTCGACGGCATGCAGGACATCCCGGCGTCGCCGTGACCACGCTCGATCACCCGCGCCCGGCCGTCAGGCCACGTCCTGGCGCTTGAGGCGCTGCGTCGCATAGGCCAGCGCCACTGCCGCCACCAGGAAGGGGGCGAGGTAGGCCGTCGTCGGCGCCAGCACCGCGAGGCGCACGTCGACACCCGACTGGTCGGCGAGGATCGTGGCGGTCATCGAGCGCACCGCGAGGCGGGCGGCGTTGTCCCCGCCCCGGGCCACGAATCCCTCCCAGATCAGGATGTACAACAGGCCCCACGCCAGGGCCCGCCGTACCCGCAGGCCCAGTGCGGTGAACAGGCCCGCGTACGCCACGACACCGAAGCCGGCGGCCAGCACCGTGCCAACGATGAGGTCGCTGCCTCCGCCGGTGAGCGAGGCGGCGATGACCAGCGGGACGACCACGAGCGGGACCGTGACGGTGATCGCGGCGAAGAAGGCGGCAACCACGATCACCCAGCGGCGGAGCGGGCGCACCCACAGGTAGACGAGCGTGTTGTCGTCGGTCAGATCCCCCAGGGCGGCGCTGGCGAAGACGAGTGAGGTGACGGGCACGCTCACCGAGAGCCCGAACGTGTTGATGAACGCCGCCCCCGTCTCGAGCGGGTCGACGGGATCGGATCGGCCGATGGCGAACCCGACCAGGATCGCCGTCAGCCCCAAGGCGCTCAGCGCGGCGAGGCGCGTGCGGCTCAGCTGACTGCCGAGCAGCAGGCGGTAGACGGCCGGGAACGCGCCGAACGAACGCACCGCGTGTGGCGGTCGGGTGGGCGGGGCCGAGCTCGCCGGTGGTGGTGGTGGAGGAGGAGGAGGAGGAGACGTGGGCTCGGTCACGGCCCACCGACCAGGTAGCGGAAGACCGATTCGAGGTCGTCGTCGAGTGGGGCGACCTCGACGAGTCGCGCGCCCGCCTCGCGGGCCACCGGGGCCACCGCCCGGCGGAACGCCGTGACCTCGGTGGTGTCGACGATCACGGCGTCGTCGCCGTCGAGTTGGACGCCGACCGCGGCGCCCGCCGCCATCAGTCCCGTGGCCAACGTGCGGGGTTGGTCGGTGCGCACCCTGATCCGGTGCGGGCGGTCGTCCATCAGGTCGCGGATGGCGTGGAAGTCGCCCTCGGCCACCAGACGGCCCCGAGCGATCACGAGCACCCGCGAGCCGAGGCGCTCCACCTCGTCGAGCACGTGGCTGGACGCCAGCACGCAACGGCCTTCGGCGCCCAGGCGCTGCAGCAGCTTGATCATCCCGATGCGCTGGCGGGGATCGAGACCCGACAGCGGCTCGTCGAGCATCAGGATGGAGGGCTCGTGCACCAACGCGGCGGCAACCTTCACCCGTTGACGCATGCCCTTGGAGTAGCTCATGAGGCGGCGGGCCCGGTCGGCGTCCATCTCCACCACCGCCAGCGCGTGGCGGGCGGCGGTGTCGGGCGACGGCACGCCTTGGAGCACCGCCGCCAGGCGGACGAACTCGAGCGCGGTCTGGCGCTCGAACACGGCCTCCTGCTGTGGGACCAGGCCGAGGAGCCCGAACAGCTCGAGGTGGCGACGAGGATCGCGCCCGTAGATCAGCACCTGTCCCTGGGACGGCGGGGTGAGGCCGCAGAGCAGGCGCAGCACGGTCGACTTGCCCGCACCGTTCGGACCGAGGAGGGCCGTGACACCTGGGCCCACCTCGAAGCTGACGTCGGACACCGCGACGACATCGCCGAACCACTTCGACGCCCCGACCACGGCCAGTGGTGCGCTCATCGCGTCACCTCGAGTGCCCGGTAACGCACGATCACCACGCTGCTGAACACCGCACACCAGCCGACGGTGGCCGCGATGACCTGGACGGATCCGAGCTGGCGGAGGGACGGGTCCTCGGTGCCCTCACCGAAGATGCGGATCACCGCCTCGAAGGGCAGCACGAACAGGTTGGCGAGCAGCAGTTGCGGCGAGAGGTCGGCGCCGTCCACGAGGCTGGTGGTCACCACTGCGGAGAGCAGCAACATCACGACGATCGCCGCCGAGGCCGCCGCCTTGCGGTCGGTCAGGCTCGACACGGCCATGGACATCGAGCCGAAGAACGCCGAGACCAGCGTGCCGGCCACCACGATGCGCACGAAGAAGGCCACCACGTCAGCGGGACCGTCGGGTCCGATGCCGATGAGCACGTAGGCGATGAGGAGGAAGAGCGGTGGGCCCAGCGTGACGATCGCCAGCGTCCCCATCACCGCGGCCGCCTTGCTCGACAGGTAGGTGTACCGGGTGAGGGGCGAGGCCAGGTAGAGCCCCAGCATTCCCGTGCGCCGATCGGTGCAGAGCACCTCGGGGGCCACGAACGCGGCGAACACGACGATGGCCGAGGTGATGAAGAAGTAGTACTCGGCGTAGGTGGGCAGGATCTCGTTGTCGAGGAACGTGTCCGACGGGAGCAGCACGGCCAGCCCGGCGTAGACGATGGCGGGCACGTAGGCGAGCAACGCCGCCAGCACCGGCAGGATCTTGTACCGACCGGCACGACGCAGCCCCAGGGCCCGTTGGGTGGTGTGGATCGCGACGCTGCGCATCGCCCCCTTTCGGCCTGAACGGACCCCGTCGTATCGCCGGTAGCCGCCCTGGACGATACGGGCAGCGGACGATGCGGTCATGACGCCACGTCCAGGAAGACGTCCTCGAGCGACACCGTGAGCGGCCCGACGCGGCGAAGGTGACCCTGCGCGGCGACGACCGCGTCGCGGACGAGGTCGTGCAGGTCCTGGTCGGCCTCGGCGCGCCCGCGGGTCACGATCAGGCGGTGCCCGTCGGCGACGACGTCGCACCCCGCTCGGCGCAGCCAGGCGGTGAACGGTTCGGCCCCCTCGGTGAGCTCGACCACCAGTCCCCGGCTGCCGCCCCGCAACTCGTCCAGCGTCCCACCCGCGACGACACGCCCCTCGCTGAGGATCACCGCCGCGTCGCAGATGCGCTCGACCTCGTCGAGCAGGTGGGACGACAGGACCACGTCGATGCCGAATTCGTCGGACACCCGCCGGATGAGCGTCAGCATCTGGTCGCGCTGCACCGGGTCGAGGCCGTCCGTGGGCTCGTCCAGGAGCACCACCGCGGGATCGTGCGCCATCGCCTGGGCCATCTTCACCCGCTGGCGCTGGCCGGTGGACAGCGTGCCCACCGGCCGGAACCGCTCTTCGCCCAGGCCGACCTGCCAGAGCGCGTCGCTGGCCCGGGCCGCCGCCTCCCGGCTGGGCAGGCCGTGCACCTCGGCCAGGTGGCGCACGAGGTCCTGGGCCTTGACGTCGGGCGGCAACCGGTGGTGCTCGGGCGCGTACCCCACCCGGGCGCGCAGCTCGGCGCCGAGCCGTCCGGGGTCGAGCCCGAGCACCGCCAGGGTGCCGGCGTCGGCCCGGTGCAGGCCCAGCAGCAGGCCGATGAGGGTGGTCTTCCCGGCGCCGTTGGGCCCGAGCAGTCCGGTGACGCCGTGGCCGATGGTGAACGAGGCACCCGAGAGCGCGGTGGTCGTTCCGAACCGCTTCACCAGGCCCTCACCCCGCGCGACCGGCACGAGGGGGTCGGGCGCGGCCATGGGGGGTCACGCTACCGGTGGCGGCGCGGGGCGGCGTCGGCCGTCCATGGGTCGGGGCACCGTGCGCCGGCCGCCGTGCCATGCTGGCCCCTCGACCGCGGCTGAGGTGCCCGGTCGGTACCCCGGGAGGGTCGATGAAGGTCCTGATCGCAACCGACGGCTCGGACGCCGCCATCGAGGCGGCACGCCGGGCCCTCCCCCTCCTGGCGCCACCCGACACGGTGCTGGTGGTCTGCGTCGTCGAGCCGCCGTCGATCGCGGCGGAGGGGTTCGAATCGGGGTTCGCGGGCGGCGTGGCCGCGCCCGAGGAGATCGACGCCGCGTGGGGCGCGGCAAACCAGGAGGCGCTCGAGGCGCTGGCGAGGACCGTCGCGGTGCTCGACACGGGGGCGACCGTCGAGCAGCTGGTCGAGAACGGCGACATCGGGCCGACGCTCTGCGCCGTCGCCGACGAGCGGGCCTGCGACGTGGTGGTGGCCTCGTCACGAGGGCACGGCGCCATCCGCCGGGCCCTGCTGGGCTCGGTCAGCACGCACCTGGTCAACCATGCCCCGTGCCCGGTGATGGTGGTGCGGGAGGGCGCCGGAACCTGAAGACCTAGGATCACGCCCGACACCAGGAGGCACCATGTCGGGGGGACCCCCAACGATCGAGGGCATGGCCGACCTGGTCGAGGTCGGGCAGGGCGGCTTCGCCACCGTCTACCGGGCGCGGAACGACCGCATCAACCGCATCGTGGCGATCAAGGTGCTGCGCACCTCGCAGCTGTCCGATCGCGACCGGCTGCGCTTCGATCGGGAGTGCCACGCCATGGGCGCGTTGTCGTGGCATCCCCACGTGGTGGCGATCCACGACACCGGGGCGACCGACGACGGTCGGCCCTACCTCGTGATGGAGTACCTCGAACACGGTTCGTTCGCCGACCGGATCGTCGCCGAGGGGCCGATGCCCTGGCGGGAGGCGGTGTCGGTCGGGGTGCACGTGGCCGGCGCCCTCAGCGCCGCCCACACGGCCGGAACCCTCCACCGGGACCTGAAGCCCGAGAACATCCTGGTGGGACCGTTCGGTGAGGCCAAGCTCCCCGACTTCGGGATCGCCGTGGTCGAGGGCTTCGGCGCCACCACCACCGCCGGCTCCTCCGCGCTCACGCTGGCGCACGTCGCGCCCGAGGTGCTCCTCGGCCAACGTCCCGACGAGCGGTCCGACATCTACGCACTGGGGTCGACCGTCTACACGCTGATCCACGGCCGGCCGCCCTTCGCCAAGGGCGAGCTGGCGATGGGCGCGCTGGTGATGCGGGTCGTGAACGAGCCTGCTCCGAAGTTGGCCGGCGTGCCCGACCAGTTGGCCGACCTGCTCCTGCGCACCATGTCCAAGACGCCTGACGAGCGGCCGAGCTCGGCGGCCGCGTTCGGCGAGGCCCTGCAGGCCGTCGAGCGCGCCGAGGGGGTCACGCCCACGGTCATGCGGCTGACCCCCGGCGCCGGCGACTCGCCGACCGTTCCCCGCCGCGTCGACCAACGGGCCCGACCAGAGGCATCGGGGCCCACCATCGTCACCGCACCTCAGGATGCCCTCGACACCGCCGACGCCGACGCAGGGGCCACGATCGCCGGCGCCTCGGTGCCCCGCCCGCCGACCGTACCGGCACCGCCGGCGCCCGCATCACCCGCCACGGTCACGCCCGAGCGGGCCGACCCTGATGCCGGCGGCGAGCCGACCTCGGGCGCCGACGACGACGGAGCCCGATCGCCCGAACGGCGGCGCCGTACCGGCCTTCTCGTCGCGTCGGTGGTCGCCGCGCTGGCACTGGGCGGGGTGGCCGTGGCACTGCTCCGGCCCTCGGGATCGTCGAACGACTCGTCGGCGACCCCCGGGTCGCCGGTCGTCGCCACGGTCGAGGTGGGCGAGGGGCCAGGAACCGTTGCGGCCACGGCCGACGACGTCTGGGTCTCCAACTTCGGCGACGACACGGTCACCCGCATCGACCCCGACGACAACAGCGTCGTCGCGACGATCCCCGTGGGGGGCGGCCCGTCGGGCGTCGCGCTCACCGACGGGGCGGTGTGGGTGGCCGAGGCCAGGGACGGGGCAGTCACCCGCATCGACCCGTCGACCGACGAGGTCGCCGCCACGGTGGAGACCGGCTCGCAGCCGCTCGGCGTGGCCGTGGGCGACGGTGACATCTGGGCCGCAGACTTCGGCGACGACACCGTCACCCGCATCGACGGCGAGACGGACCAGGTGGTGGCCACCATCGCCGTGGGCGACGGCCCCACCAGCATCGCCGCCACCCAGGACGCGATCTGGGTGACCAATCGCACGTCGAAGACGGTCTCCCGCATCGACATGACGACGAACGAGGTGGTGGCCTCCGTCGACGTCGGCAACGACCCGGGTGGGATCTCGGCCAACGAGACCGGTGTGTGGGTCACCAACCTGGAGGACGACACAGTCGCCCGGATCGACCCCGACACCAACGTGGTGGTGGCCACCATCGACGCCGGCAACGAGCCGGACGCCGTGGCGGTCACCGAGGAGCTCGTGTGGGTGGCGAACCGCCGCCAGAAGACCATCACCAAGATCGACCCCGAGACCAACCAGACCGTCGCGACGGTGGACGTGCCCGCCATCATCGCGGCCATCGCCGCCACCGACGAGGCGGTGTGGGTGCGGCCCGGTGCCGAGCGCGAGGTCTACCGGGTCGATCCGACCCTGGTGCCGTGACCGTGTCGGCGCCCTGGGACGGCTAGACCGTTCCCATGCTCGCCTCCGCGATCACCCAGGCCATCGGCGGTGCGCTGCCGTCCGCGCTCGGCGTGGCCCTCAGCCCGATCCCGATCATCGCGGTGATCCTGATGCTGGGGACACCCCGGGCCCGCAGCGACGGCCCGGCCTTCGCCGTCGGATGGGTGGCCGGTCTCAGCGCCGTGAGCGCGCTCGTGCTCGTCGTCACCAGCATCTCCGGCGATGCGTCGACGGCCGGCAGCTCGACGTCCGACTCGATCAACTGGATCAAGGTCGGCCTGGGTGTGGTGCTGGTGCTGGCGGCCCGCAAGCAGTGGCGGCAGCGCCCCGCACCCGGCGAGACCGCCGAGTTGCCGTCCTGGATGGCCACGATCGATGCCCTGCCGCCGGGCAAGGCCCTGGGCGCCGGCCTGGCCCTGTCGGCGCTCAACCCCAAGAACCTCGTGCTCACCCTTGCCGCCGCCGCCTCGATCGCCCAGGTCCCGGGGATATCCACGGGTGAGGAGATCGTGGCGGTGGCGGCGTTCGTCGTGATCGGATCGGTGACGACCGTGGGGGCGGTGCTGGCCTACTTCGTCGGCGGTCGACGGGCCACGACGTGGCTCGCCGGCGTGAAGGAGTTCATGGCCGCGCACAACGCCGTGATCATGATGGTGATCCTGCTGCTGATCGGCGCCAAGCTCATCGGCGACGGCATCGGCGCCGCCGGCTGACGGCGGTCGGGGTGATCGACGCCGACGCGGACCGCCGCAACCACGGGTCGGGCGGCGGTGGCAGACTCGGCCGGTGAGCGACGTGGCGGCGCAGGCGTGGGCCCGGTGGGCCGAGGTGTTGGCCGACCTTCCCCGGCGTCTCGAAGCGTCCGGCTTCCCCGACGACGCCGCCAGCCGAGCGATAGCGGTGCGCCACCTCGCCCGCCAGGCGGCCCTGGCCCTGCGCGGCGAGCTCGAGCACGCTGACCCACGCCACCCACGCCTGCACCGCTACGAGCAACCGTGGTCCCAGTGGGGGGCGCCGAACCCCGACAACGTCTACCAGCGCTGCGCCGTCGACCCGGCCGCGACCTACCTCCTACGGGGCCGGGTGGACGGGGTGCACGAGGCGCTGTTCTCGTTGGTCGAGGGTGACATGCATCTCGGCGAGAACGCCGTGTACGCAGAGGTCGCGCTCACCGACCTGGCCGCGCCGGACGGCGTGCTCGAGTTGACGGTCGGGCCCGATGCCACCGCTGGTGACCACCTGCGCTCGACCCCCGGCGTCCGGATGTTGCTGATCCGGCAGTACCTGTACGACTGGGAGCGCGATCCCATCGCCTCGTTCACCATCGAGCGGGTCGACACCGTGGGCGCTCCTGCCCCGCCACCGGCCCCCGACGCCGTTGCCGACGCCCTGGATCGGGCGGCCCGGTGGGTCGAGCACTCCGTCGACTTCTGGGCCGCGTACGCCGCCGCCTCACGCGACCTGCTCGACCACAACACCTTCATCGCGCCCAACACCCCGGCGGGCGGGGCGCCGAGCATCGCCTACGGAGGCGGGTGCTGGGACCTCGCGCCCGACGAGGCCCTGGTGATCGAGCACGACGAGCCCGACGCTCGCTACTGGAACTGGTCTGTCCATCACCTCCACTGGTTCGACTCCGGCGCCTGGGACGAGCGTCCCACCAGCATCAACGGTCATCAGGCCCACATCGACGAGGACGGTCGCGTGCGCGTCGTCGTGGCCGCCGCCGACCCCGGCGTGCCCAACTGGCTCGACACGGAGGGCCAGGGCATGGGCCTGGCCGTCTACCGCTACGTCGGTGCGACGACCAAGCCGCAACCCGGCGCGTCGGTCGTCCCGCTGACCCACGTCCGGGACCACTTGCCGCCGGCCCATCCCACCATCGCGCCGGACGAGCGGCGACGCCGTCTGGCCGATCGATCGCGGGCCGCACAGCGGCGCTGGGGTTGACGGTGGGCTGGACGCCCCCTGAGGCACCTGGGTGGGTGCATCGTCTGAACGCCCACGGCGACGCCGTCGGCGGGGCGGAGCACCTGATCTCGCTGGACACTGAGGACCTCCCGGCGACGGCGAGCGCGGCCACAGGCCTCGACGACTTCGGCGGCGACTCGTGGCGCCCGCACTTCGATCTGCTGGTCCGCTCGTTGACCGACGAGGCCGACCTCACCACCACCGGGCGCCTGGTCGCCCGGACCGAGCTGCTGCGGGCCCTCCGCCAACGCCTGCTGCTCACCGCCACCTGGGCGGCCGACCCCTCGATCCTCGACGAGGCCATCGTCGAGCCGGTCTTCGTGGTCGGAACCGGGCGGTCGGGGACCTCCATCCTCCACGAGCTCCTCGCCCTCGACCCGGACAACCGCACGCCGAAGACGTGGGAGCTGCTCCACCCTGGCGAGGTGCTGGGCGCGGATCGCGAGCGGGCCCGCCGGCTCGGCCACGACGTGCACGCGTTCTGGGCCGATCTCCAGCCCGCGTACGCCACGATGCACCACAACCACGGCGACGAGCCCAACGAGTGCATCCTCGCCACGATGCTCGAGTTCCTCTCTGACCAGTGGGGTGGCACCTACGAGGTGCCCAGCTACTCGGCCCACCTCGTGGGTGCCGACCACACCGAGGCCTATCGCTACCACCGGCGCGTGCTGCAGACGCTGCAACGGGCCGACGCGCGCGACCGCTGGGTCCTGAAGGCGCCCAGCCACCTGGCCCAGTTGCGGGTGCTGTTCGCGGTCTACCCCGATGCCCGGGTGGTCCAACTCCACCGTGATCCCCTGAAGACCGTTCCCTCGACGATCAGCCTCATGGGCACGATCCGCTCGATGCGGTGCCGGGTCGTCGATGTCGACACCCTGGCCCCGCTCATCTCGCTGGGCTACGCACTGATGCTCGACGACACCATGGACGCCCGAGCCGCCGGTGAGCTGCCGGACGACCGGTTCGTCGACGTGCGCTACGCCGACCTGCTGGCCGACCCCACCGGCACGGTGGCCGGCATCTACCGAGCGCTCGGGGCCGCGGTGCCGGATGGCCTCCCCGAGGCGATCACCGCCCACCTGACCGAGCGACCGCAGGCGGCCCGCGGCGTGCACCGCTACTCGCTGGCCGACACGGGGCTCGACGCCGAGGCCGAGCGGCGGCGCTTCCGCCGGTACCAGGAGCACTACGACGTACCCGACGAGGCGTGATCGGACGTGCCCGACGAGGCGTGATCGTCAGGCCGGCCAGGCCCAGTCCCTGACCTCGGGCAGGTCTTCCCCGTGGGTGGTCACGTAGCGGTGGTGGTCGATGAGCTTGTCCCGCAGGCGGTCGGCCAGGTGGCCGGTGCGTGAGGACAGGCCCGGCACCCGCTCGAGCACGTCGAGCACCAGGTGGAAGCGGTCCAGGTCGTTGCGCACCACCATGTCGAACGGCGTGCTCGTCGACCCTTCCTCCTTGTAGCCCCTGACGTGGAGGTTGTGGTGGTTGTGGCGACGGTAGGTGAGGCGGTGGATCAGCCACGGGTACCCGTGATAGGCGAACATCACCGGGCGGTCCGTGGTGAAGATGCTGTCGAAGACCTCGTCCGACAGGCCGTGCGGATGCTCGCTGCTCGGCTGCAGGGTCATGAGGTCGACCACGTTCACCACCCGCACCTTCAGCTCGGGAAGCTCGCGGCGCAACAGGTCGACCGCCGCCAGGGTCTCGAGCGTCGGGGTGTCGCCGGCGCAGGCCATGACCACGTCGGGCTCGGCCCCGCCGTCCGACGATGCCCACTCCCAGATGCCGAGGCCCTTGGTGCAGTGGCGGACGGCATCATCGATGCTCAGCCACTGTTGGTCGGGCTGCTTGCCCGCCACGATCACGTTCACGTAGTGACGACTGCGCAGGCAGTGGTCGGACACCGACAGCAGGCAGTTGGCATCGGGCGGCAGGTAGACCCGCACCACCGAGGCCTTCTTGTTGACGACGTGGTCGATGAAACCGGGGTCCTGGTGGCTGAAGCCGTTGTGGTCCTGGCGCCACACGTGCGAGGTGAGCAGGTAGTTCAGCGACGCGATCGGCAGCCGCCACGGGATGTCGCGGGTGACCTTCAGCCACTTGGCGTGTTGGTTGAACATCGAGTCCACGATGTGGATGAACGCCTCGTAGCAGGGGAACCACCCGTGGCGCCCGGTGAGCAGGTAGCCCTCGAGCCACCCCTGGCAGTTGTGCTCGGACAGGATCTCCATCACCCGCCCGTCGTGGGCCAGGTGCTCGTCGGTGGGCTCGATCTCGCCCATCCAGACCTTGCTCGTCGTCTCGTAGAGGGCGTCCAGCCGGTTCGAGGCCGTCTCGTCCGGCCCGACGACCCGGAAGTTGTCCGGGTTGCGCCGGACCACGTCGCGCAGGAACGTGCCGAGCACCCTGGTGGCCTCGGCGGTGGCCTGCCCAGGCGCGGGGACGTCGACGGCGTAGTTCCGGAAGTCGGGGAGGTCGAGGTCGCGCAGCACCCGCCCGCCGTTGGTCCGCGGGTTCGCCCCCATGCGCCGGTCGCCGATCGGAGCGAGCGCGGCCAGCTCGGGACGCAGGGCGCCGGCCTCGTCGAACAATTCGGCCGGACGGTAGCTTCGGAGCCAGCCATCGAGGATCGCCAGGTGCTCGGGATTCGTGCGCACGTCGGCCACGGGCACCTGGTGGGAACGCCAGGTACCTTCGATCGGCACGCCATCGACGATGGCCGGGCCGGTCCAGCCCTTCGGCGTCTCCAGCACGATCATCGGCCAGCGGAAGCGCTCGACCACGCCGTTCTGCCGGGCCTGGTGCTGGAGGTCGGCGATCTGCTCGACGACCGCGTCCATCGTCACCGCCAGTTGGCGATGCACGTCCATGGGCTCGTCCCCGGTGACGAAGTGCGGCTGCCAGCCGTAGCCGAGCAGCAGCGATTCCAGCTCTTCGGTCGGGATCCGGGCCAGGACCGTCGGGTTGGCGATCTTGTAGCCGTTCAGGTGCAGGATCGGTAGCACCGCACCATCGGTCACGGGATCGAGGAACTTGTTGGAGTGCCACGACGTGGCCAGGGCGCCGGTCTCGGCCTCGCCGTCACCGATCACGCAGGCCACCAGGAGGCCGGGGTTGTCGAAGGCGGCGCCGAAGGCGTGCGACAGGCTGTAGCCGAGCTCGCCACCCTCGTGGATCGAGCCGGGCGTCTCGGGGCTGGCGTGGCTGGGGATGCCGCCGGGGAAGGAGAACTGGCGGAAGAGCCGCTGCAACCCCTCCGCGTCTCGCCCGATGTGCGGATAGCACTCGGTGTAGGTGCCCTCGAGGTAGGTGTGGGCCACCACCGCAGGCCCGCCGTGGCCGGGGCCGCACACGAAGATCATGTCCAGGTCGCGCTGGCGGATCACCCGGTTCAGGTGGGTGTAGAGCAGGTTGAGGCCGGGGGTGGTGCCCCAGTGACCGAGCAGCCGCTGCTTGGTGTGCTCGGGCCGGAGCGGCTCGGTGAGCAGTGGGTTGTCGAGGAGGTAGATCTGCCCGACCGACAGGTAGTTGGACGCGCGCCAGTAGGCGTCCAGCAGGGCCAGTTCGTCATCGCCGGGCAGCGGTGCCGTCGGGATCGTGTCGGCACGGGCGTCGGTGTTCGTCATGGTGTCGTCATAGCCTCCACGGTTGTCCGTAGAACCTCGGGAGGGCGAACGGTGCGTGACAATGTCCTGGTCGCCAATCCTGGGTCGAGCAGCCTCAAGCTGCGGGTGATCGGGCAGGGCGGCGACGTGCTGGCCGAGCGCGTGGACGGCGCACCTGACGGCGGGCTCGGCGCGCGGCTCGACGCCTTCCTGGAGCACGCCCCAGGGGTCGGTGCCGCCGGTGTGCGGGTGGTCCACGGCGGTCCCGCGTTCACGTCCGGCGTCGTGGTCGACGACGACGTGGTCGACCGCCTTGCCGCGCTCGACCCCCTCGCTCCCCTGCACAACCCGTCAGCCCGCGCGCTGATCGACGCACTGCGTCAACGCCTGCCGCACACGCCCGTGGTCGCGTGCTTCGACACCGCGTTCCACCACACGTTGCCCGATGCCGCGGCCGTGTACGCCGTGCCGTGGCGGTGGACCGCGGACCTGGGCGTGCGCAAGTACGGCTTCCACGGGCTGAGCCACCAGTGGGCGGCCGGGCGGGCGGCCGACATCCTGGGACGATCGCTCACCGACCTCCGCCTCGTCACCTGCCATCTGGGGGCGGGGGCGTCGCTGGCGGCGGTCGCCGGCGGCCGGTCCGTGGACACCACGATGGGCTTCACGCCGCTGGACGGGTTGGTCATGGCCACCCGCTCGGGCTCGGTCGATCCGGGTGCCCTCCTCTGGGTACAGCGCAGCGAAGGGCTGACGCCCGACGTGGTCGAGGCGCAGCTCGAGCGCGACTCCGGCCTACTCGGGGTCTCGGGGGTCTCGGGCGACCTCCGCAAGGTGCTGGCCGCAGCCGACCGGGGCGATCCACGCGGACGTCTCGCGGTGGACCTCTACCTCCACCGCCTACGCGGCGCCATGGCGGCGATGGTCGCCGCCATGGGCGGTGTCGATGCCTTCGTCTTCACGGGTGGTGTCGGGGAGCACGCCCCTGTCATCCGAGCCGGCGCGATCGGCGGCCTCGGATTCCTCGGTGCTGCGGTCGATGGGTCGCGGAACGAATCGACCGGAGGAGTCGACGTCGACGTCAGCGCGGCGGGGGCGACCGTTCGCACGCTGGTCGTCGTCGCTCGTGAGGATCTGCAGATCGTCGCCGAGGTCCGTCGGCTGCTGGCTCGCGACGGCGACACCGCGGCGTGAACGCCTGCTGAACTCTTCGTGGACGGGGCCGCCCATCCACCAATCGCGCTCGCCGCCGTCGGACAATGGCGGCACAGCGCGCCCCGTCCCCCGACCCCGGAGACAACCCATGACCATGGCCCGACCCGCCCTCGATCCGGTCGAGTCCCGGCGCACGTACGTGCTCGACACCTCGGTGCTGCTGTCGGACGCCATGGCGCTCGAGCGCTTCGACGGCCATGACGTGGTCCTGCCGCTGGTGGTCATCTCCGAGCTGGAGGCCAAGCGCCACCACGGCGAGCTCGGCCACATGGCCCGGGCCGCGCTCCGCTACCTCGAGGCGTTGCGCACCCGGCACGGGTCGCTCACGATCCCCATCCCGCTCGAGCACGGCGGCACGCTGCGCATCGAGCTCAACCACATCGACGGCGCCCGGTTGCCGTCGCCCATGCGCACCGAGACCAACGACGCCCGCATCCTGGCCGTGGCCGACCACCTCGCCGGCGAGGGGCTCGACGTGGTCGTCGTCACCAAGGACCTCCCGCTGCGGCTGAAGGCCTCGCTGCTCGGCCTGGGCGCCGACGAGTACCGCAACGAGTTGGCACCGCGGAGCGAGTGGACCGGCCTGGTCGAGCTCGACGTGGGCAGTGACCACATCGATCAGCTCTACGACGAGGGGCTGGTCGACCTCGACGCGGCCGGCGGGATCCCCTGCCACGCCGGGCTGGTGCTGCGCGACGGCAGTCGCTCGGCCCTGGCCCGCATGCATCCGGACAAGCGCGCCCGGCGGCTGCGGACCTCGGCCGAAGGCCTCTTCGGCGTGGCCGGCCGCTCGGCCGAGCAACGGGTCGCCCTCGACCTGCTCGACGATCCCGAGGTCGGCATCGTGTCGCTGGGTGGGCCCGCCGGCACCGGCAAGTCCGTCCTGGCTCTGGCCGCCGGCCTCGATGCCGTGCTCCAACGCCGCACCCACAAGCGCATCCTCGTGTTCCGTCCTCTGTTCGCGGTCGGCGGGCAGGACCTCGGCTACCTGCCGGGCAGCGAGAACGAGAAGATGTCGCCGTGGGGCGCGGCGGTGATGGACGCGCTCGAGTCGATCACCTCGCCGGCCATCATGGATCGCGTCGTCAGCAACGGCCTGCTCGAGGTGCTGCCGCTCACCCACATCCGGGGCCGCACCCTCGTCGACAGCTGGGTGATCCTCGACGAGGCCCAGCAGTACGAGCGGCCGGTGCTGGTCACCGCCCTCAGCCGGCTGGGCGCCGGCAGCCGGGTGGTGCTCACCCACGACATCGCCCAGCGGGACAACCTCCGGGTGGGTCGCTACGACGGCGTCATGTCGGTGATCTCCGCGCTCACCGGCAACCCGCTGTTCGGCCACGTGACGCTGTCGCGCTCCGAGCGCAGCCCCATCGCCGCCCTCGCGGCGAGCATCCTGGAGATGCCCCTGCCGGGCGCGTAGCGCTCAGGCAGCGGGGATCGGGCCTCAGAACGCTGGGTCGCGCTCGAGCGGGCAGGTCATGCAGTGCGAGCCGCCGCGGCCGCGGCCGAGCTCGAAGCCCTCGATGGTGATGACCTCGATGCCGGCCTTGCGCAGGGCGGTGTTGGTGCCGGTGTTGCGCTCATAGGCCACGACGACGCCGGGCTCGAGCGCCACGACGTTGTTGCCGTCGTCCCACTGCTCGCGCTCGGCTTCGAACTGGTCGCCGCCGGTGGGGATCACGCGTAGAGCGCCCACGCCGAGCGCGTCGGCCATGGCGTCGACCAGCGACCCGTGGTGCTCCTCGGCCACCAGTTCCTCCGCCGTGTCGCCGGGGCGGATCCGCCACGTGCGGGCGCCGTTGACCACGGCGGGGAACATGGTGACCAGGTCGCGGTCACACATCGTGATCACCGTGTCGAGATGCATGTAACTGCGCGACTTGGGCAGGTGGACGGCCAGGACCTGGCGGGCCGAGCCGGCCCGGAACAGGGCCCGGGCGATGATCAGCACCGCTTGTGGCGTGGTCCGCTCCCCCATCCCGATCATCACGGTGCCGTTGCCGATCGGCTGAACATCACCGCCTTCGACGTGGGCCTGGCCCCAGTCCTCGTCGCTGCCGCCCAACCAGATGGGGAACTGCTCGGCGCTGAACATCGGGTGGAAGCGGTAGATCGCCTCGACGATCATCGACTCGGGCTTGCGAGCCGGCTTGGTCATCGGGTTGATGGTGACGCCGTCGAAGATCCAGCACGACGGGTCGCGCTGGAACAAGAAGTTGGGCAACGGCGGGAGCAGCAGGCTGTTCGGGTCGCTCGCCTGCCAGACCAGGCCCAGGTCGGCCTGGATGTCGGCCCGGATGATGCCGCCGATGAGGAACTCGGCCACGTCGACCGTCGATGCCGACTGGACCCATGCCTGGGCCCGCTCGGCGGCACCGATGCCCACCTGGCGCTCGTTCAGGATGTGGGCCACCACCCAGTCCTTGGCCTCGGGCTCGGCGAGGGCCTCGGCCAGGAGCGTCTCGGCCTCGAAGACCTCGATGTCCCGCTCGCGCATCACCTCGCAGAAGGCATCGTGCTCCCGCTTGGCCTGGCTGACCCACAGGACGTCGTCGAAGAGCAGCTCCTCGGCGTTGGTCGGGGTGAGGCGGGTGTGCTCGAGCCCCGGTCGGTGGACCATCACCTTCCGCAGGGTTCCCACCTCCGAGTGAACGCCGAACGCCATGGTTCAGCCCTCCCTCCCGGTGTCGTCGTGGTGGGTGGGGCCCGAGGGCCCCGAGGCGGACGGCGCCGTGAGCACGCCGTCCACGTCGGTGGCGATGCGGGTGCCGGCGGCGCCGTCCACCAGCGCGTCGATGTCGGCCAGTTGGCCGATCACCGCGGGGCGGCCTGTGGCGCGGGCGAAGTCGCAGGCCGCAGTCACCTTGGGCAGCATCGAGCCGGCGGCGAACTCGTCCTCGTGCTCGGCCAACAGTGCGTCGGGGTGGGCGGCCGTGATGGCCCTGGCCGACGGGGAGCCGAAGCCCAGGTACGCGGCGGGCGTGTCGGTGGCCATGACGAAGACGTCGGCGCGGAGGTCGCGGGCCAACAAGCCGCTGGCGTGGTCCTTGTCGATCACCGCCTCGACACCACTCAGGTGGCGCGTGCCGTCGAAGGCGGTGGGGATGCCGCCGCCACCGGCGCAGATGACCACGCAGCCGGCGTCGAGCAGCCACGAGATGGGGCGCTCCTCGAAGATGCGTCGAGGGGCGGGCGACGGCACCACCCGGCGTACCCCGTCACCGTCGGGGCGGAACACCCAGCCGCGCTCGCGCTCGAGCGCCGCCGCCTCGGCGGCGGTGTACAGCGGCCCGATGGGCTTGCTGGGCGCGCCGAACGCCGGGTCGTCGGGGTCCACCTCGATCATGGTGAGCAGGGTGGCCAGCGGCTGGTCGGCCGGCAGGCGGTTCCCCAGCTCCTGCTCGATCAGGTAGCCCACCATCCCCTGGCTCTCGGCACCGAGCACGTCGAGAGGGTAGGCGGGCACGGGCTCGTAGGCCGCGGCCTCGAGCGCCAACAGGCCGATCTGGGGCCCGTTGCCGTGCGAGATCACCAGCTGGTGGGGCCCGGCCAACGGCGCCAGGTGCTCACAGGCCACCGCCACGTTGGCCCGCTGGTTCTCGATGGACATGGGCTGCCCGCGGCGCAGCAGGGCGTTGCCGCCGAGGGCGACGACGACCCTCACGTGACGACCCTCATGTGACGACCGTCAGGTGGGCGGTCGCGGGCTCCGGGCCGGGCCATGCGGTCGCGCATGCGGAGGTAGGCGGTCCCGTCCCTGATCCCCCTCGCGCTCGACCACCGTGGGCCGACGGTCGCTGGCCCGGCGGTCTCATTCGACGAATTGCCCATCGCTCGTCCCCTCCCGACGCGCGGTTGTTCCTCGCTGCGTCCTCGCCACCCTGTCACGCAGAAAGCGCCGAAGGTCGCGAATGGCATCCTCCCCGGTCCTTACGACCCGACCCGAGGTCGTCGGTCGCGGTGCCGAGCGCGACCGGTCCCAGGCACCGGTCCTGGGCGTCCCCGGGCCCCGACCAGCGTGGCGACGACATCACCACGGGTGAGGGGCCGGTGCCGTCCACCACCGTCGCACCGGTCTCCGGCTGGTTCAATGGCCGGGTGAGCCCCGAGGTACCACGGTGACGCCCGCGCCCCGCACCCCCGTGCTGGTCGGGGCGGGCACCGCCGGCCAGCGCTTCGACGACCCGCTCGAGGGCGACGATGCGCTCGGCCTGATGCGAGTGGCCCTCGAACGGGCGGGGGTCGACGCCGGCACCGGCGGTCCCGCGCTGCTCGCACGGGTGGGCGAGATCATCGTGCCGGAGGGCCTGTGGTCACTCGACGACCCCGGGCGGCTCGTCCTGGGCGCACGCTCGCCCGGTGCCCGTTCCGTGATGGCGAAGGTGGGCATCCTCCAGCAGTCGCTCTTCACGAGGGCGGCGCAAGCGATCGCAGACGGAAGCGTCGACGTGGTGGTGGTGTGCGGCGGCGAGGCCAAGTGGCGGGCCCTCCGGGCGCAGATCGACGGTGTGGCCCTACCGGACCCGGAGGCCGCCGGCGGCAGCGGGCCCGATGTGGTGCTGGCACCGGCGAGCCTGCGGGACCTGGTCGACCCCGTCGAGGTCGAGCGGGGGCTCGCCCTGCCCGCCTCCCAGTACTCGCTGATGGAGTCGGCGCTGCGGCACGCGGCGGCCCGTGCTCCGTCCGACCACCGGCGCCGGGTCGCGGCGCTCGTGGCGGCGATGAGCGAGGTCGCCGCCGCCAACCCCGACGCATGGAACCGCCGGCCGATGACCGCCGACCAGGTGCTGGACGCCCCACTGGTCGCCGAGCCCTACACCAAGCCGAGCTGCTCGCAGTGGAACGTCGATCAGGCTGCGGCGTTCGTCCTCTGCGCGGCCGAGACCGCATCGGCCGTCGGGGTGCCGCGCGACCGCTGGGTGTTCCCGCATGCGGGGGTGGAGTCGAACCACGTGGTGTCGCTCAGCCAGCGGCGTGGGCTGCACCGCTCCCCCGCCGTGGCCCAGCTCGGGCAGGCCCTCACCTCGGCGGTCGGGCGGCCACCGGCGGCGTGCGAGCTGCTCGAGATCTACAGCTGCTTCCCCGCCGCGGTCGAGATGCAGTGCGACGGGCTGGGCATCGACATGGAGGCGGGCCGTGCGCTCACCGTCACCGGAGGGATGCACTTCGGGGGCGGCCCGTTCAACTCGTTCACGCTGCAGGCCCTCGCGCGACTCGTGGCCCTCCTTCGCGAGGACCCGTCGAGCACCGCGCTGCTCACCTCGGTGAGCGGTCTGATGACCAAGGTCGGTGCCGGGCTCTGGTCGGCCCGTCCGCCGGCCACGGGCTTCGTCGGCGCCGACGTCTCCGCCGCTGCCGCGGCGGCCACCGAGATCTGCCCCCGCGACCCCGACGCCAACGGCGACGTCACCATCGCCGGCTACACCGTCGGCCACGGGCGGGAAGGGCCCGTCGATGCCGTGATCGTGGCCGACACGGCATCGGGCGGGCGAACGGTGGCCCGGAGCACCGACCCCGACCTCGTCGACGCCCTGCGCGACGGGGAGTGGTGCGGTCGCACCGCGTCCGTCCGGGGCGCGGCGTTGCTGGGCCTCGACGACTGACGGCCGCTCCAGACCCGTTTCCCGGGGCCGATAGACGGGGATGGCCGAGGTCGTCGACGCCGGGGCGCGTCCCGTGCGCGCTCACGGTCGCGTTCCCGAGCGCGACGACGCCGGCCCGCGCCACGACCGGCGTCCTCTTCTCCGCGTGCTCGGGGTGGCGACCGCGTTCTACGCGGTGTTCATCTGGCGCACATCGTGGGTGGCGGCCGGCCAGCGGCGGTTCACCCTGTTCGACGACGCCATGATCTCGATGTCGTACGCCCGGACGTTCGCCTCCGGCGACGGCCTGGTCTGGTACCCGGGCGCGCCCCACGTCGAGGGGTTCACCAACCCATTGTGGGTGCTGATCATGGCCGGGCTCCACCGGATCGGGCTGTCGGCATCGGGCGTCGCCCTCGTGGTGATGGTGCTCGGCGCGGCGCTGTGTCTCGGGGCGGCGCTGCTGGCCGTGGCCGTCGTGCGGCAGCTCACCCACACCACCCCCGGGTTCGAGGCGGCGGTCGGCGGCCTGGTGGCGTTGTGCTACCCGCTGGTCTACTGGTCGCTCCGAGGCATGGAGGTCGGCCTCGTCACCGTCCTCACGCTGGCATCGGCCTGGCTCGCCCTGCGCTTGGACCCGGGTGCCACCGGCCGTCGCGCCGCTGCTGGTCGCAGCGGTAGGACGGCCACGACAGCGTGGTTGTGCATCGTGCTCGCTGCCGGGGTCACCACCCGACTCGACTTCGCCGTTGTTGCCGCAGTGACGATCGCGTGGCTGGGGTGGCGCGCGCCACGAGGCCGCGGGATCGCGCTCGTCGCCCCGCTCGTGGGAACGGTCGTGGCGGCCCTGGTCGCCCAGGAGCTGTTGCGGCAGTCGTACTACGGCGCGTGGACGCCCAACACCTACACGCTCAAGACGGCAGGTGTCCCGCTCGTCGACCGGCTGACCCGCGGTGGCTGGGTCGCCCTCGCCACCACCGTGGGGTTCGTGCTGGCGTCGGCGGTGGTGCTGGTGCTCGCGGCACGCCGGCGTGGGTTGTGCCGACCGTCCGGCACGGCACTGCCGGTGGCGGTCGGCCTCGCCCTCCTGGGGTACTCGACCCTGGTCGGGGGCGACGCATGGGAGTGGATGGTCCACCCGAACCGCTACCTCGTGCCCGGCGTCGTCCTCGCCATGGTGGCCGCGGCCGCGGCGGCGGCCGACCTGCTCCGCACCCGACCCGAACGCGACGGCACCCTCGTGCGGTCGCTCTCGGCAGCCGGCGTGGCGGCCATGGTGGGGCCGTGGGTGGCCTTCGCGTTGCTGGCGGCGAGCGGTATCGGCGCGAAGGCGCGTGTCACCGTCGATGCCGGCGAGGTCGCCTTGATCGTGCTCGGAGTCGCCGTCGTCACGGTCTTCCTCACCCGGCGCCTGGCCGGGGCCGTGCGCAGCGCGCCCGCCGCGAGCGCGGCCACCCTCACGGTCGTCGTGCTTGCGGTGGGTGCCAACCTGCTGCCCGGCCTGCAGTGGGTGGGTGACGGCGGTGCGTACCGCTCCGTCGACCAGCGGGCGGCCGACGTCGGCTTGGTGCTGCACGAGATCACCCGCCCGGGCGCCAGGATCGCGGTCGTCGGTGCGGGCAACCCGATCTACTTCAGCGAGCGGGCCGGGGTGGATCTGCTCGGCAAGAGCGACGCCCACATCGCGGCGCTGCCCAGCCGGGCACCCTTCACACCGGGTCACACCAAGTGGGACTACCGGTACAGCATCGTCGAACAGCGGCCCGACGTGATCACGCAGCTCTTCCATCCCACCCCCGACGACTTCGCCCTGGTGGCCGCCGCCGGGTACGAGCTGATGACGGTGCGCCAGGACGTGGCGCCGTTCGTCATGGTGCTGCTCGTGCGCGACGACAGTCGCCTGGTCGACCGTTCCCGCCTCGAGCCCGCGTCCGAACAGGTCCGGGCCGCGTTCTTCTCGTCGTAGGACGGAACATCCGGCCGGTCGAGCAGTGTCGCCCTGGCGGCGCTACTCCTCCAGGGGGTCCTCGGGACGACCGTGGCGCCAGCGGCTCCAGGGCCAGCTGCCCTCCACCTCGACCTCGAGCGAGAAGCTGAGCACGATCCGGATCACCACGATCATGCCCAGCACGGTGACGCTCTCGATCGTGGGGTCGACGATGATCGTCCGCACGATGTCGCCGATGATCAACACCTCGAGGCCGAGCAGGATCACCCGCGCCAGGCTCTCGCGAAGTTGCTGGTAGGCGGTGTGACGGGTCGCCTCGTGGGTCACGGACACCACGTAGACGACCAGGGCGACGAGCCCGCCCACGACCATGATCGACGCGCCGAGGGCCTCGACCACCCGGACGACGTCGGAGATGAACTGGTCGTAGCTCATTGGGTCGCAGTCTGGCCGAATTCGCGGACCTTCGGCCCTAGTGAGGGCGGCCCCGGCGGCGCGATGGTCAGGCGCTGGACCCGACCTTTGTAGGTTGTGGCTCCGCACGCCCCGGTTGCCAGGACGCGAGAGAGCAGATACATGACGCAGTCAGAACCCGGTCGACCGCCCACGCTGGAGGAGGTGCGTGAGCGGTACCGGATCGAGCGGGCGAAGCGCATCCGCGCCGACGGCATCGCCCAGTACCGCGAGATCGACGGCGACTACGCCGACTTCGACCGGGACCCGTTCGCCGACCCGGAATTCACCCGCGCGGCGGTCGACGAGGACACCGACGTCGTCATCGTGGGTGGCGGGTTCGCAGGGATGCTCACCGCCATCAACCTGAAGGCCAACGGCGTCGAGAAGGTGCGGCTCGTCGACAAGGCCGGCGACTTCGGGGGCACGTGGTACTGGAACCGCTACCCGGGCTGCATGTGCGACGTCGAGTCGTACACGTACCTCCCGCTGCTCGAAGAGACCGGCTACATGCCCACCGAGAAGTACGCGAGCGCGCCCGAGATCTTCGCCTACTGCCAGTTGATGGGCCGCCACTTCGACCTCTACCCGCACGCGCTCTTCCAGACCGAGGTCGTCGATGCCGCGTGGGACGAGCCCTCGCAACGGTGGACCGTGGCGACGTCGCGGGGCGACACCCTTCGGTCCCGCTTCCTGGTCACCGCCGGCGGCATCCTCGCCAAGGCCAAGCTTCCCGGCATCCCGGGCATCGAGGACTTCGCCGGACGCGCCTTCCACACCAGCCGGTGGGACTACCGCGTCACCGGCGGCGGCCCCACGGCGCCGATGGACGGCCTGCACGACAAGCGGGTCGGCATCATCGGCACCGGTGCCACCGCGGTGCAGGTGGTGCCCCAACTCGCCCGTGCCGCGAGCGAGGTCTACGTGTTCCAGCGCACGCCGTCGGCGGTCGGCGAGCGCAACAACGGCCCCACCGACGTCGAATGGTTCAAGAGCCTGCCGCCCGGCTGGCAGGCCGAGCGCATCCGCAACTTCACCCAGGCCGTCACCGGCGCCAAGCCCGACCGGAACCTCGTCGGCGACGGCTGGACCTCGGCGATGTGGGACGACACCCGCACCGCGGCCGCGTCCGACGACGAGGCCGCTGCACTCGAACGGTCGGACTTCGAGACCATGGAGGCGTTCCGTCAGCGGGTCGACGCCATCGTGGACGACCCCGAGACCGCCGCCAAGCTGAAGCCCTGGTACGGCAAGCACTGCAAGCGGATGTGCTTCCACGACGAGTACCTGCCGGCGTTCAACCGCCCGAACGTGCACCTGATCGACACCGACGGGCACGGCGTGGAGGCCATCACGGCCGACGGCGTGGTGGCCAACGGCGTCGAGCACCCCGTCGACGTGCTGGTGTTCGCCTCAGGGTTCGAGGTGACCACCACCCTCGAGCACCGCCTGGGCTTCGACCCTCGGGGACGCGGCGGCGTGGCGTTGAGCGAGCGGTGGGTCGACGGCCCCCACACCCTGCACGGGGTGCTGACCGGTGGGTTCCCGAACCTGTTGATGATCGGCCTGGTGCAGGCCGGGTTCGGCACGAACTTCCTGCACTTCCTCGCCGAGTCGGCCAAGCACGTGGCCTGGACCATCGCCGCCTGCGAGCACCAGGGGGTCGCCACGATCGAAGCGTCGCCCGACGCCGAAGAGGAGTGGTTGGCCGTGCTGCAGGAGCAGTCCCGCCTCATCGCCGGCTACTCGGCCAACTGCACCCCCGGCTACTACAACAGCGAGCTCAGCCGCGACGAGAAGACCGCCCGCAACCTCGTGTACACCGGCAGCATCCTCGACTACGCCGGCTTCCTCGAGCAGTGGCGAGACGCCGGCGACTTCCCCGGCGCCCGTGTCGCGACCGTCGACCCGTGAGCGCCGCGGTGCGGATCGGGCCACGGGGGCACCTTCGATGAAGGCGTGGGTGTACCACCGCTACGGCGGACCGGAGGTGCTCCGGCTCGAGGAGGTGCGGGCGCCGAGCCCGGCAGGCGACGAGGTGGTGGTCCGCGTGCGAGCGAGCGGCCTGAACGCCGCGGACTGGCACATCATGCGGGCCGATCCGGCGCTGGCCCGTCTCGCGTTCGGCCTGCGCGCGCCCCGGAAGCCGAAGATCATCGGCTCCGACGTCGCGGGCGTCGTCGAGGCCGTCGGCGAGAAGGTGACCCGATTCGCGGTCGGTGACCGGGTGATGGCCGAGACGATGCGAGAGGGCGGCTGTGCAGAGCTCATCGCCGTCCCCGAGAACCACCTGGGTCCGATGCCCCGCACGCTCGGCTTCGAAGAGGCCGCGGCGATGCCGATGGCCGGCGTGACCGCCCTCAACGCGGTGCAACACGACGGCCGGCTGCAACCGGGCCAGACGGTGCTCGTCAACGGCGCGTCGGGTGGTGTCGGCACCTTCGCCGTGCAGATCGCACGTTCGCTCGGCGGCAAGATCACCGCGGTGTGCAGCACCGCTGCCGTGGACCTCGTGCGATCGCTCGGTGCCGATGAGGTGATCGACTACACCCAGCAGCAGGCCATCGACGTGGGGCGGACCTACGACCTCCTCGTCAACTGCGGCGGCCACCACTCGCTGAAGGCGCTCCGGCGCACCATCGCCCCTCGGGGGACCCTGGCCGCGGTGGGTGGCTCCCAGCACGGCGGCTTCCTGGGACCGGGATCGGTCGGCATCCGCGGGGCGCTGCTGTCCCCCTTCGTGCATCAGCGGCTGATCTCGGTCTCCGGCAAGCCGAACGCTCCCGACCTCGAGACCCTCGCCGCCATGGTCGACGCCGGCGACATCGCCCCCGTGGTCGAGCGCATCTACCCGTTCGCGGAGGTACCCGACGCCATGCGTCACCTCGAGGACGGCCACCCGAAGGGCAAGGTCGTCGTCACCGTCAGCGGCGGATGACCCCGGGCCAGGCTCGACGAACCGAGAGGCGGCGCCGGTCAGGTGCGCTCGAAGCGGAGGTGCACCACGGCCTGCGAGGCGGTGTGCTCGACGCAGGTGTAGCCCGGCGGCGGTGACGACTCGGGGAAGATGCGCTCGCCGGCGCCGATGAGCATCGGCACCAGCACCACGTGCAGCGCGTCGACGAGACCGGCGCTCAGGTGCTGGCGCACCACGTCGGCGCCGCCCATGAGGCGCACGTCCTTGCCGTCGGCGGCGGCGAAGGCCCGCTCGAGCGTGTCCTCGATGCCACCGGTGGCGAAGTGGAAGGTGGTGCCGCCCTCCATGGGGAGGTCCTCCCGCTCGTGGTGGGTGAGCACGAACGACGGCGCGTGGTACGGCGGGTTGGGACCCCACCAGCCGACCCACCCGTCGTCGGTCCAGGGTCCCCGGGAGGTGGTGAACATGTTGCGGCCCAGGATGACCGCCCCGATGTGATCGAAGCTGTGGCGGACGAAGGGGTCGTCGTCGTTCTCCTCGCCACCGTCGAGGCCCAGCATCTCGTTCCCGGCCCGCGTGGCGAACATCCAGTCGGTGAAGCCGTCGACGTTGTCCCCGAAGGGCTGCTCGAGGCGCTGGTTGCGGCCGGCGGCGAACCCGTCGATCGACATCATGAGGCAGCGGACGACGAGCTTCTGGTCGTTGGTGGGCATCGGTGGGGCTCCTTGGCGATGGGCGACTGGAGAGGGAGACGGACGCGGGCGTGGAAAGTGATCGCGTCGCGGTGGCGGCCGCCACGACCCTGCTGGCGCGCGCCCGGTGGCGTCAAGTGGTCGACCGCACTCCGATCAGGTCGTGGCGTCGGGCTCGTTCTCCCACAACATCCGGGATCACTCGTCGTTGACGAGGCGGGCATCGACCACCTGCCTCCTAGGCTGGCGCCGTGGACGAGTTGGACGTGTACGAGGCCGTCAAAGAGCTGTGCGTCACGAGTGACGCGGTGTCGCTCGCCGACGTGTCGGAGCGGCTGCGCAGTGACCAGTACGAGGCCGTGGCCGCCACCTTGGACATGCTGGTGGTGAAGGGCCTCCTCTCCCCCGCCGGCGCCCCCAGCCCGAAGCGGTACCGGCCGGCCAAGGGCCACGAGGACATCAACGTCTGACCGCTCGCATCGACCGAGCCGACGACGACAGCGCCGGGAGCAGCTCGACGGGCAGCGAGGCCACCGCACGCTGAACCGGGTGTGCGGCGCGGCCGTCGGGGACGCCCTGACTGTCAGGCGGCGGGTTCGGAGGCGGCCTTGGCCCGGGTTCGCGCGTGGGTGTAGGTCTGGGCGTCGGTGCGGAACTCGGCGTGGCCGTAGGCCTTCAGGCGTCGCCGTAGGGTCCGGGTCACGAGGGAGTCGGTCACCGGCCGCAGCGGTGGGACCCTGTTGAGGAGGTTCACCGCGTGCAGACGGCCGTAGATCAGCGGTGCCGCCAGGCCGACTCGCACCTTGTCGCCGGTGCTCATCGACACGCCCATCGCCGCCGCCTTCTCCGCATCGCCGTCGAGGAACACCTTGATGAAGAACGCCGTGCTGAAGCTGCGCTCGAAGGACTCGCCGAGGCGGTTCGCCAGCGAGTGGTCGGGGCGCAGGTACGCGCTCATCGTGGCGCGGACGAGCTCACCACACGTGGCGTCGTCGTAGCCCTTGCGCAGGGTCGCCGCCCTGGCGAGGAACACCGCCAACATCCCCTTCGGATCCGAGGGAAGGAGCTCCTCGGGCAGCCCGAGCAGGAAGCAGCGGTAGCGGGCCATCTCGATCTGCGCCCGCTCATCTGCGTCGAACTCGTCACGGCCCGCCCGGACGACCGCGGCGGCGATGAGGAACGACGAGATCAACCCGGCAGGCATCTGGTCGACCTGCGGGATGGGGATCCCGAAGCGCTCCTGGTCCCAGCGGTCCGACCGCCGCAGCGCGTTGTAGCGGACCATGGAGTGCATCAGGCGCACCATCGCGGCCGCCTCGAAGCCCGGGCCGTCGCGACGCATCCCGCCCGGGAGGACGGTGGTGGCGAAGAAGCTGGCCGTCTCGTTGACCCGCCGGGCGGCGCGCTTGTCCGACAGCGAGCCGGTGATGGCCATGGGCAGGGCGGCGTACTCGTTGAGGAAGGTCGCCAGGAAGGCGCCGCGGATCGCATAGGGCGCGGCGAGGGCGGCGCCGACCCGCTCCACCCGGGCGCCCTGCTCGACGAGGTCCGGGTCGATCCACTCGGGCGTGGCCTCCATGGCCTCGAGGAAGGCGACGAGCTCGTCGGGCGGGTCGTCCACGGCGTCGATGCCGTCGCAGCAGGCCGTGCGGACCATCTCGATGAGGCGCTGCATGCCCAGCTCGGGGATCAGCGACACGTAGGCGTCGCACACGACGTCGCCGAGCATCGTGGCGGTGGCCATGACGTCGATCAGGTCGGCGTCGGCCATGAGGTCGGCGCGGGAGAGCTTGATGTGGCTCGGGTAGTCCGACTCGTCGTCGGCGCCGAGGGCCAGCCGCTCGGGCACCCGGTCGAAGTCGATGTCGCCGTACATCCCGGGCAGCTCGTCGCGCTGGCGACGAACCCGTTCCTTGAGCGTCTCGACCGACACGGACCTCTCCGATCCCCCGCCGGACCAGCCGGCCGGCGGTGCAGCGAGTCTCCCACAGCACTTTGATCGACGGGTTCAAGCCGGCGGCGGTCGGACCGCCACCTTCAGGGCGGTCCCGAAGCTGGGTGCATCGTCGGTGTCGCTCTGATCGACGCCGACGGTCTCGTATCGCATGTTCATCGCCACCGGCTACCCGGCTGAGCTTGCCGACTTCAGCGGAATCGACGACTGGTACGACATGCTCGACCAAGGGATCGTGTCCGGGTCGGTGGCCGAGGTCGACGTCGTTGTCGTGGAGTCACCGCGCGCACTCTCGCCCCACGAGAGGTCCGACCCCTTCTCGACGGGGGCCGTCTTCCTCGGTAACGCGCCGACGGAGACGGACAGTTCCCGCCCGAACGAACGCAGACGCCGAGCAGGCGCGATCTGGTCTGGAGCTCGATCAGAGGCGATCGATGAGCGACCCTGCGATCAGACTTGCCGCGATGTCGAGGTCGTAGCCCTTTGGGACTTCACCGAGCAGCGGGACGAGGTCAGCGCGGAATCCGGGATCGCCGACGTGTTCCTCGAGCCCTTGCCGAGCTCGCGCCGCGGTGTAGCCCTCGGGTCGGTACGGATCGAAGCAAGCGACGATCTCGGCGGGGTCGAGCCCGAGCACGGTGAGCGCCAGCCAGAGGTCGAAGAGGTCGCGGCCCTTCTTGCGCTGGAACAACGCCCGCAGCTTCGTGGCGACCAGCTCCTCGGGCTGGAACGTCAACACGTCGGCGGTGCCGGACCACCACCCAGACTCGACGCCGTAGGTCGCTCGGCGATGCGGTCGCGCCGGTGACGTCTCGTAGGTGTTGATCTCGATCTTGACCCGCATCAGCCCGGCGCCGGACTCGAACGGCGCGCGCAGTCGTGCCTTGGGGTACGAGCCGACGTCGGTGTTGACGTTCATGCCGAGCCGGTCTGCGATCTCGCGGATGGCGTCGAGCAACGGACCGATGGGGCCGTGGGTGGCGCGGACGTAGTCGAGGTCCTCGCTGTAGCGGAGCGGTCCGGGCAACACGATCTTGTGCAGGCAGGTGCCGCCACGAAAGACGAGTTCCTCCCCGAGAACCGGGTGGTTGGCGGTCTCGACGATGAGGCGCGAGAGGACGAGATCCTGCTCGATCTGTTCCTCGGTGAGCCACGGAGCGACGCGACTCCACGCTCGGACGTGCCGCGCCGGGATCACAGGTCGGGCTCGATCTCGGTGTTCACCCGCAGGTTCCATCGCGGGTCGGCCCGACCGCGGCGAACGCCGCCGGCCTGGAGCGAGGCCGGCTCGTGCACAGCGGGGTCCGCGAACGCGTGCAGTTCGTCGAGTCGGGCGTCCGCGAACGTCTCGAGGAGGTACCCCGCTCGCCGCACCGACGCGCTCGGATAGAAGAGCGCTGCGTCGATGAGGCCCTGCTCGCCGACCTCGCGGTCTTCGAAGAGCTCGATGATCACCGTGGCCACGTTGTTCAGACCTCCGCTCACGTTGGGTCGGTTCGCCAGGTCGAGCGACGTGACCTCGGGCGTTGAGACGCGCAACGTGTCGGTCGGTGAGTTGAGGGGCGTCGTCGCCAACTCGGCGGCGTGCTTGTTCACGACGAACTGCATCCGCACACGGCCGAAGGCTCGGTCCGGGAGGTACTTGTCGACGACGACCTGGAACACCTGCGGGCGCTGGTGCGCCGCCCCGAGCATCTCCGCCGCCGAGAGGAGCGCGACGTAGTAGCTGCGACCGAGGTGGGCCATCATCGGATGGATGAACCACGACGCCGGCACCGCACCCCAGGAGCGGTACTCGGGCGGGATGATCACGTAGAAGCCGCGGGCGGGGCTGAAGATCTGACCGGCGTCGGCGAGTCGCTTCAACGCACCGTGAACGCGGGCCGGGACCAGTCCGGTGCGACGAGCCGCCTCGGCGGCGTCGAAGGTCGAGACTCCCTCGGCGAGGAGGTCATCGGGAAGCCGGGCCGGCTTGATCCCTGAGCGGGTGACCACGCACCACGGTCCCACCCACCCGAGTTCCTGTCAACCAACGAGGCACAATCGCACATTTTGCAGGTTTGCCCTGTTGACTAACAGCCGTCCCAGCTATCGGCGGCGGGTCGCCGGGTCGTTGTCGCTCGATCCGACCTGGTCCACGACTCGGCTGGCAGCAGTCGCGCTGCCTCGTCGAGGAAGGTCTGGCGGTAGTCCGGCGGGGTGGAGCGGAAGCTCACGACGTGATCGTTCTTCCGCCACGCTGCTTCCTTGGTGCCTCCCCAGGGAATGCTCTTCGGGATCTTCGAACCCTCGGCGAACTGCGAGGGGCTCCGTATGCAGTGGCGGACGGCCAGATCGTGCGTCTCGCACGACACGCTGAAGTGACAACGTTCGTAGTCTTCGTCCGGCACGGCCAACCCTCCCGCTCGAGGGTCGACACCCTGTCGAGCGGCCAGTCCGAATCGCGCTGAGCCGTAGTCCCGGCTGGGCCACTCCGCTGTGTCGGCGATCCACCGGGCCGCCGTCGCCGTGTTCGAGCCGCTCGACCGCCGCCGAGAACTGCGCTGACCAGGGCGCTTGCCCCGGTCAAGTGGTGTCGGAGGGGGGACTTGAACCCCCATGCCCTTGCGGGCACCAGCCCCTCAAGCTGGCGCGTCTACCAATTCCGCCACTCCGACGTGGCCGCTCGGATCGCTCCGAGCGAGGGGTCACTGTACCGCAGCGACCCCGGTGCGCCGACAGCGTTCCGCTGCGGAACGCTCAGTCGAGCAGGAGGACCAGCGAGATCGTGGTGAAGGCGAAGATCAGCGCCGCCACGACGGTGATGCGGTCGAGGTTCTTCTCCACGACCGTCGAGCCTGCCGCCGTGGCACCCAGCCCGCCACCGAACATGTCGGACAGGCCGCCGCCCTTCCCGCTGTGCAGCAGGACGAGGAGGATCAGCAGGCCGGACACGATGACGTGGATGCCGATGACGATGGCGGTGAGCACGGCTGACGATCCTACCGGCCCCACTCCCCCGCGGACGACTTCTCGCCGACGCCGCGCCACCTCCGGCGAGGCGAGCGCATCCAGTCCGCTGTGGGCGGACTCGATGCGCCGAGTTCCGAACTCCCCGGCCAGCCTCCACGAAGTCAGCGCACTGAGTCCGCTCCGAGCGGACTGGATGCGCTGAGTTGGGCGGAACCGCCGCCGCCCGAACCGCCGCCTCAGCCCAGGCGGTAGCGGACGATGCGGCTGAAGTCGTCGGGGTCGAGGCTGGCGCCGCCGACGAGGGCGCCGTCGATGTCGGGCTGGCCCATCAGTTCGGCGGCGTTCGACGGCTTCACCGAGCCGCCGTACTGGATGCGCACGGAGGCGGCGGCGTCCGGGCCGGCGACCGAGGAGACCACCCCGCGGATGAAGGCGCAGACCGCCTGGGCGTCGTCGGAGGAGGCGGTGCGGCCGGTGCCGATGGCCCAGATGGGCTCGTAGGCCACGACCATCCCGCCGACCTGCTCCCGGGAGATCCTGGCCAACCCGGCCCGCACCTGGCCCTCGACCTTGGCCTCGGTGGTGCCGGCCTCACGCTCCTCGAGGGTCTCGCCGCAGCAGAGGATGGGCGTCATGGCCTGGGCCAGCACGGCCTTGGCCTTGCGGTTGACGTCGTCGTCGGTCTCACCGAACAGCTCGCGGCGCTCCGAGTGGCCGACGATCACGTAGCTCACGTTCAGCTTGGCCAGCATCGGCGGCGCCACCTCGCCGGTGAACGCGCCCTTGTCCTCCCAGTGGCAGTTCTGGGCGCCCAGCGCGATCGGGATGTCGTCGGACTCCAGCACCGTCTGCACCGACCGCAGGTCCGTGAACGGGGGGTGGATCGACACGTCGACCGCGTCGTAGTCCTCGCCGCCGAGTTGGTACGACAGCTTCTGGACCGTCTGGATGGCCTCGAAGTGGTTGTGGTTCATCTTCCAGTTGCCGCTGATCAGCGGCTTCCGCGAACCGGTACCGGCATCAGGCATTGGGGGCCTCCCTCAAGGCACGGAGCCCGGGCAGGTCGCCCTGCTCCAGGAGTTCGAGCGACGCGCCGCCACCCGTGGACAGATGGTCGACCTGGTCGGCCAGACCGAACTTGGCCAGCGCCGCGGCGCTGTCGCCGCCGCCCACCACCGTGAAGCCGCGGGCGTCGGCGACCGCCTGGGCCACGGCCCGGGTGCCCGCCTCGAACCGAGAGTCCTCGAACACGCCCATGGGCCCGTTCCACAGAACGGTGCCGGCCTCGCCGATGACGTCGAGGAACTCGGCGGCGGTGCCGGGCCCGATGTCGAGGCCCATCCAGCCCTCGGGCAGGTTGGTGCCGAACTGGCGCACCTCACCGCCCGCCGCCGGGTCCCCGATCTTCCCGCCCGGGCCGAGCGCGGTGAGGTCGCTGGGCAGGTGGATGGCATCCGACTCCCCCAGCAGGCGCCGGCAGGTGTCGATCTGGTCGGGCTCCACCAGCGACCCGCCGATGCTGTGGCCCTGCGCGGCCAGGAACGTGAAGCACATGCCGCCGCCGACGATCAGGGTGTCGACGACCTGCAGCAGCGCCTCGATGACGCCCAGCTTGTCGCTCACCTTGGCGCCGCCCAGGATGGCGACGAAGGGGTGACGGGGGTCGTTGCGCACGCCGAGCAGCACCTCGGCCTCGCGGGCCAGCAGGCGCCCGGCGGCCGAGGGCAGGAACTGGGGAGGGCCGACGATCGAGGCGTGGGCCCGGTGCGACGCCCCGAAGGCGTCGTTCACGTAGGCGTCCTGGCCCTCGATGAGTCGTTGCACGAAGGCCGGGTCGTTGGCGGTCTCACCCGGATCGAACCGCAGGTTCTCCAGCAGCTCGACACCGGGCGCCAGCTCGGCCAGGCGGGCCCGCACCGGATCCATCGAGAACGCCGGGTCCGGGGCGCCCTTGGGACGGCCCAGGTGGCTGCAGGCGGTGACGGTTGCGCCCTGCTCCTGCAGCCAGCGCAGGGTGGGGAGGGCCGACCTGATGCGCAGGTCGTCGGTGATGTCGCCGTTCTCGAGCGGAACGTTGAAGTCCGCCCGCACGAGGACCCGCCGACCGTCGAGGTCGGGCAGGTCCTCCAGGACCGGCACACGCCCGTGCCCTCGCGCCTCCTCCGTCGGCGCCCCTTCGGGATCCGGTTCGTCCTCCGCTGCTGCTCCGCTCCGCTCCGCAGCCTCCACACCCATGGCGTGTACCCGACCTACGAGGCTGCGCCGACGATCCCGACCAGGTCGACCAGGCGGTTCGAGTAGCCCCACTCGTTGTCGTACCAGCCGAGCACCTTCACCAGGTTGCCGGTGGCCATGGTGAGACCCGAGTCGAAGGTGCAGGAGGCGGGCGTCCCCACGATGTCGGACGACACCAGGGGGTCCTCCGAGTAGACGAGCACCTTGGAGAGGGGGCCGGACGTGGCCGCCGCCCTGAACGCCTCGTTGACCTCGTCGACGGTGGCCTCCTGCTTCAGGGTGCCGACGAAGTCGGTGATCGATCCGGTGGGCACGGGCACCCGCAGCGAGGTGCCGTCGAGCTTGCCCTGCATGGCCTCGAGCACGAGGCCGGTGGCCCGGGCCGCGCCGGTGGACGACGGGATGATGTTGATGGCCGCGGCCCGCGCCCGGCGCAGGTCGCTGTGGGGACCGTCCACCAGGGACTGGTCGCCGGTGTAGGCGTGCACCGTCGTCATCAGGCCCCGCTCCACGCCGAAGGCGTCGTCGAGCACCTTGATCATGGGCACGAAGCAGTTGGTGGTGCAGGACGCGTTGGACACGACCTTGTGGACCGCGGGGTCGAACGTGTCGTCGTTCACGCCGACCACGAAGGTGGCGTCGGCGTCCTTGCCCGGGGCCGAGATGATCACCCGCGGCGCGCCGGCGTCGAGGTGGGCGCCGGCCTTGGCCCGGTCGGTGAAGAACCCGGTGGACTCGACCACCACGTCGACGCCGAGGTCGCCCCACGGCAGGTTGGCGGGGTCGCGCTCGGCCAGGACCTTCAGGACCTTGCCGTCGACCTCGATGCCGCCGTCGACAGCCTTCACCTCGCTGTCGAGGGTGCCCATCACCGAGTCGTACTTGAGCAGGTGGGCCATCGTGGCCACCGAGCCCAGGTCGTTCACCGCGACGAACTCGATGTCGGCGCCCTGCTGCTTGACGGCTCGGAAGAAGTTGCGGCCGATGCGGCCGAAGCCGTTCACGCCGACGCGGATAGTCATTTCGGGTCTGCCTCCGTGCTGATTGACGATCGGCTCCTATCCGACCACGTCGGCCCGCGCCGTGCCAGTTGACGGCCGGAACGACGTTCGCGAGGTGCCGCCCGCGCCCGGCACGCGCGGTTCCCTCGACGTGGTGCGGCCATCCGCCCTCGGGGCACGACCGAGCGTCTCCTGTGCGATCACCTCGGCGTGGTCGGCCGAGGGCTGGGCAGGGGACGGGGACGATCAGTGCAGCTCGGCGAGGACGCCGGCCAGCAACGCCGGGTCGTGGGCCAGGCCGCTGGCGCGGGCCACCGGGCGCTCCACGACCTCGATGCCGCGCGCCGGAAGGCCGGTGTCGTCCAGCCCGCCCGGATGGCACACCACCACGTCGACCTCGAGGCCATGGGCCCGCAGGGCGTCGACGTGATCGACGGCGCGGTACCCCGCCGTCTCGGGCACCTCGGGCGCGAGGTTGCACACGTAGACCTTGCGGGCCGAGGTGGCGGCCAGGGCGTCGCGCACGCCGGGCACGGCCGCCGCGGCCAGGATCGACGTGTAGAGCGAGCCCGGCCCGATGACGACCTGGTCGGCGGCCACGAGCGCGTCGACCACCCCGGGCGCCACCGGCGGGTCCGGCGGCGTCAGTGACACCCTCGTGATGCCCACGGCGTTCGACACGGCCACCTGTCCGGCCACCTCGTCGCCGCCGGCCTCGGCCTTGAGCACCACGGGCTCGAGCGTGGCCGGCAGCACACGGCCGACGGCGCCGAGCAGCCGGCCCACCTCGTCGAGCGCGGCGACGAAGTCACCGGTGGCGTCGGCCAGCCCCGTGATGAGCAGGTTGCCGAGGGCGTGCCCCTCCAACTCGCCGGCAGCGAAGCGGTGGTCGAGGGACCGCACCAGCAACGAGTCGTCGGCGGCCAGCGCCACCAGGCACTTGCGCAGGTCACCCGGCGGGGGCAGGGCGATCGCGTCGCGCAGCCGACCACTGGACCCGCCGTCGTCGGCGACCGCGACGATGGCGGTGATGTCGCCCGCGTAGCGGCGGGCCGCGGCCAGCGTGGCCGCCAGCCCGTGCCCTCCGCCCACCGCGGCCACACGCGGCCCCGTGCGCGTCGGCGTGGTCAACGGTCGATGTCGCGGTGGCTGACCGCCGGCGTGTCGCCCCGCTGGCGGAGCTGATCGGCGACCTCCTCCGCGATGGCAACCGACCGGTGGCGCCCGCCCGTGCAGCCGAACGCGATCGTCAGGTAGGACTTCCCCTCGTGCACGTAGGCGGGCACGAGGAGGCGGAGCAGGCGCTGGAGGTGGTCGAGGAAGGCCGCCGCCGCCGGTTGTCCCAGCACGTAGTCGCGCACCGCCTCGTCCCGGCCCGACAGGGGGCGCAGCTCGTCCACCCAGTGCGGGTTGGGGAGGAAGCGGCAGTCGAAGACCAGGTCGACATCCAGCGGCAGGCCGTGCTTGAAGCCGAACGACTCGACGGTGATCTGCATGGCCGCGTCACGGCTGTCGCCTCCGAACAGGTCGCCGATCCGAGCCTTCAACTGGTGCACGTTGAGCTCGGTGGTGTCGATCACCACGTCGGCGCCGGCCTTCACCGGGTCGAGCAGCAGGCGCTCGCGCTCGATGGCGTCGGCCAGGCGGTCACCGTCGGCCAGGGGATGGCGGCGCCTCGTGCTCTCGTAGCGGCGCACCAGCACCTCGGTGGAGGCGTCGAGGAACAACACCCGGACCCGGGCGTCGGTGGACCGCAGGGCGACCACCGAGTCGAGCACCTCGGTGTGGTCCGGCCCCGAGGCGCCGACGACCAGCGCCACCCGCTCGTACCCCGATCCAGGTGCCTGGGCCAGTTCGGACACCTTGGGCATGAGGGCGGGCGGCAGGTTGTCGATGACGAACCAGCCCAGATCCTCGAGGTTGTCGGCCGCCTGCGACCGTCCGGCACCCGACAGCCCGGCGATGATGATGATCTCGCTGATGGCCCCAGCCTACCGATCGTCTCTCTCCCGCAGCGCCGCCGAACTCGAGGCAAGGCCCCCCGGGATCCGCCAGTCGTTGCCTCGAGAACGCGCAACCCCCCGAACTCGAGGCAATGCCCCCCGGGATCCGCCAGTCATTGCCTCGAGAACGAGGTCACGTCCTGCGCGGTTCGGCCCGGAGGAACAGCAGCCGCGGGATGGTCGCCGCGGCCCGGTACTCGGCCGCCGCCGCCAGGAAGCCCGGCGGCGGGGCCGGCTCCTCCATGCGGGTGACGGTCAGGCCGTTGGCCGCCAGCGCGTTCACGTACCGGTGGAGCGGGCGGTGGATGAACGGGATGAACACGTCCTTCTCCACCTCCTCGACGGAGGCGTCCTCCACCAGGTAGGGCCCGATGCGCCAGTACTGCTCGGGAGGGTCGAGGATCTGGTCGTCGATCCAGCCGCTGTTGGGCGTCTGGAGCAGCGGGTGGTTCAGGAAGAAGAGGAAACGCCCGCCGGGAGCCAGCACCCGTGCCACCTCGGCGATGGCCTCGTCGACGGCCTCGATGTGCTCGAACACCAGGCAGGCCACCACCACGTCGACCGTGCCGGTGGCGATGGGCAGACGATCGGCCCCGGCCCGCGCGTAGGCCACGCCACCGCCCCGCCGAGCCGCCTCCGCCACCTGGGCGAGGGTCGGGTCGATGCCGACCACCCGGGTGGCGCCGAGCGAGCGGGCCAGGCGCGCCACCTGGCCCTCGCCGGTGCCGACGTCGAGCACGGCGCGGGCCCCGGCCAGGTGCTCGGCGGCCAGCGGCAGGATCTGCTCCTCGTACTCGGGGTCGGCCCCCTCGGTGAACCCCTCCTGCCACCACCCGGCGTGGGTCTCCCAGAGATCACCGTCCTCCTGCTTGGCCCCGCTCATCGTCGGCCCGGGCGGTGCAGCGTGTCGAACACCGCGTCGGCCACCTTGTCCGGCAGCCAGGGCAGGCCCCGCAGCGTCTCGAGGTCCGCCTGCTTCACGCCCTTCACGCCGCCCAACTCCTTCAGCAGCCGCTTCTTGCGGGTGGGCCCGAGCCCCGGGATGTCGTCCACCACGCTCTTGGTCATGCGCTTGCCCCGGAGCTCGCGGTGGTACGAGATGGCGAAGCGGTGGGCCTCGTCACGTATGCGCTGCAGCAGGTACAGCGCCTCGGACTGGCGCGGGAGGCGAACCGGGTCCGACTCCCCCGGCACGTAGACCTCCTCGAAGCGCTTCGCCAGCGAGGCCACCGGGATGTCGTCGGCCAGCCCCAGGTTCTCGAGCACGCGGATGGCCACCGCCAGCTGACCCTTGCCGCCGTCGACCACCAGGAGCTGCGGCGGGTACGCGAACCGGCCCTTGCGCTCCTCGACCGGACGGTCACGCTCGGCCAGGTAGGCGGTGAGGCGCCGCGTGAGCACCTCCTCCATCGCCGCGAAGTCGTCGTTCTGGTCGACCTCGCGGATCTTGAAGCGGCGGTAGTCGCTCTTCTTGGCCAGGCCGTCCTCGACCACCACCATCGACCCGACGTAGTCGCTGCCCTGGATGTGGCTCATGTCGTAGCACTCGATGCGCAAGGGGGCGAAGGGAAGCCCCAGGTGGTCCTGCAACTCGTTCAGCGCACGGGCGCGGCTGTTGTGGTCGGAGGCCCGGCGCAGCCGGTGGCGGGTCAGCTCCTCCTTGGCGTTGCGGGTCACCGTCTCCTGCAGGGCGCGCTTGTCGCCCCGCTGCGGCACCCGTACCGACACCGACGACCCGCGGCAGTCGGTCAGCCAGCGGCGGTAGAGGTCGGGGTCGTCCGGCTCGGTGGGCACCAGGACCGTCTTCGGCAGGCCGAGCGGCGGCTCGTCGTAGTACAGGCCCTCGAGCACGCTGCTCACCAGCTCCGACGGGCTCAGGTCCTCGACCTTGTCGACGATGAAGCCCTTGCGACCCACCACCCGGCCCCGCCGCACGAAGAACACCTGGACCGCGGCTTCCAGGTCGTCGTCGGCGATGCCGATCACGTCGAGGTCCTCGTTGCGCTCGGCCACCATCTGCTGCTTCTCGATGGCCTTGCGGACGCTGCCGAGCTTGTCGCGCAGCCGGGCGGCCCGCTCGAACGCCAGCTCGTCGGCGGCGTCGCGCATCTCGTGCTCGAGGCGCTTCACGATGGTGTCGGTGTCACCGTCGAGGAAGTCGAGCAACTCATCGACCAATTCCCGGTACCGCTCGGGGGTCACCTCCCCCACGCACGGGCCGCTGCACTTCTCGATGTGGAAGAGCAGGCACGGTCGGCCCGACTTCTCGTGGCGGCCGAACTTGTTGTCCGAGCACGTGCGCAGGGGGAACGTGCGCAGCAACAGGTCGAGCGTCTCGCGGATGGCGTAGGCGTGGCCGTAGGGGCCGAAGTAGCGGACGCCCTTGCGCTTCGCGCCCCGCATCACCATCGGCCGGGGCCACTCGTCGCCCACGGTGACCGCCAGGAAGGGATAGCTCTTGTCGTCGACCAGGCGGATGTTGAACCGGGGCCGGTGGGTCTTGATGAGGCTGTACTCGAGCATCAGGGCTTCGACGTCGTTGTCGACCTGGATCCACTCGACGGTCTCGGCCGAGGCCACCATCTGGGCGGTCCGAACCGGCAGGCTGGCACCGAAGTAGTTGCTCAGGCGTGAGCGCAGCGACTTGGCCTTGCCGACGTAGATCACCCGGCCGTCACGGTCTTTGAACTGATAGGAGCCGGGCGCGTCGGGGATGGACCCGGCCGGAGGTCGCTGCACCATGTCCGCCCCAGCCTACGGCTGGTCGGGCCGGCGGGGCCGCGGTCACCCCGGCTCGGATCAACCCCGGCCCGGTCACCCCGGCCCGGTCACCTCGGCCCGGTCACCCCGGTTCGATCACCCGAGCGCGATCGGGCGCAGCGTCGGTCGCTCGTTGGGCCCGACCACGTAGTACCCGATCTGGTGGCGACCGGGTGTCAGCGTGGAGCGCAGGGCCATGGCCGCGACGCGCCCGGGGGCGAACTGGTCGGTGTAGAGCGGCACGACCGCGGCGATGGTGTCGTCCACGGTCACCGCCACCAAGGTGCCGTCGGGAGGGTTCCCGTTGACCCGACCGACCACGAGCGAGGGCAGGTCCTCGCCCTCGGCCACCTCCACCGTCTGGCCCGTCTCGACCTGGCCCGGGCCGAGGTCGCTCACGCTCCCCTGGGGGAAGTCGTGCACGGAGCGACCCACCAGGTCGGGCCGGGGGCCGAACGAGTACCACCGGCCCGTGCCCGTGTGGCGGGGCAGGAAGGTGTCGACCCCGCCGGCGAACACGTCGTCGAGGGAGGCCTGGTCCTCGATCCCGATCGGGTCCTCGAAGTGGTACGAGGCGCCGGAGATACCCACCGCCCGCACGAGGGGCTTGTGGTCGCCCTGGCGGGGCGTGCCGGCGAGCGAGCGCCCGTCGACCGCCCACGGGATGTCGATGCCCAGCAGGTCCGCCATGGTGGGCAGCACGTCGATCGTCTGCGCGTTGCGATCGTCCACCCGGCCCTCGGTCTGGCCCGGGGCCTTCACGATCAGCGGCACCCACGCCATGTCGGGCATGGTCGACGGGTCCACCGGCTCGGGGCCGAGGCCCCGTGCCGGGGCACCCGCCTCGAAGGTGATGCCGTGGTCGGCGGTGATCACGACCATCGCGTCCTTGTAGAGGTCGTCCTGGCGCAGCCGGTGCACCAGGTCGCCGACCAGGGTGTCGACGTAGCCGGCCTGCAGCAGCATCCGGTGGCGGTCGAAGTCCGCGGCCTGCTGGGCCGGGCCGCGGACGTTGCCGGCCGGGTCGTCGCCCTGCACCTCGGCCACCTCGCGGAGCCCCTCGTCGGGGGTGTAGTGCTCGCCGCTCGGGAGGTGGGCGTAGGGGGTGTGGGGCACGAGCAGGTGCAGGAAGTGCAGCGTGGGGGCCTCGTTCGGCGAGAACGTGTGCAGGAGCCCGCTCAGCCCCTCGGGCCTCGGCCCGAAGATGGCGAACACGTCCACCTGGCCCTGGTCGTTGCGGGCGTCGCGCACCTGCTCGTCGACCTGCGACCCCGACTCGATCGCGCCCTCGGCCGCCAGGTCCGACTCTGCATCCTCCAGGTCGGTCGAGCCGCCCAGTTCCTCCGACGGGCTCACCAGCGTGCGGTAGACGCTCGCGGCGTCGTCGACGAGCGAACCGAGGCTCGAGTCGCGCCACGCCTCCCTGGTCGATGTGCCCCCTCCCCTCGACCGCGGGGCCCTCGGCTCGTTGCAGATGGCCGTCGGGCACAGCCGGGTCACCGGCTCGACCGCCTGGAGGTCGTACACGCTGCCGAGGAGGGTGAACAGGTTCTGCGGGTGCGAGCGGGCGTCGGCGCTCAGGTCCTCGTCGGGCATCTGGCCGGTGAGCACCGAGGGGACGGCGAACAGCGTCGAGTTCGTGACCGTGGTGGTGTTCGGGTACCACGTGGCATCGCCGGCCAACGCCGCCAGGTTCGGGTACAGGTCGGCGTCGATCTCACCGTTCGTGTCGACGATCGACGTCAGCGGCCACTCGTCGAACACGATCATCACCACCGGCGGCAGTGCCTCGGGGCGGGCCACGTCGATCGCCGCGGCCTCGGCCCCCGAGGGCCGGAGCAGCTGCCCGGCCGGCGACAGCACGAGGAAGCTGACGACGAACAGCACCGGCCCGATCGCGAGGTAGTGCAGCAAGGTGGCGGTCGCCTCGGCGCGCCGGCGGTACGCCAGCACCAACAGGGCCCCGGCGCCGAGGCCGATCGCCACCAGCCAGAGGCCGGGCGACCCGCCCAGGTGCTTCACCACGTACATCGCCAGCAGGCCCGTCAGCAGCCCGAGGGTGGCCAGGTGCACCGGCTGGCGGGCCGGAGGAGCGACCAGCCCCACCACCGCACCCACACCCCAGAGGACCAGGGGTGGGACGAACAGCAGCACCAGCGCGAACGTGACGATGTCGCGGTTGGTGGCGTCGGCGAACACGAACACCTCGGGGCTCGCCCCGAACACCTCGTAGAGGGGTTGGGCGACGGCCAGGCCGCTGAGCCCGAACACCTCCAGCGCTCTCCACCCTTCGGCGCGTGCACGTGACGACATCCCCCCGATCATCCCCCGAAACGAGCTTCTCCCCGTGTCATGCCTAGACTGACCACACGCCGGCCTGGTATCCGGCGACATATCAGCTCCGTGGGCGACATCCCCGTGGCGTGGCGACCAGGCTGCCCCCACCGCCCTTCAGCGGAGCTTCCCTCCAGGGAGGTCACCACAACATGCTGAGGATGCAGTCACCGCTCCCCGAGCGCTATCTCGACGCCACCCCCGAACAGATCGACGACCAGATCGCGGCGGCCAAGGCCGCGCTCGGCGACCGGGTGTTCCTGCTCGGCCACCACTACCAGCGAGACGAGGTGATGAAGTGGTGCGACGCGCGGGGTGACTCGTACCGGCTCTCGGTGCTGGCCCAGCAGCGGCCCCAGGCCGAGTTCATCGTCTTCTGCGGCGTGCACTTCATGGCCGAGTCGGCCGACGTGCTCACCGCCGACCACCAGACGGTGATCCTCCCCGACCTCAACGCCGGCTGCTCGATGGCCGACATGGCCGACATCGACCAGGTGGAAGAGGCCTGGGCGGAGCTGGCCGACGTGGTCGACATCGACCGGCTGGTCCCCATCACCTACATGAACTCCTCGGCCGCGCTGAAGGCCTTCGTGGGCGAGCACGGCGGCGCCGTGTGCACCTCGACCAACGCCAGGGCGGTGCTGGACTGGGCGATGGAGCGGGGCGACAAGACGCTGTTCTTCCCCGATCAGCACCTGGGCCGCAACACCGCCTACGCGATGGGCTACACCGAGGCCGACATGGCCGTGTGGAACCCGCGGTTCGACCTGGGTGGGCTCGGCGAGGCCGAGTGCAAGGAAGCGACCTTCCTCCTGTGGAAGGGACACTGCTCGGTCCACCAGCGCTTCCGGCCTGAACACGTTCAGGCCTTCCGCGCCGAGCACCCGGACGGGCTCGTGGTGGTGCACCCCGAGTGCGCCCACGACGTGTGCGAGGTGGCCGACAAGGTCGGTTCCACCGACTTCATCATCCGAGCGGTCGACGAGGCCCCGGCGGGCACCACCATCGGCGTGGGCACCGAGATCCATCTGGTGCAGCGCCTCGACGCGGAGACCCCCGACAAGACGGTGGTGTCGCTCGATCCCCTGATCTGTCCCTGCTCCACGATGTTCCGCATCGACGGCCCCCACCTGGCCTGGGTGCTCGAGTCGTTGGTGGCGGGCGATGTCGTCAACCAGATCCACGTCGATCCCGACACCGCCGAATGGGCCCGCGTGGCCCTCGAGCGCATGCTGGAGATCACCTGACACCGGCACCTCCTTCGTCGGTGCGCCTTCGGCATCCGGTTCGTCGGCGCTGCGGGAGTTGGGCATCGAGGTCACGCTGGGTGAAGCCTGATCTCGACGGAGGGTGATAGTCGCGGGAGGCGCTGTAGGCCGGTCGGCCCATGCCGATGGAAGGACATGGACCTCTCCGGCGCGACCATCCTGCTGACCGGCGGCACGGGATCGTTCGGGAACGCGTTCGTGGAACGCGTGCTCGACGAGTGGCCCGACGCCACCATCCGGGTGTACTCCCGGGACGAGTTGAAGCAATCCGAGATGCGGGCCCGGTTCGGCGATCGCCAGGTCCGCTACATGCTCGGCGACATCCGCAACAAGACCCGGATGTCCCGGGCCTGCCAGGGCGCCGACGTCATCGTGCACGCCGCGGCCATGAAGCAGGTGCCGGCGTGCGAGTACAACCCCTTCGAGGCGGTCCAGACCAACGTCCTCGGCTCCCAGCACGTGGTGGACTGCGCCATCGACAGCGGGGTCGCCAAGGTGGTCGCGCTCTCGACCGACAAGGCGGTGAACCCGGTCAACCTGTACGGCGCCACCAAGCTGTGCGAGGAGAAGATCGTGGTGCAGGGCAACGCCTACGCCAGCCACTCCGACACCGTGCTGTCCTGCGTGCGCTACGGCAACGTCGTGGGCTCCCGCGGCTCGGTGGTCCCCCTGTTCCAGGAGCAGGCCCGGACCGGGACGTTGACCATCACCGACGAGCGGATGACCCGCTTCTGGATCACGCTCGACCAGGCCGTCGACCTGGTCCTGTTCGCGCTCGACAACGCCACCGGGGGCGAGGTGTTCATCCCCAAGATCCCGTCGATGAAGGTCACCGACCTGGCCGAGGCCATCGCCCCCGGCCTCCCTCGCGACGTCATCGGCATACGGCCGGGTGAGAAGCTCCACGAGGTGCTGCTGACCGCCGACGAGAGCCGTCACGCCATCGACGCCGAGGACGTCTACGTGGTGCTGCCCGAGCACCCGTGGTGGACCGACGAGCCCGGCTGGCTGGAGGGCAAGCCCCTCGACGACGACTTCACCTACGACAGCGCCACCAACACCGACTGGTTGTCCTGCGACGACCTCCGGGAGTTGGTGCGTTGATCCCCTACGGGCGGCAGTCGGTCGACGACGACGACATCGCGGCGGTCACGGCGGTCCTGAAGGGCGACTGGCTCACCCAGGGCCCGGCGGTGGACGAGTTCGAGGCGCGCCTGTGCTCGATCACGGGAGCCCGCCACGCGGTCGCCTTCTCGAGCGGTACCGCCGCGCTCCATGCCGCCTGCGCGGTGTCGGGCCTCGGCCCCGGCGACACGGTGGCCACGTCCACGCTCACCTTCGCGGCGAGCGCCGCGTGCGCCCGCTACGTGGGCGCCACCCCCGTGCTGGTGGACATCGACCCCGCCACCCTGAACCTCGACCCCGCCGCGGTGCCGGCCGATGTCGACGCGCTGGTGGCGGTCCACTACGCCGGCCTGCCGGTCGACCTCGACCAGCTGGCGACCCGGCCCCGAGTGGTGATCGAGGACGCCGCGCACGCCCTCGGGGCCCGCACCCCTGACGGGCCCGTGGGCAACTGCGCCCACAGCGACCTGTGCTGCTTCTCGTTCCACCCGGTCAAGGTGGTCACCACCGGCGAGGGCGGCGCGGTCACCACCAACGACGACGCGCTGGCCGCGTCGCTGCGCCGGTTCGGGCGCCACGGCGTGACGCCTCGACCCGACCTGGGGGGCTGGGCCTACGAGATCGCCGAGGAGGGGCACAACTTCCGTCTGTCCGACATCGCGGCGGCGTTGGGCGCGAGTCAACTGAACAAGCTCGAGCGGTTCGTCGAACGGCGCAACCACCTGGCCGACCGGTACCGAAGGCTGCTGGCCGGTCTGCCGGTGACCCTGCCACCGGCCGCCCCGCCCGGCTGGCGGCACGCCTATCACCTCTTCGCCGTCCGGGTTCCGCGCCGTTCCCATGTGTACGAGGCACTTCGCGCCGATGAGATACAGGTGCAGGTGCACTACGTCCCCCTCCATCACCACCCCCGGTTCGCGGCCGATCCGGCCAGTTTCCCCGCCACCGAGGCCGCCTACGCAGCGCTCCTGTCGCTGCCGCTGTTCCCCGACCTGACCGAGCCCGAGCAGGACCGCGTCGTCGACGCGCTGGCCGCGGCGGTGGTGGGCTGATGGCATCGTTCGATCGGTCGGAGGCCTGGTTCTCCCGTGCCCAGCAGGTGATCCCGCTCGGTACCCAGACACTGTCGAAGAGCCCGACCCAGTGGGTGCAGGGCGCCCATCCCCTCTACCTCGAACGGGGCAAGGGCACCCACGTCTGGGACGTGGACGGGAACGAGTTCGTCGACTTCCCGATGGCCCTGGGCCCGGTGCTGCTGGGCTACGCCGAGCCCGTGGTCGACGACGCCATCCGGCGCCAGCTCGACGACGGCATCACCTTCACCCTCATGCACCCGCTCGAGGTGGAGGTGGCCGAGCGCATCGTGGCGCTGTGCCCGGGCGTCGAGGCCGTGCGGTTCGCCAAGAGCGGCTCCGACGCGGTGAGCGCCGCGGTCCGGGCCGCCCGGGCCCGCACGGGCCGCGACATGGTGCTGGTCGCGGGATACCACGGCTGGCACGACTGGTACATCGGCTCGACCACGCGCAACGCCGGCGTGCCGAAGGCGGTGGTCGACCTGACCGCGACGTTCACCTTCGGGGACCTGGGCAGCCTCGAACGGGCCCTCGAGACCTATCCCGGCGACGTGGCCGCAGTCGTGCTCGAGCCGTCCGGGGCCACGGCGCCGGAGCCCGGCTACCTGCAGGCCGTGGTCGACCTCGCCGCCCAGCACGGCGCGGTGTCGGTCTTCGACGAGGTCATCACCGGCTTCCGCCTCGCGCCGGGCGGGGCCCGCGAGCGCTATCGCGTGCAGCCCGACCTCTCGTGCTACGGGAAGGCGCTCGGCAACGGCATGCCCATCTCCGCGGTGGCCGGTCGCGGCGAGATCATGGACGTGTTCGAGGAGGTGTTCTTCTCGGGCACCCATGGGGGCGAAGCGCTGTCGCTGGCGGCGGCGGCCGCGGTCCTCGACACCATCGCCGACGGCATGGTGCTCGGTGAGATCGAGGCGCTCGGACGCACCCTCCTCGCCGGGATGGTCGAACGGGTCGACCGTCACGGCGTGGGCCATCTGGTCACCGTCGGGGGTGAGCCGCAGCGGACCGTGGTCGGCTTCACCGGGGCCGACCACCTCGTCCACCGCAGCTGGGTGCAGCAGTGCATGGGCCGGGCCGGGGTGCTGTTCAACGGCTCCATGTTCATCAGCGCCCGCCACTCCGACGCGGACGTGGCCCTCGCCCTGGACGCGTTCGACACGGCCCTTGCCTCCCTCGGTGCCGGCGAGGACGTCGCCGCCCGCCTCGTCGGCCCGACCCTCGAGCCCGTGTTCCGGCCCGTCTGATGGCGATGCGACTCCTGAAGCGACGCTCGCTGTCGGTACTGGTGCTCGGTGCCGGGTCCATCGGCAGCCGCCATGCCCGCAACCTGCACGCCGCCGGCGCCGACGTGGCGCTCGCCGACCCCTCGCACGACCGGGCCAAGGCCATCCGCCATGCCCGGACGGTGCCGTTCGACCTCGACCACCTGGCGGGGTACGACGGCGTGGTGGTGGCCAGCCCCACCAGCGCCCACCTCGACCAGGCCCTGGCCGCCCTCGACACGGGCGCCAAGGTGCTGATCGAGAAGCCCATCAGCCTGTCGGTGGCCGGGACCGAGGCCCTGCTGGCGGCCTCGGACCGCGTGATGGTCGGGTTCAACCTGCGCTTCCACCCGCCGGTGTCGCGGATCATCCAGTTGGCCCACCAGGGCCGGGCCGGCCGCATCACCTCGGTCCGGGCCTGGTTCGGCAGCTACCTCCCGGATTGGCGACCCACAGTCGACTACCGCGAGTCCTACTCGGCCCGATCGGAGCTGGGCGGTGGGGTGCTCCTCGACGCCATCCACGAGCTCGACCTGCTGGTGTGGCTGTTGGGCGGCTCGTTCGAGGTGCTGGGCGCCGAGGTGGCCCGCCTGGGCGACCTCGAGATCGACGTCGAGGACACGGTCAAGACCCTTCTGCGCCACGACAGCGGCGCGCTGGCCGAGGTGTCACTCGACTACCTGAGCCGGCGCTACCGCCGCGGGCTGGAGATCATCGGCACCGACGCGACGCTGCGCCTCGACTGGGCCCGCGAGGTGCTCGAGGTGGAGCGCGACGGCGACGTCGAGGTCGAGCCGGCCATCGACTCGGTCGCGTGCTCGTACGAGCGCCAGACCGACTGCTTCCTCGCATGGCTGCGCGACGAGGCCGAGCCGCCCGTCGATGCCGCGGAGGCCATCGCCTCCCTGCGCCTCGCCGACCAGATCCGGTCGGTGGCGGGCTGGTCCCCGTGAGCTGGCCGCCGACCGTGCCGGCCCGGGTGACCACGGTGGTCGTGCAGGCCCGCATGGGCTCGAGTCGCCTCCCGGGCAAGGTGCTGGCCGACCTCGGCGGGCGACCGGTCCTGCAGCTGATGCTCGAGCGCCTCCGTCCCGCCCACGTCGACCGGGTGGTCGTCGCCACCAGCGCCCGCGCCATCGACGACCCCGTGGCCACGTTGGCCACCACGCTCGGCGTCGACGTGGTGCGCGGCCCGGAGACCGATGTCCTGGCCCGGTTCGCCCTCGTGCTCGACCGGTTCCCCGCCGACGACGTGGTGCGCCTCACCGCCGACTGCCCCCTGACCGACCCCGCGCTGGTCGACGCCGCCCTCGACCTGCACCGTGCGACGGGCGCCGACTACACCTCGAACTCGCTCGAGCGGACCTTCCCCGACGGCCTCGACGTCGAGGTCGTGCGCACGGCCGCACTGCGGGCCGCGGTGGCCGAGGCCACCGAGCCCGAGCAGCGAGAGCACGTCACGCCGTTCGTCTACCGCCACCCCGAGCGCTTCCGGCTGGCATCGCTCGAGACCACGGAGTGGCTGGGCCACGAGCGCTGGACGCTCGACACCCCCGACGACCTCGCCCGACTGCGGGCGATCGTCGACGCGCTGGCCGACCCGGTCGGCGCCGGCTGGCACGACGTGTTGGCCGTCGCCGGTGTGATCGCCGGCCCGCCACGCCGGTGGCCGGCGCCATCCGGTACCCACTTCGTGAACCATGAGCTGGTCCGGTGATGACCGGCACCGACCGCACCCCCAAGGAGCGACCGTGACCGACACCCGCACCCCGACCCTGGCCGATGTCCCCGCGGCGACCCGCAGCGAGGCACTGTGGGCGAGCGGGTTCGGCGACGAGTACCTCGTGCGCAACGCCGACGCGGGCGCCCCCCGCGCCGCGTTCTGGGATGCGTTCATGGGCCGGTTCCCCGCCACCCGGATCCTCGAGGCCGGCTGCACACAGGGCGACAACCTCGTCCACATGGCCCGCCACACGGAGGCCCACGAGCTGTGGGGCATCGACATCAACACCACCGTCCTCCGGGCGCTGCAGGCCAACGTGCCAGGTGTCAACGGCGTGTGGGGAACCGCCCGGTCACTTCCCTTCCGGGACAACTGGTTCGACCTCACCCTGACGGTGGGGCTCCTGATCCACCAGCCCGACGACGTGCTGCCCATCGTCATGAACGAGTTGGTGCGAACCTCCCGCCGGTGGGTGATGTGCGGCGAGTACCACGCCGACGAGCCCACGGAGATCAACTACCGCGGCCATGACGGCATCCTGTTCAAGCGGGACTACGGCAGGCTCTACGCCGAGTTGTTCCCGGAGCTCACGCTGGTGGAGGAGGGCTTCCTCACCAAGGACGACGGCTTCGATCGTGTCACCTACCACGTGTTCGAGAAGTGACGGCCGCCGCCCACCGCGGCGCTCCGGGGTGAGCAGCCATCGGCTCGTGCTCCGCGCCGATGGCGGAGACGGGGTGGGCGCCGGCCATGTGGCCCGCTGCCTGACGCTCGCGGAGGCCTGGCAGGACGCGGGCGGGGACGCGCTCCTGGCCGTGGACCGGTCGGCCGCGGAGCATGCCCGCCGCATGTCGCCGGCGGTCGATCTCGCCGTGCTCGACGTCGAGCCGGGCACGGCCGAGGACGCCCGTACCACGACCTCCCTCAGCGACGGCGCGTGGTTGGTCCTCGACGGCTATCGCTTCGCCACGCCCGCCCGACCCACCGGCGAACGAGTCCTGGTGATCGACGACTTCGGGCACGGAGGGCGCGCGGACGCGTCGATCATCCTCGACCAGAACCTCGGCACGAGCGCCGACCGTTACCGCAGCCGTCCCGCGGGCACCCGCCTGCTGCTCGGACCGGCCTACGCCTTGCTGCGCCGCGACCGCCCCGTCGTCGGGGCTCGCGTCGCGGCTCGCGGCGCGACACCGATGACGGTCCTGGTGTCGGTCGGTGGGGAGCCCTCTCCCGCGGTGCTCGACCACTTCGGGACCGTGGTCGGCGCCCTCGCGGCCGACGGGGTGCGCATCGATGTCATCGGCGGCGCCTCGCCGGACGACCTCCCCTCGGGCCCCGGCGTGACGGTGCACGGCTTCCTGGACGACCCCGGCCCGGTGATCGCCCGGGCCGACCTCGCGGTGGCCGCGGCGGGGTCGACGGTCTACGCGCTCTGCCTCTCCCGCGTGCCCGCGGTGATCGTCCCCTTCCACGCCAATCAGGAGCCCATCGCCCGGTCGTTCCACGACGCGGGCGCCGCGCTCACGCCGGCGATGCCTTCCGACGCCCGCGAGACCATCGCCCTCCTGCGACAGTTGCTGGTCGATGACGACCGGCGACACCGACTCGGGGCCACCGCCGGCGCGTTGGTCGACGGCGGCGGCGCCGCCCGGGTCGTCGCCGAGATGCGGGGGAGGTGACATGGCCGAGCAGCACCCCCCGTGGGGGGACCGGGTCTGGATCGTCGCCGAGCTCTCCGGCAACCACAACGGCGACAAGGGCCGCGCCCTCGAGCTGATCCGCCGCGCCGCCGATGCCGGCGCCGACGCCGTGAAGTTCCAGACCTACACCGCCGACAGCCTGACCATCGACGCCGACACCGACCTGTTCCGCATCGGCGCCGGCACGCCGTGGGAGGACCGCCGCCTCTACCAGCTCTACGAGGAGGCGGCGACGCCCTACGAGTGGCACGACGACCTGTTCGCCGTCGCCCGTGCGTGCGGCCTGGTGCCCTTCTCGACGCCGTTCGACCCTGCCGCCGTGGACTTCCTCGAGCAGTACGACCCACTGGTGCACAAGGTCGCCTCGTTCGAGCTGGTCGACCTGGCCCTGATCCGTGCCGCGGCGGCCACCGGGCGCACGCTGGTGATGTCCACGGGCATGGCGACGGAGAGCGAGATCGACGACGCCGTCGCCGCGGCACGGGCGGCCGGCGCCGGCGGCGTGGTGCTGCTGCGCTGCAACAGCGCGTACCCCGCCCCGGTCGACCAGATGGACCTGCGCACGATCGCGGACATGCGTGGCCGCTGGGACGTGCCCGTCGGCCTCTCGGATCACACCCTTGGCACCACGGTGGCCATCACCTCCGTGGCCCTCGGTGCCTGCATGATCGAGAAGCACGTCACCCTGGCCCGGTCCGACGGAGGGCCCGACGCATCGTTCTCGCTCGAGCCGGGCGAGCTCTCGGACCTGGTCCGCGCGGTGCGCGAGGCCGAGTCCGCGTTGGGTGGGGTGCGCTACGGCCCCACGCCGGGCGAGACCGCCAGCCAGGTGTTCCGCCGGTCGCTGTTCGTCGTCGCCGACGTGGCCGCGGGCGAGCAGTTCACGGAGGGCAACGTGCGCGCCATCCGTCCCGGCCACGGCCTGGCGCCGAAGCACCTCCCTGAGGTGCTCGGCCGCACGGCCGGCTCGGCGGTGCGGCGGGGCACGCCGCTCTCCTGGGACCTGCTCGCCTGATGCGGTGCGTGTTGCTGGCCAACAATCGGCTCGGCGAGCGCATCGCCCACTACCTCGCCGAGCGCGGCGAGCTCGCCGGGCTCGTCCTCCATGACGAGGCCCGCCGGAAGGGGTTCGACGATCCCGGGGTCTTCGGCGTGCCGCACTGGGCCTGGCCCGACGGGCACGCCGCGGTGGCGGCACTCGAACCAGACGTGCTGTTGTCCGTGCTGTTCGGGCACCTCGTGCCGCCACCCTGGCTCGAGCTGGCCTCGTGGCGGGCGCTGAACCTGCACCCGGGCCTGCTGCCCCACAACGCCGGTGCCGCGCCCAACGTGTGGCCGTTGGTGGACGGCAGCCCCGCGGGGACGACCCTGCACGTGATGGTGCCGGCGCTGGACGCGGGCGACATCGTCGAGCAGGTCGAGGTGCCGACCCGTCCCGACGACACCGCCGAGCGGTTGTACCGGCGACTGGAGGACGCGTCCGAGGCGCTGATGCGTCGGGTCTGGCCGATCATCGACCGCATCGAGCCGCGGCCGCAGGGGTCCGGGGGCTCGTTCCACCGCTTGGTCGACCTGGCCGGCCTCGACCCCACGCCCGACGAGGTGGCCCTCCTCGACCGTCTCCGGGCGCGGACGTTCCCTCCCCACGGCGCCGAGTACGACGTCGACGGCCGGCGCTACCGGATCAGGGTCGAGATCGAGCCGATCGAGCCGACCGGGTCGCCGGACCGGTAGCTGCCGCCACGGGCCCGGGTGCGAGGAAGTCGCCGCCGTCCAGGATCCCGTCGCAGATCCGGTCGACCGCAGGGTCGGCGCCCGGCGCCAGCTCGGCGAGGTGCTCCACGGTGATCCGGGCCAGCCCGGGCACGTGCTCCTCGACACCGGGGCTGTCCACCGGCGCTTCAAAGAAGAACAGGTTGGCGTAGCGCCGCACCCGCTCGGGGTCGGGGCGGTGGCGGGCGGGGTCGGCCAGCACGTCGTCGAGGGCGGCGAGGAACTCGCTCGGGCTCGACACGTCCACGGTGAAGCCCTTGCCCCGGTAGTGCGTCTCCCCCGCCACGATCACGGGCACGCCGGCGAGGGCCAGCTCCATCCCGGTGGTCGACGTGAACACCAGGCCGAGGTCGCTCGCCTCCATCAGGGGATACGAGCTGGTGGGGTCGTCGGGCTCGATCACCCGCACGTTCGGCGGCAGCGTGGGGAACTGCTCCCGGAGGAAGGGCAGGACCGGCTCCCGGGTCTCCTTGCCGGGCAGCTTCACCTCCGCAGGATGGAGGCGGATCACCAGCTCGTGCTGGGGGCGGGCGGCCATGGCCTCGACCGCGGCCACGATCCACGCCTGGATGCTCGGGTAGGCCAGCTCCTTGCCGATCACCGCCGAGTCCCAGGTGAGGTTCGTGAACAGGGTCACCAGGCGGCCGCTCCCGGCGCGGGTGGGCTCGTCGAAACGGGCGTCGGCCCAGTACCGGTCGATCGTGCGCCGACCGTGGCGCCGGGCGTCGAGGTACTCGTCGAGGCGCTCGTCCTGGTCGGGGGTCAGGGCCACGTCGGCGAAGCGGTCCCAGAGGTCCGACAGGTCGGTGAGGCAGGCCGGTGCCCCCCGGCGGAAGACCAGCGTCTCCTTGATGAAGCCCCGCTCGTAGGTCACCACGTCGATCCCCCGCCGACGGCACAGCTCCCAGGCGACGGCCTCGAACAGGAACAGGCCGTTGCACAGCAGGACCACGTCGGGCTGCAGGCGGTCGAGCGCGGCGTTGAGACCGGCGGCTATCCGGCGGGCGGATCGCAGGAACCCTCGCCAGGTCGACGGCGCCAGCGGGTCGTCACCGGACGAGGCCCGCATGAGGAACCACTTGACGGGGATCTCGGTGAGGCGCCCGTAGGCCATCCCGTCGGCGTCGACGACATCGCGGAGGGCGGCGAGGGACACCTCGTCGAGCTCGTCCCAGTCGCCCGGATCGTCCTGTTCCCATCCGGCGCGGATCGACGTCCGCGGGAAGCCGTGGGCGTCGAGCGACGTCTCCACGTACCGGGTGCACGACCGGCACGGCATCGGCGGGCCCTCCCAGGTGTTGGCCCGATCACACACCTCGAGCCCGCCGCCGCAGGTGAGGAAGTCGACCTGCGCACCCCGCAGACGCAGCGCCTGGGCGATCACCGCCTCCCACTGGACGTGGACGGCCCAGTCCCTCGGCGTGAGGATGGCGACGCGCGGCCCGTCAGGGTCGGGGGCCGGTGCCTCGGCGGCCAGACGGCGGGCACGGCGGTGCTCGGGCGTCACCGCCACCTGCCGCGCGGCGAGGTGGCCGCCCTTCACGACGTACTCACCGAGACGGCGGCGGTCGGGCAGCGCCATCAGCGCTTCGCTCCTGGTCGGGCGTCGAAGGGGCGGCCGGTGACGATGCGGGCGACGCCGGCCCAGAAGCCCAGGCCGTACGCCCAGTGGCAGACCGACAGGGCACCCAGCACCCGGTGCGGGGCCACACCGGGCTGGTCGCTCAACCGAACGGCCACGATTCCGGCACCGACCGCGTAGGCGATGGCCGGCGCGGCCGCGAGCAAGGGTCTGCGGGTGCCGGCGCCCACGGCGCCGATGGTGGCGGCGCCCGCCACCATCGCGGCGGGCGCGAGGGGCCGCCACGACGGCAACGTGCGGTGCTTCTTCAGGGTCGACGCCTTGCACATGCCGTAGTTGAAGTACTGCCGCCACAGCGAGCGGGGCGTCTGGCGGGGGAAGTACTCGGAGCGGATCGAGGGGTCGAGGCGGATCCGATGGCCGCGGCGGCGCAGCCGGTGGTTCAGCTCCTGGTCCTCCGCCGCCCACTGCAACTCGGCCTCGTCGTACCCGCCCACCTCGGCCACCACGTCCTTCCGGTACGTCCCGAGGTACACGGTGTCGACGTCCTGGGCCTCGTCGGCGTAGTGGAACCGTCCCGGACCCACACCCACGGGCGAGCTGGTGACGGCGGCGACGGCCCGGCCGTAGGCGGTGGTGCCCACGGGGCGCATCGGCCCGCCCACCACGTCGGCGCCGCTCGTCTCGAGCACCTCCACGCACCGCGACACGAAGTCGGGCGCGTACAAGGTGTGCGCATCGGCCCGCACGATGATCTCGGTGGTGGCCTCCGCGATGCCGATGTTCATGGCCGCGGCCGCGGTCACCCGGGGGTTCGGGACCAGCCGGACGGGCAGGCCCCGCCGCGCCACGAGGTCACGGGTGCCGTCCTCCGAGCCTCCGTCCACGACCAGGATCTCTTCGATGGCGGCGTAGTCCTGCGCCAGCAACGAGTCGAGGCAGTCGGTGATGTGGCGGCGCTCGTCGAGCGTGGGCAGGACGATGGTGACGGGGGTACCCACCTTCAGTGCTCCTCGGCCAGGAATCGGCGGTACGTGTGCGGGTGGCGCGCCATCTCGGTTGCGGTCCCCGAGGTCAGGGTGCGGGGGCTGACCCGCCCGTAGGGCGCACCGAAGAGGCTGTCGGCGAACTCGATCTGGAAGACCAGGCGGGATCCGGCCACGGGCGGGAGGCCCTTGTGCAACCCGCTCGTGTCGGCGGCGAACAGCGTCCCCCGGGGCCCGCAGAGCGCCACGATGTCCTCGGCCCGGTAGTGCCGAGCGACCTCGTCGTCGCCGAAGCGCCGGTCCGCCCGGAGCGCTCCCGGTCGGCCGCGATGCGAGCCCCGCACGTAGACGTGGGGACCGTGGGCCTCGTCGACGTCGGTGACGTACAGGAAGAACTTGAGGAAGGACGGGTGATCGCGGTCCTCGTGGAAGAGCTGGGCGATCTCGGAGCTGGGCCCATCGGGCGAAGGTGAGGACCACCAGGTGGCCGTCAGCGTGCACACCGGCTGGCACCCGAGATACGACCCCGCCAACGCCCGCAACGTGGGGTCGACGAGCAGGGCCTGCACCTCGGGGACGGCCACGACGGCGGCCTCGGGGACGTGATGCTTCGGCGCCAACGGCTGGCCCTCGTCGAACACCGCCACGGCCGGCCCACGCGCGGGCGCCGGCATCAGCTCGGCGGGGGTGGTGCGGGCCACCGCCTCGATGGCGGCGCAGGTGGCCGCGTCGACCGGGCGCTCGAACCGCACGAACCCGTCCTGGCGCACCCCGTCGGCCAAGGCCGCCAGCTCCGCGGTGGTCAGGGTGCCGAGCACCCCGGACGGGCTGGGCTCGGGCGTCACGTCGGCGATGGGCAGGACCAGGCGGAACGCCTGAGGGGCCAGGCGGGGCGCGACGGAGAGGCTCTTGCGCATGACGCGGTACGTGCCCGTCGGTGTGGTCCCCGTGCGCCGGAAGGCCACCAGGCCCGCCGGGCTGGTCACCAGGTCGCGGGCACCGTGGGCCAGAGCACGCACAGGAGGTCGCACCCCTGTCCTGTCGGCCGAGCCCGCCCAGCCTTGACTCGGTGCGGCCCATGCCGATGGATCACAGGTGACAGACGCCGGGGCCAGCGCGGCCCCTGAGACCGGGAACGGGGCGCGGCCCTTCCGGCGGCGGGTGTTGGTCAACACCGCCTCCACCGGCGCCGCCAACGTCTGGGCCATGGTCGTCACCCTCGTCGCCCTGCCCCTCATGCTCCAGGGGTTGGGGGCGGCGGCCTTCGGCACCTGGGTCCTGCTCTGCACGTTCTCGGCCATCAACGGATGGATCTCGCTGGCCGACCTGGGGGTCAGCACCGCGACCACCAGGGCGGTCGCCGAGTCGGCGTCGCTCGACGACCACCGTGGCATCGCCACCCGGGTGGGCAGCAGCCTCGGCCTCTTCACCAGCCTGGGGCTCATCAGCACCTTGGCGATGGCGACGGTCGGTCGCCGGTGGCTGCCGTCGCTGTTCGACACGCCCGAGCGCCTGGTGGCCGACCTCCGGTTCGCCATCGTCGTCTATGCCGTCCAGCTCCTGCCCGACCTCCTCACCGGCGCGGCCACGTCGTCGCTCGAAGGCCTCCAGCGGGTCGACCTGTCGCGGGCGGTCGACGCGGTCCGCCGCACCGCCGTCGCCGCCGCGACCGCGGTCGCCGCGCTGGCCGGCTCGGGCCTGCAGGGAGTCGCGTTGGCGAGCCTGGTCGTCTCGACGCTCAGCACCCTCCTGGCACTCGGGACCCTCTGGGTGATGCTCCCCGACCGTCGCCTGGCCCTCGACCGGGCCGAGATGCGTTCGCTGCTGAGCTACGGCAAGACCGTGGCCGTCCTGCGCCCGTTCGGGGTGATCCAACGCATGATGGACCGCCTCATCGTCGGTGCCGTGCTCGGTCCGGCACCGGTCGCCCTGGTCGAGATCGCCACCCAGATCCAGAACGGCGCCGACGCGATCCTGTCCGCCAGCTCCTACGCGGTGATCCCCAGCGCGTCGTGGTTGCGGGCCCGGGGCGACGGCCACACCCTCCGTGAGCTGTTGATGACCGGGACGAAGTACTCGCTGCTCGTCACCCTGCCGTTCGTGACGGCACCGGCCATCCTCGCCGGCCCGCTGGTCCGGGTGTGGGTCGGCCCGCCGTACGCCGCCGCGGCCGGCCTGGCCGTTGTGGGCCTGGCCTACGTGGCCCTGGCCGCCCCCGTGGCGGTGGGCTCGAACCTCCTCGTGGGCACCGGGCGCGCCGGTGCGGTGTTGCGGGCGGTGACGCTGGCGGTGCTGGTCAACCTCGTGGCCAGCATCGTCCTGGTGCACCGGATCGGCACCGTCGGCGCCTTCCTCGGCACGCTGATCGGCACGGTCTTCCTGATCGTGCCGCTGTCGAGATCGGCGCTCGCGGAGGTGCACGCCACCCGCCGCGAGCTGTGGCACACCGCGATCCGGCCCTCCGTCGCCCCGAACCTCGCGCTGGCGGCAGTGGCCGGCCTCGTCGTGGTCGCACCTCTTCCCGACCCGGCCACCCTCGTCGCCGGCGCCGGGCTGGGACTGGTGGCGTACGTGCTCGTCGCCCGTCGCTGGTCGTTCAGCCGTGCCGAGGTCGCGGGCCTGCGCTCCACCCTGGCCCGTCCGGCACCGATGGTCCCCGCCCATGCCTGACACCGTCGCCCTGCCCGCGGTCGAGACCCACCGCGACGACGCCGGACGCCCCTTCGGCTTCGTCCACGTGCCCCACGCCGGCGCCACCGACCTGGTGATCCACTTCAGCGCCTTCTTCGGGGCATGGGGGAACGCCAAGGCCTATCGCGACCAGTTCCAGGGCTACTTCCACCGCCTGAAGATGCTGGGCTCGGACCCCGCGCACAACTGGCTCTTCTTGTGCGACGCCTACGGCGCGTTCGAGAACGGCACGTACTACACCGGCCGGCGTGGTGACCTGTTCGTCGAGCGGGCCATGACCGAGATCATCGACCGCCACCTCGACGACCATGGGTACCGGGGACGACCCCTCGTCACCGTCGGCTCGTCCATGGGCGCCACCGCCGCCCTCAAGTTCGGACTGGACTTCGACGCCGACGGCATCGTGACGATCTGCCCGCACATCGACCTGGACGTCTGCGCCGAGCGTCAGAACCGCATGGCCGAGGTCGCCTGGATCTGCCCCGACGGCGATGCGTTCGCCGAGCGCAACCACCCGATCACGCGCCAGATCCGTGCCCGGATGACCGATCGACGGGAGCGCCACCTCCCCCGGATCTACGTGCAGTCGTGCGAGGACGACGCCGGCGTCCACGACGAGCAGGTGATCCCTCTGGTCGAGCGGTGGCGAGGCGCCGGAGGCGAAGCGGTCACCGACTTCCGTCCGGTCGGGGGGCACACCAGCGACCATGCCACCCGAGCGCTCCTCCTCGATGCGGTGGGCGCACTGGCGACCGGGGCCCCGATCGACGTCGAGCGCTACCGGTCCGACCCCGCCTACGCCGGCACCCTGGTCCGGCCACCCCTCACCCACCGGGTGCGCCGGGCCGCCAGCCTCGGGCGCAAGCGGGTGCTCAGCGCCCTCCGCCCTGACGGCCGGTGACCGACCGAAGGGTGCGACCCACGATGCGCAGGTCCAGCGCCACGCCCTGACGGCGGAGGTAGAAGAACTCGTACTGCAGCTTCTCGAGCGCATCGCGCTCGTCGCCGGCGTAGCCGTACTTGACCTGTGCCCAGCCGGTGAGCCCGGGCCGGACCAGGTGGCGCATCGAGTAGAAGGGCAGCTTGGTCGTGAGCTCCTCGACGTACGCCGGTTGCTCGGGTCTCGGCCCCACCACCGCCAGCTCACCCCGCAGGATGTTGACGACCTGTGGGAGCTCGTCCAGGTGCGTGGTGCGCAGCACCTGGCCGAACGGCGTGATGCGGGGGTCGTCCTCGGCGGTCCACTCGTTGTGGGTGGTGCCGTCGGGTGCCGGCCGCATCGTGCGGAACTTCAGGATCTGGAAGGGCGCCCCGAACTTGCCGACCCGCTCCTGGCGGTAGAGCAGCGGCCCGCGGTTCCCGAACCGGTTGCCCACGGCGATGACGGGGACGGCGAGCGCCAGCGCCACCAGGCCCGCCGAGGCGAGGGTGACGTCGAGGAGCCGTTTGATCCGGCCGTAGCGGGCACGGTGCACCTCGCCGATGTCGAACATGAGCGACACCCGCTCGAGCTCGGACACCGGCAGCTTGCCCAGCCACTCCTCGTAGAACAGCGACAGCGTGCGCAGCCGGATCCCCGACTCGTGCAGCGAGGCCGCCTGGCTGACGATGCTCGGCTCCACCTGAGCAGCGCGGTCGAGCACCACCACGCTGGCGGCCTCGGCCACGACCCGCTCGCACAACGGCCGCGAGCGCACCCCCGCCACCTTCGCCTCGTCCGGCGACAGGACGGCCACGATCTCGGCCGGCACCTCGGCGTAGCGGGCCATCTCGTCACGGAGCGCCTCGATCTCGGCGAGGTCACCCACCACCACGACCCGGTCGTGCTGGCGGGCCCGGTCCCGCCCGCCGTCGGCGACACCGGCACAGATCAGGTACCAGGGCACGAGGACCAGCACCGACGCGAACACGACGAACCGCGGCAACAGCGCGTCGCCCACCACGAGTTGCACCACCGAGATGGCCGCTGCCGCGCCCGCCGTGGCCGCGACGGCCGACGCGAGGGCGCTTCGCCGAGTGCGGGGGAGCTCCGGGAGACCGACTCCGTAGGCCGCCACGACCAGGAGCAGGACGTACGCCACCGCCCAGCCGAAGCGGAACGAGCTGGTGAAGTCGTACGGTGGGTCGGCGATCCGGCTGGCGTGCAGCTTGCTCAGGCCGAAGACCGCGCCGAGCGTGCCTCCCACGAGCAAGGCCCGCGAGAGGCGGCCGCTCACGGCGCACCCCTCACGAACGCGTCGGCACCCATCCTCTTCCATCGGCGCTTCCCGCCGGCTGCTGAGGCGGCGGCGAGCGCCGGGCGCGGCCGCCCTCAGGCGCGGGCCAGCAAGGGGGCCAGGAACTGCCCGGTGTAGCTCTCCGGGGTCTTGGCCACGAGCTCCGGCGGGCCCTCGACCACCACGGTGCCGCCCCCCTTGCCGCCCTCGGGGCCCAGGTCGATGATCCAGTCGGCGGTCTTGATCACGTCGAGGTTGTGCTCGATGACCAGGACGGTGTTGCCCTGGTCGACGAGGCGGGACAGCACGGTGAGCAGCTTGCGGATGTCCTCGAAGTGCAGCCCGGTGGTGGGCTCGTCGAGGATGTAGATGGTGTGGCCGGTCGAGCGCTTGGCCAACTCGCTGGCCAGCTTCACCCGCTGCGCCTCACCGCCGGAGAGCGTGGGCGCCGGCTGACCGAGCCGCACGTAGCCCAGGCCCACGTCGACCAGCGTCTGCATGTGACGGGCGATCGCCGGCTGGTTGGCGAAGAACTCGAGCGCCTCCTCACACGACAGGTCGAGGATCTCGGCGATGTTCTTGTCCTTGAAGGCGATGTCGAGCGTGTCGCGGTTGTACCGGGCGCCCTTGCACACCTCGCACGGCACGTAGACGTCGGGCAGGAAGTGCATCTCGATCTTGATGGTGCCGTCGCCCGCGCAGGCCTCGCAGCGGCCGCCCTTGACGTTGAACGAGAACCGCCCCGGCAGGTAGCCCCGCACCTTGGCCTCGTGGGTCTGGCTCATGAGCTTGCGCACGTGGTCGAACACCCCGGTGTAGGTGGCGGGGTTCGACCGCGGCGTGCGCCCGATCGGCGACTGGTCGATGTTGATGACCTTGTCGAGCAGGTCGATGCCCTCGACCGTGCGATGACGCCCCGGCGGCGTCTTCGACTTGTAGATCGTCTGCATCAGTGACCGGTAGAGGATCTCGTTGACCAGCGTCGACTTGCCCGAGCCCGAGACCCCGGTGACGGCCACGAAGCAGCTGAGCGGGAAGTCCACGTCGATGTCGCGCAGGTTGTTGGCCTTGGCGCCGCGCACTCCGATCCAGCGCTCGCCCGGCTTGCGGCGCAGCTCGGGCACCGGGATCGTCCGCTTGCCGGCGAGGTACTGACCCGTGATCGAGGCTCGGTTCTTCAACAGCTTGTCGACGGTGCCGGAGAACACCACGTCGCCGCCGTGCTCGCCCGCACCGGGGCCGATGTCCACCACGTGGTCGGCCACCCGGATGGTGTCCTCGTCGTGCTCGACGACCAGGACGGTGTTGCCGAGGCTGCGCAGGCGCACGAGGGTGTCGATGAGCTTGCGGTTGTCCCGCTGGTGCAGGCCGATGGACGGCTCGTCGAGCACGTAGAGCACCCCGACCAGGCCGCTGCCGATCTGGCTGGCCAGCCGGATGCGCTGGGCCTCGCCGCCGGCGAGGGTTGCCGACGACCGGTGGAGGCTGAGGTAGTCGAGGCCGACGTCGAGCAGGAAGCCCATGCGGGCGTTGACCTCCTTGACCACCCGCTCGGCGATCATGCGGTCGCGCTCGGACAGCTCGAGCGCCGCCAACGCCTCGGCCGACTCGGCGATCGACAGGGAGCAGAGGTCGTGGATGTTCAGCCCGTCGATGGTGACGCCCAGCGACAGGGGCTGCAGTCGGGCGCCGCCGCAGTTCGGGCACGGCACCTCCCGCATGTAGCCCTCGATCTGCTCGCGCTGCGAGTCGGACTCGGCGTCGCTGTGGCGTCGCTGCAGGTACGGGATGACCCCCTCGTACTGCGCGTGGTACGACCGCACCCGCCCGTAGCGGTTCTTGTACTTCACGTGCACCCGGTCGGCGCCGGTGCCGTAGAGCAGCAGTCGGCGCTGGGCGTCGTTGAGGTCGGCGAAGGGCAGGTCGGTGGGGATGGCGTTCTCGGCGGCGACCGACTCGACCAGCCGCTTGAAGTACTGGTTGTGCCCGCGGGCCCAGGGCGACAGCGCGCCGTCGTCGACGCTGACGCTGGGGTCGGGCACGACCAGCTCGGGGTCCACCTCGTACCTGGTGCCGAGACCGTCGCAGTGGGGACACGCGCCGTAGGGCGAGTTGAACGAGAAGTTCCGAGGGGCCAGCTCGTCGTACGAGGCGCCGCAGCTCGTGCAGGCCAGGTGCTGGCTGAAGGTCAGGGTCTCGGCCGACCCCTCACCCTCCTTGGGCACGACCTGCACCTCGGCCACCCCCTCGGCCAGTCGCAGCGCCGTCTCGAGCGAGTCCGTGAGGCGCCGCTCGATGCCCTCCCGCTTCACCAGCCGGTCGATGATGACCTCGATGGTGTGCTGCTCGTACCGGGCCAGCTCGATGGCCTCGGTGAGCTCCTGGACCTCACCGTCGATCCGGGCTCGGGCGTACCCCTGGGTGGCCAGGTCGGCCAGCAGGGTCGTGTAGTTGCCCTTGCGGCCCCGGACCACCGGGGCCAGCACCTGGAAGCGGGTGCCCTCGGGCAGCTCGAGGATCCGGTCGACGATCTGCTGGGGTGTCTGGCGGGTGATGACCGTGCCGTCGTTCGGGCAGTGGGGCACGCCGATCCGGGCGTAGAGCAGGCGCAGGTAGTCGTAGACCTCGGTGACGGTGCCCACGGTGGAACGCGGGTTGCGGGAGGCGCTCTTCTGGTCGATCGATATGGCCGGCGACAGGCCCTCGATGAAGTCCACGTCCGGCTTGTCCATCTGCCCCAGGAACTGGCGGGCGTAGGACGACAGCGACTCGACGTAGCGGCGCTGGCCCTCGGCGTAGATCGTGTCGAACGCCAGGGACGACTTGCCCGAGCCCGACAACCCCGTGAACACGATGATCTTGTCGCGCGGGAGCTCGATCGAGATGTTGCGGAGGTTGTGTTCCCGGGCGCCCCGGATCACCAGCTTGTCGGCCACCGGGGGCCACCCTACCGGCGAAACCCCGTCGAACGTGTGTTTGTCTTTGCCTCTTTTCTCGGACTTTGCAGCCGGTCGTCGCCCCTCAGGCGACCAGTGCCGGCGAGGTGTCCGAGGGCGCGACCGGCTCGCTCCCCCGGCGGCTCGGCCGGTACAGCAGCAGGCCGATCAGCACCGCCACCTCGAACAGCGGGAGGACCACGTCTCGGGTCCACACCTGCAGGTGCTCGAGGGGGGACAGCCCGCCGGCGCCCACGGCCACCGGGAACAGCGCGAACTCCAGCAGTGCGCCCTGCACCAGCGCCACCACCATCAGGCGCGAGCGCACGACGAGCGCCAGCACCGGCAACCCCCAGGCCCAGTACCACGGCAGGAAGTTGGCCCCCACGACGGCGAAGGTCAACAGCACCGCGCCCACCACGACGGCCAGCTCGGGCTCGCGCCACCGCCGCAGGACCACGACGACGCACGCGACCCCGACGGCGAGCTGGGCCAGCATCGCGATCTGGTCACGGGCCTGTTCCTCGGCGAGGCCGGGGGCCACGCCGTCGTCGACCTCGTGGTCGATCAGCGCCTCGCGGGGCTCGATCCAGATCGACGAGGCGGTCTGGCGCAGCTGGGCGTGCTGCAACGGCGCCAGCGCGTCGTTCCCGCCGAACAGCACCAACGACCCCAGCACCAGGAGGACGAAGACCCACGACGTCGCGAGGCAGGCTCGGAGCCCCTGCCGGCGCCACACCCACACCACCGCGGCAACGACCGCCAGCGCCACCGCGAGCTTGACCAGGACCGCGGCTGCGAACGCCGCTCCGGCGAGCGCGGGTCGACGGTCCACGGCCAGCACGACACCGCCGAGGAGGGCCAGGCCCACCAGGGCGTCGTTGTGGCCGCTGTTGACGACGCTGACGATGATGATCGGGTTCAGGCCGATGCACACCAGGGCGGCGACACCGGCCTTCCGGCGGTCGAGCACGAACAGGATGCCGGCCACCGATGCCGCGGCGAGCGCCTGGAAGAACAACCGGGCCAGCAGCAGCGAGTTGCCGGCGAGGGCCGACCCCGCCGCCGAGATCGATGCGAAGAGCGGCCCGTACACCGACGCGGTGTGGTGCCACTGCGGGTCCATCTGCGCCAGGAAGGGATCGGTCGCGAACGCGGCGGGCAGCGTGGTGTACGGGCTGGCGTGATGCACGCCGAGGATGCGGCCGTACATGGCGTAGGCCCACACGTCGCGGGACTCGAGGGGCGGCACCACCACGGCGACCACCAGCAGTCCGGCGACGGCCCGGAGCAGGGTCCGCCGGTCGAGCCACGGGTCGCGCAGTTGGGTGACGAGCACGCCGGCGAAGCCCGCGTAGGCGAGCGTGAGCAGGCCCAGGTTGACGACCGTGGAGGTGCTGTCGAGCACGAGCAGCCCGGCCGTGCCGGCGACGGCGGCGTACAGCCAGGCCCGGTTCACGGATGCACGACCGCAGGGGGCGGCGCCGCCGTCCCGGCCTCGGCCCGGGGCAAGGCCTTGAGCGCGAGCACGCCGACCACGATGGTCAGCGCGTTGCGGGCGACCAACACCACCAGCGAGAGCGGCTCGTTCGTCGAGAGCCCCCGCCAGAGCACGGGGTACACCAGATGGGAGAGCACCACCACCGCGACCAGCACGGCGAACGCGGGCAGCGCGGGGCGGGGCGTCAGTGCCAGCGTGACCGCACCGAGGGCCAGGACCCACAGCACGTACTGCGGCGAGTACACGAAGCCGAACCCGACCAGCAGTCCCATGGTGCCGAACATCGACAGGCTCAGCCCCGCCGCCGACCCGCGCCGGACGACCTGCGCGCAATAGCGGGTGGCCAACACGACGATCGCGAGCGAGAGCAGCGACGAGGCCGTGGTGAGGCCCCGGGACACGTCGCTCACCACGTCCACCGCGCCGAACTCGGTGACGATGACCGCCGGGTAGCCGAGCGCGTGGGCCACCATCACCAGCGACCCGAAGGTGCTCTCCCAGTGCAGGCCCCGCTGACCCTGGGTGGACTGCAGGTCGTGGACGAGCGGCCCCAGTTGGGTGAGGAAGGGCACGAGCACCAGGGCGCCCGCCACCGCGGCGCCGACGAGCACCTGACGGCGACGGGGTGCCACCACCAGTGCCTGCGGCAACAGGAAGACCGCGTAGACCTTGGTCACGATGCCCAGGCCGAGCAGTGCCCCCGCCGCTCTCCACCTGCCCGCCGAGGCCCGCTCGACCGCCCACAGCGTCAACACCGCCGGCAGCAGGTCGAACCGGGTGTAGACGACCGGTCCCAGCAGCGGCACCACCAACACCCACGCGAGCGCCCCCTGCCAGTGCCCGGTCCGGCGGGCGAGGCGCACCAGCAGCAGCAGGCCGACGGCGTCGACCAGCACCATGCCGAGGATGTAGGCGGTGCGGTACGACACGTGCAGGTGGGGCGCAGCGAGGTAGGGCGCGTCGATGGCGGCGAACGCCCCCGGCGGGTACTCGACGTCGAGGTCGCCGTACGGCGTCTGGTGACCGTCGAGCGTGGCCCGCGCGTACCCGTGGTAGGTCACCACGTCGTGGCCCGGATCGATCTGCGGGTCGCCATAGGCCACCGGGTGGTCGGCCACGGCACCGGCCAGGAACCGGGTGACGGCAAAGGCCAGGACCAAGACCACGACCAGGCGGCCGGGTGACGCGGGTCGCCAGGCCGCGATGCGATCGGCGACCGGCCCCAGGCGGTCCGCGGGGCGGTGCCGGTCCGGTGCTCCCGGGCCATCCGGGGTCGCCGGGTCGGGGCGCGACCCCGGCCGGTCGCTCGGCCCCGCGCGATCGACGACGGGATCGACGACCGGGGGGCCGGTGGGGAGGGCGGCGGTCACTCCGCCTCCAGGACCTGGACGGTCCAGCGCGACCCGGGGACCGGGGCCACGGTCTCGACCACCTGGTACGACCCCGCGACCGCCTCGGCGGTGCGCCACGGTGCGTCACCGGCGAACACCAGGCGCCGGACGCCGGCGGCGTCGAGGCGCTCGGCGTAGCCGGGAAGGGTGCGAGGGGTCACCAGCAGCCACCGCCCGTCCGGGACGTGCTCCCACGACAGGCGGGGCAACGCCTCGGCCGCGGTCAGCACGACCGGCGGCCCGCCGTCACCGGGATCGGTGTCGGCAGCCACCGACGCCACCTGAGCGACCACCGCCTCGGTGCCGCGGTGCACCGCCCGGAGCGAGAGCAGCGACAAGGACGCGAGGCAGACCGTGATCACGGCCAGGCCGATGCCCACACGGCGCCGGTCGTCGCCCCCGAGACGGGCCCCGGCATCGGACAGCGCGGCCAGCGCCAGTGGCACCATCGCCGGCACACCCAGGGCGAAGTACCGGCCGCCCCACTCCCCCGACCCACCGCTGGCGTACTGCGTGGCCGCCACCGCGGCCACGAACAACGCCGAGGTCGCCCCCACGTAGGCGGCGGGGCCCCGCAGATGGTCGCGCCGCAGCAGGCAGAGCCCGGCGGCGAGCAGGGGGAAGGCCACGAACAGGCCCGGCACCAGGGCCGCGGGCAGCAGCACCAGACGCAGGAGCGAGGCGACGGCTCCGATGGTCACGAGGCCGGTGATCAGGCCCCGGTCGACCACGGGGCGGCGGGCCACCAGGGCCGCCGCCAGCAGGCAACCACCGGCCAGGAGGACCAACAGACCGGCCAGCGGTCGTCCGCCGTACCCGGGCGCGACCAGCGTGGTGAGCAGGGCACCCACCCGCCCGCTGATCACCCCGGACAGGCCGTCGGCGGTCCCCCCCGGGACGCCGATGGCGTCCGCCTGACCCACGACGGCGCGGCTCAAGGCCCCGTCGAGCACCTTCGCCGCCACCGCACCGACACCGGCGAGCACCGAGACCGTCAGGGCCACCACGTCGCGTCGACGGAGGCCGATCGCGCCGAAGGCACAGGCCACGGCCAGGCCGTACAGCACCGCCTCGTTGCGCACGAGGCCGGCGGCCATGATCGCGATCAGTACGGCGGCTGCCCACGCCGGCCGCCGCCGCTGGACCGCCAGCAGGCCCGCGAGCAGGGCGCCCGTGGCCGCGGCGGCCCCGAGGGTGTGGGCGATCAGCAGGTAGCTGTCGAAGAGCAGGGGGCTGGCCAGACCCACGATCCACAACGTGGGCCGCTCGAGCCCTCGGCGGATCAGGCCGGCCACGCCGGCCGCCGCCAGCGCGGCGGCCGCCCCGCCCAGCACGGACAGTGCCTGCACCGCGGCCATGCCGCCGAGGCCGTAGAGCGGGGACGCGATCCACGGGTAGACGGGATGCTTCACGAACGGTGCCGCGCCGCCGTCGGTGGGCTGCGACAGGTCGTAGGGAAAGGCCCGCCCGTCGGGGTCGACCGCCGGGAACGGGTTCGGCACCGACCAGGCACCGTCGTCGTGCAGGGCCCGTGTCTGGGCGGCGAGCGCACCCTCGTCGCCCGAGAACAGGCCCCGGACCCCGATGACCGGCACGAGCGCGAGCAGGCCCACCAGCAGGATGGCGCCGTGGGCCCAGAGCGGCGCGTCCCACGCCCTGTGCCACCACGCGCGTCCGCCGCGACCACGGCGTGTGGGCGTCAGCGGCCGGTCGACGTCGGCGGCGACGAGCGTGTCCGGCGGCACCTGGACCTATCGGCGGCAGTACCCGTTCCTGGAGGCCGTCGGCACCGGCGCGGGGTGGCGCAGACCGCCTCGCTCAGACCGCCTCTCGCAGCTCGCGCTTCAGGTCGGCGATCTCGTCGCGGAGTCGGGCCGCGTACTCGAAGCGCAGCTCGGCCGAGGCCTCGTGCATCTCCTCCTCGAGGGTGCGGATGAGCCGCCCCAGCTCGTCGTGGGGCAGGTCGGCGAAGTCCGAGCGCTTGTCGTGCTTGCGCGACCGCCGATCCGAGCCCGGCACGGGGGCCCCCTCGGCCGGTCGCAACTGGGCGAGGATGTCGGTGACGGCCTTGCGGATCGTCTGCGGGTCGATGCCGTGCTTCTCGTTGTAGGCCTGCTGGAGGCCACGCCGGCGGTTGGTCTCGGAGATGGCCCGCTGCATCGAGTCGGTGACCGTGTCGGCGTACATCACCACCTGGCCGTCGACGTTGCGGGCGGCACGGCCGATGGTCTGGATCAGCGACGTCTCGCTGCGGAGGAACCCCTCCTTGTCGGCGTCGAGGATCGCCACCAGCGACACCTCGGGCAGGTCGAGGCCCTCCCGGAGCAGGTTGATGCCCACGAGCACGTCGAACTCGCCGAGGCGCAGGTCCCGCAGGATCTCGATGCGCTCGATGGTGTCGACCTCGCTGTGCAGGTAGCGCACCCGCAGGCCCAGCTCGAGCAGGTAGTCGGTGAGGTCCTCGGCCATCTTCTTGGTGAGGGTGGTGACGAGGATGCGGGCGTCGTCGGTGATGCGCTCGTTGATGGCCTCGACCAGGTCGTCGATCTGACCCTTCGTGGGCTTGACGATGATCTCGGGGTCGATCAGCCCCGTGGGCCGCACGATCTGCTCGACGATCTGTTGCGAGTGGGACAATTCGTAGTCGCTCGGGGTGGCCGACAGGAAGATGGCCTGGTTCACCCGCTCCATGAACTCCTCGAAGCGCAGCGGGCGGTTGTCGGCCGCCGACGGCAGGCGGAACCCGTACTCGATGAGGTTCTCCTTGCGGGACCGGTCGCCCTCGTACTGCCCGTGCAGTTGCGGCACGCTGACGTGGGACTCGTCGAGCACGATGAGGAAGTCGTCGGGGAAGAAGTCGAGCAGGGTGTTGGGCGGGGTGCCGGCGGAACGACCCTCGATGGGCGCCGAGTAGTTCTCGATGCCGTTGCAGAAGCCGAGCTCCTGCATCATCTCGAGGTCGTACTGCGTGCGCATGCGGAGGCGCTGCGCCTCGAGCAGCTTCCCCTCCTTCTCGAAGTGGGCCAACCGCTCCTGCAGCTCGGCCTCGATGCGCACGATGGCCGCCTTCATGCGCTCCTCGCCGGCCACGTAGTGGGTCGCGGGGAACACCGTGAGCTCGTCGAGGGTGGCCACCAGCTGGCCGGTGAGCGGGTCGACCTGGGTGATGGCCTCGACCTCGTCGCCGAACAGCTCGATGCGCACGGCGTGCTCGTCGTAGGCGGGGTGGATCTCGACGGTGTCGCCCCGCACCCGGAACTTGCCGCGCACGAGGTTCATGTCGTTGCGCTCGTACTGCATGTCGACGAGCCGGCGCAGGATGTCGCGCTGGTCGTGGTGCCCACCCACCCGGACGTGCAGGAGCTGCTGCTCGTACTCCTCCGGCGACCCGAGGCCGTAGATGCACGACACCGACGCGACCACGATGACGTCGCGGCGGGTCAGCAGCGCCGAGGTGGCCGAGTGGCGGAGCCGGTCGATCTCGTCGTTCACCGACGAGTCCTTCTCGATGTAGGTGTCACTCGCGGCCATGTAGGCCTCGGGCTGGTAGTAGTCGTAGTACGACACGAAGTACTCGACGCGGTTGTCGGGGAAGAACTCCCGGAACTCGTTGGCCAGCTGGGCCGCGAGCGACTTGTTGGGTGCGATCACCAGCGTGGGCCGCTGCACCTTCTCGATGGTCCAGGCGATGGTGGCGCTCTTCCCGCTGCCGGTGATGCCGAGGAGCGTCTGGAACCGATCACCGCGGTCGACGCCTTCGGCGAGCGCGGCGATCGCCGCCGGCTGGTCGCCGGCCGGCTCGAAGTCGGACACAACCCGGAACGGCGGCACGTCGAGCACTCTACCGACGGGGTCTGACAGCAAGGCCGGGGACCGCGCCGGTCACGGCGCGGTCGGGGCCGGCACCCTCGGCGCCGGCTCGGCTGCACGGCCTTGAGGTGGCTCGGCGCGTGCCGATGAAGGTCTGATGACCAGCGCGCTCGAGGCGGAGAAGGCGACCCCTGTCGAGCCGGTGGGCACTCGTCGGTCGGGGGACCGGGTGCTCGTCGGGCTCTTCGTCGTCACCACGTTCCTGGGCGCGGGCCTGCTCTTCCTCGTCCAGCCGATGGTGGCGAAGATGCTCTTGCCGCGCCTGGGCGGCACCCCCGACGTCTGGAACACCGCCATGGTGTTCTTCCAGGCCATGTTGCTGGCGGGCTACGCCTTCGCCCACGCGTCCACCTCCCGGCTGGGCATGCGGCGCCAGCCGTACGTCCAACTCGTGGTGCTGCTCGTGCCCGTTGCGTTCCTCCCCGTGGCCATCCCGGCCGGCTGGGAGCCCCCCGCCGGCATGGCACCGGCCATCTGGACCCTGGTGGCACTCGCGGTCGCGGTCGGAGGGCCCTTCTTCGTGCTGTCCACCTCCAGTCCCACGCTGCAGCGCTGGTTCTCGGTGACCGACCACCCCGCCGCCGACGACCCCTACTTCCTCTACGCCGCGGGCAACGTGGGCAGCCTGCTCGCCCTCATCGGCTACCCGTTGGTGTTCGAGCCCCGGTTCTCGCTCGAGCAGCAGTCCCGCATCTGGTCGATCGGCTACGTCGTGTTCGTGGCCGCCTGCGGCGCGTGCGTGGTGGCGCTCCGGCGCCGCCGGGCGACCACGCCCGTGCCGACCACGGTGCCCGCCGTTGCGGCGTCCGACACGATCCCGACCGACGCGATCCAGACCGGTGCCGTGTCGATCGACGACGACGCCGGGCCGCTGTCCTGGCACCGGCGCGGGCGCTGGGTGCTGTTGGCGTTCGTCCCCTCGGCCCTGATGCTCGCGGTCACCCGCCACATCTCCACCGACATCGCCTCGGTGCCCCTGCTCTGGGTGATCCCGCTGGCGCTCTACCTCATAAGCTTCATCGCCGCCTTCGGTCGCGACCCGTCCCGGGTCGTGAGCGTGTCCAGCCGCGCCGTGCGCCTGCTGATCATCCCCGTGGCGCTCACGTTCGTCGCCACCTTCGCGTCGGTGTGGTTGGTGCTGCTCCCCCACCTGACGATCTTCTTCCTCATCGCCCTGCTGGCGCACGGCCGCTTGGCCCTCGACCGTCCGGCGCCCCGCCGCCTCACCGAGTTCTACCTCTGGATCTCCGTCGGCGGCGTCCTCGGCGGCATCGCCTGCGCCCTGCTCGCCCCGGTGCTCTTCAACTCGATCGTGGAGTACCCGCTCATCCTGGCGGTGGCGTTGGCCCTGCGCACGCCGACGCCCGACGAGGCCGCCGGCAAGGACCGCCCGACCTGGCTCACGGTCGGCTACGTGCTCGTCCTCGTCTCGCTGGTCTCGGCGGCGATCGTGCTCCAGGGAGCCGGTGGTGACGGGTCGATCGGCCCGTCCATGCTCCTCCTCGCCGGCGCCGCCGCCCTCGCGTACTTCGGTGCCCGCACGGCCACGTCGTTCGCGGCCGGCCTGGCCCTGGTGCTGGTGGCGACCCTGTTCATCTCGCCGCTGCCGGTGCTGCACGCCGAGCGCACGTTCTTCGGGGTCCACCGGGTGCTCCGCGACGACGAGCAGCGCCACCTGCTGGCCAATGGCACCACGACCCACGGCATGCAGGACCCACGCGACCCCTCGGAGCCGCTGGGCTACTACCACCGGAAGGGGCCGATCGGGGACTTCTTCGCCGGCCTCGACGCGGGTGGCCCGCCACGCGACGTCGCGGTGATCGGCCTCGGCTCGGGTGCGCTCGCCGCCTACGGACGAGCCGGCGACGACTTCACCTTCTACGAGATCGATCCGGCCGTGGTCGCCATCGCCTCGAACCCCGACTACTTCACCTACCTGGCCGACACCCCCGCAACGACGCACATGGTGCTCGGCGACGGCCGCCTCTCGATCAGCGACGCCCAGGACGCTGCCTACGACGTGGTCATCCTGGATGCGTTCAGCTCCGATGCGGTGCCCGTCCACCTGCTCACCCTCGAGGCCGTCGAGCAGTACCTCGAGCAGCTCGCACCCGACGGCGTCATCGCCTTCCACGTGTCGAACCGCTACTTCGACCTGGCCCCCGTCGTGCACCGGGTAGCCGAGGAGCTGGGCCTGGCCGGGGCCATCAAGTCCGACAACCCGTCGCCGGACGAGGTGGCCGCCGGCAGGCTGTCATCGCAATGGGTGCTCCTCAGCCGGTCGCCGACCGCGCTGGGACCGGTGATGGCCCGGGACGGCTGGTCGTCGCTCGACGTGGCCGGAGACGCCCCCCTCTGGACCGACTCCTTCTCCGACCTGCTCGGCGCCTTCCGCTGGTCCTCGGTGGGCTGACGGGCGTCTCTGTCCCGCCGGCACCCGGGCTGGTGAGCAGCGAGAACCTCGGGTCGTCGCAGCGCCCCGATCGACGGACGCGGGGCGTCGGCCGCGGGGCGTCGGGCCGGGCCACCCGACTCCAGCGGCGGACCGGCGAGGTCGTCCGCGCGGCGTAGAGTCACGTGAAGGTGTCGAGTCGATCCTCGCCTCGGCTCGGCCCGTTTCGACCGTGCTCGATGACCTGTGAAAGGCGCTCCGTGACCCACCGCTCCGTCCGTTCATCTCCGTCGTCTCGAACTCGGAACCGTGCGATCCGCCCGCTCGCCGCAGTGGCGGTGCTCTGTGCGCTGTCGGTGGGCCCGATCGCATCGGCCGCGGCGTCGGACCCGGGCGGTTCGCGTGCCGGGGGCTCGGCCCGACCGTCGGCGGCGCCGGCCGTCGAGGCGGCCCCTTCGCTGGCGTACGCCACCACCCTCCACGGCGGCTACGTGGCCGCGGGTGTGGGGCTGCGCAACCGGGGCAACGGGACCGTGACACTCTCCGGCATCCCTGCAGGCGCGCAGGTCGTCAAGGCCTACCTGTTCTGGGCGGTCCTCGGTGGTTCCTCACCGGCGGCGAACTTCGACAACGGCGTCTTTCGCGGGTCGGCGATCACCGGCACGTTGATCGGTTCCGGACCAACGCCTCTCTGGCCCCCCACCACCAACGGCTACGCGTATCGAGCCAACGTCACCCAGTTGGTCAACGGCAACGGCGGGTACGCGCTCTCGGGCTTCGCGTCGGGTCGCACCAACGGGGCGGACCCCTTCACCGAGCCCACCTTGCTCGCGCCGCTCGCGGAAGGCGCCTCGCTCGTCGTCGTCTATTCGCGGTCCGACCTGCCGAGAGCGCGGGTGGTCGTCCACAACGGCTACTCGATGATCCACCAGCAGTCGCGGTCGATCACCATGTCGTGGGGGTTCGGCGCCTCCGGCTCGCTGGACAAGGCCCGGACCACCTTCATCGGCGGCGACGGCCAGCTCAACTACACGGAGTCGCCGACTCGTTTCAACGGGACGACACTCGCATCGGTGGACTGGGACGGAACCGACGGCCCGCTCCCCCGCTACAGCCAAGGCAACCTGTGGGACACCGACACCGTCAACGTGACCGCGCTCGTCCGACCCGGTGCCCGGTCGGCGAACATCCAGGTCGCGGGCTTCCCTGATGCGCTCGTCTGGGTCGCGCAGGTGCTCTCCGTGTCGCTCCAGTAGCGGGCGAGAAGGCCAGAGGCAGGCGAGGCCGGCAGCGGGAAGGGCCGAACGCAGCCGGGACGCGACCGACCAGCACGTGCACGGCCAGCGCTAGCCCGCCGCGGGTGGGAGCGACCCGATCCACGCCCAGAGATCGTCGATCTGCCCCTCGAGGTCGTCGCGTGTGCCGCGGTTGTCGACCACCCGGTCGGCCTTGGCCAGACGGTCCTCGCGGGAGGCCTGGCGCCCCATGCGGGCCCGGGCGTCGTCCTCGGTGACCCCCCGCTGGTTCACCAGGCGATCGAGGGCGACGTCAGGGGGCACGTCCACCACGATCGTGCCGGCCATGTCGGAACGGCCCGACTCCACCAGCAACGGCACATCCAGCACCACGACGTGGTCGGTCTCGGCCTCGGCGGCCAGTCGCGCCATCATCTCGGCACCCACCGCCGGGTGGACGATGGCGTTGAGGGCGGCCAACTCGTCCGCGTCGTTGAACACGATGTCGGCCAGCGCGGCCCGGTCGAGCTCGCCGGACGCGGCCACCACCCCCGGCCCGAAGCGCTCCACGATGGCGTCGAACACCGGTGTCCCCGGTCGCTGCAGCTCGTGGGTGATGGCGTCGGCGTCGATGATCACGGCACCCCGGTCGGCGAGCAGGGCCGACACCGTCGACTTGCCCGCTCCGATGCCACCGGTCAGCCCCACGAGGATCACGAAGCGGGGACCTTAGCTCTCCTCGGGTGGTGCCGATGGGTAGGGCGAAGTGGATCGGGCAGCTGCGGTCGCCCGACGGTTCTGGGAGCCGAGGTCGGATGAGCACGGTCATCGATGACGTCGAGGCGGGCGACGACCCGGGTACCGACACGCCTCGCAGCCGGTTCTCCTGGCGCCGCCAGACCGCGCGGCTCACCAGGGCCGGCGGGCTGAGCGACGAGGACGACGAGCTGGTTGCCGCGGGCCTGGCCGACGACGTCGATCGCCTCGCCCCCTTCGGACCGGCCATCCTCGCCATCCGCTGGGGCACCACCGCGGTGTCGGTCGCCCTGTCCGTGCCGTTCTTCATCGAGGCCGACTGGACCGTCGTCGCGTGGTGCGGCGTGATCGTGGCGATGACGCTGGTGCGCACCGCCAACCCGCTCCAGTACAACGGCGACACCCGCAGCCTCATCCACGTCTTGGTCGAGGTGGCCATCCCGGTGCTGGCGGTGGCGTCCACCGGCTACTGGACCTCGCCGTTCGTGTTCTCCCTGGTCACGGCGATCATCGTGGCCGGGTTCGCCCGAGGATTCGCGTTCGCCCTGCGGGTGGCCGGTGCGTCGGCGCTGGCGGTGGCGCTCCCCGACCTCGCCCGGACCGACTTCCAGGCCGAGGACCTGCGGACCTCGGCGCAGTGGATCGTCGTGATGCTGATGGTGGCCCTGGTCGCCGGCTACGCCCGGCGCATCTCGGGTGAGGCCGACCGCCAGCACTCCGTGGCCCTCGACCGCCTGGGACGCCTCGCCGACGCCAACGCACTGCTGTTCTCGTTGCACCGCGTCACCCAGACGCTGCCGGCGTCGTTCGACCTGGACGAGGTGCTCGACACCACGGTCACCCGCCTGCGGGGGCTCTTCGACTACGACGCCGCGGTCATCTTGTTGCTCGACGACACCGACAGCTCGATGTGGACGGTCGCCCGGCGGGACGGCACCCGCCTGCCCGAGCGGATCCCGTCCTCGCAGCTGCCGCCGCCCCTGGTCCAGACCGCGGCCACGCAGTCCCTGGTGGCCCAGGGGAACCTCCTTCGCGACGGTGGTCCGGGGCTCGTGCCCTCCACCTCCTCGGGCCTCTACATGCCGCTGCGGGCACGCGGCTCGATGATCGGCCTCCTGTCGATCGAGCACAGCGATGCCCACCACTTCGGTGCCCGTGACGTCGAACTGCTGAACGGGTTCGTCGAGCCTGCGGCCCTCGCCATCGACAACGCCCGCTGGTTCTCGCGCCTGCGCACGGTGGGCGCCGACGAGGAGCGGACCCGCATCGCCCGCGACCTCCACGACCGCATCGGGCAGTCGCTGGCCTACCTCGCCTTCGAGCTCGACCGTATCGTCAGCGCCGACACCAAGGGCGACGACGTGGGGCCGTCACTCGAGCAGCTCCGGGGGGACGTCCGGGGCGTGATCCGCGAGGTCCGCGACACGCTCTACGACCTGCGCACCGACGTGTCGGAGAAGCAGGACATGGCCGACACGATCGAGGCCTACGCCACGCGGGTCGCCGAGCGCAGCAACCTCGAGGTGCGGCTGTTCGCCGACCGGGGCCTGCGCCTCCCGATCCTCCAGGAGCGGGAGATGTGGCGCATCGCCCAGGAGGCGCTGACCAACGTCGAGCGCCACGCCCATGCCTCGAAGGTGCGCATCGTGTGGCGCTGCAACGGCAACTCGGCCGCGCTCGAGGTCCTCGACGACGGCGTCGGGTTCCCCGAGGGCCGCAGCGGCCGCCTCGACTCGTACGGCATCGTCGGCATGCGGGAGCGGGCGTCGAGCATCGGCGCCACGCTCGAGCTGGTATCCGCTCAGGACAAGGGCACTCGCGTCCGATGCTTGCTCCAAGGGGGATGACATGACGATCTACGACACGGCCCACCCGGTATCTCGCGCCGCGGCCCTGGCCGCGGTGCACGCCGGCATCCGACTGATGCTGGCCGACGACCACCGCATGCTGCGCGAGGGCCTCCGTCGATCGATGGCGGAGCAGGGCTTCGACATGGTGGGCGAGGCACGGGACGGCGCCGAGGCGGTCGAGCTCGCTCGCGTCCTCCAGCCCGACGTCGTGTTGATGGACGTGACCATGCCCGAGATGGACGGCGTCGAGGCCACCCGCCAGATCCGGCTCGCGCTCCCGCAGGTCCGGGTCGTCATGCTCACCATGCACGCCGACCAGGACGTGCTCGCCTCGGCCATCCGGGCCGGCGCCAGCGGCTACCTGGTCAAGGACTGCTCCACCGAGGAGATCGCTGAGGCGGTGCGCATGACCGCCCGCGGCGACACCATCATCTCCCCCCGGCTGGCCGCCTCGATGCTCGACGAGGTGCGTCGGATCGACCGCCCCGCAGGCCCCAGCGACGAGGAGCGGATCGTCACCCGGCGCGAGGAGGAGGTGCTGCAGCTGATCGCGGACGGTTGCTCCACCCCCGAGGTCGCCGAGCGGCTGTACATCAGCCAGAAGACGGTGAAGAACCACCTGGCCTCGATCTACCAGAAGCTCGACGCCAGGGACCGCACCCAGGCGGTCCTCCAAGCCGTGCGCATGGGCATCGTGCACCTGGACTGATCGGTCCCGTCCGGCCGGTACCGGCCGCCCAGCGACGTCATGGAGCACAGCGTGCCGTCGCGCTCCCGACGGGTCGCCCACGTTGCGCAGCGGAGCGGAGCAGCGGCGCCGATGAACCCGATGCCGAAGGCGCCCGACGACGGAGGGCAGATGTAATGGTCCGTACTGCCTATTCAGTCAGCGGCTGCCGGCGCCGATGCCTTAATCAGCAACAACGATCCCCCGAACTGGTGGGACGCCGAATGACAGAACAAGGACCAGAGAACATGACGCTTTCCTACGAGTTCCTCGCCAACTGGCTGCGGGCCCGCTTCGGTGACAGCGAGCGTGGCGCCTCGCTCGTCGAGTACGCCCTCCTCGTGGCGCTGATCGCCGTGGTGTGCATCGCCGCCGTGACCGTGCTCGGCAAGAACGCCTCCAGCAAGTTCAACAGCGTCGGCACCTCGATCGGCTGACGACCCACGGACGTGCTCGGCACGATGGGGGCGGGCTCGACCCGCCCCCATCGTGGCGTGGCCCGGGAAGGAGGCCGGCGTGATGCTCCACCTGGAGTATCTGCTCACCTGGTTCCTGGCTCGACACGGCACGTCCGACCGGGGAGCGTCGCTGGTTGAGTATGTGCTGCTTGTCTCGATGATCGCCATGGTGTGCCTCGCGGCACTCTCGTACTTCGGTGGCAACAGCGGCAACAGCCTCACCCGGTCGAGTAACTCGATCGTGACAGCCGGCTGACAACGGCGGATCGAGCCGGAAGGACCCAGTTCGAGGGGGCGGCGCCCAGGCGCCGCCCCCTCGGCGCGCCCGGGCCGGAACCCGAGGCGCCGGTCGAGGTGTCCTCGGGGGCGCGCGCGTGGCGGTGAGCTGGTGCGAACGACCCGGTCCGAACGACCCATGTTCTGGTCAAGTGCATGGGCAGATCGGACGATGCCTATGCATCGGTCCTGGGCTGTGGGACCGCGACAGAAAGCCAGGTATCCCCAGATGATCCTCACCTTCGACTTCCTCGCCTCGTGGCTGCGGGCGCGCTTCGGCGGCGACGAGCGGGGCGCGTCCCTCGTCGAGTACGCGCTGCTGGTCGCCCTGATCGCGGTGGTCTGCATCGCGGCGGTAACCGTCCTCGGCAAGAACGCCTCGTCGAAGTTCGACAGCGTGGGGACCTCGATCGGCTGATCGACCCCCGGTCGTCCGGCGTGGCGAGGCCGATTCGCCCCTCCCCCGTCACGCCGGACACCGATGCCGTCGCTACCGGCGCCTCCGGGCGCCGGTAGCGGTCGTTTTGGGCTCAGCGCGAACAGGTGGCGGCCGCGCCGGGTTGCGGGCGAGGACAGGCGATCACCCAGCCGTCGTCCTGGTACACGATGCCCCAGTCGTCGGCATCCTCGAGCCACGACGCCAAGGGCGTGTCCTTGTCCCAGAGCACGACATCGGCGTCGTAGCGCTCGAGCACGTCGCCAGGGTCGATGCCCCGCACGAGCCCGATGTAGTCACGGGACACCTCCGGCGGGAACATGTCGTAGCGGTCGTCCATGAACACCCGGACATCGGTGCCCTTCACCGCTTCGAGGTAGTTGCCCACGAAGTCCCGACTGACCAGGCGGGTCTCCGTGTCGGTCAACTCCTGACGATCCAACCACCGGACCGCGTCCTCGGGGTACGCCCGAAGGGCGAAGTTGGACTGCTGGCCCAGCTGCGACACGGCCACGAGCAGGGTGAGCACGACGAGGGCGACCGCCGCCACACCGGTGGCCAGCGAGCGCCGGGCGCCGTCGATCGATCCCAGGCCCGCCGTCCCGTACGCCATGCCGGGGATCATCACGATCGACGCCACCGGGATGTTGCGTAGGCCCAGGAGCGCCGCGGCGGTGAACACCACGAGCGGAAGCGCCACCCGGTAGCCGGGTCGGCGAACGAGGAGCAGGACCGCCACGGCCAACTGCACCAGGAAGAGCCGCTGGCCGACGGTGTCGAACGTGGGTGACTTCCACTCGACGATGTAGTGCAGGGTCTCCTGGTGGCGCAGGAGCTGCACCGGGAAGAGCAGCAGCCGGGGGCCGAGCGGGTTCAGCGCGCCGAGCAGGGTCCCGCCGGCGGCCCAGGCCAGGACACGGCACTCGGTCCGGGGGGTCTCGCCGTCCAGCCGGCTCCCGATGGCCAGGAGCCCCACCGCGACCAGCCCCAACGGGAACGAACCGTGCGTGTTGACCCACAGCCACATCACGGGCAGCGCCCACCGGGGGTCCAGCCGCCCGTCGGCCTGGAGCAGGAGGATGCACAGGAACAGCAGGCCGAACAGCAGGGGCCGCTCGGTCCAGGCCTCGGCCCCGATCCCGAGGACGAGGGCGGCGATGCCCACTCGGGCGATCAGCGAGGACGCCGGTCGGGTCAGGCGCCACACCAGCATCGCGATGGCCGCGGTCGACGCCGCCATGAGCAGACGCAGGGCCGTCCCGCCCCAGACCTGGTCGGCCAGGCCGTACGTCACCGACGCCAGCCAGCTCTGGACCACCCAGGGTCGCCCGAAGGCGGTGAACGAGTAGGGGTCGGTGCGGGGGATCCCGCTGTCGAGGATGAGGCGTCCGGTGGCCAGGTGGGTGAGGAAGCTGTTGTCCTTCAGTGGCTGCAGGCCGATGAGCAGCCCCCAGGCGCCCACCGCCAGGCCGACCACGCCGGCCACCGACGGCGGCCAGCGCCGGACGCCGCCGGCACCGGCCCCGGACCCGCCGTCCGACTCGTCGATCGGGCCGGGCTCGTCGACGGGGCCGGCCTCGTCGGGCTCGATCTCGGTCGGCACGCCCGACGCCGGCTGCACCACACTCGCCATGTCCTTCTCCCAGTGCTCGGACGGCGGTACTCGGGTTGGTTCGATCAGAAGTTGTTGCGGATCCTGATGGCGGCCGGGCCGATGACGACGACGAACAACGCAGGGAAGATGCAGAACACCATCGGGATCAGCATCTTCACCGGCGCCTTCTGGGCCTTCTCCTGGGCGATCTGGCGACGCTTGATCCGCATCTCGTCGGCCTGGGCCCGCAGCACCCGGCCGATGGAGACGCCGAAGGTGTCGGCCTGCAGGATGGCCAGCACGAACGACCGGATCTCGGGGACCTTGGTCCGGCCCTCGAGTGCCCGCATGGCATCACTGCGAGAGGCCCCGGCTCGGGTCTCGCCCAGCATCCGGGCGAACTCGTCGGACAGGGGGCCCGGCACCGCCTGCACGGTCCGGTCCAGCGCCTGCTCGAAGCCGAGGCCGGCCTCCACGCTGATCACCAGCAGGTCGAGGATGTCGGGCAGCTGCACCTGCATGTCGTGCTGGCGTGCCTCGACCTTGCGGTTCAACATGGCATCGGGCCCCAGCAGCAACGCGATCGACAGCATGCCGAACATGAGGAACGGCATCTTCCCGGTGAGCGGGAGGACGAAGAAGCTCAGGATGAACAGCACCGGGATGGCCGCCACCGTCAGCACCCGCACGGCCAGGAAGCGATCGACCGCTTCGGCGCTCGGCCGGCCGGAGTAGACGAACTTCTGGCGGACGCCGTCGACGTAGCCCACGGGGGTGAACCGCTGGCCGAGACCGGTGAGCCCCGTCACCAGGGGGATGAGCGCGCGCTGCCGCAGCGGCACCAGGAGCTCCTGGTCACGGACGTTCTCCACCTCGTAGCCGTCGAGCTGGCGCAGCGAGCTACGGACGACCGACTTCTCCTCGACGTCGGTGAGGATGGTGTAGACGACCACCGCGAGGGAGCCGAAGATCAACAGGACGAACAGTGGGAGCATGTCAGATCTCGATCTCGATGGTCTTCTTCATCCAGTAGAAGCCGACGAGGGCGAGCAGCACGGCTCCTCCGAGGAGGAAGTTGCCCGCCTTCGTGGTGAACAGCGCCGAGATGTACTCGGGGTTGATGACGAACATGGCGGCCCCCAGGCCGATGGGCAGCAGGCCGAGGACGATGGCGCTCACCTTGCCCTCGGCGGTCAGTGCGGCGACGTCGCGGCGGAGGCGCTCGCGCTGGGTCATGGTGTCGCCGACGGTCAACAGCAGCTCGGCCAGGTTGCCGCCGACCTCGCGCTGGATCCGGATCGCCATGACCGCCCACGAGAAGTCGGGGCTGGACATCCGCTCGGACGACGCCTCGAGCGACTCCTCGAGCGGTCGACCCAGCCGGGACTCGGTGACCACCCGGCGCAACTCGGCGCCCATCGGCTCGTCGACCTCCTGGGACACCGCTTCCACGCCCTGCATCAGCGAGTAGCCGGCGCGCAGGGTGCCGGCCAGCAGCGCCAGGGTGTCGGGCAACTGGGCGAGGAAGTGCTTCTGGCGCTTCTTGGCCTTCGCCATGACGATGATCGGCGGGATGGCGGCGAGGATCCCGCCGATGATCAGCGTGGCCATCAGGTTGGCCGTGGTCAGGAACAACAGGACCAGCACGGCCAACGTGAACGCGCCGTAGAAGAACAGCGCCTCAGCGGCCCGCAGGGGCATGGCCGCACGCTCGAGGGCACCCTCGGTCTTGGCCAGCAGCCCCTGACGCTCGGCGATGTTCTCGGTGAGGTCGACCGCCCGTTGGATGAACGCGGTCGTGGCACCCTTGCCCTCGTCGTCGTCCCCCTCGCCGTCGGTGCCGTAGCCCTCCGAATAGACCTGCAGGACCGCCGACAGGCCGTCCTCGTCCTTGGTGAAGACCAGCACCAGGGCATAGACACCCAGGGTCACCGCCACCAGCACCATGACGACGGCCAGCATCTTGGCCATGCTCGACTGCAGCAACCCGCCCGCGCCCTCTGTTGTGTCCAGCGGGGCCAGCTCGAGGTTCCCCGCGACGACGCCGCCGTCCACGTAGGTGACCGACGTCTGCAGGTCGCCGATGGTGGCCGTCATGTCGACCGGCTCGCCGTCCTTGGCCGTCGTCGCGTAGCTGATCTCGTACTGCCCGTCGATCGACGGCACCACCTCGCGCCGGAGGGTGCGGTTGAGGTCCGTCGTGGACAGGTAGCGCCCGCCCGTGGTGGCGACCAGTTGCTGGAGCGCCGCGGCCGGGGCATTGGGCTCGAGGCCGACCGCGAACACGGACGTGCCGCTCGACGTGGCCTGGCCGGTCACCCGTGCCGACGACACCGTCGACGCCGAGTCCGGGCTGGCGCTGATCACCACGATGTTGGGCTGCAGGTCGGGCGACTCGACGAACGACTGGGTCGCCGCGTAGATGCCGTCCCACATCGCCGCCGCGCCCTTGGGCGCCAGGCCGTCGAGACCTTCGGCGATGGCGTCCCGATCGGTCGTGAAGTCTCGGACGACCAGCGCGGTGTCGGCGTAGCTCACCAACGCGACCGGTGTGTCGGCCGGCAGGTCCTCCACGAACGCCGTGGCCGCGTCCTTCGTCGAGGCCATGGCGGTCTCCATGGCGGCCGAGGAGTCGACCACCAGCGCCACGCCGCGCGGGGCGTCGTTGGCCACCGGATCACCGAGGTCCACTGCCTCTCCGTTCTCGGTGACCTCGAGGCCCGACAGTGCTGACGCATCCCCTGTCCAGGTCACGCCCAGTGTGGTGTCGTTGGCGCCGGCGCTGTCCACCGAGCGGATGGCGAAGAACGGCTCCCCGTCCTCACCCCCGGCCGACTGGGCGAGGGCGGCCGGGCCGGCCACGAGCAGCACGGCCAGCAGGCCACCCAGCGTCGCGATCCGCAACCTCGTCGATCGCTTCATCGCACACCCGCCTTGCGGGAGGACGGGTCGGGCTGGAACACCTCGGGGCCGAGGCGGATGCCCAGGTCGGCCAGCTTCTCGGCGAACTTGGGCCGCACACCAGTGGCCTTGAGGTGACCCTTGTACCGGCCGTGCTCGTCGATGCCCATGCCGTAGTCGAAGAGGAACACGTCCTGGAGGGTGATCACGTCGCCCTCCATGCCCTGCACCTCGGTGATGTGGGTGATGCGGCGGGTCCCGTCCCGGAGGCGACTGAGGTGCACGATGAGGTCGAGCGCCGACGCCATCTGCTCACGGATGGCCCGGATGGGCAGCTCGAACCCCGACATCAGGGTCATGGTCTCGATGCGGGAGAGCGTGTCCCGGGGGCTGTTGGAGTGGATGGTGGTGATCGAGCCGTCGTGACCCGTGTTCATGGCCTGGAGCATGTCGAGGGTCTCGCCGGAGCGGCACTCTCCCACCACGATCCGGTCGGGTCGCATGCGCAGGCAGTTCTTGACGAGGTCGCGGATGGTGATCTCGCCCCGACCCTCGATGTTCGGCGGGCGGGCCTCCAGCGCCAGGACGTGGTCCTGGTGGAGCTGGAGCTCCTTCGAGTCCTCCACCGTCACGATCCGCTCCTCCGGCGGGATGAACGACGACATCACGTTGAGCGTGGTGGTCTTACCGGTGCCGGTACCGCCGGAGACGATGACGTTCAGGCGCCCGACCACGCAGGCTTGGAGGAAGCGGGCCGAGTGGGCGTTCAGGGTGCCGAAGCGGATCAGGTCGTCGACCTGCAGCGGGTCCTTGGAGAACTTCCGGATGGTGAGGAAGGGCCCGTCGATGGCGAGGGGGTGGATGACGGCGTTCACACGGGAGCCGTCGGGGAGGCGGGCGTCGCACAGCGGTGAGCTCTCGTCGATGCGCCGGCCGATCTCGCCGACGATCTTGTCGATGATGCGCCGCAGGTGGACCTCGTCGACGAAGCTGGCGTTGGCTCGCTCGAGGCGGCCGTTGCGCTCGACGTAGACCCGCTCGGGGCCGTTGACCATGACCTCGGTGATCTCCTCGTCCTTGAGGAGCCGGTCGATGGGCCCGTAGCCCAAGATGTCGTCGGAGACGTCCTGGATCAGCTGGGCCTTGTCGGCCGCCGACAGGGGCGCCCGCTCCTGGGCCAGCGCGTTGTGCAGCTGCTCGTGGACCCGGCGCCGCAGGTCGTCCTCGGAGAGGCGCTTGTCGTAGAGGATCGGGCCGAGCTCGTCGATGAGCACGTGGTGGATCTTGTGGCGCAACTCGTCGAGAACGGGGTCGCGGCGCTTCGTCACCGTCCCGCCGCCTGGCGTCTGTTGCACCTCGTGGAGCCGCTTGTAGAGCGACATCGATCCTCCTGTTTGCTACTGGCTGCGCTGGGGGGTGGGACTGGTGAGTGGGGCTCTCGGCGTGCGGCTATCGGCGGCCGGCCGGCGCCGCGATGAACGTGTCGGCGAGTTGCTCGAGGGCCCGGCTCACCGCTGCTTTGGGAGCCGACAGGATCACCGGTGTGCCCTTGTTGACGGCTTGGGGGACGACCACGTCACTGGGGATCAGCGAGTCGGCCTTCACCTGCAGGGTCTTCTCGACCTCGCCCACTTCGAGCTTCACCTTCGAGTTGGCCCGGTTCAGCACGAGGCGCAGCTTCGACATCGGCGTGTTGAGCAGGCGGAGCGTCTGCAGCCCGATCTTCACGTTCTTGATGTTCGGGATGTCCATGCCGGCCACGAGCAACACGTCGTCGCTCACCTCGATGAGGCCGAGCACCACGTCGTTGAAGTAGGCGGGGGTGTCGATCACCACGTGCGAGCAGAAGGTGCGCAGCACCTCGACGATGCGGACCATCTCGGGGCCGCCGATCTGGTCGGCGAACGCCGGCTCGAGCGGCGCGGGGAGCACGAGGAGCCCGGACGGCTCGTGGACCACCAGGAAGCCCTGAAGGAGCCCTGCATCCAGCCGGTCGATGGCGCTGACCGCGTCCACGATCGTGTGCTGGGGTGCCAGCTTCAACATGACGGCCACATCGCCGAACTGGAGGTCGGCGTCGACCAGGCACACCGGCCGGTCGCTGCGCATGGCCAGGCGCACGGCGACGTTCGAGGCGATCACGGACTTGCCCGATCCGCCCTTGGTCGAGAACACGGTGATGACCTGGCCCTGCTCGCTCGGCTCGAGCGGCTCGGGGCCGGAGAATTCGGGGGCCCGGGGCGCCAGGGCCGCGGCCTGGGAGGACAGGTTGTCGGCGATGCGTTGCACCGTCTGGATGAGCTGGTTGCCGTCCACCGGGATGGCCAGCACGTCCTTGACACCGGCCCGCAGGGCCTGCTGCAGCAGCGTGGTCGACAACTCCGCGGCGACGAGGATGGCGCCCACCTCGTGGTGCACCTGGAGCAGACGCTCCAGGTTCACGAGCTCGGACCCGTACGCACACGACGGTCCCAGCACCGTGACCACCGGGGTGCCGTTCAGCCGCTCGGCCAGCGCGTCGATCGAGGGGAACGGCGCCGCCGTGTCACCCAGCTGCAGGGCCAGGCGGGTGCGGATCGTCTGGTCGGCGTCGACCACCGCGATGGCGATGTGGCTGAGGCTCGGGGCCGGGAGGTTGGATGTCGGCGCCGCAGCCGGCGCCGGCGAGTACGCGGGGGCCGGTGGCGGCGGTGGTGGTGCCGGTGCTGGTGCCGGAACCCCGGGGAGCGGATCGAATCCTCCGAAGCCGCCGGGGTCGGTGGCCGTTGCGGTCGCCGTCGCGTACCCGTTCGTCCCCTCGGCGTCCGGGGCGGCCGGCGGCGGCATGGTCCCGTTGCCGGCACCGTTGCCACCGGGGTCACCCCGGCTTCCGAAGAAGCTGGAGAGGCTCATTCTGGAGCACCGTCCGGGCCGTAGGGGGTCAGCTCGGAGCCCGACTCACCGGGGAGCGGCGATGTGTTGGGGTCGATCTCGAGGGCCGGGATCGGGGCCGGCTCGTAGTCGGGGCCCACCAGGGTGAGGTACAGCGTCGACGGGTCGAGGGCCGTGATCAGCTGGGCGGCCTCGGGCGGCACCAGGAAGGTGATGAGGCCGCTGTTCTCGATGGCGGTCGCCGCCGCCGTGTCGTCGGTGGACTCCCCCTCCGTGCCCGCCGCCGTGATGTTCTCGCCGGGCTGAGGGGTGGCGGTCTGGCCGATGGCCAGGATCTCGACGCTGTGGTACACGAACCGGGACTGGGCCATGGCCGGCACCCCGACGATGTCGCCTTCGTCCTGGAGCTGGCTCGCGACCAGGAGGTCGACCTTGTCCCCGGGGACCAGCAGGCCGGCGACGCCTCGCACCTGGTCGATCGACACGGTGACGGCCACCATGTTGTCGGGGATGCGGGCGGAGAACCCGATCTGGGCCTGTGCCGGGTCCACGAACATGCCGTCGACCAGCACCTGGTTGGCGGCCAGGTTGTTCAGCGCGACACGGCCGTCGATCTGGTCCAAGCTGCGGATGGCCGACGCGGGCAGGAACTCGCGCGGGATCTTGTCCTGCACGATGTAGCCCTCGTCCCGTGCCTGCTCGCCGGGAAGGCCCTTGGGCACGTCCTTGCGGACCACGAAGACGTCCACACGCTCTGCGCCCTCGTTGGCCTGGTCCTCGACGCCACCCACGTAGTTGAAGATCATGAACGCGGCGAGCGCCCCGACGGCGATCGCTGCGATAAGGATCATTGTTCTCCGAGAGCTCACTGCGGACCTCGCTCCTGATTCGATGACGCTGCGAGCCAGAGAGCTCTCGACGCGCCGGGGATGTCCATCCCTTCGTCGGCCGGATAGGTCGTCCGGCTTAGGTCTCGACAGGAGTTTCTGGGCCCGCACGCGACACCGCCGCCCCGGGGGGCGGCGGTGTGCAACAGCGGGTTCGCGGAGGGTCAGCCCTCGTCGGGCTCCTCGGTCACCGCGGCCTCGGGCTCGGTGGCCGACACGTCGGCGTCGACCGCGGCCTCGGCGACCGGCGCCTCCACGACCTCGGTGTCGACGTGTTCGGCGATCGCCGCCTCGGGGGCGATCGCCTCGGTGGCCGGTGCCTCGGCGTCGGGGGGTGCGGGCGGCTCGCCACCGGGCGGGATGGCGTTGGGATCGGTGTTCGCGTAGTACTCCGCCCACGCCTCCTGTCCGTCGCTCGGCGTGTCCTCGAGGTCGCCCGTTGGGCCGATGTAGTTGCCCTCGGTGTCGTAGGCGTGCTCACCGAAGTGCTCCTGGTACTCGGCAGCCACCACGCCGCCCTCGGCGGCCTGCTTGATGGAGAGGCTGATGCGGCGGCGCTGCAGGTCGAGATCGATGATCTTCACCCACAGCTCCTCGCCGGGGGTCACGACCTGCTCGGGCAGCTCGACGTGGTGGGCGGACATCTCGGAGATGTGCACCAGGCCCTCGATGCCGTCGCCCACCTGGACGAACGCACCGAAGGGCACCAGCTTGGTGACGCGGCCGTAGACCAGCTCGCCCACGCGGTGGTTGGTGGCGAACTCCTGCCAGGGGTCCTGCTGGGTGGCCTTGAGCGAGAGGCTGATGCGCTCGCGGTCGAGGTCGACCTCGAGCACCTGGACCTGGATCTCGTCGCCCACGGCCACGACCGAGCCGGGGTGGTCGACGTGCTTCCAGGACAGCTCGGACACGTGCACGAGTCCGTCCATGCCGCCAAGGTCGACGAAGGCACCGAAGTTGACCACCGACGACACCGTGCCGGTACGCACCTCGCCGGGCTTGAGGTTGTCGAGGAACTCCTCGCGCTGCTCCTTCTGGGTCTCCTCCAGCCAGGCCCGGCGCGACAG
>CAZWMT010000010.1:89850-145433 GCA_964635055.1 uncultured Microthrixaceae bacterium | reverse complement strand
GGCGGCACCTCACCGCGCCGGGCGGCGGCGCCTGATGGCACGGATCCCCATCGCCGCGAGAAGCCGGCGGCACCTCACCGCGCCGGGCGGCGGCGCCTGATGGCACGGATCCCCATCGCCGCGAGAAGCGGGCGGTACTTCACCGTGCCGGGCGGCGGCGCCTGATGGCGCGGGTGCCCATCGCCGAGGGGTACTTCACCGTGCCCGACGACCCGGTCGACGCCCCCCGCCTGCTCGGCAGCCGCTGCCCGGCCTGCGGCGAGCACTTCTTCCCCCGCCGCCGGGTGTGCGCGAAGTGCCTGGCCGAGGGGTGCGAGGACGTCGAGCTCGGGCCCCGGGGGCGCCTGTGGACCTGGACCTACGTGCACGTGCCGCTGTTCGCCAAGAAGGACGCCCAGGTCGACGCCTACGGCGTGGGCCAGGTCGACCTGCCCGAGGGCCCCCGGGTGCAGTCGATCCTGCAGGGCGACCGCGACGAGTTCGCCATCGGCATGGAGATGGAGCTCGACCTCGAGTCGCTGCGCACCGACGACGCCGGCGACGAGGTGGTCATCTTCCGCTTCCGGCCCGCACCGACTCAGGAGCAGGCATCGTGAGCCTCAGCGGCACCGGCTGTGCGGGCACCCGCACCGCTCCCTTCGGCCGCCCCGGCGAGCGGCGCGCGGCCGAGCCGGCCGTCTGGTGCGACGCCGGCGCGCCACCGACGATCGGCGCAGGCGGGGGCCACGCCGGGCTGGTCGCCGGCGCTGGCCCCGTGAGGAGAACCGGCGCGGGCTCTCCTCCACCGCGGCGGCGGCCCGGCATGCGATCTCCGAGCGAGGACGACGCTCGATGAGGTTCACGAACGTCGCCGTCGCCGGCACCGGGATCGTGCCCTTCGGGATGTACCGCGAGCGCGGCACCGCCGAGCTGGCCCGCGACGCCGGCCTCGCCGCCCTGCACGACGCCGGCATCACCCTGGCCGACGTCGACGAGGCCTTCGTGGGCTACCTCCAGCCGGGGTCGCTCCTGGGCGTGGTGGCCATGAAGGAGCTGGGCCTCACCGGGCTGCCGGTCACCCACGTCGAGAACGCGTCGGCCACCGGGCTGGTGGCGTTCCGGGAGGCGGCGTGGGCGGTGGCGTCCGGCCGGGCCCGAGTGGCGATGGCGCTGGCGTTCGACAAGATGACCGACATGGCCGGCGGCGGCGGGCGGTCGCGTGGCACCGGTCGCGACCGCCTCGACGCAACCATCCTGCCGGCGGCCTACTTCGCGCTGTGGGCGCAGCGCCGGATGCACGACCACGGCACGACGCCCGAGCACTTCGCCGCGATCGCGGCCAAGAACTGGAACCACGGCGCCGCCTGCGAGTGGAGCCACCGCCGCACCGACCACGTGGTGACCGTCGAGGAGGTGCTGGCGTCGCGGATGGTCGCCGAGCCGCTCACCGCGATGATGGCCTGCCCCGCCGACGACGGCGCCGCCTGCGTGATCGTGGCCGCCGAAGACCTCGTGCGCTCGTCCCAGCCGGGACGCAAGGTGGTCCGGCCGGTGGCCTCCGCGCTGCGCAGCGAGACCTACGCACCGGGGCACACCTTCCTCGGACCGGTGGTCGGCCCGGCGACGATGACCCGTGACACCGCCGACGCGGCCTACGAGCTGGCCGGCATGGGTCCCGACGACGTCGACCTCGCCCTGTGCCACGACGCCTTCGCCAACGAGGAGCTGGAGTACTACGAGCTGCTGGGCTTCTGTCCGGAAGGCGACGGCGAGAAGCTGCTCGAGTCGGGCGCCACCGCGCTGGGCGGGTCGATCCCGTTCAACACCGACGGCGGCCTCATCGCCCGGGGGCACCCGGGCGGGCCCACCGGGCTGGCCATGGTCCACGAGATCGTGCACCAGCTGCGGGGCGAGGCCGGCAGCCGCCAGGTCGAGGGCGCCCGCACCGCGCTGGCCCACCTGGTCGGCGGCGGCAGCGTGTGCACCGTGAACCTGTTCGAGGGGGTGGCGTGATGGCCGAGGACCGAACACATCCGGTTCTGGCTCCCGATTCGATCGTCACAGCGGTCGAATCGGGAGCCAGAACGAGGGAAGGGAGGGTGTGATGCCCGACGCTGATGACGCGCAGGACGAACTGCTCGCCAGAGGCCGGGCCGTCCAGGCCCAGCTGTGGCCGCAGGTGGCGTCGGGGCCGACCGGCGCCTTCCCGGCCGCGAAGCTGGCCCCGGACTTCTACCGCTATGTCGCCGAGTCGGCCTTCGGGATGATCTGGTCGCGACCCGGCCTGGCCATCCGCGACCGCAGCCTCGTCACCGTGTCCCAACTCGCCGCCCTCGGCCGCACCGACGAGCTGCGGGCCCACCTCGCCGGCGCCCTGAACGTGGGCCTCACCCGTGAGGAGCTGATCGAGGCCCTCATGCAGACGGCCGTCTACGCCGGCGTCCCCGCCGCCAACGACGCCCTCAAGGTGGCCGCCGAGGTGCTCGGCACCGGCGACGAGGACGACGATGGCTGACTCCCGCCAACACCAGCTCACCCGAACTGGCACCGGATTTCGGGGCCAGGGCACCGAGATCCGGTGCCAGAACGGGTCGTCGCTGGAGCGCTGCGATGGCTGACTCGCTGCGCGACGTCGTGATCGCCGACAGCGACCTCCACGTGATGGAGCCGCCCGACCTGTGGCCGCGCTACATCGACCCGGCCTTCGCCCACGCCGCCCCGATCGGGCTGTCGGAGATGCCGCGCGACATGCGGGTGCGGGTGAAGAACCACTCGCTGCTGCGCATGGGGCGGGTGCGGCCGCTGCGCATCGACGGCCGCAAGACCGGGTGGCGGGAGGAGCACGACGACGTCTACGCCGACCCGGAGTCGCGCGGCTGGGACGCCGCCTCGCAGATCGACGCCATGGACGCCGAGGGCCTCGACCTCGCGGTGCTGTACCCGTCCCGAGGCCTGTTCGTCCTCGGGCTCGACTCGGTGGACAGCGTCGGCGCCGACGGCCTGGAGCCCGAGTTCGCGTCGGCCATCGCCCGCGCCTACAACGACTGGCTGGCCGACTTCTGCGCCCACGCCCCCGACCGGATGTTCGGCGCCGCCATGGTCGCCCCCCACGACGTTCCCGGCGCCGTGGCCGAGGCTCGCCGCTGCGTGGAGGAGCTGGGCTTCAAGGCGGTGTTCCTCGCGCCCGGCTGCGTGAACCGCCGACCGTGGCACCACCCCGCCTACGACCCGCTCTGGGCCGAGGTGCAGCGCCTCGACGTGCCCCTCGCCTTCCACGGCGGCGGCCAGACCTACCTGAGGCCGGACTTCTCGCTCGAGGTGTTCGACCGGCTGATGATGTGGCACACGTTCAACCAGCCCCTCGCCATCCAGTTCGTGACGGTCAGCCTGTGCGGCGGCGGCGTGCTCGAGCGCTTCCCCGACCTGCGGGTGGCGCTGCTCGAGGGCAACTGCTCGTGGGCGCCGTGGCTGCTGCACCGCCTCGACGAGCACTACGAGTGGACGGGGTGGTACGAGGCCACCGACCTCACCATGAAGCCGTCGGAGTACTTCCGGCGCAACTGCTTCCTGTCGGTCGAGGCCGACGAGGCGACGGCGCGCCAGTACGTCGACTGGTTCGGCGCCGACAACCTGGTGTTCTCCACCGACTACCCCCACGGCGACTCGGCGTACCCGCACGCCGTCGAGGGCTTCGAGCAGCTCGACCTCCCGCACGACGCCAAGGTGAGGATCGTGGGCGAGAACTGGTCCCGCCTCTACAAGATCCCGCTGGTGGCCAAGGCGCCCCGCTGACGCACACCAGGATCGGCGAACTCGGCGCATCGAGTCCGCTGTCAGCGGATCAACGGCGCCGACTTCGTGACGCCTCGCCAAGCGTGCCGAACCGAGCGCATCGAGTCCGCTGTCAGCGGATCAACGGCGCTGAGTTCGAAGCGGCCGGCGTCAGGGCTCGACGCCGCCGGCCTGCAGTTCGGTGTGCATGCCCTTGGCGATCTCGCCGGCGGTGAGGCGCGGCGCGAACCGGCTGAGGCGCCACAGCACGCCGGCCCGGCCGGGGACGACGAGCGGGTGACCGGCCCGGACGGCGGCGACGACCTTGCCGCCCAGCGCCGGCGCCGTGATGGGCTTGCCGCCCGCCGCCGTCAGGTAGCGGCGGACGTCGAGGCCGGCGGTAGCGGCGCGCTCGTCGAGCAGCGCGGTGTCGACGGGCCCAGGGCAGACCGTGGTCACGGCGACGCCGTGGCGGGCGGCCTCTGGTCCCAAGCTGGCCGCGAGGCCGACGACCGCGTGCTTCGACATGGCGTAGGGCGTCAGCAGGGGTGTGCCGACCAGGCCCGACAGCGAGGCCATCACCACGATGGCGCCCGAGCCCTGTGCGGTCAGGCGCTGGTAGGCGGGCAGCACCGTGTTGACCGTCCCGCCGATGTTGATTGCGATCGTGCGGTCCCACCCGTCGCGGTCGATGTCGTCGACCAGGCCACCGACCCCGATGCCGGCGTTGGCCACCACCACGTCCAGCCGGTCGAGCCCGGCGATCAGCGCCGCCATGGCGTCGGCGTCGGTGACATCGACCTCGTGGTCGGCGCCTGTCCCCGCCAGGTCGACCGTGATCGGCACGGCGCCGGCGGCGCTGAAGGCCTCGACGAGCGCCCGGCCGATCCCACCCATGCCACCGGTCACGAGGACGGTGGCGCCCCCGAGGTCCACGCCGAGCTTCGTCGCCATGGCGACCATTCGTCCGCCCCGCCGAATCGGATCAGCGCAAGCCGGACGCCGGCGGCAGGACCACCTCGACGGCCGCCGCCCGCGACGCGGACACCGCCCGGTGCGTCCCCTCGACACCTCGGAGGCCTCCTCGTCGTCTCGCCACGCCATCGCCCCGGCCGCCGGCCCAACGGGAGAGGTGTAGACCAACGGTTCGATGACCGAGATCCGACCGTTCCGCATCGAGGCGTCCGACGACGACCTCGCCGATCTCCGCCGGCGCCTCACCGCCACCCGGTGGCCCGACCCCGAGCCCGTCGACGACTGGTCGCAGGGGATCCCCCTCGCGTATCTCCGCGGCCTCTGCGACTACTGGGCCGACGGCTACGACTGGCGCGCGCGGGAAGCGAACCTCAACCGGTTCCCGCAGTTCGTCACCCCGATCTCGGTCGACGGGAGCGAGCCGGTGGACATCCACTTCCTCCACGTCCGCTCGCCCCACGATGACGCCCTGCCGCTGGTGATGACCCACGGGTGGCCGGGCTCGGTCGCCGAGTTCCAGGACGTGATCGGCCCGCTCACCGACCCCACCGCCCATGGCGGCGACCCGAACGACGCGTTCCACGTCGTGTGCCCGTCGATGCCGGGCTACGGCTTCTCCGGCAAGCCCACCGAGCCGGGCTGGGGGATCGGGCGCATCGCCGCGGCCTGGGACGAGCTGATGGCGCGGCTCGGCTACGACCGGTACGTGGCCCAGGGCGGCGACTGGGGCGCGATGGTGACCACCCTCATCGGGGCCCGGAACACCGAGCGCTGCGTGGGCATCCACCTGAACATGGCCGTCGTCCTGCCGTCGACCCTCGAGGACCTGACCGAGACCGAGCAGGCGGTGCTCGACGCCTTCGACCACTACCGCGAGTGGGGCTCTGGGTACTCGAAGCAGCAGTCCACCCGACCCCAGACCCTGGGCATGGGGCTGGCCGACTCGCCCGCCGGCCAGTGCGCCTGGGTCGTCGAGAAGTTCCACGAGTGGACCGACAACGACGGCGACCCCGAGTCGGCGGTCGACCGGGACCACCTGCTCGACAACGTGATGCTCTACTGGCTGCCCAACACGGGCGCGTCGAGCGCTCGCCTGTACTGGGAGAGCTTCCGTAGCCCGCCCTTCGAGCTCCCGCAGGTGCCGGTGGCGGTGAGCGTGTTCCCGAAGGAGCTCATGCGCACGTCTCGGCGCTGGGCCGAGGCCCACTTCGGCGACCACCTCGTCTGGTTCAACGAGCTGGACCGCGGTGGCCACTTCGCCGCCTTCGAGCAACCCGAGCTGTTCGTGGACGAGGTGCGGTCCGGGTTCCGCCACCTCCGCGGCTGAGCGCCGCGGCACCACGTCCCGGGGCGATTCCCCACCGACGTCAGCGCCGTCGGTCCGCTCTGAGCGGATCGGATGCGCCGAGTTCGTGAGGTCACGCCCCTGTGGGTCCCGGACGTGGGCGGCGACCTGTTCGGCGCGCTCGACGTCCTCCTCGACGCCACCTCGTCGGTGGTGATCGCCACGGGGATCCTCAACGTCTGGATGCACCGCCCCGCCGACACCGGTGCCTGGCGCGACGGGCGCACCGACGCCGACCGGGCGCGCCTGCTCCTCGGCCTCGGCATCAGCCACGCCATGCTCATCGACAGCCGGCCGGGCATGTCGTGGGAGCGGCCGCTGGCCACGATGGGCACCTACCTCGACGGCCTCGACGAGGCCGGCGTGCCGCCGGAGGCCCGGTGCCTCGCCGCGCTCGGCCCGAAGATGCTGAAGCTGGCGCGCGACCGCTCGGCCGGCGCCCACCCGTACCTGGTCACCCCGGAGCACACCGCCGTGGCGCGGGAGGCGCTGGGTGAGGGGCCGTTGCTGGCGGTCGAGCAGGGCATCGTGCTCGAGCCCGACGCCGATGCCGCCCGGGCCATCGCCCGAGAGGCGCTGTCGATGTACGCGATCCTCCCCAACTACGTGAACAACTGGAAGCGCCTCGGCTTCACCGACGACGACGTCGCACCCCTGAGCGACCGTCTCGTCGACGCCCTCGTGGCCTGGGGCGACCTGGACGCCGTCGCCGAGCGGGTGCAGGCCCACCGCGACGCCGGCGCCGACCACGTGTGCGTGCAGTTGCTCGCCGCCCCCGGAGCGCCCGCGGACCGCGACGCCTGGCGCCGACTGGCCCCCGCCCTCATCGACTGAGGCCCTCGCCCGCTCGAAACCGTCGAACTGGCGCCCGATCCTGTCGCCAGGCAGGGTGTCGCAGAATGGCCCCCAAAGGCGCGAACGAGGGGGCGCCGGGGGCACGGGACTCGTCTTGTGGCGCCGTTCGCGCTGGCCGTGGGGCGGGCTCGGCGGCCGCGAGCGGCGTGCGGGGGCTGGGGCGATCGCCGGTGGCCGACGGAGGGGCCCGCCGCGCAGAATCGCTACCCTCCGCGTTCAGATCGTCGAGTGTGTTCATAGTCGAGGCAATAGCGCGCGGTATGCGCGCGCTAGTGCCTCGGGTTTGTTGGCGGCGGTCTCGGCGGGCACGGAGCGTGAGGTTCTTGTCCCGGTCGGCCCCCTGCTTCGCTCCGTTCGGCCTACGAGGCGCCTCCCCGCCAAGCCCCTCATCCGACACCGGCTCCGCAGGGCGACGGAACGAGGCGCCAGCTCGCCCGTCCAGCGCTCGCCTGCCGAGACCGGCGGGCGTCAGGGGCCGAGGTCGGTGGTCACCAGCGAGGCCTCGCCGCCGACGGCCAGGTTCACCGGGTCCGGGTTGTCGGGTGCCCGCCGCAGGCGCCAGTACTCGGCGGCGTGCGCGCCGGTGGGGTCGAGGTAGAGCACCTGGTAGGTGCCCGCGGCCAGGCCCTCCACCGCGCAGGAGCCGAAGGCGGCGGTCGTCGTGCAGCTGCCGCTCACCCCGGAGGGCCCGATCGCGAGGATCCAGATACCGCCCAGGTACTCGCCGGTGCCACCGTCACGGGCGCCGGCCAGGATCCGGCCGGTCCGGCGGAACAGGCTCGGGCTGACCGTCGCCGGCGCGGTGACCGAGTCGGCGGCGGCGAGCTGGTCGTAAGGCCGGTTGTCGTACCACTCGGCGTCGTGCCAACCGCGGCCGTCGAGGAAGATCACCTTGTAGGCCCCCGGTGGGACGGCCAGCGAGTACCTGCCGTCCTGGTCGGTGAGGGTGGCGCCGGCGAGGTGGAAGTCCGATGCCGAGAGGGCGATGACGCCCACGTTGTCCAGCAAGCGGTACCCCTGCGTGATGCCCTCCCCCCGCACCTGGCCGGTCAAGGTGGCCGTGGCCGGGACGGTGGGCTGCTCCGCGAGCGAGCCGTCGGCGGTCAGGGTGGTGCCGGCGGTCACGTGCAGCGGGGTTGCCGCGCCCGCAGTGGTGGCGTCGTCGAAGAACTCGGCGGCGTGCCCGCCACCCGGGTCGACGAAGGCCAGCAGGTGGTCGCCCGCCGTGAGGCCGCCGAGGTGATAGTGGCCGGAGGCGTCGGTGGCGGTGCCGGTCTGCGGTGCGCCGGTAGCGCCGTCGAGGGCGATCACCCAGGCGCCCGCGACGGGGTCGCCGGTGCCGTCCTCGACCAGGGTGCCGTCCACCGCCCCGCGCGCGGGCGCCATCGCGGGGTCGGCGTGGACGGTGCCGCCGTCGGTGACGGTGACGACGGCACCGTGGAGCGTGGGGGCGTGCCCACCCGACGGGTCGAGCACGTAGAGGCGATACGCTCCCGGGGCCACGTCTGCGTGGAAGGCGCCGCCGGCGCCCGCGGTCGCGCCGACCACCGGCACGAAGTCGGCGGCCCGCAGCACCGCCACCTGCGCGCCAGGCACCGGGGTCCCGCTCGATGTGTCGGTCACGGTGCCCTCGATCCCGCCCTCACCCGGCGCCACCGGCCCGAGGCGGGTGATGCTGGCGTGGTAGCTGTCGATCACGTAGACGTGGTCGCGGTCGACGGCGACGTCGGCGCTGCCGGGCACCGCCCACCGAGCCAGCTCGTAGCCACCGGGCGTGAACTTCCGCACCAGGTTGCGGCCGGGGTAGGTCGCCCAGATGTCGCCGAACCGGTCGACGGTCACCCGGCCGACCGTCTGCGGGTTGCCCGCGTTGGTGAAGCTGGCCAGCAGCGCGCCCTCGGTGGTGCGGACCTCGATGGTGCTGGCGCGCGCCACCACGATCTCGCCGGCGCCGTTGGCGGCGAGGCCGGAGACGTTGGTGCGCGACCACTGGCCCACCGACGCGCCGTCGGGCCCGAACTCGCGCACGAAGTTGTTGGCCGGACTGGGTGGGAACGACGTGCAGACGGGGATGTCACCGATGATCTCGCACGGCTCGCCGTAGTAGCCGTTGTCGAGGTCGGCGACGTAGACGTGGTCGTCGTCATCGGTGTCGAGCGAGGTCCCCTGCCCGAAGTTCGGATCGGTGCCGGTGGCCCACGCCCGCACGAAGCTCCCCGTGGAGGTCAGCTCCTGGACGCGGCGGTTGTCCCGGTCGAGGACCAGCAGGTGCCCGGCGCTGTTGATGGTGATGTCGACCGGGCAGTCGAACTGACCGGGACCCGTGCCGCTCGCCCCCCACGCGTCCACGAAGGTGCCGTCGGACCGGTAGTGCAGCACCTGGTCCTGGCCGCAGTCGGCCACGTAGAGGTCGTCCTGCCAGTTGGCGACGACCCCCCGTGGGTTGGCCAGACGGTCCCAGCCCCAGTGGTGGTCGCTGGGGAGCAGCACCTCGATGCCGGTGTTCACGGTCGTGAACGGCTCGGACTGCGCCGTGTCGACGGTCGCCCGGACGTGGTAGCGGCCCGCCTCGCCCGCGGTGGCCCGGTGCGAGCAGGCCAGGGTGACGGACTCGCCGGGCGCCAGGTCGCCGGTGGGGCCGCCACACCCGGACAACCCACCGGCGTCGACGGTGACGCCGGTGAGGCCCACCGTGCCGACGTTGTCGATGCGCAGGTCGTAGCCCACCGTCCCGCGCACGGACACCTGCGTCTGGTCGGGGGTCAGGCTGGCGGACAGGTAGGCCCCCGCAGGGGCCACGTACTCGCGGACCACCCCCAGCGGCTCCGACCCGCTGTAGGGGAACACGTAGAGGTGCACGTTGTCGCCGGCGTCGGTGTGCACGGCCACGTCCTCGGTGCGCACCGCCACCTTGGTCAGGTAGGCGCCCGTCGGGCTGAAGACCTGGACCCGCTGCCCGCCCGAGCCGTCGCCGAAGTCGGCCACGATGACCAGGCCCGTTTCGGTGACCGCGATGTCACGGGGGTCGACGAACCGGCCGTTGCCCGTCCCCGCGGAGCCGAACTCGCCGAGGAACTGGCCTGTCGGGCCGAAGCGCTGGACCCGCCGGTTGCCGCCGTCTACCACGTACACGGTGCCGTCCGGGGCGACCGCCACGCCACGCGGCCCGTCGAACTGCCCGGGCCCGCTGCCGTGCGACCCCCACCCGGGCGCAGCCGTGTCGCCCGAGATGGTGGCCACGAGATCGTGGGCCGGGTCGGCCACGTAGGCGGTGCCGTTCGGGCCCACCGCCACGTCCGCCGGCGCGCACGGCGCGCCGGGCACCGCCGGGTCGGCCCACACCTGCTCGGGCGTCCCGTCGGCACTGAAGCGCTGCACCCGGTGCACGTCGGTGCACTCGGTGGTGAACACGTCGCCATCGGGGGCCACCGCCACCGAGTCGGGGTACCACAGGGAGCCGGGCGCCTGGCCCGGAGCACCCCACTGCCGATCGAACTGCCCGTCGCCGCCGAACCGGGCCACCGCGGCGGCGAGCGGGTGATCGCGGCTGCCCACCACGTACACGTGCCCGGTGGCATCGGTGGCCAGGCCCTGGCCGCCGTTCCCGGCCCCCGGCGGCGCGATGGGGTCGGTGTCGAGCAGCGAGGTCTCCGACGCGAACCACTCCCGTACCTGGTGCAGGCGGGTGAGGTGACTCACGTCGACGGTGACCTCGTTGGTCGCCTCGGGTGGCGCCTGGTCGGTGTGGACCGTGACCGAGGCGGTGAACTGCGGCAGGTCGGCCGCTGTGGCCTGGTAGGTGCAGTCCACGGTCAGCGAGGTGAGCGCCGGGATGTCGGCCAGGCTGCGGGCGCAGTCGGTCAGCTTCGCCGACGTGGTCGACACGCCCGTCAGCGGGCCGGTGCCGAGGTTGTCGATGGTGACGTGGGCGTGAACGGTGTCGCCCACGGCCACGTCGGCCTCGTCGGTCTCGAGGCTGACGTCGACCAGTTCGGCCGGCGCGTAGGCGAACTGCTGGATGCGGTCGTTGCTGTCCCCGGGGGTGCCGTTGTCGTCGGCCACGTACATGCTGGCGCCGCCGAAGGCGATGCCCCTGGGGCAGCTGAACTGGCCGTTGCCGGTGCCGGTGGTGCCGGTGGCGTCGAGGAGCTCACCGGTCGGGCTGAAGCGCTGCACGCGGTCGGTGCCGCAGTCGGTGACGTACACGTCGCCGGTGGCGTCGACACCGAGGGCACGGGGATCGGTGAATTGACCATCGCCCGTGCCCTCGCTGCCCCAGGCGTCGAGGACGGTTCCGGTGGCGCTGTAGTGGCGCACCTGGTGCCCGGTCTGGTCGACCACGTACACCGTGCCGTCCGCGCCGACGTCGATCCCCTCCACGCCGAGGTTGCTCCCGAACGTGCGCACGAAGGTGCCGCCGGTGGTGAACTCCTTGATCATCCCCGCAGTGCGGTCGGCCACGAAGAGGTGCCCCTGGCCGTCGAGCGCCAGCCACTTCGGCCACGAGAACTGGCCGGCGCCGATGGTGGCCAGCCAGGTGCCGTCGTCGTCGTAGCGCTCGACACGATCGCGGCCCGAGTTGGTGACGTACACGTCGCCGTTCGTGTCGACCGCCACGTCGATCGGGCGGTCGAGGAGCTCGCCGGGCGCGGCGTGGCGCCACTTGCGCAGGAAGGCGCCGTTCGGGTCGAACACCTGCACCTGGTGGTTGCGCTCGTCGGCCACGTACACGTTGCCGGCGGCGTCGGTGTCCATCCCGCTCGGGCTGCGCAGGCGGCCATCGCGCGTGTAGGTGCCCCAGTCGTCGACGAACGTGCCGGTGTCGGTGAAGCGCTCGACCCGCCGGTTGGTCTCGTCCACCACGTACACGTCGCCGTTCGGGCCGACCGTCACGTCGCGGGCCTCGAGCTGGAGCGCGGTCGGTAGCAGCGAGCCCCACCCGCTGACGAACACTCCGAGGGCCGTGAACCTCTTGACGCCGGAGTCCGAGGTCACGTACACGGACCCGTCCGGACCGGTGGCCAGCGCCCTGTTGTCGAACATGGAGGCACCGGTGAAGCTGCGGACGAGGGTCCCCGTCGTGGTGTAGGTCTTGACCGACGAAGAAGCGACCACGTGCACGACGCCGTCGGCGCCGAGGGTCAGGTTGACCACACCCGACGCCGGCCACGACCCCAATGGGTCGCCGGTCGAGCTGAACCGCTGGACGCGACCGTTGGCCACGTCGGCGACGTAGACGGTGCCGTCGGCGGCCACCGAGAGCCCCGAGGGCTGGGAGAGCTGCGCCGCACCGGAGCCGCACGACCCGAACGTGCGCACCGCCGTCCCTGTCGGCGTGTACTCCCGGACGTTGCACAGGGAGAAGCTCGACACCAACACGTTGCCCGTGACCGGTGAGACGGCAAGGTGCGAGCCCGAGGGCGCCGCCCACCCGCGCACGAAGGTGCCGTCCGCCTCGAAGGTCTGCACCCAGCCCGACGAGGTGTCGAGGACGAACACCTGGCCGGCGGCGTTGCTGGCGATCCCGCGGGGCTGGGCGAAGTCGCCGGCCTGCAAAGGCGGGTTCCCCCACGAGCGGACGAAGGCCCGCGAGGCCACCGCGCCCCCGGGGGTCGCGCTCAGCGCCACGGTGGCCGCGACGACCAGTGCGCTCACCACCACCGCACCAACCCCTCGTCGCCGCCCCGTCGTCGCCGGGAACACCACGAACGCTCCTCCCACGCCAGTGGTTCGAGGGTACTCCCGGACCGTGCCGGCGTCCCGACGTCATCCAGGAGCAGGGGCGGCTCCGGAGTGAGACCGTGCGTGACAACGACCTCGGCATCGAGCGACACCGCCTCCGGTGCGCGGCCAGCGGCTTCCTCGCCGCTGCCGCGGGACTGGGCGCCGCCGAGCTGACCACCGGGGTCGCCCGCTCCTGGCGCTCGCCGGTCGAGGTGGTGGCCGAGGTGGTCATCGCCAGGGCGCCGTCGTCGGTGACGAAATTCGGCATCGAGCAGTTCGGCCGCAACGACAAGCTGGCCCTGGTCGTCGGGATCCTCGCCACCCTTGCGTTGCTGAGCCTGGTCGTGGGTGTCGCGAGCTGCCGGCGCCCGATCGCCGGCCCGGTGGCCTTCTCCGTGTTCGCCCTGATCGGCGCGTTCGCCGCCCTCCAGGTGGCCGGCGCCCCCCTGTCGGCCGTGGTGCCCTCGCTGGTGGCCGGCACGGTCGGCCTGGCCACGCTGCGCTACCTGCACGGTCAGCGGCTGCTGCCCGCACGATCCGCCGGCCGGGCCACCGCCGGCACCGCCCGCACCGCCGACAACGCCGACGACCAGGCGTCCGACGCCGGCACCGATCCCGCCGACCCCGTCGTGGCCCCAACTCGCGCCGGCCGCGTGATCCCTCCCAGCGGCGTCACCGCCCCGAGCGGCGACAAGCCGGTGAGCGCCGGCGGGCCCGCCCCCGACCCGGCCCTCGGCGCCGCCCGCCCACCGTCCGGCGCCGGGGCCGGGGCCGGGCTCGACCGCCGGCGGTTCCTCGCCGTGTCGGCGGGCCTGCTCGCCTTCGCCGGCCTGGCCGCGGCCGGCGGGCGGGCCCTGCGCGACCGCTTCAGCGCCGTCGACTCCCGGCGCAACCTGGTGCTCCCCCGGGCCGACCAGCCCCTCGCCCCCCTCACCGACCGCTACGGCGTGGACGTCGCCGGGATGACGCCGTTCCGCACGTCGAACGCCGACTTCTACCGGATCGACACCGCGCTGGCCGTGCCCCAGGTGCCGGTCGAGGGCTGGACCCTCGACGTGTCCGGCATGGTCGACCGGTCGCTCTCGCTCACCTTCGACGAGCTGTGCGCCTTGGGCCTGGTCGAGTCCGACGTCACCATGACCTGCGTCTCGAACCGGGTGGGCGGCGAGCTGGTGGGCAACGCCCGCTGGCTGGGCGTCCCCGTCCAGCGCCTGCTCGACGAGGCCGGCGTCGACCCCTCGGCCGACCAGCTCGTCGGGCGGTCGGTCGACGGGTACAGCTGCGGGTTCCCCGTCAGCGCCGCCCGCGACGGGCGCACCTGCCTCGTCGCTGTCGGGATGAACGGCGAGCCCCTCCCCCTGGCCCACGGCTTCCCGGCCCGCCTCGTCACCGCCGGCCTCTACGGCTACGTGTCGGCCACCAAGTGGCTGAGCGAGATCGAGCTCACCACCTTCGACGACTTCGACGCCTACTGGGTGCCCCGGGGCTACGCCCAGCAGGCGCCCATCAAGACCCAGTGCCGGATCGACGTGCCCCGCACGGGCACCCCGGTGGCCGCCGGCGACCAGTACATCGCCGGCGTGGCCTGGGCCCAGACCCGGGGCATCTCCGAGGTCGAGGTGAAGGTGGACGACGGACCGTGGCGCCGGGCCGAGCTGGCCCCCGCGCTCTCCGACGAGACCTGGCGACAGTGGCGCATCCGGTGGGACGCCCGACCGGGCTCGGCCCGCATCGCCTGCCGGGCCACCGACGGCGACGGCGCCCTGATGCCCGAGGAGCGCAGTGAGCCGCTCCCCGACGGCGCCACCGGCTGGCAATCGAAGCTCGTGATCGTCGAGGCGGCCTGATGCGCACGCCCGTCGACCCCCCCTCTCGCCCGCACGGGTGAGTGCCCCACCCCCTGTCCCCAACCAAGCAACCCCCCCAACGAAGCAACCCCCCAACCCAAACCCAAACAACAACAAAGTGAGTGTGAAACCAATGTTCCGATCGAACGTGCTCCGCATCCTGGGGCTCTTCCTGGCGCTCGGCCTCGTGGCCGCCGCCTGCAGCAGCGACGACTCCGGTGACTCGGCGTCGGAGGACACCGCGTCCACCCCGACCACCGAGGTGGCCGACGACGGCGCCGCCACCGACACCACCGCGGACGCGCCGTCCGACACCACGACGGTCGACTCGTCCACCATCTGCGACACCGACGCCCTCGTCGACGCCGTCGAGTCCGGGCCCGAGCAGGGCACCCTGGCCGGCATGACCGACGATCCGGTCGGCACCGCCGCCTCCAGCAACCCCGTCCTCACCACGTTGGTCACCGCGGTGACGGCTGCCGACCTGGTCGACACCCTGAACAGCGCCGAGGGCCTGACCGTGTTCGCCCCGACGGACTGCGCCTTCGCCGAGTTCGACCAGGCCACGCTGGAGGCCGCCCTCGACGACCCGACGGGCCTGCTCACCACCGTGCTCGGCTTCCACGTCATCCCCGAGCGCCTGTCGTCCGACGACCTCGCCGGCATGACCGAGCTGACCACCTTCACCGGTGAGACGCTGCCCATCGAGGTGGACGGTGACACCATCACCCTCAACGACGGCGGCGCCACCGTCCAGGTGCCCGACATCGAGACCGCCAACGCCACCGTGTTCCTCATCGACGCGGTGATGGTCCCGCCCAGCGTCGGCTGACCCTCCCACCCCCTTGGGGCATGACGGCTCCGGGCCCTCGGGCCCGGAGCCGTTGCGCGGGCCCGGACACCGATCGGGACGGAAACGACGAGATCCGCGTGATGGACGCCGACGACTCGAACCCGGTGAACCTCACCAACAGTGTGACCAGCATCGGAGATGACCCGGCGTGGTCGCCCGACGGCAGCCAACTCGCCCTCGCCAGCACCCGGAGGGGCAACGTCGAGGTGTGCACCATCAGCACGGACCGTGACGGGGTGAAGGGCCGATCGACCCTGTCCGAGGCGATCTCGGGGGAGCACGCTCGCGCGGGAACGGAGGTGGTTCCCATGACGCGGTTCTTGCGAACCTTCTGGATGCTCCTCGGCGCCTTCCTTCTGGGAGCCATGGGCGCGTGTGGTGACGGCGGGGGCGACGAGGCGGCGGACGGCACCGGCGGGACCACCGCGGCCACCGCGGTGACCGCGGTGGTGACCCGAGAGGACGTCTTCGCCTGCCTCGACGACGCCGGGCTCGCGCCCGAGGACACCGGGCTGTTCATCATCGGCAGCGAGAGCACGAACGTGGAGGCCATCGGTGTCCGTCTCGACGCGGCAGGCATCGTGCAGTTCTGGGTGTTCGACGACGTCGAGGCCGCCGACGCGCAGATCGACGCCTGGACCGGGTCCGTCGGCGTCCCGGGGGCGCAGAGCCCGGCCGCGAGCGAAGCACACGGGAACGTTGCGGTCGGCTACGAGTCCGAGCCCACCGCGGCGGACAGGAACGCGGTGGCGGCCTGCCTGCCGGCCTGAGCGCACCCGAGCCACAGCCTCCCCAACCCCCCGTTTGACTCGGTAGCCTCTCGGACGTCGGACGCCCATCGACCCGGGCGCCCGAGGCAAGGGGGGACATGAGGGTCGCACGACGTCGGGTGGCGGTGGTGGTGTTGGTCGCGGCGGCGAGCGCCGCCTCGTGCGTGACGCCGGCCGCCGCAGATCCCCCGGCAGCCACGGCACCCAGCGCGTCCACCACCACACCGCCGACCACGGCCCCGCCGACCACGGCCCCGACGACCACGCCACCAGACCCGGCGGCGGACCCGGCGGACGGCACCGGCACCGACCCGGCCGCGGCACCCCCCGCCGACGCCGACGAGCCCTCCGCCCCGGCACCCGCCGTGGGGACCGCGGTCGACCCACCCGCCACCCCGAGCGAGCCCCCACCCACCGGGCAGGGCGAGATCGACCAGGTGTCCCAGGCCGTCCCCGGCGAGTACATCGTCACCCTGCGCCCGGCCGACCCCGACAACCCCGACAACCCCGCCGACCCCGCCGAGGTCGACCGCCGGGCCGACGACCTCGCCGACGACTACGGCGGCGAGGTGCTCTACACCTACGAGCACTCGATCGAGGGCTTCGCCGTCGCCCTCGACGAGGCCGACGCGCTCGCGCTCAGCCAGGACCCACTGGTGGCCGCGGTCGAGGAGAACGGGGTCGTCCACGCCTTCGGCACCCAGTCGGACGCCCCCTGGAACCTCGACCGCATCGACCAGCGCGACCTGCCCCTCGACCACACCTACACCGACCGCGCCACCGGCGCCGGGGTGAACGCCTACGTCATCGACAGCGGCCTGCGCACCACCCACCAGGACTTCTCGGGCCGAGCCTCGATCGGCACCGACACCGTCGGCGACGGTCGCAACGGGGCCGACTGCAGCGGCCACGGCACCCACGTGGCCGGCGTCCTGGGCGGCGAGACCTGGGGAGCGGCCAAGGACGTCACCCTCATCGGCGTGCGGGTGCTCGACTGCGCCGCCCAGGGCACCAACGCCTCGGTCATCGCCGGCATCGACTGGGTCACCGCCAACCACGTGGCGCCGGCCGTGGCCAACATGAGCCTCGGCGCCACCAACAGCACGGCCCTCGATGCCGCGGTGCAGCGCTCGATCGACACCGGGGTCCCCTACGTGCTCGCCGCCGGCAACTCGAACCTGAACGCCTGCAACGTCTCGCCGGCGCGGGTGGGCGACGGCATCACCGTGGGCTACACCGACTCGACCGACACCCGGGCGGCCGCCTCGAACGTGGGCCCGTGCCTGGACCTGTTCGCACCCGGGGTGGCCATCACTTCCGACTGGTACACCGACGACACCGCCACCCAACTGGCCGACGGCTCCTCGGGGGCCGCCCCCCTGGTCGCCGGGGTCGTCGCCCGGTACCTGCAGGACCGGCCCGACGCCACCCCCGCCGAGGTGGCCCAGGCCGTCCACGACGGGGCCACCGCGAACCACGTCACCGACCCGGGCACGGGCTCGCCCAACCTGCTCGTCCACGCCAACCTGGTGCCGGACGGCTCGGTGCTCACCATCGTCACCGATCAGAGCCCGGACGACCCGATCGACGTTCCCTTCACGGTCTGCCCGGTCGAGGACGGCCCCTGCCAGACGGTGACCCTCGACGACGACCACGACCCCGCCCTACCCCGGGTGGCCAACGTGGCGCTGCCCGCGGGCACCGCCTACACCGTCACCGAGGGGCCCCTCGAGGGCTGGGACCTCATCGGGCTGACCTGCGACCAGGGCACCACCGACCTCGCCGCCCGTCAGGCCACCGTCACCCTGGCGGCGGACGCCCACGCCACCTGCCGGTTCACCAACGAGGCGCCGGTGCTCACCATCACCACCGATGCCGTCCCCGGGTCGGCCCAGGACTTCACCGTCGACGTGTGCGGGCCCGACCCGGGCACGTGCCGGACCGTGATCCTCGACGACGACAACGACCCCACCCGGCCGGCGTCCACTCGGCTGGTGGGGATCGCACCCGGTGGCTACGACGTCACCCAGGCGGCCGTCGCCGGATGGGACCTCACCGCGCTCACCTGCCTGCCGGGGGCGCCGGGCGACTGGGTGGACCGGCCCTCGGGGCACGCCCGCGTCGAGATCGACCCGGGCGAGCAGATCACCTGCCTGTTCGTCAACACCAAGCAGGCGTCGCTCACCGTCGTCGCCGACAGCGACCCCGACGGCCCGCAGGACCTGGCCTTCACCGCCTGCACACCGACGACCGACGGCAGCTGCGCGGCCGGCACCTCGTCGTCGTTCAGCCTCGACGACGACGCCGACCCCACGCTGTCGGACCGGGTCACCTTCAGCCGGCCACCCGGCCAGGTCCGGGTGACGCTCGACCCGCCCACCGACTGGGGCATCGACACCCTGGCCTGCACCACGGCGGAGACCGTCGACGTGGGCCGGCGGCGCGTCATCGCCGAGCTGACGGCGGGCGAGGTCACCACCTGCACCTTCACCGTGCGCCAAGGGTCGATCGCGATCGTGCAGGACACCGCGCCCGACGCCGGTCAGGACTTCAGCGTCCACGCCTGCCCCGTGGTCGGGCCCTGCCAGGACATCGTGCTCGACGACGACACCGACAACGCCCTGCCGAGCGCCACCACGCTCGACGGTCTCGCGCCCGGGGTCTGGACGCTCACCCAGGACGAGGTCGCCGGCCACGGCCTGGTCGGCCTCACCTGCACCAGGGGGGCGACCGACGTGGCCGCTCGGCAGGTCACCCTCGTGGTGCTGGCCGGGCAGCGGACCACCTGCACGTTCCTCGACCGGGCCACCACGCTCACCGTGGTGCAGGACACCCAGCCCGACGGGCCCCAGGACTTCACCTTCAGTCGATGCATCGCCGGCGCGCCCTGCGCCGACGTCGTCCTCGACGACGACACCGACGCGGCCCGGGCCCGGACCGAGGTGGCCGCGGGCCTCGCCCCCGGCACCTACACGCTCACCCAGGCACCGGTCGCCGGTTGGGGCCTGGCCCAGCTCACCTGCGACACGGGCGAGGTCGTGGACCGTGGGGCGCAGACCGCGACCGTCGAGCTGGCGGCCGGCGAGCAGACCACCTGCACCTTCACCGACCGGGCCACCTCGCTGGCAGTGCAGCTCGACGCCCAGCCCGACGACCCGCACGACGTCACCGTGTCCGCCTGCCGCGCCGGCGGCGACTGCGTCGACGCCGTCATCGACGACGACCCCGCCGACAGCGCCCGATCGTCGTCGGCTCGGTGGGACGGCCTCGCCGCCGGGGACTGGACCCTCACCGCGTCGAGGACCGCTCGCTGGGGGCCGACCGGGCTGACCTGCACGAGCGGCGAGGCCGATGCCGCGGCGGCAACAGTGGCCGTCCACCTCGACCCGGGCGAGCAGGTGTCCTGCACGCTGACCGAGCGCCGCACGAGCCTCACCCTCGTCCAGAGCACCGGCCCTGACGACCCCCAGGACTTCACCTTCGACGTCTGCCCCGACGACGGTGGGGCCTGCACCCACGTCGCCCTCGACGACGACACCGACCCGGCCCTGCCCAGCACCGTGGCGCTTCCCGCCGCCCCCGGGACCTACACCGTCACGCAGGCGGCGGTCGACACCTGGACCGTCGTCACCCTGACCTGCGACGGCGGCCAGGTGCAGCTCGACCAACGGCGGGCCGAGGTCACCCTGGCGCTCGGCGAGCAGCGCACCTGCACGTTCGGGACGACGCAGACCACCCTGACGGTGGTGAACGACACCGAGCCCAACAGCGCGGTCGACGTCCTCTACACCACCTGCGCGGGGTCGGGCGGAGCCGGCGGGTGCCACTCGTTCGGACTCGACGACGACGCCGACGCCACCCTGCCGCGGGAGATCACCGACCGAGCGCTGACCCCCGGGCTCTACACGGTGACGCAGGACCCGGTGCCCGGCCACGCGCTCACCCGCCTCTTCTGCACCCAGGGGCTCACCTCGCTGTCCACCCGGACGGCCACGCTGAACATCCGGCCCGGCGACCACCCGCGGTGCACCTTCACCGTCGAACCGACGCGCCTCTACGTCAGCCAGGACACACAGCCCAACGGTCCGCAGGACTTCGCCTTCACCCGCTGCACGGGACCGACGGGTGCCGAGGAGTGCACGCCGTTCGTGCTCGACGACGACTCCGCGAGCACCGACGTCCCCGGCAACGTCGACAGCCGCGGCCTGGCGGCGACCACCTACACCGTCACCCAGCAGCCGGTCGCGGGCTTCGGCCTGGTGTCTGCGAGCTGCTCGGGCGCCGGCGCGGTGGTCGACCTCGCCCGGGGGGCGGTGACCGTCGATCTGGACGCCGGCGTGATGGCCAGCTGCACGTTCGTCAACCGGCCGACCACCCTGACCATCGTCCACGACGCGCAACCCAACTCCAGCGTCGACGTCTCCTACCAGGGGTGCTTGCCCGCCTTCGGCCCCGACGCGTGCGGGGTGCCGTTCCTGCTCGACGACGACACCGACCCCACCCTGCCCGCGAGCGTCACCGCCACCGGGTTGGCCGCCGCCACCTACACCGTGACGCAGTCGGCCACCGCCGGCCTCCCCCTCACCGACCTGACCTGCACCGCCGGCCGGGTGTCCCTCGGCGCGCGGCGCGCCACGGTGACCCTCGAGCCCGGCGAGCAGGTGACCTGCACCTTCGTGAACGCCAGCGCGGCGGGGACGGCCGGGGCGACGCTGGTGATCGTCCAGAACACCACCCCGGACGACCCCCAGGACTTCACCTTCACCGGTTGCACCGGCCCCGACGGCGCCCAGGGTTGCGGGCCCTTCAGGCTCGACGACGACGACGACGCCACCCTGCCGCGCACCGTCACGTACGCGGTCGAGCCGGGCACCGAGTACTCGATCACCCAGGCCGCCGTGCCCGGCTACGGCCTGACCGCGCTCACCTGCTCGAGCGGCGAGGTGGAGCGGGGCCAGCGGCGGGTGACGCTCGAGCCCCGACCCGGTGAGCAGGTGACGTGCACGTTCGTGGTGCGGGCCACGTCGCTGACCATCGTGCAGGACACGTCGCCGGACGGGCCCCAGGACTTCACCTTCACCGGGTGCTCGGGCCCCGGCGGCGCCCGCGGCTGTGGCACCTTCCGGCTCGACGACGACACCGACGCCACCCTGCCCCGGACGGTCACCTACGCCGGCCTGGCCGCGGACACCTACTCGGTGACCCAGGCCGAGGCGTCGGGCTACGGGCTGACCGGGCTCTCCTGCTCGTCGGGCCAGGTGTCTACGGCACGGCGGCGGGCCACGCTCCTGCTCGCCCCCGGCGACCAGGTCACCTGCACCTTCACGGCGCGGGCCACCACCCTGAAGATCGTGCAGGACACGTCCCCCAACGACGCGCAGGACCTCACGTTCGACGGCTGCGCCGTCGCCGGCGGCGCCGGCGCGTGCACCACCTTCGCCCTCGACGACGACACCGACGCCACGCTGCCCTCGTCGGTCACCCATGCCGGGATCCCCTCCGGCACCTACGCGGTCACCCAGCGCGCCATCGACGGCTACGGCGTCACGTCGCTCAGCTGCACGAAGGGCGACCCGGTCGTCGGGTCGCGCCGTGTGGAGGTGGCCCTCGAGGCGGGTGACCAGGTGACGTGCACGTTCACGACCACCGCCACCACGCTGACCATCGTCGAGGATCTGTCGCCGAACGACGCTCAGGACGTCGACGTCACGACCTGCGGGCCGAGCCCGAGCACCTGTGTCCTCTCGACTCTCGACGACGACAGCGACGCCACCCGGTCCAACAAGGCCGTGCTCGGCGCGCTCGGCCCCGGGACCTACACGGCGGTGGCGGCCCCGCCCACCGGCTGGGGGTTGACCGGCCTGACGTGCACCAAGGGCGAGACCGATGCCCCGAGCGGCACGGCGACCGTGACCCTCGCCCCCGGCGAGCAGGCCACCTGCACCTTCGTGCACACCCGCACCTCGCTGACGCTGGTCCAGGACACCGTGCCGAACTCGGGCCAGGACGTCGCCCTGCAGGCGTGCGACGCCAGCACGTGCCTCGACGTCGCGCTGGACGACGACACCGACGCGACGCTCCCGAGCACACGCACCCTGGCGCCCCTGACACCGTCCACCTGGACGATCACCCAGGCCGCCGTCCCCGGCTACGCCCTCGACACGCTGGCGTGCACCAGTGGCGAGACCGACGTCGGGCAACGGCGGGCGGTGGTCGCCCTCGCCGCCGGGGAGCAGGTCACCTGCACCTTCACCCTGCGCCTGACGTCGCTCACCGTCGTCGTCGACAGCCAGCCCGACGACGCGCAGGACTTCGCCTTCACCCGCTGCGGCGCCGGGTCGTGCGCCGGCGTCACCCTCGACGACGACACCGACGCGACGCTGCCGTCGTCGGCGGCGCTGACGGGCGCAGCCGCCGGCACCTACACACTCACCCAGGACACGCTGCCGACCGGCTGGGCGGTCACGGCGATCACCTGCACCACCACCGAGTCGGTCGACGTCACCGCCCGACGGGTCACGGTCGACCTCGCCCCCGGCGAGCAGACCACCTGCACGTTCGTGGTGTCACGATCGACGTTGACGGTGGTCGTGGACACCGTGGTCAACGCCGCGCGCGACTTCCCGTTCACCCTGTGCCCGACCACAGGGGCCTGCACCTCGTTCAACCTCGACGACGACAGCGACGCCACCCTGACGACGACCCGGACGTTCCCCGCGCTGGCTGCCGACCGCTACACCCTGACCCAGGGGCTCACCGCGGGCGCACCCCGGCTGACCATCGCCTGCACCACCGCCGAGACGCCCGACCTCGCCGCCCGTCAGGTCACCGTCGACCTCGCGCCCGGCGAGCAGACCACCTGCACGTTCACCAACCGCCTGCCCTCCATCACGATCGTGCAGGACACCATCCCCAACGACGGGCAGGACTTCACCTACTACTTCTGCCAACAGTTCGGGTGCGGGGTGTTCGTCCTCGACGACGACTTCTTCGGCTCGACACCCTCGGCGGTGTCGCTCGGCGACCTGACGACCCAGACCTACGTCATCAGCCAGAACCCGGTGGGCGGCTACGTGCTCAGCTCGGTCTCGTGCACCTCGGCCGAGACCGTCAACCTGGCCGGCGGCCGGGTGACGGTCACGCTGTCGTCGTGGGAGCAGGTGACCTGCACCTTCATCAACCTGCCCGGCTGACCACCGGCACGGCAGCGACTCAGCCTCGTCGGGATCGAGCCGATCAGCGGCTCACCCGAGGTGCCCAGTAGGCGGGGCGACGACGGTCGTGCGCGACGGCAAGGATCCGAACCTGGTCCTCGAGCACGATGTAGCCGACGTTGTACGGGAAGCGGAGGATCGGAGCGCGCCGCACCTCCAGGTCGGGTGACAACCCTTCGACCCGAGCGCCGAACTGCGGCCAGTCAGCGATCGTGTCCAACGTCTCATCGATGACGTCCAGGAACTCGGTGCCAAGGCCGACGCGCTGCCCGTCGTACCAGGCGACTGCGTCATCGAGTTCGGCGCATGCCTCCACCGAGAACTGGATCGGCAGCGTCACCGAATGAGGCTGCTGCGGATCCGCTCCCGAACCTCCGGCCACGGCTCACTGGGACCATCACCGGCAAGCGCCCGACGAGCGCGGTGCTCGAGCTCGGCTGCCCAGTCGGCGCGAACGGCATCCGGGTCATCGTCGGCGCGCTCATCGAGGCTTGCCAACAGCTCAGCGGCCACGTGGGCGCGCCGATCCATCGGTAGCGCCAAAGCGTCCCGAAGGACGGTGTCCGGATCGATGGCCACCACGCAAGGCTACTTGGATGCGCCACCTCGCCGGGCCGAGCGCGCGTCCCCCGGGTTCACCCGTGGCGACAACAGTGGGTGCCGCCACGAGCAGGCGCGTTCCCCAGGGTGATCGTCACCAGCCACGTGAACGTCATCCGGTGCCTGGGGGGCCGGTCCGCCGGTGCGTGGATTCGGGACCTTGGTCCCTGGACGGCGGCGGCGCCACCCGCGAACGCCACGGAAACAGCGTTCTCACCACGGGGAAGTCAACGATGCAGTACACGGCCTACCGCCCGGACATGTCCTACACGGACTTCGACCACCCGGTGTTCGACTGCGACTTCCACCTCTACGAGGAGGCCGACTCCTTCACCCGGTACCTGCCCGAGGAGTACAAGGGGCTGATCCGCGTCGCCGACGTGGACGGCCGGCGCAAGATGATCGTCCGCGGACGCGTGTCGGACTACATCCCCAACCCGACGTTCGAGGTGGTCGCCGAGCCCGGCTCGGCGGCGGAGTACTTCTCGGGGCGCAACACCGAGGGCAAGAGCTACCGCGAGATCGTGCGGCCGATGCGGGCCATCCCCGAGTTCACCGACCCCGACGCCCGACTGGCCCTGATGGACCGCATGCACATCGACGCCATCGTGAACTTCCCGACGCTGGCGTCGCTGATCGAGGTCAACTTCATGGACGACCCGATCGCCTCGCAGGCGCTGGTGCACGCGTTCAACCGGTGGATGCACGACGAGTGGGGGTTCGACCACGAAGGACGCATCTTCACCACGCCGGTGATGAACCTGTCCACCGCCGAGGGCGCGGTCGCCGAGCTCGAGTGGGCCCTCGAGCGCGGGGCCAAGACCGTGCTCGTCCGGCCCGCCCCCGTCGCCGGCTTCCGCGGCCCGCGCTCGCCCTTCCTCCCCGACCTCGACCCGTTCTGGCGTGCCGTCGAGCAGGCGGGCATCCCGGTCATGCTGCACGCCTCCGACTCGGGCTACAGCCGCTTCTCCGACGAGTGGAACGGCGTGTACGGCGAGATGCGCCCCTTCGAGCAGCACCCGTTCTACACCGTGTCCCAGGCCTACCGGCCGACGATGGACACCATCTTCTCCGCGGTGATCCACGGCATGCTCTCGCGCTTCCCCGGCGTGCGCCTCGGCACCATCGAGTGCGGCAGCAAGTGGATCGGCCGGGTGGTCGAGGACCTCGCCGACGGCTACGGGAAGATGCCCCACCTCTTCGCCGAGGACCCCCTCGACGTGCTCAAGCGGGCGCTCTACGTCGCACCGTTCTGGGAGGACGAGCTCGAGCCGCTCATCGACGCCATCGGCCTCGACCACGTGCTGTTCAACTCGGACTGGCCCCACCCCGAAGGCCTGGCCGACCCGGTCGAGTACGCGGTCTACGCCCGTGACGAGGTGGGCCTCGCCGACGACGACGTGGCCAAGATCATGGGGGCCAACATGTACGCCCTCATGGGCGTCTAGCGGCACGTCTCGCCAGGAGGGATCGAGCGCCGGCGGCGCACCCGGGAGCACCGAGAGGGTGCACGGCGTCGGCTCCCCCTCCCGGGCGATCAGAGCCCGGAGGCGCGCTCGGCGACGAGCCACTCCAGCATGTCGACGTAGTACCCGAGGATGCGGGGCCCGTAGCCAGGGTCGCTGGCCCACACGCCGCCCAGGTCGGTCCAGTTCGGGCAACACCCGCTCGGACCGTCCAGGTCGGGGGTCGCGCGCGGGTTGTTGTAGATGGGGTCGGGCTCCGCGTAGGACTTGAGCAATTGGATCTGCGCCAGCACGCCGACCTCGGCATCGGCGAAGTGGATGCCGCCGGCGCACGCCGAGCAGTGGCCGATGCCCGCGAAGTTGTTGGCCAGGACGGTGTCGGTGTTCGAGAACCAGCCGGTCTCGTGGATCGACTGGGCGAAGGCCATGTCGCCCCGGATGCCCTCGGCGTTGCCCTGCTCGATGAACGCTCGTGCCAGCGCCGCCACGGGCACCGACGCCAGCGAGCCGTGGCCCTGCTGCTCGTACCACTCGGCCAGCTCACCGGCGGTGAACTCGCTCGGGCCCTCGATCGAGAGCTGCCACGTCGCCGTCGGCAGGGGTGCGAGCTCATCGGCCGTCGCGGCACGCAGGTGATCACGGGCGTCGTCGAGCGAACGCAGCGCCGACGCGACCTGGCCGTCCTGCTCGGCCGCCGCCCGCCGGGCCCGGTCGAGGTCGCGTTGCGCCGAGTCGACGCGGGCGCGGGCACGCGTCACGGCGTCCCGGGCCTCAGCGACCCGCTGGGTGTGCTGGTCGATCGAGGCCGAGAGCAGCTCTCGCTCGCGGCCGCCGGCGGTCGAGTCGCCCTCCAGCGCCGCGGGGAGATCGCTGCCCGGTGCGTGCATGTAGGCGTACACGGCGCTCGAATCGAGTCGACGCCGGGCCCGCCGGAGCCAATGCTCGGCGTCGGTGCGTGCTCGGATGGCGTCGTCGAGGGCAGCCTGCGCCTGCGCCTGGTCCGCCTGCCCCTGCGCGGCGGCGGCGCGGCGGTCCGCCAGCTGCTCGCGGGCGTCGATCACGGCCAGCCGGGTGAGCAGCACGCGCAGGTGCGCCGAGGTGTCGGGCGTCGGCGGCAGAGGCGGCTGCGGGGTCTGGTCGACCGGCCCCGTGATCGTCACCGGGGGCGGCGGGGCCGTGGGCGTGGCTGCGGGGGTGGGAGCGGGCGCGGTGGTGGCGGTGGCCCCGTCCGTCGCGAGTGCGGCGACGGCGGGAGCGCCCGCCAGGGAGGTCGCCTCGAGCGCGACCAGGCCGACGAGGAGCACGAGCCGGCGACCCGACCTCCGCCGGGCGCGACGGCGCCGCCCGGTCACCTCGGAGGCGGGAGGGGCGGCTGGTGTGGGGACGTCGTTCTTCGTTCGCAGGTTGGTCATGGGGTCGGGCCCGCAACGCCGACGGCCCGACCGGCCGGGCCCAAGCTCCCAGGGGACATCCTGGGACCTGTGGGCCGACCGGTCGAGCGCGCCGACCTCCGGGCGGTGACGACTACCGGATGGCGGTCACCTTGGCGGCGACCTTGTCCTTCTTGGTGGTGTTGCCCTCTGAGGTCGCCGTGACCTTGACGGCCTTCGTGGCGTTCACCGTCGCGTTGCCCGCGACAGTGATCTTGACCTTGAGGTTGCGGGTGGCGTTGGGCGCCATGTCCTCGAACTGGAACGTCCCGGCCACCACCTGGGCGGTCACGTCGGTCGTCCCTGCGAGGTACTGCACCGTGAACCCGGTGGAGTTGCCCGGGCCCTTGATCGTGAGCGTGTCCGTGACGTTGGCCTCGTTGCGGAACCGCATGACGAAACCGCCGGTCTGGCCTCGGCGCACGCTGTTCGTACGCGTCTGGCCCACCGCCGTGGTGTTGTAGATCCCGTCACCCACGAACGCGGTCTGCGACCCGAGGCGGACCTCGCCGTCCACCTTGTACACCGGCAGGATCGGCGTCCCCGCCACCACGTTGCTCTCGGCGCTGTTGCCCACCGCGTTGGTGGCGTGGACGGTCACGTCGTACGACGTGCCGTTGGTCAGGCCACTGATGGTGATGGGTGAGGTCGCCCCCGTCGCGGTGATGGCGGCGCCACCAGCGCTCGGCGTGGCCGTGGCGGTGTAGCCGGTCACTGCCGGGTCGGGGGTACCGGGCTGGGTGAAGGTCGCCGTGAGGGCGCCGTTGCCGACACCCAGAGGCGAGTTCAGCACCGGGGCCTGGGCCTTGACGCCCTGGACCCAGTTGAACTGCGCGGGACCACCGCTGCCGACGCCGGTCGCCGTGACCGTGACCTTCCGGGCCCAGTACGACTGGAGCTGGGTCGGGCCGGCCGCGCCGAGGGTGCAGGCGATGCCGATGCTGTACTGGCCCGCCGGCACATCACCGGGGGCGAACACCGCGCCCCAGTTGAACTGGGGAAGGCCCGAGATCCCGCCGGTCACCGCAGGTGGGACGGCCAGGTCGGTCAGCTTGTTGACGTACGGGCTGCTGCTGGCATCGAACAGCGGTTGGCGGAACTCGCCGCCGACCGGCGTCGGCCCGCTCGAGTTGAACGTCAGGGTGCTGTCGATGTCGGCCGACGCCGGGATCATGAAGCTCTGGACCCGGTAGCCGCCACTGGCCGAGTCACCCGGGCACGCGGGGCTGGCCCCGAGGTTGAGGGTGAAGCTCGTGCCGCTGGTACCGGACGTCGGGCTCATCGTGGCCGGGCCGTTGTTGGTGGCCGCGGCGGCCGACGGGATGCCACCGATGAACGGGCTGACCGTGGCGAGCGCCGCGAGCACCGCGGCCCCCGCGAGTGCTTTCTTGAGACTGAATCTCACGAAGGGTTCCTTTCGAAGGTTGGGTTGTGGCCCGGGGGCACGGCTACTGGATGCCCGTGAGGAGCGAGCCGGTGATGGTCGTCACGCCACAGTTCGGCGCGGTCAGGAACCCGAACGTGTTCACGATCGTCTGGGCGGGACCCGAGCAGAGCGACGACGTGGGGCCGACGAACATGCTCTTGAGGTCGTTGTTGCCGAAGCCGGTGACCCGGGCGGTGTCGAACACGTTGTAGACGTTGCGGCCGAAGACGCTGTTGGCGTAGAAGGTGGCGCTCGGCACCAGGTTCGGGGCGGTGCCGGAGTAGGGCTTGCCCAGGTTGTTGCCGGAGCCGTCGTTGCTGACCGAGCCGAGGTCGACGCCGGCAGGGATCGTCTGGGAGCCCACGCCGTTGGACTTGGCCACGAAGTTGGCGGCCGAGAACCCGACGATGACCTGACTGCCGACCTGAGCGTCGCCCTTGGCCTTCAGCGCGGCGCCGTTGTTCTCCTCGATGCGACCGTCACCGGTCGACGTCGTGGTGGCGGCGTTGCACGTGGCGGTGGCGGCCGCCTCCTGGCCCGCGGTGGCCGTGGTCACCGTGTTCCAGAAGCTGTAGGTGCCCGAGCCGAGCTGGATGCCGCAGGGGATGATGTTCACACCGCCGATGACCTGAGGTCCGGTGGTGAACAGCGACGTGAGCTGCGCGCGGGTGAGCGAGGTGACCGGGTTGGCCACGCCGTTGGCGTAGTAGGCGAAGCTGACGCCGTCCCGGCCGAAGGGGATGTAGGTGAGCGCCGTGCCGGTGTCACCACTGGCCGGGCCCGCCGAGGACCGGGCGAAGTCGATCAGACCCGAGACCGGCTTGGACCCACCGCACTGGGCGGCGGGGCCGTAGACGCCACCGTCGATGGCGCGGCTCAGGGCGCGGCGGCCCTCGCTGGAGCCGAACGAGCGGTAGATGGTGGGGGCCTTGAGCTTCGGCGTGATGCAGTTGTCCGACGCACCGGTCACGAAGGCGTCGAACGAGGCCACCTGCTTGTAGCCGGTGGCCGCGCTGCTCTGGAGCGGCGAGTAGTTGTGGCCGTTGGCGAACCCGGCCTGCGCGTTCATGACGTCCTGGGTCGTGTCGGACCCGACGCCCACGAAGGCGTTGACGAACTGGGGATCCGCGCCCGCGGAGGTCAAGCTGCCGGTGACCACAGCGCACGCGCCGAGAGCGACGAACGCGACCACAGCGGCCCCTCTGGCCACCCCCACCTTCAACCTGGATGTCTTCATGTGCAGTCGTGCTCCCTCTTGGGTGGATCGGAGCAGCGTTCTCGCCCTCCGGTGGGGCCGCTGATCGACCCGACGGCGGTGACGATGCCAAGCCGATCTCAAGCGGAGGCGTCCGCTGCGTGGCCACCGGGTGAAGGCCTCCGGTCCCACACCGAAGATTCACCCGCCGGCTACCCGAATCGCCCGTTCACGTAATCGTGGGTGCGCTCGTCCTGCGGCGAGGCGAACATCACCTCGGTCGGGCCGTGCTCCACGATCACGCCCGGGGTGCCCTGCTCGGCCAGGAAGAAGGCGCACCGATCGGACACCCGGGCCGCCTGTTGCATGTTGTGGGTCACGATCACGATGGTGACCTCGGCGCCCAACTCGGTGATGGTCTGCTCGATGCGGCGGGTGGAGGTTGGGTCGAGGGCCGAGCACGGCTCGTCCATGAGCAGCACGCGCGGGCGGATGGCGAGCGCCCGGGCGATGCAGAGCCGCTGCTGTTGGCCACCGGAGAGCCCACCACCGGGCATCCGGAGACGGTCGCGCACCTCGGTCCACAGCCCCGCCTTGGTGAGGCAGGACTCGACGACCTCGTCCTTGGTCTCGTTGCTCACCTTGAGCCCGGTGAGACGGAAGCTGGCCACGACGTTGTCGTAGATCGACATCGCCGGGAAGGGGTTCGGCTTCTGGAAGACCATGCCGATGTGACGGCGGGCGTCGGCCAGCTTCTTGTCGACGTCGTAGACGTCCTCGCCGTCGAGCAGCACGCTGCCGGACAGCGACGCGCTCGGGATCATCTCGTGCATGCGGTTCAGGATCCGCAGGAAGGTGCTCTTGCCGCAGCCCGACGGCCCGATGAGGGCGGTCACCTCGCCGGCCGGCATGGTGAGCGAGACCCGGTCGAGGACGTGGTGCTCGCCGAACCACGCCGAGATCTCCCTCGCCTCGAGGGCGGCCAGCGCCGGGGGCGGGTCGACCGACGTCGTGGTGCTCCTGCGACGCTGCGGCCGGCGCAGCCCCGAGCGCAGACGCGCTCGCCGGGTGCCGGCCGGCGCCGGCGGCTCGCCGTCCCCGTCGAGGGCCGCCGCATCGATGAGGTCGATCTCGATCGTGTCGTCACGCGATCCGCCGTGCCCGACGTCGTCGACGAGCAGCGTGTCCTCGGCCAAGAGTCCGTCGTCGAAGGCGCCCTCGGGACCGTCGCCGTCCGCAGTCAGGGCCTCGTCGTCGGCCTGCTCGTCCGGCGTGGCCGGGGCCACGACCACGGCGAGGTCATCGGCCGCGGCGAGGTCATCGGCCGCGGCAGTGGCGTCGGTCTCCGACTCGGCCTCGGTCTCCAGCTCGGCCTCGGGCTCCAGCTCGGCATCCAGCTCGGGCGCCGGCCCGGCCTCGGGCTCCAGCCCGGCCTCGGGCTCCAGCCCGGCCCCCGGCTGGGTCTCGGGCTCGGCCTCGGGTTCGGGCTCGGTGGAACCGGCCTCGGCGCCGCCGACCTCCGCGTCCCACGGCACCGGCGGCCGGCCGGCCTCGGCCCGTGCCCGCTCCAGCACGTCGCGGAACGCAGCCACGTCCGCGGGTGCCACGGCGACGCCGTGGTCGGGTACCCCGGGGACCGCGAGGATCGTCCACGGCGCGTCCCCGCCGTGGACGGCGTCCTCGATGTCGTCGAGGTACCACTCCCACTCGAGGTCGTCCTCGACGGCCACGACCCGCTCGGAGGTGACCACGACGGTGGCCCGACACACGTCCACGACCGTGGCGTCCGGGTCGTACGGGTCGCCGCCGACGACCTGGACGACCTCGGCGTCGCCGAACGAGGCCCGCTCGACCTCCGAGCCGATGAGCGACGGTGCGAACGGGTGGGGTGTGACGAGATCGGACACGGCAGCTTCCTTGATCCTCAGAGCAGGGTTTCAGAGCAGGTTGGGCATGAGGCGCGCCGCCTCGTTGGACATGAGCAGGCCGACGAGGAGCAGCGGCGGCAGGAAGACGACCCACGCCTTGGCTCGGCTCCAGCGGTGCCACGCCCACATGAAGGCGGCGACCAGCGCGATCAGGAGCTGCAGCCACAGGACGAGGGCGAAGAGCGTGCTCGTGTCGGACGCCATGAACTGCTCGCCGGCCGGGAGGGTCGCGACGGTGACGAGCCGCGCCGGCCCGCTGTCGGCGTCCTTCCGCAGCTTCGCGTCGACCCGCACGACCCCGTTCGGCACGAACGCGGCGCCGTCGGCGGTCGCCAGGATGAGCCGGCTCCGCCCCTCGGCGGGGGCGCCGGGCGCCCGATCTCCGTCGTGGCGCACGCCGCTGACCCGGTAGGTGTACGTGCCCTGTCCGGTGGTGAGGCGGATCCGGTCGCCTTCGTCCAGGTCGGCGATCCGGGCGAAGGGACCGCCGAAGGCCGCCCGCCGACCCATGATGATCGACGTGCCCTCCTGCCCGGGCAGCGGGGTGTCGCGTCGGTGGCCCGGGCCGTCGAACAGCGTGCCGGGGAGCGTTCCCTCCACGACCACCTGCCGCAGTCCGATCGCGGGCACCTCCAGGTACGCGACGGGGTCGCCCAGGGCCAGGACGTCGCCGTTGAGGTCGGTCGGGCCGGTCGGCGCGGTGCCGAGCGCCAGTTGCTCCCGGAAGTCGTCGAACATCCGCTGCTGGGCCGCCCGCTGCTGGAGGCCACTCAGCACCAGCAACTCCAGCATCAAGCTGACACTGACGACCAGCACGACGATCAGCGCCGCCCGCACCAGCTCGGCGCGGGGGCTGAGCGGTGCGACCGGGGCCAATGGCCCCGCCTTCTCACGGGCCTTCTCAGGAGCCTCCTCGCGAGCCTCCTCGCGAGGCGGGGCCTCGCCCGCGACGGCCGTGGTCACCAGGGCTCGGCGACCGAGCCGCCGGTCCGCCCGTCCCTCACCCGGCGGAACCCGGCCCCGTCTCCGGTCGCCGGCCGAGGAGCACGGCCATGCGCCCGAAGACGATCAGGAGGAGGCCCCAGGCCACGAGGTACCCCGGCGAGGAGCCGGTGAGCGGCAGGTCCCCGACGGTCCCGGACACCGAGGGGTCGGAGGGATCCGACGACGTGAACAGGCCAGAGGTGGTCGTGGTGGTCGTGTCGCCGGTCGTCGTGGTCGTCGTGTCGCCGGTCGTCGTGGTCGTCGTGTCACCGGTCGTCGTGGTCGTCGTGTCACCGGTCGTCGTGGTCGTCGTGTCACCGGTGGTCGTGGTCGTCGTCGGCGTCTCCTCGACCGTCCAGGTGATGCCGGCGGGGGTGTCGTCGGCGCTGGCGGCGACGTCGATGGTCGCCACCCAGTAGGTCTTGAGCTGGGTGGGGCCCGCCGAGCCGAGGGTGCACGCGATCCCGACCGAGTAGTCGCCGGCGGGCACGTCGCCCGGGGCGAAGACCGCGAAGTCGAACGCCGGGATCCCCGAGATGCCCCCGGTGACCGCAGGAGGGACAGCGAGGTCGGTCAGCTTGTTGACGTACGAGCTGCTGTTGACGTCGAAGAGGGGCTGGCGGAACTGCCCGCTCACCGCCACCGGACCGTTGGCGTCGAAGGTCATGGCATCGAGGTCCGCCGACCCCGGCACCATGAAGCTCTGCACCCGGTAGTTGCCGCTGGCACTGTCCCCCGGGCATGACGGGTTGGTGCCCAGGCTCAGGGTGAACTGCGTGGCGCTCCCACCGCCGTCGAGCGGCTCGTGCGTGCCGCCGGGGTCGACGATCGTGGCGGCGCCGTTGTTGGTCGCGGCGCCGGCGGGCGAGCCCCCGGCCGTGACCACCGTGAACAGGCTCAGGGCCAGCATGGTGGCAAAGAGCACCGCGGCGGCACGGGCCACGTTGCGGGCGAGGCGGCGACGTTTGGGGGTTGCGATCATCGAGACGGCTCCTTGACGCGAAGGTTCGAGGTTCGGCGACGACGGGCCAGGACGATGGCGCCGCCGATCACCAGCAGCACGACCACGACGCCGCCCACGACGAGGCGGGCGGTGGGGAACGACGCGGCCGAGCCGGAGGGTGCTCCCGGGACCACCCAGGTGAGTTGAGCGGGGGTGTCCTCCGGGGTGTCGGTGAGGACGATCTCCGCGTCCCAGTACCGGACGGTCTCGTTGTAGAGGGTGCAGGCGATGCCGAGCCGGTTGCTGCCCTCGGCGAGGGTGCCCGGGGGGAAGACCGCGAAGTCGAAGGCGGGCAGGCCGTCGATGAGCCCCGGATCGCCCCGCTGCTCGGCCACCGAGGTGAGCCCCTGGACGTAGGGATCGCTGGTCACGGCGTAGAGGGCCCAGTTGCCGTCACCGGCGGGCTTGGTGGACTCGTAGGTCAGGCCCGCCGGGTCGACGCCGTCCGGGACGATGAAGCTCTGGATGCGGTAGCCGTCGTTGGCGCTGTCACCCGGGCAGGCCGCATCGGGTGGGAGCCCGAAGGTGAACGAGGTGTCGCTGCCACCGTGCTGGAGCGGGCTGCCGTCCGTGGTGATCACGGTGACCGGGCCCGCCCGCTCGCCATCGGCGACCGCCGGCCGCGTCCCCGGCCCGACGACGACCGCGAGCGAGACCACGGCGAGGCCCATGAGGGCGACCACGGGACCCGCGATCCGGGGGCGCACGCTCGCCGTCACGCCGGGAGCCCCTTCTTCGCCGCTCGCTTCGCGCCGCGGCGGTTGCGCTTGGTCAGCTCCAGGGCACCGAGCGCGGAGGCGACGGCCAGGACGGCGAGCACGGGGAGCACCAGGCCACTGCGTGCGAAGGCCACGATCGGGGTGATGAGGCCACTGTCCACCGGGGTGTCGGCGACCGGCTCGGCCGGTCCGGCCGACCCCGCGCCGGGGGCCGTCGTCGGCGTCGTGTCGGAGGAGGAGGACGACAACGCGGGGGTGTCCGATCCGATGTTCGTTGGGGTGGAGAGCACGGGCGCCGGGTCCGGGGTCGGCTGGAGGGTCCGCACCGCCGTGGCGGCGGCGGTCGTCTGCGAGCGCAGGGCCTCCGGCAGTGGTGCGTAGCCGACGGGCAGCTGGCCGAGCTCGAGCCCGGCCACCTGGCCGGGCCCGGCCGCGTAGTCGAGGAACGCGGCGTAGTCGGACCGGGCGTCGGCATCGAGCTCGAGCGGTCGGATCGACGCGTACGTGAGCGAGGTCAGGGGGTAGGCCCCGGCCGCGCTGGCCGTCGGCGCCGGCTCGAGGACGGCGTCCACGTCGCCGCGCGCCATCGCGCCCACGCCGGCGGTGAGCCCCGCGGTGTCGGGGGCGACGAACTGGCGGCCGGCACCGTCGTCGCCGGCTCGGCTCAGCCGGGCCGCCTGCACGCCGTACTGGGCGGCGGACGCCGTGTCGGTGATCGACAGGATCGCTCGGCGGCCCAGGTACTGCGGCTGGTCACGGCCGTAGACCTGGTCGGAGGTGAGCGCGAACGGGTTCTCCACCGTCTTGGCGAGGTCGTCGGCCAGCCGGGTCTGGCGGGCCGAGGAGCGCAGTGACTGCGTGTACGGGAGCCAGTCCGTCCCGCACAGCGGTGGCGGCACGATCGAGTTGTTCGTGCCGCGCGGGGTGCCCTGGAAGCAGTACGGGTCGGCCTTGGGGAACGAGACGGGGGTCGGGTCACCGAAGGCGGTGCCGTTGCTGTTCGCGGCCGCCGTGGTGGCGTACGCGGGGTTGACCTTCATGCCCCACGGGTCGGGTGCCCCGTCGAGCCAGGCCCGAGCCTCGGGGTCGGCGAGCACCCACTCCCAGACCGCGAGCGCGACGTCGGAGTCGCCCCCCGGCATCACCAGGCCGCCGAAGTTCTTGGCGCCGGCGATCTGGAGCAGCGAGAACTCCGGGTTGAAGCGGAGGAAGTCGGGGTCCAGGCCCATGTGTGCCGGGTTGGTGGCCAACCAGGGGTAGTCCGGCGGCCTCATGATGCTCACCTGCTCCCGGTAGGACTGGGTCAACAACTTGGCCACGAGCCGGGGGGTGAGGTTGATCTCCGCGATGCGCACCCCGCTGAGGTCCTGTTCCTCCTCAGGCGCGTCGACCCTCGGGTTGCGCTCCACGTTGAAGCCGATGACGACGCCGGACAGGCTGACCGGCGCGTAGACCACCGGGCTGTCCGGGTCGACGAGGGTCGGGTCGATGGGTCTGGCGGTGATGGCCATGCCGGGCGCACCGGCGGCCGGGGCCACGATCTGCTGGCGGGCGGCGGCGTCGCTGACGTTGGCGAAGCTGTAGGGCGGCTGACCGGGCGTGGCGCAGAGCCTGGGCTGCCAGCTCGAGATGGCCGACGATGCGAGCTCGCTCCCGACGATGCGGCGGTCGGTGGCCGACAACGAGCACGGGCTGTCGACGGGGTTGAAGCTGATGGGGATGGCGATCCGGTTCTCCCACGCCTCGGGCGAGAGCGGCGAGGTGACCACGCCGAACTGCGACGACTGGTCGGCGTACGGCGTGCCCGCGTTCTCGTCGGCGGCACTGGATCGGGGCACCACCACGAGCCAGCACTTGGGCACGCGGGCCGTTCCCCCGCCGGCGGGCTCGAGCTGCTGGCCGCAGCCGAGCCCAGAGGACTCGACGCCCGTCTCGACCGTGAACAGGTCCGAGCCCGTCCCGTTCGGTCCGGTGGCGGAGGCCGACAGCTCGTTCGTGGTGATGCTGTTGAAGTACGGGTTCAGCCAGAAGTTCCCGCCCACGATCGACGGGTTGAAGGCAGGGTCGGTGTGCGCGTTCACCACCGTGCCGTCGACCGCCCGGAACGGCCGCCACACGTTGCCCGTGGAGGTCTCGAGGAAGCCGACGCCCGGGTCGAAGTTGTCCCAGGTGCGACGGCTGATGACCCGGGTCATGGCGAAGCCGGCCGGGTAGATGCCGGCAGGGAGGCCCCCGTAGACGCCGGCCTTGGCGCCGTACACGCACTGCTCGGGGGGCGGGCCGGGATTCGACGGATCGGGCCCATCGTCGTCGCTCCAGCACTGCATGACCTGCAGGTAGTCGGCGGCGAACCGCCCGGGACCCTGCATCGTCGGCCGCGCGCCGGTCCAGGTGAGCGACACCGCTTGGTTGACCAGGTTCCGGGTCTGGTTGACGGTGATGCGCAGGTCCGAGAAGTCGCCCCTGCCCGAGACGGTCACCTGGGAGGGGGTGGCCGGCAGCGACGTGTCGATCCCGGCGCTGCCGGGCACGGGCACGGCGTCGGACGGCGACGACGACGACAGCAGCGAGAACACCAGCATCGCCAAGAGCCCGGTCGCGATCGTGCGGGGGCGCCGACGATGTGCTCGACCACGGGAGTCGTGGCCGGTCACGGTTCGCCCCCGTCCGCCTTCAACCGCCGCCACATGAAGGCGGGGACGAAGATCAGGGCCAGGATCAAGACCGCGACGAGCAGCGTCAGGGTCTGCGCGGACGACCAGCCGTTCGAACCGGCGAGCTGCGTCGGCGTGGCGACGGCGAGCTCGTTCGAGCCACCGCCGGTGCCGCTGCACACCCCCGTCTCGGGGTCACACGTCGTGTCCGAGGTGGTCCCGTCACCGCCGCCACCACCGCCACCACCCGCGCCACCACCACCGCCGCCACCACCACCACCGCCGCCACCGCCGCCACCACCGCCGCCACCGCCGCCACCGGTGCCCGTGGTCGCGGTGGGAGTGTCGGCCGCCCCGCCACTGCCCGTCGTGCACTGGGTCGGGCCCTGCCGGTCGCAATCGGCGGGGAAGGGGGCGTTCTGGGCCAGCAGGTTGGTACCGTCGGGGGAGAACGTCGGGTTGTCACAGGTCCGGACGTTGATGTTCTGGACCTCGACTCCGGGGATCCGGCGGATCTGCTCGAAGCTGGCCTGCACCAGGTTGACCGGCAACGGGGAGTAGCCGAGCGAGGCGGACTGCTGTTGCGCCTGGCACATCGCGTAGTAGGTGAAGGCCCCGAGCGTCCGTCCCTTGGCCTCGTTGAACTGGCCCTGGATCGTGGTCGGCAGGATGAAGTACGAGTAGGACGAGAGGGGGTAGTTGCGGGGATCGGTGTCGCTGTAGACCCCGTCGAGGTTCTGCGTCAGGTAGTTGGGGCCTTGCGTCGTGTTGATGCGGGCCCTGAGCAGTGACACGGCCACGTTCGAGGGGGTGGGCTCGGTGTAGTAGCCCGCCCGGTTCAGCACCTTGGCCACGGGGAACTGCGAACCCAGCGCGTAGGAGTAGTTCACGTAGCCGATGGCGCCCTCGGCGAAGCTCTGGGTGACGTAGCCGGTGATGCCCAGGTCGCCCGACTGGGCGATCATGCCCGGGATGGTCGGGTAGTAGGAGGTCTGGCCGCAGGCCGGGGCGCGTCCGGAGCGCTCGCAGTAGGACTGCCAGATCGAGCCGTGCTGCTTGATCATCCAGAGGGTGAACTGGGCGGTGGACCCGGAGCCCTCCGAGCGCACGACGGGCACGATCCTGCGGGCCGGCATGGCCAACCCCGGGTTGTCGGCCTGGATGGCCGGGTCGTTCCAGGTGCTGATGGCCCCGGTGAAGATCTTGGCGACGTTCTCACCCGACAGCCGCAGGTTCGTCACCCGCTGGCCGTTGATCTTGAGGTTGTAGATGAAGGCCGTGCCACCGGCGGTGACGGGGATGTAGGCGTAGCTGCCCGGGGCCGGGTTCTCGGGGGGGGAGCCGTCCTCGGGGTCGAATTGGAACGGGATGTCGGAGGCCGCGAAGTCGACCGTGCCGTTGAGGAAGTTCTGGCGACCGGCGGTGGAGCCGCTGGGCGTGTAGTCGACCGTGATGCCGAACTGGCGGACGTTCACCCGCATGGCGTCGATGGCGCCGGCGGCCCAGGACGAGCCCTCGCCGGAGATGCGCTGGTAGCTGGCGGTGGCCTCGGCCTCGGGGATCGGCCCGCCGGTGCCGACGGTGGCCAGGGCCACCACCGACACGGCGAGGATGAGGTCGAGGAAGCGGCGCGGGCGGGCGCGGCGAGCGATCACGAGGATGCCTCCAGAGGGAGCCCGGAACCGAGGGGTGGGGTCGGCGTGTGCGCCGGTGCCGGCGCCGCGGTCGCCTCGAAGCGCGCCAGGTCCCGGGCCGATCGGGCCCGGATGCGCTTGGCCTGGCGCTTGCCGACCTGACCGGCCTGGCGACCGCCGAGGACCCGGGCGACGGCGAACAGCACGAGCACCAGCACCATGAGCACGGCGGCGGTCGCGAAGCCGCGTGCGATGAGGGCGGGCTGCGGGGACCGCACGAACTCGAAGGTCGCCAGGGGCAGCGACACCATCGGGTTCTTCGCGGGGTTCACGTTGATCGTCGCCGTGTAGCCCGAGGTCAGCAGCACCGGGGCCGTCTCGCCGATGCCGCGGGCGATGCCGAGGATCACCGCCGTGGCCAGGCCCGACCGCGCCGTCGGCAGGACCACGTGGCGCACCGTCCGCCACTCCGGCGCCCCCACCGCGGCCGAGGCCTCGCGCAGGTTGCCCGGCACCAGGCGGAGGACGACGTCGGCCGAGCGGATGATGATCGGCAGCATCATGATGCTCACCGAGATCGCGGCGGCCAGGCCCGAACGCTCGAAGCCGAGGATCAGGATCCAGGTGGCGAAGATGAACAGGCCGGCGAGGATCGACGGCAGGGCGGTCATCGCGTCGACGACCGTCCGGACGAAGCGGGCGAAGCGGTTGTGCATCTCGTTCAGGAACACCGCGCACGCCAGGCCCAGCGGCACGGTCACGACGATGGCCAGCCCGATGATGATGAGCGTGCCGACGATGGCGTGGCCGATGCCGCCGACCGTGATCGGGTCGGCGGGCCCGGCGGCGCTCATGTCCTGCGTGTAGAGGTTGGCGGTGAGCAGCGCCTCCCGGCCCTTCCAGAGCGTGAAGACGATCACCGAGACCAGCGCCACCATGGCGACGGCCCAGGCCGAGACCAGCACCGCGGACATCACCTTGTCGACGACGACCGGGCGACTCTCGTCCATCGACACGAGCACGGCGTAGATCGCCAGGAAGCCGAGCCAGGCGACGAACACGAACCCGAGCGGCCCGGCCAGCGGCGCCAGTCGGCCGAAGAGCAACAGGGTCAGGCACAGCGCGCTGAGCCCGGCGCCGCCGAGGTTCATGAGATCGTCGCGGGAGAGGTGGCTCAGCGTGCGCAGCCGGTTCGGCGGCGCCGGCGTGGCCACCACGTCGGGCAGCACGGTGGTGGGGGCCGCGGCGGACGCCTCGGGCGCTGGCGCCGGCGCCGGCGCCGGCGCTACGTCCGCGAGCGGTTCTAGGGTCGCCGTGCTCATGCTTCGCTGGCCGCCCCGGAGCGCGAACGGGACACGAACCACGACGCCACGAAGTTGACGAGGAGCGTCATGGTGAAGAGGGCCAGGCCGGCGGCGAAGAGGGCGGACAGCCCGAAGCCGGATGCCTCCGAGTACCGGAGGGCGATGAGGCTGGACACCGAGTTCCCGCCGGCCTCGAGGATGTGGAAGTTGATGTCGAAGCGCGGGGAGATGATGAGCAGCACGGCGATCGTCTCGCCGAGCGCCCGGCCCAGCCCGAGCATGGTCCCGCCGATGATCCCGCCGCGGGCGAACGGCAGCGAGACGATGCGGATCGTCCCCCACCGGGTGGCACCGAGGGCGTAGGCCCCCTCGCGCTCACCGATGGGCACCTGCGAGAACACCTCCCGCATGACCGAGCACTGGATGGGCATCACCATCAGCGCGACGACGACACCGGCGATGAAGGCCGACGCGGTGAACACCGTGGCGTTCGACAGCGGGTCGGTGGGGTCGGCTCCCGTCACCCGGAACACCGGGATCCACCCGAACCACGTCGAGAGCCACCGGGACAGCCCGACCACCGAGCCCTGGAAGAAGAAGAGGCCCCAGAGCCCGTAGATCACGCTGGGCACGGCGGCCATGAGGTCGACCATCGACACCAGCGCGCCACGCAGGCGGGGGGGCGCGATGTCGGTGATGAACAGCGCCGTCCCCATCGACACGGGGACGGCCACGGCGACGGCCACGAAGGCGATCAGGCCCGTGCCGATCATCACCGAGGCGATGCCGAACTGGCCGCGGTCGGGCTGCCACTCCGACGTCGTGAGGAAGTCGAGGCCCTGGACCTTCAGCGCATCGAAGGCCTCGATCGTGAGGAACAGGCCGACGGCCCCCATGATCGCCAGCACGCTGCAGCCGGCGAGGTACGACCCGCCGCGGAAGATCTGGTCGCCCCAGTCCCGCTTCGCCTTCAGCCGCCGAGGCTCGGGCCGGCGGCGCTCCGGCGCCGGCCCCGGGCGGACGGTGGTGGCGGGTGGTGCGATCGTGACGGTCATCGCGTCACCGCACCACGGCGACGAGCAGCGCCACGAGCAGCAGGACGATGGCGACCTCGATGATCGACAGCCCCAGGTCGCGACGGAAGGCGCGCTCCACCAGCGAGGGTCGAGACCGCTCCCCCGCCCAAGGCGGCTCAGGGGACGTGGGCGCGACGACCGGGACCGGCACGGTGCCCGCGGGCGGCGCGATGCCCAGGGCCGGCGCGATGCCCGGCGCCGCGACCTGCGGAGGGTGGACCCCGCCGGCGGACGCCGCGGCGAGCTCGCCGCTGGCGGCGGCGACGACCACGGCGGCCTCCGCACGGGCGGTGGCCACCTGGACGGCCGCCTCCGCCCGGGCCTGGTCGAGCTCGTCTTCGAGCCGACGGCGGTGGTCGGCCCGCTCCTGCTGCAACCGCCGATCCAGCTCGGCGGCCTCTTCGTCCACGGTCATCCCGTTCGACGGCCTGGCAGCGCCGGCCACAGCCTCCGCGGAGTGGGCCCGGCGGGTGGCGGCAGCCAAGCGGAGTCGGAGGGCCGAGAGGTCGGCGGCGGCGCGCCGCAGCAGGGGCTCGACCTCCATGTGGTCGGCGACGCTCACGGCGGCCAGGGCGGGGGCGATGCCGCTCCGCCCTGCGTCGGCCTGGCCGACGGTGAGGGGGCTCTCAGCCGGCACGGGTCTGCTCCGTGGCGCCGGCCACGTCGTCCACCTCGGCCACGTCGATGAGGGCGGCCCCGTCGCCCTCGTCGGCCTCGCCGGCCTCGTCGACTTCCACGGCCTCCTCGACTTCCTCGACCTCGCGGGTCTCGTCCGGCTCGGCCTCGGTGGTCCCGGTGGGTTCGGTCGCTCCCTCGGCCACGGTGACGGCACTCAGGGACGCGACCACCTCGCGCACCGCAGCGGCGTCGGCCTGCGCCCGCTCCCGAAGGCGTGACGCCTCGTCCTCGGCCTGCGCCCGGATCGCTGCGACCGCGGCCCGGTGCTCGTGGTCGAGCCGGTCGATCTCGTCGCGGGCCGCCAGCACCAGGGCCCCGAGGCGCGCCTCTCGCCCCGTCGTGTTGGCGCGGAGTTGCTCCTGGGCGGCGGCGGCTCGTTCCTCGGCGAAGCGGATCTCGTCGAGCAGGCGCTCCCGCTCGGCCTCGACCGCCGCGAGGTAGGCGTCGACGCTCTCGCGGTCGTAGGAGGCCCGCCAGGCCACGCCCGCGAGCTCGGGAATCGATCCCTCGCCGGCCTCGGCCGCCGAGGGGACGACGGGGTCGGAGGAGTCGAGGTCGGCGGGTCGGAGGACGCGACCGTTCGTAGGGCGTCGCTCGCCCGCTCCCCCACCGGGGCCGGCGACGTCACGCTCGGCGCTCATCGCGGTTCCTCGGCGGCCGCTCGTCGGCGAAGCCGGTCGCGCAGGGGTTGGCGGTCCTCCACGTCGCCCCAGAAGACATCGAAGGTCCCGGGGCCCCGCATGAAGTCGTCGAAGCGCTCAGCGTCGCCGGAGGAACCGACGCCGTCGGGGTCGGGGGGCGTCGGGTCGCTCACCAGATCGACCTCGGGTGCTTCCGGGAACTCCCGGGCGGCCTGCGCTGCGTCCGGCCATCGGGACGGGAAGGCGAGGACGGGAAGGCTCTCGTCGTCCTCCGGCCATGCGGCCGCGGCCGGTTCCCTCGCGGAGGGATGGGCCGAGCGCGCCGCGCCGGCCGGCATCCGATGACCCCGTTGCCGGCTGGCCTGCTGAGCGCCGCGCCACTCGCCCCGCTCGTCCCCGTCGGCCCACCCGTCGCCCCGGTCGCGCTCGACGTCGTGGCGCGACGTGCCCGGGGGGCCGTGGTGCCCACCGGCCACCTCGGCAAGGACGGTGACGCCCTCGGGGGCGAGGTACCACGTCGGCTCCACCGGTGCGGGACCCTCGACGTCGTCCCGCCCGACTCCTCGACCGTCCGGTCCCACCTCGACGGCAAGGCCGCCGGATGGAGCGGGCACCGGGTCGTCCTCGGCTCGGGCGTCGACGTCGTCCGGCTCGAGGAGGCGCGTCCGGGCGTCGGGTGCCTTCAGGACCGGGACCCGAGGCTCGACCTCGAGCGCCTGCCAGAGATCGTCCGCCGAGGCGGGGCGAGCGACCTCCGACGTCGGGTCGGGCTCCCAGCCCGCCGGACCGAGCGACGTCACCGGATCGAGGCCCAGGTCGCGCAGGTCCTGCGACGCCCGCTCGTGCTCGGCGGCCACCAGTGCCGCCGCGGCCCGCCGGGCCTCGTCGAGGGCCCGGTCGCCGTCGCGCACGGCCTCGTCGAGCACCGCCTCGACGACCGACAGCACCTCGTCGGGGGCCGCGCCGTCGAGGATCGCGGCGCGTTCGGCCTGCTCTGCCTTCATCCGCGCGCTGCGCACGGCCAGCGACAGGCGGCTCAGCTCGGCTCGTCGGCGGGCCGCCCACCGCTCGACCGTGGCCACGTCCTCGTCACCGATCGCCCAGGTGGGCGCCGGCGGTGTGAGGGCTGGAGAGGTCACCAACCGGACGGTACGAGGCCAACCTTTCGCAGGGCCGAACGCCGGATGAACGATTGCCCGCGGCGAGCCGACATGCCGCACACGGCACCACGGCCGGCGGGGAACCCCGCGTTCGGAGAGCCGCGGTCCGGTGCCGAGGACGGGCGCCTCCACGGTCGCCGGACGCGCGGCCGGCGGGACGCGCAGCTAGCGGAACGCGCCGAGGGCGACGGCGATCAGCGCGACGAGGATCACGAGGTGCACGCAGATCTCCGCCGGCCGTGCCCAACGCCGCAACCGACCCGGCTCCACCGCGGTCGGCTGGCGCTGTGGCGATGGCGCCATCGGCACCTCGCTCGCCGAGCCGAGCTCGACGACGGGGCCTGGTGGGAGGCCATCGGTGTCGACCTGCGCCCCGGTCGTCGCGGGCGCGACGACGAGCGCCGGCCCCACCCGGACGTCGAGTGTCGCGGCGGTGTGGTCCGGCCCCGACACCGGCGCCACCTGGGTCGCACCCCGGTCGGCCCGGGCGTCATCGACCACCACCAGGCGAGCAGCCGGGCTCACCGCCCCGGTGCCCGTTCGAGCCGGCGCCGCCGCGAGCTGGGTCCGTCCCCGCCGGAGCAGCTCGTCGGCGATCCGGTGGGCCAGCGCCTCGGCGCGCTCGGCCCGCTCGGCCCGCTCGTCGCCGGGCTCGTCCTCGCCGCGACGGTCCTCGATCTGCGCGAGGCGGGCCTCGAGCTCCTCGAGCTCGGCGTGCAGCGCCTCGATGTCCGCCAGCAGGTCGCCGAGCCGCGCCTGCGGGTCGCGGGCCAGGACCGTGCCTTCCGCCTCGGTGGGCGCCATCGGCAGCGCCGTCATGACCGCCGACTCGACCGGGGTGGGTCGGTGGCGACACCGGCCGGGGGCCCCTCGACCTCGACGCACCGCTCGGCCTCGGCGACGATGCCGCCGAGGTGCTGGAGGAGCTCGGGGCCGGCGGCGGCCCTCGCCTCCGCCTCGATCAACCGCTGCCTGGCCTCGGCCACCCGCATCGCCAACGTCGAGCGGATGCGCTCCGCGCTGGCGACCCACTCGTCGATCGAGCCGGCCGGCGTGAGCGGCGCCGCGTCGACGCGGGGGCGAGGGCGAAGCTCCGAGCGGGCCACGAAGCCGGACGGTAGGCGCCGCAGGTAGCGCGCACCTGAACCGAGCGTGAAGCTTCGGCGCCGGTCTCTCACAAGTTGGCGGCGACGGCCTCGTGGATGGTGGCGGCGAGGCGGGCGGCCCCGGCCTCGGTGAGGTGGACGGTGTCGGTGGCCCGGAGGGGGACGACCGCACCACTCTCGTCGGTGACCGCGTCCAGGTACTCGCCGTTCGGGCCGGCCAGCGCCACGTTCGCGTCGACCAGGTGGACGCGGGGCCAGCGGTCGGCCATCTGCGTGTACAACTGGCGCAGGTTGGCGGTGATGGCGCGGTTCTGCTCGGTGTACTCCGGTGGCGGGAGCACCCAGTACACCTCGGCGTCCGACGCGTCGAGCGCCTCCATGAGGTGGTCGGCCTGGCGGGACCACGCCGCGTAGAAGGCGAGCGTGTCCTGCATCACGGGCTGGCCGTCCTCGGTGAGCCAGAAGTCCGTGTCCGTGTAGTTCCCGATGAAGAGGAACACCACGGCGTCGGGATCGTTCGCGGCCACCAGGCCCTGCAGGCGCGCCACCCAGTCGACGTAGCCGGGGGTGAGCAGGCCCGAGCCGTTCACGGCTTCGTTGTCGATGGCGACGGTGTCGTCGAAGAGCGCGTTGAGGGCCGGGCCGGTCTGGCGCATGATCGAGTCCCCCGCCAACAGGATCCGCGCACCCTCAGGCGCCGCGGCACTGGTGGCCGCGGTGGCCGGCACCGTCGTGGTCGGGGCCGTCGCGCCCGGGGCGGGCGCGCTCGCAGGGGTGGCGCTCGAGGGGGCGGGGCCCGACTCCTCTCCGCTCGACGCCACGGAGCGAGACGCGATCGCGTCCCGCTCGCCGGCGCCCGACTCGGCCCCGCTCCACCGGGTGGCGATCACCAGGACCAGCACGACCTCGACGGCGATGACGATCGCTCGCGTGGTCCGGCCCATGTCCGAAGGTTCTATTGCCTCTTTCCTGCGCTCCGGTCGCCTGCCCCGTGAACATTGGGGATCGTGACGCTGAACAGTTGGTTTGGTGACCGGCCCCGCACCACATGGCGAGTGACATCCGGCCCTTCCCGGCCGGACGGCGGCGCGCGAGGCTGGTCACAGCCCAGCGCGGAGGTACGACCATGACCGAGACCACCCCCGAGGCGTCGGCTGCGCCGGCCGCGCCGACGGGTGCCGCCGGGAGCGCCCCGCGACCGCCCATCGCCCGCATCGTGGCCGTGGCCCTCGGCGGCCTGGGCATCGTCGTGGGCCTCGTCGCCCTGGTGGCCGGCAGCTTCCTCGTGTGGGCGTACGGCACCCAACGCGACGACGGCTTCTTCACCACTCGGACCGAGCGCCTCGAGACGGTCACCTACGCCATCGCCTCCGATCGCATCGACCTCGGCGCCGACCCCTCGTCCGACGAGCACGTGCCCGACCTGGGCGACCTCGCCACCGTCCGGCTCGAGGCCGAGCCCGTCGGCGCCACACCCGTGTTCGTGGGCATCGGCCCCACCGACGACGTCGACGCCTACCTGGACGGGGTGGCCCACGCCCGCGTCGATCGCATCGCGCTCGGCCCGGGGCGGGTCGACTACTCCTACGTGGAGGGCGGCGCCCCCGCCGACCCACCCGGCGAGGAGGGCTTCTGGGCGGCCCAGGCCGAGGGCGCCGGCCGCCAGACCCTCGACTGGGCGGTCGAGGCCGGCCAGTGGAGCGTCGTGGTGATGAACGCCGACGCGTCGCCCGCGGTCGGCGTGAACGCGTCGGTGGGCGTCAAGGCGAACTGGGTGCTGCCCGTGGGCCTCGGCGTGCTCGGCTTCGGGCTGTTCAGCCTGCTGGGCGCCACCGTGCTGCTCCTGGTGGGGGCGATCGGCCTGGCCCACCGGCTCCAGCAGGACCCGCCGCCCGGGCCCGCCCGCCGGGGCGCGGTGGCCCTGACCGGCCACCTCGACGAGCCCAGCCGCTGGCTCTGGATCGTGAAGCCGATCCTGGTGATCCCCCATCTGGTGGTGCTGTTCGTGCTGTGGATCGGGGTGTTCGGCGTGAGCGTGATCGCGTTCTTCTCGATCCTGTTCACGAGGCGGTACCCCCGTGCGCTGTTCGACTTCACCACCGGTGTGCTGCGCTGGTCGTGGCGGGTGGGCTTCTACTCGTTCTCGGCACTCGGCACCGACCGGTACCCACCGTTCCGCCTGAGCGACGGCCCGGCGGACACCGCGGACCCCTACCCGGCCGACTTCCAGGTCGCCTACGCGCCCGAGCTCTCCCGCCGCCTCGTGCTGGTGAAGTGGTGGCTGCTGGCCATCCCCCACTTCATCGTGCTCGGCATCGTGCTCGGCAGCTCCACCGCCGGCCGCTACTCGGCGCCGGGCCTGCTGTACCTGCTGGTGGCCTTCGCCGCTCTCGCCCTGCTGTTCACGAAGCGCTACCCGGGCGGGCTCTACGACTTCGTCCTCGGCCTCGACCGCTGGGTGTACCGGGTGCTGGCCTACGTGCTGCTGCTCACCGACGAGTACCCGCCGTTCCGCCTCGACCAGGGCCCCGACGAGCCGCCGGCCGACGGGGAGGACGCACCGAACGAACCCGAGCACGCCGCCTGACAGGCGTGTGCGCCCGGAGCGCACACCGCCGGGGTCTCCTACGCTCGGCCCATGGCGACGAACCGCTGTGTCGCCCTGTTGCGGGGCATCAACGTGGGCGGCCGCAACCCGGTGAAGATGGCCGATCTCCGCGACTGCTTCGAGACCGACGGGCACACGGAGGTAAGCACCTACATCCAGTCCGGCAACGTGATGTTCACCACCGACACGCCGGTCAAGGGCCTCGAGGAGCGCCTCGAATCGATGCTCGAGGCGCGCTTCGGCATCCCCCTCGTGGTGGTCGTGCGGACCCTCCGCCAGCTCCGCAGCGTCGTCGAGGACGCGCCGGCGGGCTTCGGCACGGCGCCGGACCGCTACCACTCCGACGCCATCTTCCTGCGGGCGCCGCTGACGCCGGCCCAGGCCATGAAGGTGGTGCACCTGCGCGACGGCGTCGACCAGGCCTGGCCCGGCAAGGGCGTCCTCTACTTCGCCCGCCTCAGCGAGCTCCGCACCAAGAGCAAGCTCAGCAAGATCATGGGGACCCCGGAGTACCGGCAGATGACCATACGCAGCTGGTCGACCACGACGAAGCTGCTCGCCCTCCTCGACGGGTAGCGGCGACGACCCGGCCCCGGACGCGCGGGCGGCGGGGACCCGTGTGTCAGCGCCGCCGGGCGCGCAGGACCACGTCGGCGATGTGGGGGTTGTCGGGCGGTGGGTCGATGCGGGGCTCCACCACGTCCACCTCGAGGGTGAAGGCGTCGGTGAGCAGCGGGCGGAGGTCGTCGGCGCCCACGTAGTCGGCCGGGTCGAAGCCCTGCGCCGCCATGTGCTCGCGGTGCCCGTCGTCGAGGTCGTGGTACACCGCGAGGAGCACGCCGGCCGGTCGCACCGCCTCGAGCAGGGTGCGCACGGCGCGCTCGCCCGCGGCCTTGGGGAGCGCCGGGTACTGCAGCGACAACAGGTCGAACGAGGCGGCAGGGAAGGGCGTGGCCAAGGCGTCGCCGCAGACCCACTCGACCGCGACGCCGGCAGCGGCCGCTGCTCGGCGGGCACGGTCCACGGCGACGGCGGACACGTCGACGGCGGTGACCGTCCACCCTCGGGTCGCCAGCCAGATGGCGTCGGCGCCCTCGCCGCAGCCCACGTCGAGGGCGCTACCGGGGGTCAGCGGCTGGACCTCGGCGACGAGGCGACCGTTGGGCCGGCCGCTCCACATGGCGTCGCCGCGCGAGTCGTAGCGGGCGTCCCACTCGGCGGCCTGCCCGGTGACGCCGAAGCGGCCGGTGTCGTGGCGGTGCTGGGCGGGGTCGTCGGGCCCGCGCTCCTCGGGCCTGTGCTCCTCGTGCTCGTGCTGGTCGGGCTGGTGCCCGTCGGGCCGGTGCTCGCTCATGCGGTCACGCTACGGAGCCCACCCGTCCTCGCAGTGGGCCTTGCCGAATCCGCGTGGTCCTCGCTCGCCGGCATGGCGGCTCGGGCCGCCGGGTCGGCGTCGTCAGCCCGACACGACGTGGAACTCGATCCGGTAGAGCAGCGTGTCGTCGCCGATCGGGCCGGCGTGCGCCGCCCGCCGGCGTAGCGCCTGGAGGTCCGGCTCGCCGGTGGCGGGCAGATCGTCCTCGCTGATGGCCGAGAACGGCAGCTGCTCGATGTCGTCGACCTCGATCCGCACCGGCCCGGACCGGTACACGCCGCCGACCTTCACCTGCAGTCGCGACCAGAGGCGGTAGGTCACCGTGATCGAACCGTCGGCCACCCGCTCGCGGAGCTCAGGGCTGAACTGCACCCCTGCACTCTGGCCCAGCCGAGCGGCCTGGCGCAGTCCTGCCCCGCTCGATCGACGGGTGCCTACGCCCTCGCCCCACCGGCGCCGGGGTCCCGCTGGTCAGCCGCCGGGCGCCTCCCGGGCCGCCAGGTCGATGGCGACCGGGAGCGCGGTGTCCCGCCAGCGCGTCAGGTCGCCGCCGTACCGGGGCTGGTACTTGGCGAACACCAGCGCACGGGCACGGTCCGCCCGGTCGCCGTCGACCACGTGGGCTCGGCCCGACCGGCGCGCACCGTCCAGCTCGACCGACACCGCCGCATCGGCATCGAGGTTGCGCACCCAGTCCGACGAGCGTCCCGCGCCGGCGAGCAGGTAGAGCGTGTCGCCGTCGGCGGCGTACCAGATCTCGATGCGGTGCGGCCGCCCACTGCGCCGCCCCGTCGTGGTGAGGTAGCAGTCGTCGTCACGTCTCGACTGGGCGTCGTCCCCGTCAGGCACGCAACGTTGTCTACCCGTTCCGCACCCCGCGCGACCGGCGGCGTCTCCCGCGGCACGGCCCACCGCGGAGGCGGGTTGAAGGATCCGTTCCTCGTGAGGACGGCGTGGAGCAGCGCCCGTGTCCTGTCGTCGGTGAACCGCTGATCCCACCAGCTGCGGCCCGTCTCGGTCGCACCTCATCATTCGATCGGGCGGCCACCAGCCGGTCGCACACTGCGCGCGTCGGCGGGACTTCCGCATGGGGCGTTCCGACGCAGTGCGGAGCGCCCGGTGGGGCGGTCCGGCCGGGTGGTGAGCGCTGCAGGGCCGTTCGCGAGCGGGTGGCGTGGCTGGTTCGGGCGCCGGGGTCGGGCTCGGGGTGTTCAGGTTGGTGGTGGTGGTTTGCGGCGTTTGCGGTCCTGGGTCTCTTTGTGGCGGTTGTGGGGCGGGCAGTGGGGTTGGAGGTTGTCGGGGTTGGTGGGGCCGCCGTCGATCACCGCCTGTATGTGGTCGATCTGACATCGGTACGAGGGGGTGTCGCACCCTGCCTTGTGGGTGCAGTACAGGTGGGTGAGCTCGATCGCGGTGCGCAGGTCGCCGGTGGCGAAGCGTTCCTCGTACCCGTAGTGCAGCGGGACGCCGGCCTGGTCGATCACCAACCCCCGGATGGTGCCGGCCAGGCCCGCGGAGAGGGCCTGGGAGGGGGCGATGATGGTGCCGTCTTTGAGCCGGCAGGTGCGCTCGTCGGGGAACACCACATCGGTGCGGCCCTGTTTGCGGGCCAGCTCGGCGCAGAACGTGGCCCAGTCCATCACCACGTTCAACACCAGTTTGATGGGGGTGTCGCCCAGGGTCTGCGATCCCGACCGCACCGCCATCAGCACCTGCGTCGCGGCCCGCCGCTGCGCGGGGGTGCGGCCCAGATCCGCGACCGCCACGTTGCCCTCGCCCAACCGTTCGACCGCGTCGGCCCAGTCCTGTTCGAACAGGTGGTTCTCCAACCGTTCCAGCTCGGTGAGGTAGATGGACCCGCCGATCGCGTCCAGCCACCCATCGGCGCGGACCTGGCCCTGAAAGGACCTCGACGCGTGCCAGTGGGCGTCGGCCAACTGCCGCTCGGCGCGGTCGTCGGCCCCGTCAGGGTCGACCACGTCGCGCCAGTACCCCAACTCCTCGGCGAACCCCACGAACCGCTTCGTCTTCGCGTGCTCCACCAGACGGCGCTCGCTGTCGGCGAACACCCGGGCCAACTCACCGGTGTTGCACCCCGCCAGCGACTCGACATGGTCCACGGTGATGGCACCGTCGGCGAGGGCCCGTTCGGTGTGGGGCATGGCCCGCACCGCCCGGGCCAGACGCACCCGCCGCTGGGGCACCCCCTTGCGCTCACGACCCTTGGTCATCAACCACGCCGCCGCCGACCGCGACCCGTCGGCCATCCACTCCTTCGACGCGTCGAACGCCCCCGTGGCCTTCAGGTCCAAGGCGTCGTGCTTGTTGCGCACACGCCCCAACGCCACCATGGCGTCGGTCAACCCGGGCGCCCCGGCGAGCTCCTCCGCGAGGAGCTCGTCATAGGCCGCCTCGAGACGGGCGATTCGTTCCAGCAATCCAGCCACGACAGGTCTCCAGTTCCACAGAGGGGTACATGTGGTCACTGCAAACCGTTGCCCGTGGGACCTCACCACCGGTGAACCGATGATGGCCCTGGCTCTCACACGGCAGCGCGTGTAACAACCGAACCCTACCCGACCCGAACACCCGTTCGCAACTCGATCCACCAGAAAACACCGAGAAACCCGAGGAGTCGAGACGATCTGCGTCGAGGACCTCGAACCGCTCCAACCGCGTCCTGCTCGTGAGGGGTCGCCAACCGGTCCGGGACCCTGAATGATCGATCCCCGTCCTCTCGGTAGGGTGGCGGCCGGGCGCGAAATCGACCGACGACACCGTGGAGATCTGATGGCCGACCACGCGATCGCGCACCTCGACGAGATCGGCGTGCTCGCCGACGGCGAGCACCACTACCGGCCGGTCCGGCACCACCTCGGCATCACGAGCTTCGGGGTGACGGCCTGGGTGGGCGCCGCGGTGGGCGACCCGATCATCAACGAGTACGACGAGGACTCCGAGCCATCGGAGGAGCTCTTCCTCGTCGTGAGCGGTCGGGCGACCTTCGACGTGGAGGGCGAGCAGGTCGATGCGACTCCCGGCACGCTGATCGCCACCAAGCCGGGCACGCAGCGGACGGCGGTCGCGGCCGAGCCGGCCACGACGATCCTGGCGCTCGACGGCACACCGGGGAAGCCGTACCACGCGACGGGTTGGGAGCTGTGGGCGCCGCTCGTGCCCCTCTACGCGGCGGGCGAGTACCCCCGACTCAACACCCGGCTCCGCGAGCTCGTCGCCGGAAACCCGCAGTACCCGATGCTCGCCTACAACCTGGCCTGCAGCGAGAGCCTGAACGGCGACACCAGCGAGGCCATCGAACACCTGCGCCAGGCGATCTCCGGCGCGGCGAAGCACCGCGACGACGCCCGGGGCGACAGCGACCTCGACGCGCCCTGTGACGACCCCGCGTTCGCGGCACTCCTCGACGAGTAAATCGCCACCCGCGACGGCTGGGGGACTGGCCTCGCCCGGAGGTCCCTCCGGCCGTTCCCGATCACATCGCCCTCGCCGGCGCCGCCCCACGCCAGAACGAATGGTCCGCCGGCGGCCCCTCGAGCATCACCTCGGGCGGCGACCTGGCGCCGACCGCTGACGAACGACCGGTGGCGCCGGGTCAGTCGGATCCCTCGATGCGTTGCACGCTGTCGACCTCGGAGGTCGTGACCCAGACCACCTCACCGGCCGCGGAGACACCAAAGGGGCCGTCGTCGGTGTCGATCGTGTCGGTGACCTCGTTGGTGGTGGCATCGATCCGACTGAGCGTGTCGTCGACGGTGTTGGCCACGAAGACGCCGTCGCCCACCGTGGCGACGCCGGACGGGAACTGGCCGACATCGATGGTCGCGTCGACGTCGAAGGTCGTCTGATCGATCCGGCTGACGGTGGCGTCGGCACGGTTGGTCACCCAGATCGAGTCCTCGGTCGCCGCGACGAATTCAGGGTGCTTGCCGACGTTGACCACGTCGGTCACCTCGTTGGTCGACCGGTCGACGCGTGAGACCGTGCCGTCGGCGAAGTTCGTGACCCAGAGCGCGTCGCCGGCGAGCACCATCCCGTTCGGCGCGTTCGTGTCGATCGTGTCGGTGGTGTCGTTGGTGTCGGCGTCGATCACCGTGACCGAGTCGTCGGCCGGTATCGAGACCCAGACGTCGTTCCCGTCGGCGACCACATCGAGCGGACTGCCGTCGAGGTCCACGGTGGCGACGACGTTGTTGGTGGCGGGATCGATGCGGCTCACGGTCTCGTCGTCACCGTTGGTGACCCAGACCGCATCGTCGGTGGCCGCCACACCGAACGGGTCGGCGCCCACGTCGATGGTCGCCACGACCTCGTTGGTGGCGACGTCGATCCGGCTGACGGTGCCATCAGAGCCGTTGGCCACCCAGACGTCGTCCTCGGTGGCCGCGGGCAGCTGGGGGAAGTCACCCACCGAGATGGTCTCGGCGACCTCGGGCGACACGAGCTCCGGTGGGGCCTCGGTGGTGCTCGTCGTCGAGGGCGGATCGGCCGAGTCGTCGCCGCGGGTGGCCACGAAGGCCACGATCCCCACGATGACCACTGCGACCACCACCCCGGCGATCACGGCCAGCGCTGTTGTCTGACTGCTGCGCTCGCGTGCCGCCGGGGACACCGGAGGCGGTGGTGGTGCTCCGGTCGGCGGCGGAGCGGGGGGCGGCGGGGCGGGAACCGACCGAGGCGGAGGCGGCGGCGGTGCGGCGGGCGGCGGCGGTCCGGGAGGCGGCGCGGGCGCCACCGGCGCAGACGGTGCGCCGACTGGTGGAGGCTGCGGCAGCGGCGCACCCGGTTGTGCCGGCGCAGTGGGGGGCGGGGCAGGAACCGGCGGAGGCGGAGGCGGCGGAGCCGGTGCGGCCGGCGGCACCGGTGCGGGAGGCGGCGCGGGAGGCCCTGGCGGCGCGGTGGGGGGAAGGGGGCGCATCTGGACCGTGCCCTCGTCGTCCGACGGTGGGCCCGGCGGGAAGACGGCCGGCTCGTCGGGCGCCGCCGGTGGGGACGCGGCCCGGCGCGAGAGCCGCAGCTCGGTGACCGGCAACCCGTTGTCGCGCTGGATCTGCTGGAGCGTTCGTCCGAACACCTCGGCGCTGGGCGGCCGTTCGGCCGGATCCTTGGCCATGGCACCTGCGAGCAGGTCGGCGAGGGCCGGGGGCACCGAGGTGAGGCGGGGAGCCGGGGTGTGCAGGACGCGGGCCATCGTGACCGCGAAGGCCTCGTCGGCATCGCTCTCGAAGGGCGCGGTGCCGGTGATGAGCGTGGTGATCGTGGACGAGAGGCTGTAGAGGTCGGAGCGCTCGTCCGGCGGTCGTCCCTGCAGGATCTCGGGGGCGACGTGGTTGACCGTGAATGAGGCGTTGCCCGCGGTCGTGCGGGTCGAGCCCTCGACGGAGGCGATCCCGAAGTCGCCCAGCTTGATCTCGCCGAACGGGCCGACGAGCAGGTTCTCGGGCTTCAGGTCGCGGTGGAGGATGTGGGCCGCGTGGGCCGCGCCCAGGGCCCCGGAGACCTGCACGGCGGCGGCGACCGCGTCGGGCCAGGGCAGCGGTCCGCCCGCCAGTCGGTCGCCCAGCGAGCCGGCGTCGAGGAACTCCATGGCGATGTAGGGCTGGCCCTCGGGTGTGACGCCGGAGTCGTGGAGCGCGACCACGTTCGGGTGCCAGGACAGGCTGCCCATGGCCTGGCACTCCCGCTCGAAGCGCATCCGGGCCCGCTCGTCGAGCACGTCGACGAGCAGCACCTTGAGCGCGACGATCCGGCCGTGACGATCCTGACGGGCGCGGTACACGACCCCGAAGCCGCCCTTGGCCACCTGGACGAGATCTGAGTAGCCCTGGATCGTCGGAACAGCCATGCCGTGGACTCCCGCGTCGTCTCGAACCCGGGGAGGAGTCTACGAGGTTCGGCGATCCTCGTCGGTCAGTCGTACCCGACCTCGGTGCCGAGGGTCCAGCGGGCCGGCAGGCGTCGGGTCACACCCGGCGGGTGGTGAGCCCGACCCGGTCCTTGAAGGTGTCGTCGGTGCCTGAGCGCACGGTCACGGTCCCGGCGAGGGTCGACCCGACCGGCGCCCCCGCCTTGACCTTCACCGTGACCTTCACCACCTGGACCGCGCCGGCGCCGAGCACCGACGTGGCGTAGGAGCCGCCGGTCACCGCCGCGGTGACGTCCTCGCCCCCGGCGCTGTAGGTCACCCGGAACCGGCCGTTCGACGCCGTGCCCCGTACCAGCAACGCCTCGGGGGACGGCGCGTCGTTCTGCATCACCACGAAGTACGTCACCGTTCGCCCCGGTGCCGCCGACCCCCGGGCGGTCTGGCCCACCGCCGAGGTGTTGTACCGGTCGTCACCCTTGTAGGCCCCCGCGGCCCCGAGCTTGACCCACCCATCAGGCCGTGGATCGGCCACCGTGTAGGTGTGCGTCACCGTCGCGGTGTTCCCGGCCCCGTCCGTGGCGGTGCCCGAAAAAGCGTGGTCGCCGAGGCTCGACGTGTCGACGGGGTCCCCGTCGGGAACCGTGCCGACACAGGTGGCGATCCCGGACCCGCCGATCTCGTCCGCGCAGCTGAAGTCGGCCGCCACCGCCTCACCGCGGAGGTAGGCCGCACCATCGGGTGGGGTGCGCAGATCGACCGTGGGATCGGTCACGTCGAAGAGCGTGACGACCGGCAGGGCGTCGCCCATCTCCCCCGGCTCGTCACCCCGATCGGCGGTGTCGCCCAGGCCCAACTGCCCCAGGTCGTTGCGACCCCAGCACCTCACGGTCCCGTCGTCCAACAGCGCGCACGTGTGGTACGCGCCGGCGCTGGTCTGGGTGGCGGTGCGGCCCGTCCCCAACGCCACCGCGGGCAGGGCGTCGCCCATCTCACCGGGGTCGTGGCCCCGCCCCAGGGTGTCGCCGAGGCCCAGCGACCCGTTGAAGTTCGTCCCCCAGCACTTGAGGCTCGCGTCGTCCAACAGGGCGCACGTGTGGACGCCGCCGCGGCTGAGCCGCTCGACGGTGCGCCCCGTCCCCAACGACACCACCGGCAGGCTGTTGCCCATCTCCCCCGGCCCGTCACCCCGATCGAGGGTGTCACCCAGACCCAACTGCTCGAAGAAGTTGTCTCCCCAGCACTTGACCGTGGCGTTGTCCAGCAGGGCGCACGTGTGCCAACCAGCGGCGGCGATCTCGACGGCGGTGCGGCCCGTCCCCAACGCCACCACCGGCAGGCTGTTGCCCATCTCCCCCGGCCCGTCACCCCGGTACACCGTG
>CAZWMT010000010.1:21416-89750 GCA_964635055.1 uncultured Microthrixaceae bacterium | reverse complement strand
CACCACCGGCAGGCTGTTGCCCATCTCCCCCGGCCCGTCACCCCGGTACACCGTGTCGCCCAGACCCAGCTCGCCGGAGAAGTTGCTGCCCCAGCACTTGACCGTGGCGTTGTCCAGCCGGGCGCACGTGTGGTAGCCGGCGGCGGCGACCCAGGTGGCGGTACGGCCCGTCCCCAACGACACCACCGGCAGGCTGTCGCCCATCTCCCCCGGCCCGTCACCCCGGCTCGCCGTGTCGCCCAGACCCAACTGGCCCGAGTCGTTGCTTCCCCAGCACTTGACCGTGGCGTTGTCCAGCCGGGCGCACGTGTGGTCGCCGCCGGCGCTGAGGTGGACCGCGGTGCGCCCCGTGCCCAACGGCACCACCGGCAGGCTGTCGCCCATCTCCCCCGGCCCGTCACCCCGGTTCGCCGTGTCGCCCAGACCCAGCTGGCCCTGCCCGTTGTACCCCCAGCACTTGACCGTGCCGTCGTCCAACCGGGCGCACGTGTGGCGGCCCCCGGCGGCGATCTGGACGGCGGTACGGCCCGTCCCCAGCGGCACGGCCGGCAGGTTGTGGCCCATCTCACCGGGGTCGTCACCCCGGTTGGCGGCGTCACCGAGGCCCAGCTGACCGTAGGCGTTGGCCCCCCAGCACTTGACCGTGCCGTCCTCCATCAGCGCGCACGTGTGGCCGAAGAACCCGGCCGACAGCTCGGTCACGGCGGCGGGCCCCGCTTCCGCGACCGACCGGCCGGCCGAACCCGACTCCCAAGCCCTGGCCACGGCCGGCTGGCCCGAGCCCAGCGCGAGCAACGCCCCCAGCAGCAGAACGACCGACAACGAACCGACGAGCCTGCGCAGCATCCGGATCACCGCCCTCAAGCGTGGATTTCCGCATCGCATCGTCGCGCCGACTGCCACCCCACCAGCAGGGCCGAAAGTCCCGGCGAGCCGTCGAGCCTCACCTCCGCCGGCCGGTGAGCCCGACCGCGGGTCTCGGGCACCGCGCGTGACACCGTCACCAACGCCACCATGAGCGGGATCAACACCCTGCGGACCCACACCGAGCACATCTACACCACGCTCGACGCCACGAACCGGCGAGAAGCCGTCTCCCGAGCGGCCGAACTGGGCCTCTGAACCTGGACGGCCCCGCCGCAGGGTCACCAACACAATCACCACATCGTGTGATGTGCGCTCACCACGCCCGTTCGTACGTTCACCCCCGTGAGCACAGACGACCGCACCTCCGAGCCATCGAACGGGCGACCGACTGCTGATCACGCGCCCGTCCCGCGCTACGAGATCCGCATCAGCGGCCAGCTCGGCGCAAGGTGGGCGGCCTGGTTCGACGGCATGAGCCTCACCAACGAGCACGACGGCACCACGGTGATCCGTGGGCCCGTCGTCGACCAGGCGGCACTGCACGGCCAGCTCCAGAAGCTGCGCGACCTCGGCGTCGACCTGCTCGGCCTCACCCGGCTGGGCCCGGACACGGCCACCGAGCCGCCGAACCCGATCCACGACCAGACCCCACCCAACCCATCAGGAGCACCCTCATGATCACCGTCACCGGACTCACCAAGCGCTACGGCGACCGCACCGCGGTCGACGACCTGACCTTCACCGTGGCCGACGGCCGCGTCACCGGCTTCGTCGGCCCCAACGGTGCCGGCAAGTCGACCACCATGCGGATGATGATCGGGCTCACCCGTCCGGACCAGGGCGAGGTGCGCTACGACGGCGTCCGCTACACCGACCTCCGCCACCCGGTTCGGCTCGTGGGCACCGTCCTCGACCCCCGGTGCATGCACCCCGGGCACACCGCTCGCAACCACCTCCGGGCCATGGCCGCCCTGAGCGACATCCCCGTCGCCCGCGTCGACGCGGTCCTCGCCGAGGTCGGCCTCGAGTCGGCCGCGAACCAGCGCACCGGCGGGTTCTCGCTCGGCATGCGCCAGCGCCTGGCCCTCGCCGGGGCCCTCCTCGGCGACCCGCAGGTCCTGCTGCTCGACGAGCCGTCGAACGGCCTGGACCCCGACGGCATCCGCTGGCTCCGCAACCACCTCACCGGCTTCGCCCGCCGCGGCGGCTCGGTCTTCGTGTCCAGCCACCTGATCGGCGAGCTGTCCATGTTCGCCGACGATCTCGTGGTGGTCGGTGGCGGGAAGCTCCTGGCGGCCGACACCGTCGCTGCGATCACCGCCAGGCAGTCGGCGAGCGTCGTGGTCGAGACGCCCGAGCCCGCCGACCTCACCAGGGCCCTCGCCGGCCCGCACGTCACCATCGACGCCGACGGCGACCGGCTGGTCGTCCGCGGCGCCACGAAGGCGACCGTGTCGCAGATCGCCTTCGAGCACAGCATCCGGCTCGTCGAGCTCAGCGAGGTCGCCCCGTCGCTCGAGGAGACGCTGCTCGAGATGACCAGCACCTCGGCCGAGTTCGCCTCCGCCTGACCGACCCGACCTCCCACAACCACTTCGAACCCACAACCACTTCGAGCCCACAACCACTTTCGAACCCAAAAGGAACCGACCATGCACACCACCATCTCGACCGCCACGACCATCCCGACCGCCACGACCATCCCGACCGTCTCGACCAGCCCGTGGGCGATCAGCGGCAGCTCGACCGTCCGCACCACCGCCGATGACGTCCGCGCCGTCCCTGCGGCCCTGCGGAGCGAGTGGATCAAGCTGAGCACGCTCCGGGCGAACTCGATCATCCTCGCCCTGACCGCCCTGGTCGGCGCCCTCATCGCCGGGGGGCTGGCCGCCACGGCCACCGACCCCACGCTCACCGCATCCGAGCTGTTCATCTACCCGCTGCCGCTCGTGGCGATGCTGGCCGCCGTCGCCGGCATCCTCATGTTCACCGGCGAGGCCCAGCACGGAACGCTGGCCGTCGTGCTCGCGGCCCGCCCGGCCCGCTGGGTGATCGTCGCCGCCAAGACGACCACGGCGGCCATGGTCGGCCTGGCCCTGGGAACGACCGGGATGGTCGCCGGGTTCGCCGGGGCGGCGATCGGCGGGGTCGACCTCGGCAGCGGCTCGCACCTCACGAGCCGGGCGCTGTGGGCCCTGCTCTACATCGTCCTGGCCTCGCTGATCGGCCTCGGTGTGGGCATGATCGTCCGCCACAGCGCCGCCGCCATCACCGGGCTCCTGATGTGGTCGTTCGTGGTCGAGAGCCTGTTCGCCCCGATGCTGCCGGAGGGCGTTCGCCACGCCCTTCCCTTCAGCGCCGGCTACCGGCTCCTCGACGCCGGTCCGAACTTCGAGGCTCCCGTGGTGATCGCCCACGCGCTGGCCCGGCCTCAGTACGCCGCCATCTTCGCCGGCTACGCCCTCGCCAGCCTGGTCGTCGGCACCGTCCTGCTCTACCGCCGGGACACCAACTGACCGCATCCGACCCGCACGCCGACAGTGAGAGCCCGGACCAGACGGTCCGGGCTCTCGCTCGCTCGGCGACACTCGGAGGCCGCGGCCGACCTCATCCACGCCCTCGCGTCACCCGAGCTCTACCGGCTCCTGGTCGCCGACAAGGGTTGGGGCATCGACCGCTACGAGCACTGGCTCCTCGACACGCTGGTCGCCCAGCTGCTCGCCGAAGCGGCGACGCCGCAGCCCCTCTCGAGCCACCCGGCGTAGCCCGGGCGCCCGACGCCTCCGGCTCGACGTCTCGTCACGAGCCGTCGGACGGAGCGGGGTCCACGTCGCCGGCCTGCTCGTCACGGTCCGCCCACTCCAGCACCTCGTCGAGGGCGAACACCGCGTCGTCGATCCCGGCGTGGAGGTCGCCCCGTCGGGCGAAGCGGGCGGGCACGGTCACGACGGTGAAGTCCTCGGCCTCGGCGTCATCGATCTCGTCCCACGCGATGGGCGTCGACACGGTCGCGCCCGGCAGCCCCCGGACGGAGTACGCGGCCGCCATGGTGTGGTCCCGAGCGTTCTGGTTGAAGTCGACGAACAGCGCGGCCGGGTCCCGGTCCTTGCGCCACCACGTGGTGGTCACCTCGCGGGGCGCCCGCCGTTCGACCTCCCGGGCGAAGGCGAGGGCGGCCCGACGCACGTCACCGAAGGTGTGCTCGGCGGCGATCCGGACGTACACGTGCAGGCCGTTGCCACCCGACGTCTTCGGCCAACCGACCGCACCCAGCTCGTCGAGCACCTCGTGGACCACGCCGGCCACCCGGCGGGTCCGGTCGAGCGGGCAGTCGGGCATCGGATCGAGATCGATGCGCCACTCGTCCGGCTTCTCGACATCGGCCCGCCTCGAGTTCCACGGATGGAACTCGACCGTCGACATCTGCACGGCCCAGATCACGTGGGCCAGCTCGGTGACGCACAGCTCGTCCGCGTGCCGGCCGTACCGCGGGAACTCCACCCGCACCGTCTCGAGCCACGGCGGCGCCCCGTTGGGCACCCGCTTCTGGTGCACCTTCTCCCCCTCCACCCCTGACGGGAAGCGGTGGAGCATGCACGGCCGCTCCCGGAGCGCGTTCACGATGCCCGGGCCGACGGCGAGGTAGTAGTTCGCGAGGTCGAGCTTGGTCGTCCCCGTGGCCGGGAAGTACACGCGGTCGGGGTTGGAGATCCGCACCGTGTGCTCGCCGACCTCGAGCTCGACCGCCGGCGCTGCCACCTCCGCAACGTACTCACGCCCCGGCACGCCGTGACCGCATCGCAGTCCTGCCTGGCGCGCTCGGAGGGACTCGAACCCCGACCTTCTGGTCCGTTCGGGAGTGCCGAGGGACCGCCAGGTCTGCGAAGCGAGCCCACCGTGATGCTGTTGACGGTGTTCGGTCCCTGAGCTCGACCCACCGCTGGGGCGCCCGCGGCCCGGGCTAGGTCGGTTCCTCGCCGGAGGCCTTCTTGAGGATGTCGTAGCCGCCGTCCTGCCACACCAGCTCGTAGCCGAATCGCTCCAGGGTCGAGGGGGCCTGCTCGCCGGCGAAGTGGGTGACCTCGTGGACCTCGTCTTCCTGCAGCGGTCCAGGGGTGTCTCGTTCGACCCAGCCCCTGGCGATCTCATAGGTCCGCTGGGGCATGGTGTGGGTGAGGTCGCCGACGTCCACCGCGAGGTACGCGCCCAGGTTGGCGCCGCGCACGCCTCGGCGCGAGATCACCACGTCAGCGGGCCTCGCCGCCGCCTCGATCTGGCGAAGCGCCGCGGCGGCGTCATCGCGAGTCATCCGGTCCTCGTCGTCGGTCAGGATCGCCGTCAGCGGGTCGATCGCTCGTGGGTCCCCGATCCGGCCCAGGGCGCGCATCGCCCTCACGCGCACCGACCAGACGCGTTCGCCGAGGGTGGCGATCAGCGGCTCCACCGCTGGCTCACCGATGTCGCCCAGCGCGGCGACGGCGGCGTCGCCCAGGCTCGGCGTGTCGAGCCGGCTGGCTTCGTGCAGGAGCCCGATGAGGGGCTCCACAGCTCGAACATCTCCGAGCCCACCCAGCGCCCTGGCGGCGCGCTCGCGGCCCGCGTGCTCGGAGTACTCGAGACTCGACCCGCGCTCACGATCGCTGAGCTCGGAGAGCCCGAGCGCGGCCACGAGTGGTTCGACGGCGGTCTTGCCCAGTTGCGCCGCGTCCTCGAACTGACCCTTCGCGATCAGGTGAACCACGCGTTGGCTGTCGTCGGCAGGTGCCCAACCCAGCGCGTCGAGCGCATCGGCTGCCGCTCGCGGGCGACGTCCTCCTTCGGCCACCACCAGCGGTGGAACCGCCCTGGCGTCGCCGATCCTGCCCAGTGCCTCCGCCGACCAGTCCGCGACCAGGCGGTGAGGGTCCTGCAGGGCTCCCAGGAGGGGCTCCACCGCGCTCGGGTCGCCGATCTTGCCCAATGCACAGGCGGCGTCGGCGCGGATCGACGGATCCGAGTCGCCGAGCGCCACCACCAGTGGCTCCACCGCGAGCGGATCGGTGATGCCCCTCAACGAGTCGCCGGCGCGGGTCCCCTTCCCCTTCTCCCTCATCACCCGGACCAGCGGTTCGACTGCGGGCGCCCCGATCCGTGAGAGCGCCCGCGCGGCCGCTGCCTCCGTGTCCCGGTCCTCCAACGCGGCGATGAGCGGCTCGACCGCCCGGCGGTCAGCGAGCTCGCCCAGCGCCCTCGCCGCCTGCACCCGGATCTCGGGATCTTCGTCACCGAGGGCCCGCACGAGACCGTCGACGTTCTGGCGCGACTCGAGCTTGGCGACGTTCGGCCTCCGAAGCCTCATCTCCAACCTCCTCGTCCGGTGACGACCAGCGCTGTCGATGAGGGTGCACCGACGATTTCGGCGTCACCGCCCTGCAACCCATGTTCGGTGGGGGACGCTCGTTGTGAACAGGGCCGAAGGTCAGTTGTCGCGCGGTTGGGCACGGGCAGGTCGTCGTGACGTGGGGCCGCGCTCGAGCGAGGTCCTCGGCGACACGGGCCTCGCTCAACTCGACGACTGAACTCAGGCCACAGGCCTGTGGCCTGGGAGTTCAGCGCGCTCGGAGGGACTCGAACCCCAGCCGTCTGATCCGTAGGCGGTTCCGACGGGTCCGTCTGCTGTCGTCGAGTGCCGTTCCACCGGGTCGGTCGGTAGCCGCAGGATCAGCACTGGCACGCCGGCGTGCGTCGGTCGACGTCGATCGCGGTCATGACTCCGCCGCCAGCCGGCACTGCGGTCCTTGCGCACGAACTGGTGTTCGTGTAGGGTGGGTGGACCAGCTCGCAGCCTCTGGGTGCAGGGTCAGGCTGCCACTTCCCCAAGTCCAGTTCGTGTGAGGCCGGTGGCCGCCGCCGTGTGTGGCGGAGGCCTGGCGTGGGAGTGGTGCCGTGGCTGTGCTGGTTCAGGATCGTCGAGTCGAAGGCCACGAGAGCCCGCCCGACGGGTTCGCGGCGCTGTCCGACTGCGAGCAGACCGCCGCGAGGCTGGCGGGGACGACGTGGGCGGGACGTCCGGGCGCGACGCTGGGCGACGCCTTGTTGCGCGTGACCCGGCTCGAACGCCAGATCGCCGCCACGAAGGTGGCGATCGTGGGGGCGTTCGACGCGTCCCAGCAGTACCGGTTGGACCACCAGCCGTCGGTGGCGACGTGGCTGGCGGCCAGAGCGAAGGCGGACCCGAAGCGGGTGAACCACCAGCGGTTCGTGGCCCGCCGGTTGCGGTCGATGCCGCTCACCGAGCGGGCGTTCGAGCGGGGCGTGATCGGCTTCGAGCACGCCGCTGTGCTGGCCCGGGCCAACGCCCCGAGGGTGATGACCGCGTTCGCGGAGGCCGAGGGCGAGTTGGTGGCGGCCGCGCGTGAGATGGACTTCGACGAGTTCTGCGTGGTGGTCGACCGCTGGTTGGACTTCGTGTTGCCCGAGCGGGCCGAGAAGCGGGCCCGCGAGCAGGAGGAGCGCCGGGCGGCCTCGGCGTCGCGTACCTGGGAGGGCATGGTCCGCGTCGACGCCTGGCTCGACGCCATCGGTGGCACCGAGTTCCTGGCCGAGTTGCACCGCCTGGAGAAGGAGATGTTCGAGGCGGACTGGGCCGAAGCCCGAGCCCGCTGCGGCGACGGTGCGACCGCGAGTGATCTGCGGCGCACATCGGTGCAGCGCCGGGCCGACGCGATGGTGGAGATGGCGAGGCGCTCGGCGACGTGCGACCGGCCGGGCCAACCGCCCACGTGGGTGCTCAACATCATGATGGGTGTGCGCACCTTCTTCGCCGAGGCCGACGCCGCGGCGGCCGAACGCGAGGCCGAGGGCCACAGGGACGGAGGCACCTGCCGCGACACCGACGAGGCGGCCGGCGACGACGCTGCTACCAACGGACCCGAACCCGCGGTCCCCGATGAGGATCGTCCCGCCGAGCCGTACGCCGGCCCGCCGCCGACTCGTCCACGCACCCGCCGGCCGCTGCCGGACTGGTGGGGCGCCCCCGACCCGTTCGGCCCCGACTTCGAAGCCCTGCGGGCCGACACGATGTGCGAGCTCGAGGACGAGACCCCCATCGCCCCCTCCCAAGCGCTCTCGCTGGGGCTCGCGGCCATGTGGCGACGGGTCATCTTCGGCCCTGGCAGCCACATCCTCGACTTCGGCCAAGAACGCGACTACTTCACCGGCCCCCTACGAGAGGCCATCATCATCCGCGACCGCTGGTGCAAGGACCCCGGCTGCCGGGTCCCCGGCCGTCACTGCCACATCGATCACGTCGTCCCCCGCAGCCGAGGCGGCCCCACCAGCGAGGCCAACGGCCGCTGCCAATGCTCCACCGGTAACCGCCTGAAGGGCGCCATGCCCCCCGACGAGTGGATGCGCGACGGCCCCGATCCGGAACCGGCAGCCGCCGGCGACGACGATCCCTGACCGTTCGACGATCGCCGAAGCGGCGACGACTGCCCATTCGGGAGGCCATCGCCCGTCGTGCGGGACCGCTCCACCACGCTGCGGCTCGATCGGCAGTGACGCCGGTCGCCTGAGCGGCCCGACACACTGCCGCGGTCAGCCCGTGAAGCCGGGTTCGACCGGGAGGGGCGGTGCCGGTGGCGCCACCGGGGGTGGGGCGAAGGCGAGCGGGACGGTGCTCAGCCGGTCGGGTGACTCGGTGGCGCTGATGGACACGAGCATCACGCATGGATCCGCGGCGGCCACGCAGTCGTAGTCCTCACCGGTCCCGGCACGGAAGGAGGACCGGACCGAGTAGGTGGTCTCGATGGCGCCGTCGGCGGCCACGGGGATGGCGCGCTGTGCGTGGTCGAAGTCGCAGCCCGCGGGGACGATGGCCGCTCTCCCGCATTGCACCACCAGGCTGTCGAACCCCGGGAAGAGGTGCTGCCCCGACACGCTCACCTCCTGCCCGTCGACCAGGCCGGTGGTGGGGGTGACCGAGGCCGTCACGGCCGGCAGGAGCGGTGCCGAGGGGTCGAAGTCGATGGGGACGAACACCGACTTGTCCACGTCGACGATGAGGCCCACCCCGATCTTGCAGGCCTGCACGGCGGACCGGCAGTCGAAGTTGCCGGACTCGGTGTAGATCGACGCGTCGACCCGGAAGCCCTGCTGGAGGGTGCCGTCGTCGTTGATGGAGACGAAATACGCGTTGTCCGGGTCGCAGCCCGAGATGTCGACGGCATCGCTGCGACACAGGAAGATCTCGGCGAGTTGCGAGTCGGGCAGGGCTGGGTTGCCGTCGAAACCGGCCCCGGAGACGTCGATCCACTGGCCGTCGACCAGTCCGGTGGAGGGGGTGGCGGTGAGCGTCGGGCCGGGGATCGCCCCTGCTGCGGCGGGGTGGGCCAGCGCGGCGGCGACCAGGAAGGCCGCGGTGCCAAGAGAGCGAACGAGGCTCCCAGGTCCCATGGTCACCAGGGTAGACCGGTGCGTCCGAGCAGCCGGGCGGGCACGGCCACCCAAGTGAGGTCGTCGGGAGCCACGACGTCGGGGAAGACCGTTCGGGCCTGGTCCGCGAAGTCGGCGCTTCGGGGGTGGCGCGCCGAGAAGTGGGTCAGCACCAGCCGTCGGGCGCCGGCCTCGCCGGCCAACTCGGCGGCTTGGCGTGCCGTGAGGTGGCGGTAGTCCTCAGCCCGGTCCTCCTCACCGTCCAGGAACGTCGCCTCGCACACGAGCAGGTCGGCGTCGCGGGCCAGCTCGACGGCGGCGGCGCAGCGCCGGGTGTCCATGACGAACGCGAACACCTGGCCGGGGCGCACCTCACTCACGTCCTCGACGTCCACCCGGCGCCCGTCCACCTGGAGCGAGCCCTGCCGCACCAGATCGCCGGCCGCCGCGCCCCGGATGCCGCGTTCGGCGAGACGGTCGGGGAGGAGGTGCCGCCGGGCTGGTTCCTCGAGCCGCCAGCCGACCGCCGGCACGGTGTGGTCCAGCGACCTGGAGACGAGGCGGAAGGCCCCCGTGTCGACCTCGTCCGTGCCGGCGGCCGCTGGGTGCAGGCGGAGATCGGAGAGACCGGTGTCTTCGGTGGCGTCGAGCAGGTTGCGCAGGTGGGCCTCGCTGGCGGCCGGGTAGTGGAGGTGCAGAGGCCGCTCGACCCCGTCGGAGGATCTGCGCTCGATGACGCCCGGCAACCCGAGGCAGTGGTCGCCGTGCAGGTGGGTGAGGCACACGCGGTCGATGGCCGCAACCTTGACCCCGCCGCGGGCCAGCTGGAGCTGTGCGCTCTCACCCGGGTCGAACAGCACGAGCTGGTCGTCCCAGCGCAGGACGTGGGCGTTGTGGTGGCGTTCTCGGGTGGGGGTCTGCGCCGAGGTGCCGAGGACCAGCAGCGCCCGGTTGGCTGGCTGGGCCGGTGGCGGCGTCACCGCCACCGGATCGGGCTCGACCTTCTGCGTGGAGACATCCAGGACCCTGCTTCTCGTGCCAAGGGGCGCAAGTGTCCCACGCGGTGACGCACGCGCCGACATGCCCGTCACACCGGGCGGCATCCAGGTTCGGGGTTGACCGAGGCGCGCCCCACCGCACCACCGGGCGGTTGCGGCACACGGAGTCCTCCCTGATCGACCGCGCCGGTGGCGCCCCGACTCGGTGGCGATCGAGGTGTCGTCAGGCTCGGCATCGCGGCGGCGGCACGCGCCCGCGGCTGACGCCGCCGCCCTACTCGACGTCGTCGACGCCAGCGGCTCGGTCGTCTGGAGCCACCCCTTCGGCACGAAGTGGTACGAGCTGGCCGTGAACGAGCCCGCGATCGACGACACGGGTCACCTCTTCGTCAACTTCAACCCCGGCCGCTACAACGGCGTCATCGTCCTGGCCCCGATCGAGGACGGCTTCGAGGACTTCGGCACCCTGCCGGACTACGGCGACTACAACACCCGCTTCTACTACGCCGAGGCCGTCGATCCGGACGAGGACGGGACGCTCGAGGTCGAGGTCAGCGAGAACGACTGCGTCCCGAGCTGTGCCGATGGCTCCATCACGTCGACGCTGTACACCTGGGACGGCGAGGACTCGGACTGGATCGCCCGACTGCGTGACGCGGTGGCCGCCGTGCGAGAGGCCCGCGAGTCCGGCCCGCAGTAGCGCCCCGACCGCAGCCCGCCCTTCCCCCTCATCGCCACGCCGGCGCTGGGTATCCTCGTCCTCGAGAGAACGGGGAGCATCGATGGACGCGCAGGCTGGAGCGGCTTCAGCGGGTTCAGGCGCACGATCACCCCGGCGCCGGCTGCAGGCCGTCCTCGGCCTGGTGTTGCTCTGCGGCGCGCTCTACGCGGGGGTCGAGGTGGCCGCGGCCGGCCGAGGTGGGTCGACGAACGAGCCTGGGGCGCCCCGCCGGGAGGCGGCCACGCACGCTCGCTCCCTGGCCGACGCCGAGGGCTCGATGGTCGGCGCCACCACGGTCGCCGGTTTCCAGCCGTTGTCGCTGGGCACGAACGGCTTCGACCCGGCTCACCTCGCGGTGCGGTCGAGCGGCTCGGTGTGGGTGTCGCACCTCCGCAGTCTCCCGATCGGCTGTGGTCCGGGAGGCCCCACCTGCGAGGACCGCCATTCGGTGACCCGGGTGGCCGGCCTCGGATCGGGTGGGGGCGACTTCCCCCTCGACGGTGGCGATCCCGGTCCGTTCGCCTCGGTGAGCGGGGGGTCGGGCCACGCCGGCGTGGTCGCCGACACCACCGCCGCACCGGGCCTGGGCATCGGGCCCGACGGCGAGGTGTGGTTCCTGCGCTCCGAGGGCCTCGGGCGGGTCACCCCCACGTTGGCCACGGTGCGCCCGGGGCCCGGCGATGCCGGCGACCTGGTGGCCGGCCCCGACGGCAACGTGTGGTTCGTCACCTACGGCACCGACCTGGTGGGCTGGGTCGACCCGGCTACCGGCGTGGGTGCGACCTTCGCCCCCGGCCTCGACTCCCCAGGTGCGATCGTCGTGGGGCCGGACGACAACCTGTGGATGACGAGCCGCGGCAACGACCGCATCGTGCGCATGACCACGGCGGGCGTGCCGACCGTCTTCGAGCCCGCCGGCGTCGACGGGCCCGAGGACATCGTGGCCGGCCCCGACGGCAACCTGTGGTTCTCGAGTCGCGGCAACGACCGCATCGGGCGCATCACCCCGACCGGCGCCGTGACCCTCTTCGCCGATCCGGCGGGGATGCTCGATGCTCCCCACGGGCTGGCCTGGGGGCCGGGCGGGTTCCTCTACGCGACCTCGTCGGGGAACAACCGGCTGGCGGTCATCGACGCCACCGGAGCGATGCTGACCGTGCCGCTCCCGGCGTACAAGTCCGGCGGGACGCCATCGGCGATCGCCGCCACGGACAGCGAGCTGTTCTACCTGAGCTCCGAGGGCGTGCTTCGAGTCGTGGGCTCGCCGCTGCCCTCCGAACCGCGGTGGGTGGAGACCGAGCTCCGCGGCTTCGTCCCGTACGTGCGGTGGCAGAAGCCGGCCACCGCCGCCGAGGCCGTGACGAGCTACCGGCTCTACCGCGATGGCGCGCTCATCGAGACCCGCGCCGTCGATGACCTGATCAGGGGCTACCGGGACGTCGACGCCGAGCCGGGTGAGACCCATGTGTACGAGGTGGCTCCCGTCACCACTGGCGGGGAGGGTCCGCGGGCCTCGGTCGAGCTCACCACCCCGTCGACGGGGTCGATCACGGTGGTGACCGACACCCAGCCGGGCCGCCTTGCCGCCGACGTGGGCTTCGAGGGGTGTGGGCCGATGCCGCAGTGGTGCGGGTCCTTCGCCCTCGACGACGACGACGACCCGACGCTGGCGGACCGCCGGGTGGCGCCGGGCCTGGCGCCGGGGACCTACACCATCACCCAGACCGACCTGCCCGCCGGCTACGCGCTGGACCAGATCAGCTGCGTGGGCGGGGGGACGACGGTGGACCTGGCCCAGCGTGAGGTCGTCGTCGAGCTCGGGTCGGCCGTCACCGACGTCGTGTGCACCTTCCGCCAGGCGGCCGAGTCGTTCCTCGAGGCGGTGGTCGAGGGTCGACACCGCTACAGCACCGGAACCCTGGCCGGTTCGATCTCTGGCGACGTCGCCTTCGAGGGGTGCCTCTCCGCGAACAACGCCTGTGCGTCGTTCGCCCTCGACGACGACGACGACCCGACGGTCCCCGATCGCGCCTGGGCCACGGGGGTGGCGCCGGGCACCTACACGATCACCCTGACCGACCTGCCCCCGGGCACCGCCTTCGGAGGCTTCTCGGGGGATTGCGGCACGACCGACGTGGCTGCCCGCCGCGCCACCATCGTCGTGTCGGGGCCGGGTGACCGCCACTCGTGCACGTTCCGGGTTGTGGCGAACACCCTCGATGTCTCGGTCTACTCGGAGGCCGCGTTCTCGGGCCGCACCGACTTCGAGCGATGCGGTCCCGATCCCGGTGCGTGCGAGTCGTTCTCGGTCCAGGACGAGGGCTCCCACAGCCTCACCGAGCTCGCCCCCGGCACCCACAGCGTGACCATCGACGTGCCGGCGGGGACGTATCTGGAGGCCGTCGACCAGTGCCCCAACGGCTCCGTCATCGACCTTCCCGGCGGCCGGGTGAGCATCCAGCTCACGTCAACGACCTACGCCAGCTGCCAGTTCAGGCTGGCGGTCAGCTCGGTCACCATCAGCCTCGAGGCCAAACCGAAGGGGACGCGGGCCGACGTCGGCTTCGAGGGCTGCCGTGTGGGCGACGCGTGCGCGACGTTCGTGCTCGACGACGACGACGACCTGCGCACTCCCTCGGGTGACGACACCCATCTGGCCCAGCACGTCTCCCGACGGCTGGGGGCCGGCACCTACACGGTCACGCTGACGGAGCTGCCTCCCGGCCTCGAGCTCGATGCGATCGACTGCAGCGGCGACGGCGCCACCGTCGACCTCGGCGCGCGCCGGGTGACCCTGGCGCTCGCCGAGATCCACGAGGTCAGCTGCAACTTCCGGGTGGGTGGGTCGTCGGTGGCGGGGGTGCTCGAAGGGCCGGACGAGCCGGTCGGGTTCCGGGCGTGTGGCCCGACCCCGGCGATGTGCGTCGACTACCTGGTGGACGACGACGGGCCCTCGCTCGCGTACGACGATCGACGGGGTGAGGCGGGGCTGGCGCCGGGGGAGTACTCGTTCACCCTCACCGACCTGCCGCCGCAGGCCACCCTCGACTCCATCGTGTGCACGGGCGACGGCACCACCGTCGACCTCGGTGCGCGCCGGGCCACCATCGACCTCACCACCCAGCGGGTGTGGTGCACGTTCAACGTGAGCGGCTGACCGGGCGCACCGACGGGCGGCCACTCGCCGCGGCCGCGCCGCCGCGCCGGGCCTTCAGATGATGGCGCGCTCGGCCCAGAAGTCGAGCACGGCGGCGTCGCCGAAGACCTCGAGGCGGCTCGCCGGGATGCGGTTCCAGAGCAGCGGGAGCAGGTCGGAGGCGGGGCCGCGGACCGCGGCGTCGCCCTTGGCGTGGCCCCGCTCCCAGGTCACGCCCTCGGGCGTGAAGGTGGCGGTCCACTCGCCGGTGCCCTCGAGGAGGCCCTCGTCGGTGGCGTGCAGGTGCAGGGTCTGGCCGTCGCCCGTGACCCGCGTCCCGAGCCGCGTGGCGAAGGTGTCGAACACCTCGTCGATGCCGTCGAGGGCCAGGGCGAGGTCGAAGGGCTCGGGCGTGGTGCGGGCGCTGTCGACGTCCCAGCGGTGCAGCAGCACCTCGTGGGCCCGCCGGCGTAGCCGAAGCCGTCGCCCCAGGTGCGCAGGTGGATGCCGGCGTCGTGGACCGCGTCCATGGCCGCCTGCGACCAGCCGCCGAAGCCGCTGGTGGTGAGGTAGGCCTCGTCGAGGTGCTCGCACGGGCTGACCCGGGCGGGCTCGCCGTTGCAGAACGCGCCCCGGCCCCGGCCAGCGTAGACGGCCTCGGTGAGGCCGGGCAGGTTGATGACGCCGATGGCCACGCCGTGCTCGTCCTCGAGGCCGAGCAGGTTGCAGTAGAGGGGGACGCCCTTGGTGCCGTCGATGCTCGGTCACTCGTCGATCGGCGTACCCAAGACCTGGGCAAGGAGGTAGATGAACACGCCTGGAAGGTCGAGTTCGGTCGAAGCGGTCAAGACACCAACGCGGAAGAACACGTCGGGATCAGCCACCTCGACGTCGTGGCCCCTATCGAGTAGCCGTTTCGTGATGGACTGCACAACCACGTTGTTTTCGCTAGCGCCTTCCGCAAATGGTCCTACTGCGTCACCCAGCACAGCCACTCGCATCCCATGCCCCCTCGGCAGAGCCCGTCGTTCCCCTTGGCTGTCAACTTGGCTGTCAGCGTCTGATTCGAGGGAACTCACCGCGACGCCGCCAAGCCCGTGACCTGCGGAAACACTCAGCGCGCTCGGAGGGACTCGAACCCCCAACCTTCTGATCGGTAGGCGGTCCCGACGGGTCCGTCTGCTGTTGTCGACTGCTGTTCTACCCGGTCTGGCGGGGAAGTGGGTCCGGTCAGTGGCGCAGGATCCGGCCCCGTGACGGCTGGTGGATTGCCAACCGGATTGCCAACTTCGCTTTGAACGACAGGTGCCCGTGCCCGCCCGGCCCTGCGGTCGGTGAACAGCGCGGTCGGCTAGCTCGCCTTGCCCCCGACAAGTCCAACGATCGTGCCGAAACCCAACTTGTACGTCGTCGAGCAAGAGTCTGCCGCAGCCCTCACTTCGGCGGTGCTCTCGCAGAAGACGGTCAAGACAACGTTCAGCGCCAAGGCAAGGATCGTCAGGGCAAGAACGCTGACGAACACCAGTCGGAAGTGATCTGTGGTGCCGACTTCTTCAGGGCTATCGAGCGAAGACGGGTCGTGGGGCACACCCAGCTGCCCTTGAGTTGGATCGGTTCTTCGCCACACACCTTCGTATACTGCCCATGTGGGACATTGGTCTGAGGACCTCGTAGAGGATGTCGCCACGCGGGTGGGTGGCAACCCTGATCGGGAGCTGCTGAAGGCGGTGTCCCTCGCAGCCGGCAAGGAGCTGGAACTGCTCTCAGGGCGCAGCTTCCAGATGAGAACTGCGACAGAGACGTTCGAGCCGAACGGCCTTCCGTTCGTCGAGGTCCCTGATGCCCACGTCGGTTCGGTCCGGGGAGCGAACGTCTGGGAGATCCCTGACCCTGTCGAGCCGAGCCACTCAAACGTCATGCAGGTGCTGCCGTGCGACCCACCAGCGAGAAAGGCAGTCGCCGTAGCTGAGGCGCTGGGCCTCGGTGGCCAGCTGGTCGGGGCGGCCAGTGCAGCAGGGCATCTCTCGGCAGATCGGGTCATCCAGTGGTTCGGCCGTTACTCAAGCCGCGAGCAGATCAATGCGATCCTGCGTCGGCTGATGGATCCATCTCTCCGCTTTTTCATTCCGATTCTCGGCGTTGCGATCGACGGGTGGTGGTTTCAAATCTCGCGACGGCTCCTCTGGATCACCAACGAAACCCAGGACGAGGGCCGACTCGTGGAACTGATCCTCTCCGACAAGGGCCCGGAGGGCTCAAGGCTTCCACTTGCCGCGACCGAGCCAGTCCTAGTCGTAGCCCGAATGACCCAACACCCGGTCGACTGGGCATTCGCAGTCCGGGTCTGGCTCGGGGGCCCGCAGCGGCCCACCGATCGAAGGTGGGGCATCTTTGCTGATGCTGTGCACGGCCATGGCCTTCCGACGATCACCGTGGATCAGAAGTCGACGGCTCAGGAGATTGCGTGCCAAGTCGTTCTGAAGGCGTACTGGCATGGCTATCTCAACGGCGATGAGCTAGCGATCACCAGCGCGTTGACCTCTGCGTATCCACGGTCTGTTGAGCGAATCCGGAGCCGAGTCGGCACCCCGACATCATCCGCAGCTGCAGCGCTGCTCCTCGAGCAGCTGATCCGGCCGGGGTTCGACCCGGCACAAGGTGCCGAGGCGACCCGTCGCTACGTGCGACGCAAAACGAGCATTTTGCTGATGGAGCACCGGAAGCAGGAGAGTCCTGATCGCTACCCGTGGACCCAGGTAGGCATCAGCGAGCGCCGGTTCTACAAGCTCCTGCCGCAGTTCGCTGAGAAGGTCAACGGCCGATACAGCTACGACCACGACGATGTCGTAGTCCAAATGCGCGCTTACCTTGCGGCGCGAGACAGTGAGAAGGCAATTCGGGCCGCGGCTATCGAGCTGTTGCGGTCACGAGGCTTCGGCAACGAGGCGGCTCGGAAGTGGCTGCAACGGCACAGGCCGGAGGAGGCGCTCCATGCGTGGCCGCGGGCCTACCGAAAGTCCGGAAGTGACAAGCGGGACGCTCATTGTCGCGTTCGGGTGAGCCGCTGACCGACGACGGCCTCGGCAGGCGTACCGAAGCGGTTCGAGGTCGTCAACTGGAGTGGTGAAGTCCGTAGCCCTGAGCCAATTCGGGGTCGGACCGGGCATGCTTCACTCTGATGTGTGGTCAGGCCGAGGACCTTGAGGCGGTGGCGCAGCATGAGGCAGCCCACGCCGTCACGGCTGTCGCTCTTGGGACGGATCACGTCCGCGCCCGAGTTCGACCTGCGAACGCCGGTGGATGGAAAGGCGACTCGACATTCCCGGACCATCTACCGCTCGGCAGAGAGCGGATCGTGGTGAAGTTGGTCGGCCTGCTCGCGCAGGTGAGGCTCGGAGGTGCAATCCCTCCCCAGGGTCATGTACCTGACGTCGAGCGGGCTCGCGCGACCGCGATCGAACTCGTCCAGGCCGACCCAGATGCCGAAAAGGTGACCGAGGCCCAGATCGCGACGATCCTCGCCTTAAGCGGCGCTTCGGATCTGAGCGGGGTCTGATCGCGGGGTGGGGGTCCGCGGGCGCGGCACAGGGGCTCAACAGAATCGGTGGTTCTGACGCAACCGAGCCTGGAGAGCCCCTGTGGAGATCGACCCTACGCGCATGTGCGAGCTGCTGGTGGGCCTGGGGCCCGACGTCGAGGTTCGGGGTGTGATGGGCCAGCCGAACGGGCCGCTGCTCGTGTGGGTGCAGACCCGCCTCGACGGCCCGGTGGGGTGCCCGGCGTGCGGGACGATCGCCAAGGTGAAGGACCGCCCGACCGTCGAGCTGGTGGATCTGTGCTCGTTCGGGCGACCGGCTCGGCTGATGTGGCGCAAGCGCCGCTGGGAGTGCGGCGACGGGGACTGCCCGGCGGGGTCGTTCACCGAGCAGAACCCGGCCATCGCGCCGGCGCGGGCGGCGATGACGGTGCGGGCGGGCCGGTGGTGTTGCGAGCAGGTCGGCCGCCAGGGCCGCACCGTCGCCGGGGTCGCCCGCGGCCTGGGGTGTGACTGGCACACCGTGAACGACGCGGTGATCGGGTGGGGCGCCGCGCTGCTGGTCGCGGACACCGCCCGGATCGGGCCGGTCGCCGCGTTGGGCCTCGACGAGACCCTGTTCTGCCGGACCGGCCAGTGGCGCACCCAGTCGTGGTGCACCTCGATCGTCGATGTCGGCACCGGTCAGCTCCTCGACGTGGCCGAAGGCCGCAACGCCGCCGTCGCGTCGGCGTGGATCGACAACCAGCCGGCCGGTTGGCGGGCCGGGGTCGTCTACGGGGTGCTCGACATGTCGGGCCCCTACCGCAAGACCTTCAACGACAGCCTCCCCGACGCCACCCAGGTGGTGGACCCGTTCCACGTCCACAAGCACGCCAACTCGATGCTCGACGAGTGCCGCCGCCGCGTCCAGAACGAGACCCTCGGCCACCGCGGCCACAAGGACGACCCCCTCTACCGGTCGAGGCGCCTGCTCACGAAGGGCCACGAACGCCTCGACGAACACGGCCACGCCAAGCTCATGGGCCTGCTCGAGGCCGGCGACCCCCACGGCGAGGTCCGCATGTGCTGGCACGCCAAAGAGACCGTGAGGACCCTGTACGCGATCGCCGATCCAGACACCGCCGCCACCTTCCTCGACGAACTCGTCGACGACATGGCCGACCCCGACATGCCGCCCGAAGTCCGAGCCCTGGCCGGCACACTGACCCGTTGGCGCGACCAGATCCTCGCCTGGCACACCGCCCGGGTCTCCAACGGCCCCACCGAAGCGGTCAACAACCTCATCAAGCGCATCAAACGGATCGGGTTCGGCTTCAAGAAGTTCGCCAACTACAGGATCCGAGTCCTCCTCTACGCCGGCCGCCCCAACTGGGACCTACTCCCCACCCTCAACCCCGCCCAGATCCGATGAGCCCCTTAAGCACGGCTGTTGCCACGCGGTACCTGGGGTCGGTCTGGGATGTCGTGAGTCGAGTAGCCGACGAGTTGGTCTCCGCCAAGCCGGACTACGTCGAGATCAACGAACTGGTGGACGTCGACGACCTGAGAGCTCGCTACGCGACGGCGCAGGGAGGTTTGGCTTGACGAGACAGAGGGGACTCGCCAGAGCGCGCTCTGTGCCGCGAACCACCGAAATGTGATCGCCCTCCCGTCGTACCCTGGTAGCCGTGGCTTCGATCGCATCCGGCTACTTCTCCGATACCGAGCTCGGGCCGCCTCCGCTCGTCCTCGATGACCTCCCCCCGACGGCCTGGACTGGAATCTCGGCGACGTTCCACCGCTTCGCTGATCAGCATTACTTCGCGGCTGAGTTCCCTGAGCAGTGTCCCGACGGTAAGGGCGTGTCGGGCACGAGCATGGCAGGGGTCCACGCCCTTCTCGTCTCGCACATCCCGAAGCTCGGCGGCTGGCCTCGCGAGCACGAGCAGCCGGACACGGTCACGGCCATGGATCTCGTCGTGTTTGGCTGGCACCACGCACAGGAACCGATCGTGGAAAGCCACCACAGCTTCTTCGGCCACGACCACTACACGTTCGACCAGGCGGCCGGCCGCGGGCGGTGGCATGCGGAGGTCAACCAGATCCTCAGTCGCAACGGCGTTGCGCTGAGACAGGAAGCCGATGGACGCGTGACACGAATCGGGACGACAGCTGCCGTTGTCGTGACGCAGTCGCCCGTCCCCCCGACGGGTGATCCTCAGCTCGACGAGAAGATCCTGACGGCGTTGCACAAGTACCAGGATCCAGACGTCGGCGTGCGTCGTGAGGCGCTCGAGGCGCTCTGGGATGCCTTCGAGCGGGTCAAGACGGTGATCGACCCGTCGGATAAGAAGCGATCAGCCGAGGCACTTATCGACCTCATGGTCGTGGACACCGCTTCTCGAAAGGCCGTAGTGGATGAGTTCGCCGCGCTGACGAGCCTCGGCAACGACTTCCAGATCCGGCACCATGAAGTCGCTCGCCATCCGGTCGAGCCGGCCATCATCGACCTCCTGTTCGTGCGCTGCCTCGCTCTGATCGACAGTGCCGCGCGGGCACTGGCCGCGGGCCACTAGGCGTAGCACGTCATGGACGTGTACGGCGCGGTCACACCGGCTGACGCGAACTGGTTCCTCGCGGCCACCGCGTCAGTGAGCGCGACCTTCGTGGCGATCATCGGCGGCTTTCTGGTGAGTCGGCAGATCACCGCATCGAGCGAGCAGAGCGCGAACAGAAGGCGCCAGAGATCGAGGTCGATGACCGGCGTGCGCGGCGCGAGAAGGAGGATCGCGTCAGTGAGCTGCGAACATCCGAGCGGCTCCTCGAGACACATGCGGACCAGCTCGCCCGGGAGGCTCGGACGTCCCCGGTAGAAGCACCTCGTGTCGCCGCCTTCGACAGCCCCGATCGAGGACGGCTTCGAGGACTTCGGCACCCTGCCGGACTACGGCGACTACAACACCCGCTTCTACTACGCCGAGGCCGTCGATCCGGACGAGGACGGGACGCTCGAGGTCGAGGTCAGCGAGAACGACTGCATCCCGAGCTGCGCCGACGGCTCCATCACGTCGACGCTGTACGCCTGGGATGGCGAGGACTACCGATAGGGGCGGAGGCCTCGACCCACCGGCTCACCCAGGCGCATCGAGGGCCAGGTCACCTCGACCTACGACGGGCTCCTGCTGTTGAACGCACGCCTCGGTGAAGCGGCCGCTCGGGTGATCGAGCTCTCCGTTCGACCCCATCAGGTGAACGATGTCGCCGCCGTCGAATCGACCGTCGAGTCGGTCGTCGACGAGTTGGTCGCCATCCGGCACGCGCTCACCGAGCCCGACGGCTGACCGCCGGCGACCGACAGCCGAAGCCGTGCGCAAGAGCGCAGCACAACCCTCTGGGACGACCTCGAGGAACAGCCGGCGCGTTCGGAGGGACTCGAGCCCCCAACCTTCTGATCCGTAGGCGGTCCCGACGGGTCCGTCTGTTGTTGTCGAGTCCCGTTCTACCCGGTATGGCGGGGAAGTGGGTCCGGCGCGTGCTGTCGAATCCGGGCCCGTGACGCCTGGTGGATTGCCACAGGGATTGCCAAGTCCCACCGGCTCACGCGGAGACGGTGATCCACTCGAGGCCCGGGGTGTCCTTGAAGACCCCGTCATTGGAGACGAGTGGGATACCGAGACGGATGGCGGTGGCAGCGATCCACCGGTCGGCATCGTGCTCACGCTGGTGGAGTGCGTGACCGATCCGCTCGCAGGCGACGCGGAGGTTGGCGTACTCGCGGATCAAGTCCTCTCCGGAGTGGACGACGTCGATCTTGGACACCGCCACCTCCATCCTCCGAAGCCGCGCCGCTCCCCAGTTGCGGAGCTGGGCGCCGTATCTGACCTCGGCCAGGGTCTGGAACGAGAGGAACTCGGCCCGTCCCGCCAGGACTGGTTCGTAGCGTTGAGCAAGCAGGGAGTTCGGGACCAGCCGAGCGCTGAAGACGTCGGTGTCGACGACGACCGGACCGCGATCAGCCGTGGGGCTCAACTGCGGACGGCGTCAAGGAAGGCTTCAGCCTCCTCAGGAGTGAGATCGTCGATCACGTCCTCGCCGTAGGGCGGATGAGGCTTGGCGCGCCGAAGCAGCTCCTCAACCGGGAGCTCGAGGTTCTCGCTCCTGGTCGGCTTCGGCTCGGGCGTGGACATCTCGTGCACAAGGATAGGAGCACATTCTCGGCGCCGCTCAGAGCGGGCACCTGGCGCTCAGAGAGGCTGGGCGTCAGCCGGGCCCGTTGCGCAACTCCTCCACGGAGCGACGCAGGGTATAGTCGTCGACCTTGACGCCGATCGGAGCGGCTCAATCGCCCGGTCGAACGCGTCATCTATCACCAGCGCACGGTAACTGGAGCCCCCGGCCGACCCGAAGGGATTCGACGTGATGGGCATCCACCGTCACCCGATGCGCACCCGGGTACCTTCGCTCTCGATGGCCGATCCGATCGCAACGATGATGGCCCTCGGCCAGGCAGACGACACACGCGTCGGCCTCTCCGAACTCGCAGTTGGTGCCTCCTGGCAGGCCGACGCGCTGCGTGTCGAGTACCCGCTCGCGGCCAAGAGCCAACCCACGGGGCCGGCCAAGGACTTGTGCGGGCCCTATCTGATCAGCAAGGAGTACCTGATCCACGCGCTCGACCTCGGTGGTGTTTGGGGAGCGACCTGCGCGGCTGTACGCCTGGAGTTGATTCGTGCCGCCTGACGAGATGCTCGTCGGGCTTGTCCCTGAACGCCTATGCACCGCCCGCGGGCGACCCTTCCCGCCACCGCGTCTCGCGCCGATCGTTCGCACGGCACTGGACTGGCAGATGATCGGTTCGCACGCGGCCTTCTGGAGTCTCGGCGGGGTGCGGGTCCGGATCCGGTCCGGCCCTGGTCGGATGCACGAGCTCGCCGGGCTCACGGCGGCGATAGGCGAGCAGCTCGGCCTGGCCTGCGCAGCGGACCACGAGGTCGACTCATGGTTGGCCTTGAAGGCGCCGCGGCAGACAGACACGGCGGTGCAGCGGGAGATGTCCACCCGAGCGATGCTCGAGCGTCTGACCGGGCTCCGGTTCAACCGGGAACGAGAGGAGGTCGATGCCCGGCTCGCTGGCGAACCGGGTGGCGACGTCAGGTAGCGCCACCTCAGCGACGGATCCGTCGTAGCCTCGATCTACATGCGGGTCAGGGGTTGGCGACGGATTGGGCTCGTGGCCGTCGTGGTTTGTGTGCTCGCCGCGTGCAGCGGCTCTGGCGACAGCGCATCGCCAACGACTGCACCGGCTGTCGACGTGAACATGGTGGTTCTAAGCGACAACCCTCGCACCGATACAGCACCCGCCGCGGACCCGGAACTTGCCGGCGCAACCACACTGCCGCTCGGTGTGGACCTCTTGGCTGCGATTGCCGCAGACGCTGGCGACAGTGAAAACGTCGTCGTGTCGCCGACGAGCATCGCGATCGCCCTCGCGATGCTGGAACCTGGCGCGGTCGGCGACGCGCGAGATCAGCTGCGTGACCTTCTGCGCATCGACGAAGCCGAGGCGTACCACCCGTCGATGGGCGCCCTGATCGCCAGTCTCGTCGGTCGCGAGGCCGACGAGGCGCTGAACGAGGGTGAGGAACCCGGCGAAGTACACGTGCAGATCGCCGACAGCGCCTACCTCCAGGACGGCTACCCGTTCCGTTCCGAGTACCTCGAAGACATCGCCACCTACTACGGGCCCGTGCTCTACAGCGTGGACTTCGAGGCGAACCCCGACGCCGTCGCACACCAAATCAATCGAGACGTCGCCAACGACACCAACAACCTCATCGTCGACCCCGTGCCGGACGGCGTACTCACCACCGAAACCGTGCTCGCCCTGGTCAACGCGCTCTACCTCAATGCGTCATGGTTCGACACCTTCGACGAATCAGCGACCTCCGACGGAGACTTCACCCGACTGGATAGCACCACTGTCAGCGTGCCGCTCATGCACGGCTACAGCGACTCCTCCGCCAGCGGCGACGGATGGGTCGCGGCGAGCAAGTCCTACGTCGGCGACCTGGCTGTCCAGTTCGTCCTGCCAGACGAGGGAGGCTTCGACGAGGTCGCCGGCGAGCTTCCTGACATCCTCGACGAGTTCGATCGCCGCGCGGTCTCAGGAGCCGAACTGGCTCTTCCCAGGTTCGAGACGAGATTCACCGGAGCGCTCGACCCGGTGCTGGAGGAGCTGGGGCTCACCGCACCGTACGAGTCGAATGGACCATTGCTCGGCATTGCCGACGACGAAAGTCTGGCGCTGCAATCGGTGTTGCACCAGACCTATCTCTCCATGGACGAGGAAGGAACCGAAGCAGCAGCGGCAACCGTCATCTCCGTGCAAGCCACCAGCGGGCACATCGATCCACCGGTGCCCGTGATCCTCGATCGACCATTCCTGTTCCGCATCTTCGACCGGGACACCGGCGCCACACTCTTCCTCGGCCGAATCCTCGATCCCACCGCCTGACGCCCATGCCGTCCGACCGTCTGGACGTGCTCAGAAGACCAACTCGTTCGTCCGGCTGACGATCGCTCCACGCTGGTCTCGTCGACCACAACTACGACATCCGGGTGGCGAGGGCCCAGAAGATAGATTGTCCACACCCAGGGGCTCGGCCCGCGAAGGCTCAGACCGCCTCACGAAGAGCTACTAGGATCGACGGCGTGTCTCGATCGGCGGCTTCATTCGGTGCGCATGGGACGAGAACGACAGCTAGTCGGAACACTGTGCTTGCGCTCACATCCATGCTTCTTATCGCTCCGGTATCTGTTTTCTTGATTGCCGCACCAGCGGCTGCCTTGGACAACCCGCCACCATTCGTCAGGACATGGGGTTCACCTGGGACTGGCGCCGGTCAGTTCCAGGGCCCTGAGGGCATTGCCGCAGACACGTCTGGAAACCTCTACGTTGCAGACGCCGGCAATGATCGCGTCGAGAAGTTTGCAGCGGACGGTACCTACATCTCCCAATGGGCCACCCGTCACAATGAGCAGCTCGACCTTCCGAGCGTTCCAAACTCAGTGGCAGTCGGCCCCGACGGTGTCGTTTACGTATCGGTCCAATCCTCTAACCCCCTCGGTAGTAGTAGCTGGTGCACCGGCGTACAGCTGTTTTCAAGCATTGGCACCTTCATTTCTGAATGGGGTTCGTGTGGCACCGGGGCACCTGTAAGCGCCTACTCCGATGTTGATCTAGACGGTGCCTCAAACGTCTATGTCCTCGACAGCTACCAGAATCAGATCAGGAAGTTCACTTCCGCTGGCACTTCAATTGACGCGTGGCAGGCAAACGACGCCAAGGGCATCGCTGCGGCACCGGATGGCACCGTATATGCGGTTGGCGGCTTCAATCCCGGCTTTGTCGAGAAGTACTCGACTGATGGAGATCTCATCAGTAGCTGGGATGCTGGTCCCGTCACACCGTTCGGCGGGGTCCAGCCGTCCGGCGTGACGGTGGGTCCAAGCGGCTCGATCTTTGTGACACTGTCGTCTCTTAGGACGGTCCGGGAGTTTGATGCCTCAGGAAGCCTGAAGACCGAATTTGGGTCGCGAGGCTCGGGCGATGGGCAGTTCGAGAATCCGTTTGATCTGGCCATCGGCTCGTCAGGGCATATTCACGTGGCGGATCTCAGCCTCGACCGAATCCAAGAGTTCGGGGTAGGGGTCACCCCACCTCCACCAACGTACAAGTTTGTGGCTTTGGGTGATTCCTTTTCCTCAGGTGAGGGCATAGAGCCGTTCCTCGCCGCGTCGGCCGGCAATCAGTGTCACCGTTCGGAGTTGGCCTACGCCGAGTTCGTTGAGGAGCCCGGTCATGCCGGAGCATCCATCTACAGTCGGTATCAAGCGGGGGATGACGGTGTCCGGTGGGGCTTCCAAGCCTGCTCGGGGGCGGTCACGGACAATGTCTTGTATCACGGATACGACAATCATGATCCACTGGCACAACTATAGCTCGATCGCCAAGAGGACCCTAGTCCGTACGACCTTCCAGTCGATGCGGACACCGATCTCGTCACGATCACGATTGGGGGCAATGACCTCAAGTTCACCGATGTCGTGGAGTTCTGCGAGACAAATCCGAATTGCACTACGGCGACGTTTAGAAATGGAAAGCGTCTTAGTCGCTGGTTGCGAGACGCTCGGGACCGGCTTTCGGCCAAACTCGATCTCGTCTACTCCCAGATTCATCAACAGGCGCCTGATGCGCTGATCTTGGTCCTGGGCTACCCACAGCTGTTCCCGGCTAGTCATGACGAGCAGCGGTGTCACAAGCTCCGCTTTCCCGATCCGCGCCATCCAACCCGGGGTTGGACCACGACCGAGCAGGACTACCTTCGACAAGCTACCTCCGAGGCAAATCAGTTGATTGCCGCGCGAGTGCGCGCGACAGGCCTAGGCCCCACGCTTGTTAGATTCCTCCCGGTCGACAGTCAGTTCGCCGGGCACGAAATCTGCGGGAGTCGCCGCGAGTGGATCAATGCTGCAACCTGGTCACCGACAAGTGGAGACATCAACACCCAGTCCTTCCACCCAACGGACAAAGGACATAAGCGCGGTTACGCCGCCGCAGTGAACCAGGCTCTTGGGCAGTAACGGTCCGAACCAGCGCCTGATCGTCCGGCCAGAAGATTTGATGCTGTCGGACCTGCTGCACTCGAACGATGTGGTGGCAGCGCGAGTCGCACGAGCCGGTCGACTACTTCTCTGACTCGAATGCGTTCAGGCGCCGCCCTGCGGTTCAGGATGGGCGACGACCAGCCACTCGGTCATCAGTTCGGCGAGTTCCTTGCCGGTGTCGGTCCGCACCTTCACTAGCTCACGTTCAGGGCGGTGATCAGCCCCAGGCCCCCCACGTGGGATGACGTCGCCGAGTTCTAGATCGAGGTGCTGGCGAAACAGATCGGCCTGGGGCCAGCCGCCCGTCGGAGATTGGCAGAGGTCGATCCACACCAGGTTCGGATCGGGCGCTTCGCCATCACGACGCAGCCGAATAACGGACTCCGCCTTGATCGCCCGGGCCACGAGCTGAATCGGGTGCGCACCTGATCCTCGAAACGCTCTCGACGTGCCTGCGTGAGAGCCCGCTCCTGGCCCTGCACCTCCGCCGTCGCGCGCTGGAGATCCGCGCTCGCCATCTGGTCCGCGTCGCCGGCAGCAACGGGGTCACCCAGATCGAACAGCTCGCTCACGCGTTGGACCCTGGCCGGCGGAGTGCGGTCCGACCGATAGGCCACAGCCAGTCCATCGAGCTCGCGCAGCACAAGGGGGCTGCGATCGACAGCGCCGCGTGATGCGGCTCGCGCGAGCGCCGGCTCGAGCAACGGGTGACCGGCTTCGCCGAGGGCCTCGACCCGAAGATGATCCAGCACATGCTCGCCACTCCTCGATCGGCGTCACTATGGACACCTACACCCACCTCGTGCCGGGTCTCCAGAAGGAGGCGGCGGAGCGCATCGGCAGGGCATTGGGCTACTGACCAAGCTGACCCCTCCGGTCGAGCCGATGTGATGCCCCGTGGCCTGACCCTCGGCCAATGGATGGGCGAGAAGGACGTGGCCGTCGCCCCTAGTGACCGGCTTGGCCTGCATCCTCAGATTCGATGATCTGATCAACGATGCTCAGTCGTTCTCGGGCAGTCATCGCTCGGAATTCAGGTGCCAGTCCATTGAGCGCATAGATAATGGTGAAACGGCGCATCAGATCGGTGAACTCGGTGACCGACATCGCTCCAACCGCGTCAAGGATCTCGGCCTTCGACAACACGCGCCTGCGGGTGTCTGGAAGATCCCTTGGATCGGCCTCCGGCGGCTGTGACCCAGGGTCAGGATCTATACGGTCACCATCATCGTTCCCGCTATCCCCTTCGTCCGGATCCGAAGCGTCTGGCACAGGCTCCCCGGGCACGTCGCCTTCTTGCTGTTGAGGCTCAACAAGGCCTTCGTCTTCGTGGTCCTGCTCATCCTGCGAGCCCAACGGTCACCCCCGCTAGTGACAAGTTGACGCGGACGATACGGGCGGCCAACCCTGACCACAAGTTAGGACGCCGGCTGATGGTGCGCTAAGAAGCCCACGGCCAGCCAAAGGACCACGCTCAGCGACGCCATCAGCAGGAACACCGCGAACCTCTTGCTCATTCGCTTGGTGGCATCCACCACCTCATCTGCGGTGGCCGCGTTCCTGATCGACAGCACGGCAAGGGTCATCCGGTATGAGGCTGGGATATCCCGCTCGATGAAGTCACGAACCAACATGAGGGTGTCCTCGCCCCCGTAACGATTGCGTGGCCAGAGATCCCAGACAGCCAGGGCCAGCGCCCCCAGGAACGCCGCGGAAGCCAGCGCCGCACCGCCGACAACCCATCCAGAGTGCTTGTAGTCCGACAACACGGACCCAGCTAGAAAGGCCGAGCCAGAGCCTGTGAACGCAAGCACCGCGACGTACCCGGTGTGGATGCGCTCCACCCTGCGATCGAGCAGGTCAAGAGTCCGTACACTCTCGTCAAACGCCAAGCGGTAGCTGTCCCGATCACCGTTCCCGCTCGGAGCGTACGAGTCGATCGGATCGGCTTGGGGGACGGGCTCAGAGCTTGCCATCGGATCCTCCCTGGTCAGGGTAGAGCCTAAGTCATCGGCTGAGACGGCGCGCGGACTTGACCACCGGAACTGCCCGGCAGCGCGGCTCTGAAGTGCTTCAGGGACGCAGCAACACTTGCCGAGCGACCCCTCGTGAGCACGCTTGGCTGTCAACTTGGCTGTCAGCGTCTGACCCGGCGCGCTCGCGTCCTCGGCCCACAACCCCGTGACCAGGGGATACAGCCAGCGCGCTCGGAGGGACTCGAACCCCCAACCTTCTGATCCGTAGTCAGATGCTCTATCCAATTGAGCTACGAGCGCAGGGAGGGGCCAGTCTAGGCGACCGCCGCCGCCGAGCCACCAGTGGCCAGCATCACGGGCAGGCCGGTGAACGCCGACGGCCAGACGACGGCGAAGCCCACGACGGTGCCGAGCACCAGCCTCGGGTCGAACAGCTCGTCCAGGTCCTCCGCGGCCAGGGTGTTGATGAGCTCGGCCGGGGCGCACACCCACAGGAACACGGTGGTCAGGACCTTGGCGTCCTTGGGCTCGGCGAGGTGGCCCTGCACCAGCGCCCACCCGACGACGACAGGCAGCACGAGCGGCAGCACGAGGGTGAAGATCTCGTTCCGGCTCATGATCGGTCCCCCACGTGGCGCATCGCCGCACCGTGGGCCGTCAGGCCGGTTGGGCTACGCCTTCACCGAGCGCTCGACCGGGTCACCACCCTGAACGCCCGCCTCGCCGACCCGCCCGGCTGAGTGCCCGGACCCGAGCCGCCGCCGTCAGCGTTGGGTGACCCGGATCTTCACCACGTCGGTCATCGCCGGGTCACCGACGCTCGACACTCGCACCCGGCAACTCACCCAGTCCACCGGGTCCGTCATCCACCGGGCCTTGATGCGCGCCCGCACGCCCGTGAACTGGGTCGGCGCCAGGTTGAAGGTCAACCCGCCACCCGTCATCTGGCTCGTGACGTCGACGCCCCCCAAGTCGTAGGTCACGGTGAAGCGGTCGACGTCACCGCTGCAGCCGTCGTGGCGCATCACCAGGTCGTCGACCACACTCCCGTCGTTCTGGGCGTTGACCGAGAAGTACGCCGATCCCTGGACCGTCTTGATGTCCTTGCTGACGCTCTGACCCGAACCGGTTGCGTTGTACGTGCCGTCCCCAACGTAGGAGCCGCCGAACCACACCATCGCGTCGGGGCGTCGGATCACCGGCAGGAAGGTCTGCACCCGGCTGTTCCCCTGGTCCACGACGTGGATCCGGTACTCACGATCGACGGCGATGCCCTGGGGCCAGGAGAACTGCCCCTGACCCGACCCGTACGTCCCCCACGACGTCTGAAACGCACCGGTCGCGCTGAACTGCTGCACCCGGGCGTTCTGGCCGTCGGTCACGTACACCGAGCCCCGGGAGTCGACCGCCACCCACTGGGGCTTGTCGAACCGGCCGGTCTGGCTGCCCAAGGAGCCCCAGGACCGCACGTAGCCGCCAGAGGTGGTGAAGGACTGCACCCGGTCGTTCATCTGATCGGCGATGTAGATGCGGTTCGCGGCGACGCTGTAGGCGATGCCGAGGGGCGTATCGAACTGCCCCGCGCTCGAACCCAACGACCCCCACGACCCGACGTAGTTCCCTCCTCCGGGCCCGAAGACCTGGACCCGGTCGTTGTAGCTGTCGGTCACGTAGACGCGCCGGCTGCCGTCGACCGCGATGCCCCACGGGAAGCGGAACTGGCCGGGCCCCCTCCCGTACTGACCCCAAGAGCGGACATGGACCCCGGCGGACGTGAACTTCTGGATGCGGTTGTTCCACGTGTCGACCACGTAGACGTAGCCCATGGAGTCGACGGCAACGCCCGACGGGCTGAAGAACTGGCCCGCCGCCGTGCCGTAGCCACCCCAGGTGAGCTTCAGCTGGCCGGTGGGGCCGAACTTCTGGATCCGGTGGTTCTCACCGTCGACGACGTACACGGCCGCGCCCGTGTTCGACACCGCCACGCCACGCGGGTACACGAACTGACCGGCGCCCGTCCCCCACGAGCCCCACGTCCGGACGAACAGCGGCGGGCTGACCACCTCCTGCGCCGCCGGCGCCGAGGTCGGACCCAGCACGAGGGCGGGCACCGCCAAGGCTGCCCAGAGGAAACGGGCCAAGCGAGATCGAGGCATGACGCACCTCCCTCGGGTTCACCCCGAGCGTCGCGCCCCGGCGACCCCCCGCCCAGAGGCGATGGTCCCGGCCTACCGTCCGCGGCCTCCCATCCGGGAAGGGGTCGGTACGCTCGCCTTCGATGGCGGGACCCCAGCGCGCCGAGCCGCCGGCGCCCGAGGACGCGCCGCTGCCGGCCGCCGGGGTGCTCGACCGCGTCGGGCCGCTCCTGCGAGCCCTCCCCGGCCGCGGCGTCGACGCCTGGGGCGCGCTCGACGGGGTGATCGGCGACCGGCTCGCCCACCAGGGGTCGTCCCTGGCCCTGCCGCTGACGTTCCGGACCGCGGCGGGCGACGAGCTGCCCCTGGACCCCGCCGACCTCCGCGAGCGGCTGCCCGACGCCGGCGACCGGCTGTGCGTGCTCGTCCACGGCCTGATGTCCTCGGAGCGGGTCTGGGCGTTCCCCGGGGAACCAGACGTGACCTACGGCGAGCTCCTGGCTCGCGACCGCGGCGTCACCCCGGTGTACGTCCGGTACAACACCGGGCGCCACATCTCCACCAACGGCCGGGACCTCGCCCACCGGCTCCAGGAGCTCGTGCGGCACTGGCCGGTGCGGATACGCGAGGTCAGCCTCATCGGCCACAGCATGGGTGGCCTCGTGGTGCGCAGCGCCTGCCACTACGGGGGCCACGGCGCCCGCCTGAGCGATCGGGCCCGCCGCCGCGGGCCGTGGACCGCCAAGGTGCGTCGCCTGGTGCTACTCGGCGCGCCCAACACCGGCGCCAACCTCGAGGTGGTCGCCCACCTCACCAGTTCGATGCTGTGGGCCATCCCGACGCCGGTCACCCGGCTCCTCGGCGCCGGCCTCGACCACCGCAGCGACGGCATCAAGGATCTCCGGTGGGGCGCGGTGCTCGACGACGACTGGCTCGAGCGCGACCCCGACGACAGGAGCCGCCCGCTCCTCCACCCCGTCCGGGTGCCCGCCCACGCCCGGATCCTCGCCGTCGCCGGCTCGCTCGTGACCGAGGACGACGGCCCCGACCACCCGTCCCACCCGGTGAACCGGCTGCTCGGCGACGCCCTGGTGACCGCTCCGAGCGCCGCCGGGCACCTCGGCGACGAGGCCCCGCCCCTGCTCCCGCACGCGACCGTCCGGCGATGCCGCCGGATCAGCCACGTCGCCCTGGCCAACCGCGCCGAGGTCTACGACCTGATCAGTAACTGGTGGGACTGATCACCCGGGACCCGGTCGGCCGGCGCCCGGGTGGCGCCGCGCGCCGCGCCCCGCGCGCCGCCCCGGCGAGGCGACGACGCGCTCGCGTGCTTCGGTGATGGCCGACCAGTCCGCCTCACTGCACCGACCGGTGCGGTCGAGGAGGTCCACGTCGGCGATGACGACCGCGCCGACGGGGTCGACCACCGTCGGCTCGCTCAGGCCCGCGGCGTCGAGATCGGACAGCGCGACGTGACCGAGGTCGAGGCCGCGCTCGACCTTCGTGGTGCACCGCAGCGCGACGACGTCGTGGTACGTCGCGGACAGCACCACGACCGGTCGCAGCTTGTAGTCGGGCCGCTCCTCGAACGGGACCCTCGCCCAGACCACGTCGCCGACGGCCAGGCCGTGCGGATGGACGTGGCGGACGCCGCGCATCGCCCGGTCGAGCTCCTCCTGGCGGCGCAGGAGCCGATGCGCCGCCTCCCCGCGACGGCGGGTCCGGTGGTCCCGCAGCGCCCGCCGCCGCCGGTGCACCCGCTCGGCACCACCGGCGCGACGGATCGCACCCGTTCGATCGCCCACTCTCTCCATGGGGGGACCGTCGCGCCGATCGCCGGCGGCCGAACAGAGCCGAAGGACCTCCCGCACGGGTCCGGAGGACCATCGGCTCTACCCCACCCCATGGCTCGGCGCGACGGTCGGGCCATGGGCAGCAACCGACGTCTCCACTCCACCGCAACCAGCCTCGTCGTGCTCGCCCTGTTCGCCTCGATGCTGGCGCTGGCGACCGGCACCGGTCCGGCGGGCTCGACCGAGGCACCGCCGGTCTTCGTCACCTCGTGGGGCACCAACGGGACGGGGCAAGGGGAGTTCGCCTTCCCGATGGGAACCGCCGTCGACGGTGACGGCAACGTCTACGTCGTCGACCAGGGCAACGACCGCATCCAGAGGTTCGACGCCGACGGCACCTTCGTCACCCAATGGGGCACGACCGGGTCCGCCACAGGTCAGTTCAACGATCCGATCGGAGTGGCCGTCGACGGCGACGGCAACGTCTATGTCACCGAGTACTCGGGCCACCGCATCCAGAAGTTCACCGCAGCCGGCGTGTTCCTCACCACGTGGAGTGGCTTCAGCAGCCCGACCGGCGTCGCGACCGACGGCGACGGCAACGTCTACGTGGCCGACCACGGCAGCGACCGGGTCCAGAAGTTCACGGCGACCGGAACGCTCCTGGCCAGCTGGGGAGGCTACGGAACGGGTGACGGGCAGTTCGTGGACCCCAACGGCCTGGTCGTCGACGGAAGCGGCAATCTCTACATCGCCGACGGCGACAACCACCGCATCGAACAGCTCGACCCCGCGGGGGCGTTCGTCCGGTCGTGGGGCGGTAACGGCAACGCCGACGGGCAGTTCAACTTCCCGTACGGGATCGCCCTCGACACGGACGGCAACGTCTACGTCACCGACGGCAACAACAACCGCATGCAGGAGTTCACGTCGACTGGCACCCACCTCGCCACCTGGGGCAGCTACGGGAGCGCCGACGGCCAGGTCCGGTACCCCTACGGCATAGCGGTCAGTGAGGACGGTCAGATCTACGTCGCCGACACCGACAACCACCGGGTGCAGGTGTTCGCCCCGCCGGCGCCGCCGGCGCCCCAGCCCGACGCCCGCATCAAGAAGGGCACGGGCGCCTTCGTCGGCAACGACGTCTACAACACCACCGGCCTCGGACAGACGCGCACCGGGGTCGCACCCCGCGGCAGCTCCGTCACCTACACCATCAAGGTCCAGAACGACGCCCTGGTGGCCGACACCCTCCGCCTCAAAGGCGCCGCCTCGAACACCCGCTTCAAGGTCACCTACACCGCCGGCGGTGCCGACATCACCCCGGCCATCGTCGCCGGCACCTACACCACACCCGAGCTCGCACCCGGCGCCACCTTCACCGTGAGGGTCGTGGTCAAGGTCAAGAGCACCGCCCCCGCCGGCGCCAGCCTCACCGGCGCACTGACCGCCAAGTCCAACACCGACACGACCTACAAGGACACGGTCAAGTTCGTCACCCGCCGGGCCTGAACGGCTCCCTGAGGGGCCCTGAACCGAATCCAATCAACACAGACGAATCAGGGGGTCCGCAGGTGAGCGTCGGCGGCGGACCACCATCGATCCCACGCGACGGGTGTGATGCTGTCGGGATGGAACCTGCTCCCGCTCCCTCGGCGCCGGTGTTGGGCACCATCGACGATCTGGTCACGGCCAACGTGCCCGTCGTCCGGCCTGAGCAACGGGTGGGCGATGTTCGACGGGGCCTGGAGGGCCACGGGTTCGACGAGGTGGACGACCTGGCCGTCTGCGAGTCGGGGATCCTGGTCGGCCTGGTCACGATCGAGCACCTGACCGCCGCCGGCGCAGAGGTCGTCATCGCCGACATCATGGACGCCGACCCACCCTGCATCGGCCCCGGCGCCGATCAAGAGGCGACGGCCTGGCGGATGGTCCGACGGCGCGAGGCCAGCCTCGCGGTCGTGGACGAGACCGGCCGCTTCGTCGGGGTGATCCCGCCCTACCGACTGCTGGCGGCCCTGCTGGCGAACCACGACCGCGACCTCGCCCGACTGGGCGGCTTCCTGCACGGGGCACAACGGGCCCGCCACGCCAGCGAGGAGCCGGTGCGGAGCCGCCTGTGGCACCGCCTGCCGTGGCTGCTCGTCGGCCTCGTCGGCGCGATGGCTTCGGCGCTGATCGTCGGGTCGTTCGAGGAGCAGCTGTCCGAACAGGTGCTGATCGCCTTCTTCATCCCCGGCATCGTCTACCTCGCCGACGCGGTGGGCACCCAGACCGAGACGCTGACCGTGCGGGGGCTCAGCCTGGGCGTGCCGGTGCGGGGCGTCGTCGGCCTCGAGGTGGCGACCGGCGCGCTCGTCGGAACGATCCTCTCGCTGGTCTTCTTCCCCTTCGCGGTGCTGGTCTGGGGCGACGTGCAGGTGGCGCTCGTCGTCGCGCTCTCGCTGTTCGCCGCCTGCTGCACGGCGTCGGCCGTGGCGCTGTTGCTGCCGTGGGCGTTCACCAAGCGGGGTGCCGATCCGGCCTTCGGCAGCGGTCCCCTGGCGACCGTGGTCCAGGACCTGCTGTCGATCCTCATCTACTTCGGGTTCGTGCAGGTCCTGCTCTGAGCGGCGCCCGCACGTGAGGGGTGACCGGTGGGTGACCTTGGGCTCTACCGGTTCGAAGGGCCCGGCGCGACACGCGGGGCCGGCAACGGCGAGTTCTACGCGGCGCCGTCCCAGTAGCGCCAGGTCCCGGGCGCCGTCGGGTCGTCGTACCAACCGGCCGCCGGCGCCGGCGTGACGCGGGACCGGGGCGCGACCGGCGGGGCCGGGACCCGGCGCTCGGTCCAGCGCGAGCCGTCCCAGTAGCGCTTCTGCCCGGGCCGCTCGGGGTCGTCGAACCAGCCCGCACCTGCGACGACGGGGCCAGGCCTGACCTGCGTCGTGGGAACCATGGCGGCCTCCCTCTGTGTCGGCGCCTCGACGGGCGCGTCTCGGTATCTCCAGGGTCGTCCCCGTCCCCCTGGCCGGCCAGGGCCGAAAGTCACCCCACGCGGCGCACGCTCGGGCCCTTCGCCTCTTGGGTCGGCACGGGGGCGGCGCGACGCTCGTCGAGGAAGGGAAGTGACGTCCCATGAGCGAGGCGGGCTGGCAGGCCCGATCCGTTCGAGCGTCACGACTACCGGTACCACGACGGGACCGGATGGACCGAGCTGGTGAGCGACGGTGGCGAGATCGGCAGCGACCCCTAACGGGTGGCCCCGCCGCCCCACCCGTGGGGGTGCCGGCACCGGCCTCGCCGACCCGTCCTCGACGGTGGCTCCCGTGGCTGGTCGGGATCGGCGCGGCCGCCGGCGCGGTGGCCATCGCCCTGCTCGTCGTCGTGCTGATGCGCAGCGACGACGAGGCGCTCGTGGAGGACGCGGCCGTCACCGACACCGTCTCGGTCGGCGGCGGACCGTGGGCGGTGGCGCTGTCGGACGACGCCGTGTGGGTCACCGACCTGAACGAGGGCTCGCTGTTCCGCCTCGACCCCGAGGACGGCACGTTGACCGCCAGCATCGACGTCGACAGCACCCCGCGCGGGGCGGCGGTGTCCGACGGCTCGGTGTGGGTCGCCAGCGAGGGCGGCAGCATCTCGCGGGTCGACCCCGTCCAGGAGGCGGTGGTCGACGTCATCGAGGTCGACGGGCAGCCGTCCGGGATCGCGGCGTCGGAGGACGCGGTCTGGGTCACCGACCGCACGAACGACACCGTGATGCGGATCGACCCGGACTCCGGCGAGGTCACGGGCGCCGTCGAGGTCGGCGGCGACCCGACGGGCGTGGCCGCGACCGAGGACGCTGTCTGGGTGACGAGTCTCGGTGACGACACCGTGTCGAGGGTCGACCCGGACACCGTGGCGGTCACCGACACGGTCCAGGTCGCCGCCGGCTCCTGGGGGATCGGTGCCACACAGGACGCCGTCTGGGTGGCCCTGCAGGACGGCCGGGTCGTCCGGATCGACCCCGGCACCGTCGAGGTGACCGACACGATCGACGCGGGCGGCCAGCTCTGGTACGTGGCCGCGACACCCGACAGCGTGTGGGTCACCGACCGGGACGCCGACTCCGTCGTGCGGATCGACCCCGACACAGCCACGGTGACCGACACGATCGGGGTCGGCGCCGACCCGACGGGGGTCGCGGTGTCGGACGACGCCGTGTGGGTGGCGAACGTCGAGGACGCCACCGTCACCCGGCTCGGCCGGGGCTGAGGTCCGTCCGCCGCCGAGCCTCGAACGTCGGCCCCTCAGCGCACGTGGGGGTGCCCGCGCAGGTGATCAGCGCCACGTTCACCACCCCTGCCCTCTCCCCATGGTCCATCACCCGCCGGGCCTGACCAAACCCCGTCGACCCGCGCAAAGTGGTTCGGTGCCGGGTCTTTCGGCACTTACTGGTCGAGTACGTCGGCGCGACGGTGAGTCATGAGATCGAACGCGAAGCTCCGGCGGGGTGTGCGGTTCGTGGTGCTGACGTTGTTGGCATCGACGCTCTCGGTGACGGTCGGTACCGGCCGGGCTGGGGCCGACGACCCGCCCACCTTCATCACGGCGTGGGGCAGCTACGGCACGGGCGCAGGCCAGATGGACCACCCCGACGATGTGGGGGTCGATCCCGAGACAGGTGACGTGTACGTGCTCGACGAGCGCAACGATCGGGTCCAGAAGTTCACCGCCACGGGCACCTTCCTCTTCTCGTGGGGCAGCGGCGGGACCGATCCCGGGTACTTCGACCAGCCGTACGGCTTGGCCGTCGACCCCTCGTCCGGTGACGTCTACGTTGCCGACACCATCAATCACCGCATCCAGAAGTTCGACTCGTCCGGGACCTTCCTCACCACCTGGGGGAGCTTTGGGACCGGGCCCGGCCAGTTCAACACACCCATGGGTGTGGCCGTCGACCCCGATACCGGTGACGTGTACGTCCCCGACTACGGCAACCGACGGGTCCAGAAGTTCACTGCCACAGGCACCTTCATCACGGCGTGGGGCTCCGACGGCACCGGCGACGGTGAGTTCTGGTCGCCGCGGGGCGCGGCGGTCGACCCTTACACGGGCGACGTGTACGTCACCGACTACAGCCAACGGGTGCAGAAGTTCACCTCGACCGGCGAGTTCATCCTGAAGTGGGGCAGCCCGGGGACCGGTCCCGGCGAGTTCGGCAACACGTGGCACGTCGCCGTCGACCCCTGGTCGCGCCACGTGTACGTCACCGACGACGGACGCGCCCGTATCCAGGAGTTCAACCCCACAGGCACCTTCCTCGCCCAGTGGGGATCAGGGGGCACGGGCGACGGGCAGTTCGGCGGGCCGGTGCGCGGCGTCGCGGTCGACCCCCGCACCGGCGACGTCTTCGCCGCCGACACGTTCTCGAACCGGGTCCAGCGCTTCGGCGACGTGACGGACCCGACCGCAGAGCTGGTCAGCCCGGCCGACGGTGCGGTGTACACCCGAGGCCAGGCCGTCGTCGCCGACTTCTCGTGCACCGACGAGCCCGGAGGCTCGGGACTCGGCTCCTGCTCCGGCACGGTCCCCGACGGGGCCCTCGTCCCCACCAGCGGGTACGGGAACCACGCCTTCACCGTCACCGCCACGGACCGGGCCACCAACGTCGGCGAGGTGACCCATACCTACACGGTCGCCACACCGAGGCCCGACGGCCGCATCAAGAAGGGCTCCGGCGCCTTCGTCGGCAACGACGTCTACAACACCACCGGGATCGACCAGACCCGTAACGGCTCGGCCCCCCGCGGCTCGACAGTCACCTACACCGTGAAGGTCCAGAACGACAGCGAGGCGACCGACGTGCTCCGCCTGAGAGGCACCACCTCCACCACCCACTTCCGGGTGAGCTACACCGTCGGCGGCACCAACGTCACGTCCGCCGTCGTGACCGGCACCTACCTCACCCCGTCGCTCGCGCCGGGAGCCAGCGTGTCGGTGACGGTGACGGTCAAGGTGAAGACTTCCGCACCGGCTGGCTCGAGCCTCAGCGCCAGGCTGACCGCCAAGTCCGACACCGACCCGACCAAGAAGGACACCGTCAAGTTCGTCACCAGCCGGGCCTGACCGAAACAACGCGGCCTCGGGTCATGGAGGTGACCGTCGACCCTGAAACCAGCGACGCCTGCGTCACCGACTGGAACACCGCGTCCAGCGCTTCCAACCCGACGGCACCTTCGTCACGACTTGGGGCGCCTACGGCACCGCCAACGGCCAGTTCCACACCCCTGGGGAGCCGGCAGGTCCGGACGCGGTCAGGCGAGCGTGCCGCGCAGGAGGCTGTGGCCGGAGTGCTCGCTCTGGCCCGCCTCCTGGAGGGAGACGTCGACCACGTCGTAGGCGTCGGGGTCGACGCCCTCGGGCACCGCGACGCTGGTGCTGCCGCTCATCGTGCCGAGCGACACCGGCTCCGCGGTCGCCGAGCTGGGGTCGAGCAGCCACAGCTCGTAGTGCTGGCCCTGGGGCGCGGCGGCCATGTTCCGTGCCTCGAGCTCGAGCTCGAGCTGGTCGTCCTGGCGAACGAGGCGTACCTCCGCGCTGGCGCCGCCCACCGGTTCCAGCGGCTCGAGCTCGGTGCTGGCCACCAGCTCGGGCTCGTCGCCGGTCGGGGACGAGCCGCCCCGCGTGAGGACGGCGACCGTCATGGCGACCACGACCACCGCGGCGGCCGCGGCGGCGAGGACCCGGCGGTGGCGTCGCCGGCGGTGGGCGTCGAGGGAGACGACCGGCACCACCGGCTCCGGTCGAGGCGGCTCGACGATGCGCGGGTCGGCGGGCGTGGCCTCGGCGTCGGTTTCCGAGGCGACGGCCGCTGCGATACGCCCCCACAGCTCGGCGGGAGGGACGACCCGGGCGAAGTCCTCGTGGTCCAGCCGGACGGCGATGGCGCGCAGGCGGTCGCGCACCGCGTCGTCCCCGTCACCCGCAGGATCGAGGGTGGCGGCGAGCGCACCCGCCGGCGGTCGGTTGACCGCGGAGGCAGCGTCCGAGGCAACCGACTCCGAGGCGACGGCCGCCGCGATACGCCCCCAGAGCTCCACGGGGGGGTCGATCCGGGCCGAGTCCTCGTCGTCGAGACGACCCACGATGGCCCGAAGGCGATCCCACTCAGCCGGGCTCACGGCCGGGTACGCGCGATCACGCGACATGGTCGAGCCCACTCAGGTGGCGGCGCATCTGGTCGAGGCCGCGGCGGATGTCGCTCTTCACGGTGCCGAGGGGCACGTCGGTGCGCTCGGAGATCTGGGCGTGGGTGAGGTCCTCGAAGAACGAGAGCCGCACCATCTCCCGGGAGCGGGGAGAGAGCCCCTCGAGGGCCTCGGCCACGAGCATCCGCTCGGCCAGGTCGGTGACGCCGGCCTCGTCCACCGACCGATCGAAGACCTGCTCGCCGCCGGCGATGCCCGGCTCGGCCACCAGCACCGGCTGGCGCCCGTCGGCCCGCAGGACGTCGATGACCTTGAAGCGGGCGATGCCCAGAAGCCACCCCGCCAGGGTCCCGGCCTCGGGGCGATACCGCTCCCGGGAGCGCCAGGCTGCGAGGAAGACGTCCTGGGTCGCGTCCGCGGCACGGGCCGGGTCGAGCGACCGTCGGCAGAACGAGTGCACGAGGGCGCCGTGCTCGGCGTACATCGCCTCGAGGGCATCGGGGTCGCCGGCGGCGAAGCGCACGGAGAGGGTCGACAGGGCGTCGGCCCTCTCGTCGGCGAGCGACGACTCCTCGGCGCTCGACATGACCAGCACGGTAGTTATTTCGATCCGAGGAGTGGATTCGGATGCACCCGCCCGCTGCCTTCTTCCTCCGGGGCGACCCTCCGATGGCACCGGTGGGGTCGGCGACCGAAAACCCGAAGTGGGGCACGACCCGCAGGTCGTGCCCCACTCCGGTCCGGGGGGATGGGATCAGAGGTTGACGGGGATCAGCACCCGGCTGACGGTGTGGATCACGCCGTTGTTGGCACGGATGTTGATGGCGCTGGGCACCAGCCGGGGGTTGGTGATGTCGGGGTCCTTGTCGATGAGGGCGAGGGTGCCCGGGACGTGGCGGATGCCGATCTCAGCCAGGGTCGGGAACCGGGTGGCGGCGAGCACCCGGCCAGGACCACGGGCGTCAGGGGTGACGTGGTACTGGAGGATGGTGGTCAGCGTCGGGATGGGATCGCCACCGCCGATGTCGGTGAGCGCGGCCACCAGGAAGTTCCAGGCGCCTTCCTCGTCGCTGTCGGCACCGTCGAAACCGAGGTCCTTGGCGGTGCGGACGAAGGCACGGTCCTTGGGGGCCCAGACGGTCACGTCGAGGCCGGGGGTGTCGAGCGTCTCGACCAGGCCAGCAGCGGACACGGCGGCCAACAGGACGTCGTAGTCACGGCCGTTGGTGTCGAAGCCCTCGCCGCTGGAGGCGACGATGTCGGCGATGGAGCCCGGGTCGCCCTCGGCCTGCGAGGAACTGGCGTTGGCGGGGCCGGCGAAGGTCGTGGCGACGATCGAGACCGTCGCCACGGCGGCGGCGACGCCGGCGCTGATGCGCTTGATGTTCATGGGGTGTCCTCCTGGACGGGAGTGGATGTTGTTAGTACTAAATCGTTCCAACCTCCCCGCCTGGATGCACACCCACGAAGAAATCTTCGCGAGCGCACGGGGGCGGCCCCACTGCCAGAAGGCCCCGCTGCGAACACCGGGTCCAGCGCTTCGACGCCGACGGCACCTTCGTCACGACCAAGGACAGGGCGCAGGACCTTCGCCTCTACCTGACCGACCGGTGCGGCGTGACGGTGTCTCCATGACATCGACCACGAGGCTGCGGACAGGTGTCGTGCGGTTCGTGGTGCTGGCGTTGTTGGCGTCCATGCTGGCGGTGGTCACCTCGACCGGTCCTGCGGCGGCGGAGGACCCACCGTCGTTCATCACGAGATGGGGCACCACAGGGACCGGGAACGGCCAGTTCGACAGCCCGGTCGGCGTCGCGGTCGACAGCCACGGCAACGTCTACGTCGCCGACACCTACAACAATCGGGTGCAGAAGTTCACCTCTGCGGGCAGCTACCTCACCCAATGGGGCACCTACGGGACGGGAAACGGCCAGTTCAACGGCCCGCTGGGGGTGGCGGTCAACGGCGCGGGTGACGTCTACGTCACCGACATGGGGAACCACCGGGTCCAGAAGTTCTCCGCCACCGGCGCCTACCTCACCAAGTGGGGCGCCCAGGGGACGAGCAACGGCCAGTTCTTCAATCCGCAAGGGGTGGCGGTCGACGGGAACGGCGACGTCTACGTCACCGACTGGGGCAACAACCGGGTGCAGAAGTTCACCTCGACCGGCAGCTACCTCACCCAGTGGGGCACCGGCAGCGCGTCTGGGAACGGCCAGTTCGACGGCCCCCTTGGGGTGGCGGTCGACCGTGACGGCGACGTCTACGTCACCGACTGGGGCAACAACCGGGTGCAGAAGTTCACCTCGACCGGCGCCTACCTCACCCAATGGGGCACCGGCGGGGCCGGCAACAGCCAGTTCAACGGCCCGGGCGGGCTCGCAGTCGACAGTGACGGCGACGTCTACGTCACCGACACGGGCAACCACCGGATCCAGGTGTTCACGTTCACCGGCACGCTCCGGTTCCTGCGCACCAAGTGGGGCACCTACGGGACCGGCGACGGCCAGTTCGACAACCCGATTGGGGTAGCGGTCGACGGCCACGGCAACGTCTACGTCGCCGACACCAACAACGACCGGATCCAGAAGTTCAGGTACCCGCCCCGGCCCGGCGGCCGCATCAGGCTCTGGGGTGACCACGGCGCCTACGTCGGCGACGACATCTACAACGCCACCGGGACGGGTCAGACGAGCAGAAGATCCGTGGCAGGGGGCGGGACGATCACCTACCAGGTCTCGGTACAGAACGATGCCCGCTTCCCTGAAGCACTCCTCCTGAAAGGCACCGCATCGAGCGGCGGCTTCACCGTCAAGTACTCCCACGGCAGCACCGGCATCACCAACGGCGTGACCGCGGGGACCTACACCACCCCCGTGCTCGCACCAGGGGCGACCTTCATCGTGAAGGCCCAGGTCATGGTCACGAACGCCGCCCCCACCGGTTCGAGCTTCAGTGCAACCCTGAAGGTCAAGTCCAACACCGACCCCACCGTCAAGGACGCCGTCAGGTTCATCACCAGCCGGCCCTGACCGGCACCCCTGTGCAGCCGTCGGGTCCCCACGACGGGGCCTTCGCCTCTACCTGATCGGCCCGGTGGGCGCGACGGTCGTCCCATGGCATCGAGTACGACGCTCCGGGTAGGTCTGGTGCGGCTGCTGGTGATGGCGGTGTTGGCGTCGATGCTGGCGGTGGGGGCCGGGACCGACCCCGCGTCGGCGGAGGACCCGCCGTCGTTCATCACGAAATGGGGCACCCCCGGGACCGGGAACGGCCAGTTCGACCACCCGTTCGGCGTTGCGGTCGACGGTGACGGCAACGTCTACGTCGCCGACACCTACAACAACCGGGTGCAGAAGTTCACCTCGACCGGCGCCTACCTCACCCAATGGGGCACCTTCGGGTCCGGGAACGGCCAGTTCTACTATCCGTACGGGGTGACGGTCGACGGTGACGGCGACGTCTACGTGGCCGACCTCTACAACCACCGGGTGCAGAAGTTCACCTCGACCGGCGCCTACGTCACCCAGTGGGGCACCCAAGGGACCGGGAACGGCCAGTTCGACGCCCCGGGCGGGGTGGCGGTCGACGGTGACGGCAACGTCTACGTCACCGACCGCGGCAACAGCCGGGTGCAGAAGTTCACCTCGACCGGCGCCTACCTCACCCAGTGGGGCACCCAAGGGACCGGGAACGGCCAGTTCAACGGTCCGCTTGGGGTCGCGGTTGACAGCGACGGCGAGGTCTACGTCGCCGACGAGCTCAACAACCGGGTGCAGAAGTTCAGCTCGACCGGCGCCTACCTCACCCAGTGGGGCACCTGGGGGACCGGCAACAGCCAGTTCGACCGCCCAGACGGGGTGGCGGTCGACGGTGACGGCGATGTCTACGTCGCCGACAGCGGCAACAACCGGGTCCAGGTGTTCACGTTCACCGGCACGTTCCGGTTCTTGCGCACCAAGTGGGGCACCTACGGGACCGGCGACGGCCAGTTCAACGAGCCGGAAGGGGTAGCGGTCGACGGCTCGGGCAACGTCTACGTCGCCGATACGTTCAACAACCGGATCCAGAGGTTCGGTGACGTGACCGACCCGACCGTGGTGCTGACCACCCCACCCGCCGTCTGGCAGTACTACGCCCGCAACCAGGCCGTCACCGCGGACTTCTCGTGCACGGATGAGTCGGGCGGGTCCGGGATCGCCACCTGCGTGGGCACCGTCCCCGACGGCCAACTGGTCCCCACCGCCACGCTCGGCCAGCAGTCCTTCACCGTCACCGCCACCGACCGCGCCGGGAACACCGGGACGCGCACCCACCACTACGTCGTGGCCGATCCCCGGCCCGACGGGCGCATCCGCAAAGGAGCGACCGGAACCTACTTCGGCGACGACATCTACAACACCACCGGGGTCGGCCAGACCCGCACCGGCGCCGCAGCGCGGGGTGGCACCGTCACCTACTACGTGTCGGTCCAGAACGACGCACCCTTCCCCGACACCCTCCGCCTCCGCGGCACCGCCTCCACCGCCGCGTTCCGGGTGCTGTACTCCACCGGCGGCGTCGACATCACCCCCCAGGTCGCCGCCGGGACCTACACCACCCCCACCCTCGCTCCCGGGGCCACCTTCGAGATCACGGTCGAGGTCAAGGTCAAGACGAGCGCCCCCGCCGGATCGAGCCTCACCGGAGCACTGACCGCCAAGTCGACCACCGACCTGACCATCAAAGACAAGGTCAAGTTCGTCACCCGCCGGTCCTGACCGAATCCCGTCGACCTGCCTCGGCCCACCCGCGCTGCCGAGGTCGACCCGGAACCTCGAGATCGACCCCGCGCAGGTTGTCGCCCATCTCGACGGGCCCGTCGCCCCGATCGGCCTGACCGCCTTGGCCGTGCAGCGAAGGACCATCGGCCCTAGCCCACGGGCCACCGCGCGCCCACGCTGCAGGTGAGCGATCCGAGTGCCGACGAGGCGCCGGGTCCCGCCGACCCGAAGGAGGGTGGCCATGGTGATGCTGGCGCTCTTGCTCATCATCGTGGTGGTTGCCGTGTTCGTCGTGCGCGCACAGCTCGCGGGACGGGACCACCCCACCGAGGCACGGACGGTCCGCCCGTCCGCTCCCCCGCTGTCCGAGATCGACCGGTGGGTGGCCGCCGGCCTCCTCACCGAGGACCAGGCCGAGGCCATCGCCGCGTTCGAGGCCGGCCACCCGTCGGCACGGGAGCCCACGGCGATCTCGGTCACGTCGCCGAGCATCGAGACCGCCGTTGCGCCCACCCCCGCCCGCGCCCGCTGGCGCTCGCCACGGGTGCCGGTGGTGGCCGAGGCGCTCGGCTACCTCGGCGCCGCCCTGGCCGGTGCCGGCCTCCTCCTCATCGTCAGCAGCTTCTGGGGTGACCTGAGCGCGGCCGGTCGCATGGGCCTGGCCGGTGCCGCCGCGGTCGTGCTCGGCCTCGCCGGGCTGGCCGTCCACGAGGGGGCCGACCCTGCCCTGACCCGCCTGCGGGCCGTGCTCTTGCTGGTCTCGACCATGGCCGCCGCCACCTTCGCGGGTGTCCTGGCCGATGCCGCCGGTGCCGGGGATGCCACCGTGGTCGGCGCGGCCGCGGCCACCACGACCGCCGCGGTCAGCGGGCTCTACTGGTGGTGGAGGGAGCGCCCCGTCCAGGAGCTGGTCGCCCTCGCCGCGATCCCCGTGGCCGTTGGTGGGTGGGTCCTGTACCTGTGGACACCACTCACCGCCGGCGTCGCCGTCTGGGTCGTCGGTGCCGCCCTCTTCGCCTTCGGCCTCCGCCTCCGGACGCCCCTGCCCTGGATCACCGAGACGGTCGGCGGCGTCGCCCTGCTCGTGGGCAGCGGCATGATCGCCAGCGAGATCGAGGGTTCCGGCATGCTCGTCCTCGTGGTGACCGGAGCGCTGCTCGTGGCCGTGGCCGTGGTGCGTGGGTTCGCGCCGACCGGCACCGGCCAGGTCATCGCCGGCACGATCGGTGCCTTGGCCGTGGTCCAGAGCGCCCCGCCGACCATCGCCTGGTTCGCGAACGAGGCCGGGGTGGTGACCGGGCTCACCGTCTGGCTGATCGGGATCGGCCTGTTGGCGGTGGGTTGGTCGGCCCTCACCCGGTGGCCCGTCGTTTTCGAGGTGCTCGGTGCGGTGGTGGTGGTCGCCGGCGCCGCGGTGTGCGGCGCGCAGGCGCCCGGCTTCGCCGCCCTGTTCGGTATCGCCAACGCCGTCGCCCTGCTGGCCCTGGGCATGCGCCCCGGTCGGGTGGTGCTCTCCGCCGTCGGCGCCCTCGGCCTGCTGGGCAACGTGCCGTGGGCCATCGGCTGGTTCTTCCCGGGCGAGAACCGCGCCCCCCTGTTGATCATGGTCTCGGGCGCCCTCATCATCGCCGCGGCCGTCCTCATGACCCGCCTGTCGGGTCGATTCAAGAGCGAGATGGGCCACCCGCGCCCGGCCTGACCGACCCGGACCCTCGAGCAGGACGGTATGCCCCTCCCGCACCATCCAGGTGTCGACCTTCGACAGCAGCGCCGAGGCCCTGATCAACCAGGTGGCCTTCACCCTGGTGGTCGACTGAATCTCCGTGCTACGACGGTCCGTCCCTGTTTGGACGTTCGTGCTCGCGGCGTACACGCGCACCGCCGTGGACGACCTCACGGACAGGCGCTCACCGGGACGCGAGGCGTACGCCCGCTACTCCGAGGCGGTGCTGCCCATGGTCGCCGCTCTCGGTGGTGGCATCGAGCTGTTCGGCCGGGGGGCCGGACGCCAGCGTCCTCGTCTCGTACGTCCCGTCGGCGCCCCCCGGTGATGTCACGGTTCGAGCGGCCTTCGTGGTACCCGGGATGACGATCCTGTCGCGGGCGAGCCATCGGTCAGGCCCGTCGGGTCGTGAAGCCCACGGTGTCCTTGAGGGTGACGTCGCCATCGGACTTGACGATCACCGTGCCCTCGAGCACCGACCCGGCAGGTGCAGTCGTCCGGACCGTCACATCGACCCGGACGACTTGGCTGGACCCAGGGGCGAGCGCAGGGGTGCGGTAGTCGCCCCGCGTCACCGGCACGGTGACATCGGATCCACCGACGAGGTAGCGGACCGTGAAGGCGGGCGACGAGGGTGAGCCTCGCAGCCGCAGGGCGTCCGCGAACAGGGCGTCGTTCTGTGCCGACACGAAGTACGAGACGGTGGCCCCCCGAGGTGTGCGAGCCGTGACGGTCTGCCCCGCGGCGGTGGTGTTGTACAGGTCGTTGCCCAGCAGCGACTGGGTGCCGAGCCGGATGCGCCCATCAGGACGGGGCGCGGCCACGGTGTAGGTGCGGTTGACCGTTGTCGTGTTGCCGGCGTTGTCGGCAGCGAAGACCGAGAAGGTGTGGGGGCCGACGGTCGACGTCGGGAGGGCCGTCCCGTTGGGCACGTCGCCGACGCAGACGTCGATGCCCGATCCGGTGGCTTCGTCCGTGCAGCTGTAGCTGGCGGTGACCACACGGTTCTGCCCGTACACCGCGCCGGTGCCGGGGCGTTGGACGGTCACGGTCGGATCAGTGACGTCAGGCGGATAGGCGAACTCCTGAAGGCGGCCGTTGCCCCACTCGCTCGTCACCACCCGGCCCACCCGATCGGCCGCGATGCCGTACGGACGGTCGAACGCGCCGGCGCCCGCTCCCGTCCCTCCCCAGCGGGTGAGGAACGACCCGGTCGAGGTGAACACCTGGACCTGATCGAGAGAGGCTCGCTCGTCGCCGGGGAACCGGGCGTCGGTGACGTACACCCGCCCGCTCCGGTCGACCGCGATGCCGAACGGCTGGCGGAACTGCCCGTCGCCCGTCCCTTGCGTGCCCCACTTGGCCAGGAAGGTCCCGTTGACGCTGAAGACCTGCACGCGATGGATGCCCGAATCGGTGACATAGACCCGGCCCGTGCGATCGATCGCGACCCCGAGGGGCAGGTAGAACTGGCCATCGCGGGGCACCTCGTCGGCCGGTCCACCCCACGAGCGCACGTAGGTCCCGGCGGCGGTGAAGCGTTGGATGCGGTGGTTCCAGGAGTCGGCGACGAAGACACGGCCAGCGGCGTCCACGGCCACCCCGTGCGGGCTCTGGAACTCTCCGGGCCCTCTCCCCTCCGAGCCCCATTCGGTGATCAGCGTGCCGTCCGCGGTGAACTTCTGCACCCGGTCGTGCTGGACGTCGGTCACGTAGACGCTTCCGTCAGGACCCACCGCAACGCCCCAGGGGTTGGCGACCTGGCCACTCGGCGCCGGAGGATGCCACCTCGTCACGAAGGACCGGTCGGCGCGGTACTTCCGGATCCAGTACCCGTCGGCCACGTACACGCTGCCCTCGCCATCCATGGCCACCCCTCGTGGTCCGTCGAGCTGGCCACCGAGGGGGCCGGCGCCGCCCCACAGGTCCAGGAACGTCCCGTCGGGGGCGAAGCGCTGCACGCGGTCCTGGTCGCCCGTGTCGGTGCCGTACATCGTGCTCCGCTCCGACACCAGGACATCGCCCCCCGGCGTCAGCGCGATCCCGTGCGGGTTGTCGAACTGACCCTCGCCGGCGCCAGGTCCGCCCCACCCAGCGAGCGGCGTGCCGTCCCCGGCCCAGCGCTGGATCTGGTCGCCCGCCTCGTCGGCGACGTACACGGTCCCGTCGTCACCGATGGCCACGCCCTCCGGCGACGAACCGGTCGACCACTGCCGCACGAACGTGCCGTCGACCGTGAACACCTGGATGCGCTGGGCGTACGGCTCGGTGACGAAGACCTGGCCCGTCCCGTCGACGGCGATCGCCGTAGCGGTCGCGAACTGGCCGTTCCCGTTCCCCTCGCTCCCCCACGCCCCGACGAACGTCCCCGTGTCGGTGAAGCGCTGAACGCGGTGGTTGATGGTGTCGACCACGAAGACGTTGCCCGCGTCATCGACCGCAACGCCATGGGGCGCCTGGAACTGGCCGGCGCCGCTCCCGTTCGTGCCCCATTCGGTGACGAAGTCACCATCCTCGCTGAACTTCTGCACCCGTGCGTCACTCGTGACGTAGACCGAGCCATCGGGACCGACGGCGATCCCGTCGGGGTACATGAACTGCCCCGGTTGCTGGCCCAAGCGTCCCCACATCCGTAGGAACGCCCCGTCCGGGCGGAAGACCTGGACCCGGGCGTTGTGCGTGTCCAGCACGTACACGTCGCCGGCACCGGCCACCGCCAAGCCGACCGGATCGTTGAAGAGCCCGGGGCCGGACGCGTAGTCACCCCAGCTGGCCACGAACGGTGGAGCGGGCACCGACGCCGGCGACGCCACGACGCCCGGTGCTGCCGGCACCGCGCCGAGGGTGGCGGCGACCGCGAGCATCAAGACGAGGACGACTGCCTGTGCCAATCTCGTGCCGACCATGGGTTCGACGGTCGCGCCCCCGTCGGCCGCCGTGCAGAGGCGAAGGGCCTCTGATGGGTGACGAGGGCGGTGGGTGCGGGCCCTTCCCGGCCTGACGGCCCTGCCCTCGGTCGCGGCGGGCGCCGTGTCAACGCCGAGAACGCCACCTTCACGGTCAAGGCCGAGGTCAAGGTCAAGGCCTCCGCAGCCGTCGGCTCGAGCCTCGCCGCGACACTGACCGCGAAGTCGACCGCCGACCCCGCCTTCCGGGACACCGTCAAGTTCGTCACGAGCCGGGCCTGACCGACTGGCGGCCCCCACGGGCAAGGGACCTTCGGCACTGTCTCGCTCACGGCGCCCGGCGCGACGTTGAAGCCATGAGGATGAGATCGCGCTTCGACGTCGTGTTCCTGCTGGTGATCGCTCTGTTGGTGGCGATGCTGGGGGTCGTTGCCGTCGCTCCGGTCGGGGCGACGGAGGCCCCGCCCACGTTCCTCACCACGTGGGGCACCTACGGGTCGGCGAACGGCCAGTTCAGCAGCCCCTTCGCCGTGGCGGTCGACGGCAGCGGCAACATCTACGTCGCCGACGGGGGCAACAACCGGATCCAGAGGTTCACCGCCAGCGGCGCCTACCTCGGCCAGTGGGGCAGCTACGGGTTCGGCGACGGCCAGTTCAACAACCCGAGCGGTGTGGCCGTCGACAGCAACGGCAACGTGTACGTCGCCGACTACCTCAACAACCGGATCCAGAAGTTCACCTCGACCGGCACGTTCCTCACGAAATGGGGAACCACCGGGTCGGGCGACGGCCAGTTCAACCGACCGATCGGCGTCGCAACGGACAGCAGCAACAACCTCTACGTGACCGAGGAGTTCGGGAACCGGGTCCAGAAGTTCACCTCCACCGGCACCTTCCTCGCCAAGTGGGGCTCCTACGGGACGGGCACGGGCCAGTTCCGCTCACCGCTCGGGGTGGCGGTCGACGACAACAGCAACGTCTACGTCGCCGACACCGACAACCACCGCATCCAGCAGTTCGGCTCGAACGGCGGGTTCGTCGCCACGTGGGGCACCAGCGGGACCGGCAACGGCCAGTTCAACCGGCCCTTCGGTGTCGGGGTCGATGACGACAACGACGTCTACGTCGCGGACAGCTACAACAACCGCGTCCAGAAGTTCACCTCGACCGGCACGTTCCTCACGAAGTGGGGAACCCTCGGGTCCGGCAACGGCGCGTTCCAGGTCCCGTCCGGCGCCGCGATCGACGCCGACGGCAACGTCTACGTGGCCGACACCGGGAACCACCGCATCCAGAAGTTCGGGGTGGCGATCACGCCCCGCCCGGACGCGCTCATCAGGAAGGGCAGCGGCAGCTTCGTCGGGAACAACGTGTACAACTCGACGGGCCTCAACCAGACCCGCTCGGGGTCGGCCGCCAGGGGCTCGACGGTCACCTACACCGTCAAGGTGCAGAACGACGGCCCGGCCTCCGACGTGCTGCGCCTGAAGGGCACCGGGTCCACCACCGCGTTCGGCGTCACGTACACGGTCGGCGCCACCAACGTCACGGCCGCCGTCGTGGCCGGCACCTACCGCACCCCGTCGCTCGCACCGGGCGCCAACCTGTCGATGACGGTGGTGGTCAAGGTGAAGACCGCCGCCCCCGCAGGCTCGAGCCTGACCGCGACAGTGACCGCCAAGTCCGACACCGACCCGACCGTCAAGGACACAGTCAAGTTCGTCACCAGCCGGGCCTGACTCGACGCCGACGCCCGATCGCCTGTCGCCGTTCGTGCAGCGCCGCGTCGACCGGTCGAGTCCTTGGAGCCTGGCCATTGCGACGGCGCATATCACTACGACCGCGCACACCATCCGGCCGCTCCACGCCGCCGGCCGCCTGCGATCAGGCCGGCGCCGCCGGGCCGTGGCGGTGGATCTCGCGCTCGATGTCGGCCTCGGTGATGGGCTTCTGGAAGAACACGGTGTACGCGTGCAGCACCAGCCCGATGCCCCAGCCACCGATCACCCACACCGGCCAGAAGTACCCCGCGCCGGTGACGAACCACACGCCCACCAGGAAGGCGTTCACCACCACGTACGACACCACGTGCTGACCGAATTCGCGCCGCGCCTTCAAGCGGGCGATGGCGGCGGTCCGCGGGTCTCCTGCTTCGACCTGGATGCCCTCGTCAGCCATGACCGGCCTCCTCTCGACGTCTCCACCCCGATCGTGCGCGCAGACCACCGCGAGCGACAGAGGCCAAGGTCCTCAGGGCCCGAGCGACGCGCTCAGGTACAGAAACCGGCCCGGCACCACGCCTTGGAGCGGCGGGTCCGTCGGGTACAGGGTGTCGTTGTTGTACTCCGCGGCGTGGGTGCCGGTGGGGTCGATGTAGAGGAACCGGTAGTCGCCGGGCGGAAGGCTCCGCAGCTGGTAGGCGCCGCCGGCGTCGGTGGTGGTCGAGGCGACGACGCCGTGCTCGTCGAGGGCGAGCACCCAGATGCCGGGCAGCGCCTCGCCGGTCCGCTCGTCGTCGATCGTGCCGACGGCCTCGGCGGTGACCCGGGCGAGGTCGGCGTCGACCGTGGCGGGCGCGGTGACGGGATCGGCCTGGGCCAACTGGTCGTAGGAGCGACCGTTGTGCCACGAGGAGGCGTGATCGCCAGTGCCGTCGATGAACACCACCTTGTAGGTGCCCGGCGCCACGTCGAGCGCATACCGCCCGTCGGCGTCGGTGACCGTGCCCGCGACGAAGCGGAAGTCGGACCCCCTGAGGGCGATCACCCCGACGTTGCCGACGTAGCGGAGGCCGCCGTCGTTGAACCTGCCCCGCACCCGCCCGGTGAGGAGGGCCCCGCCCGGGTCACGGGCCTGGGTCGCCAACGCGGCGTCGGCGGTGGCCGTGCCGCCGGCGGTGACCGGGACCGGCACGGCCCCCGACGCCGCCGGTGCGTTCGGGTGGAACTCGGCCACGTGGCCCCCCGCCGGGTCGACGAACACCATCAGGTGGTTCCCTGGTCGGAGACCGTCCAGGCGGTAGTGACCGGCCGCATCCGATCCCGCCCCGATCTCGGGGGCGGCGGTGGTGCCGCTCAGCGCGATGGCCCAGGCCGCCGTCACGGGGTCGCCCGTGCCGTCCTCGGTGAGGGTGCCGGCCACCGCGCCCCGGTTCGGTGCCAGCGCCGGGTCCGCGTGGGCGGTTCCGCCGTTGGTGACGGTCACGGCCGTGGGCGCGCCGTACAGGGCCGGGTCGTGCGTCCTCGCCGGGTCCAGGACGGACAGGTAGTAGGTGCCGGGAGGCACCTCGGCCTCGAACGTGCCGTCGCCGGCCGCGGTGGCACCACCGACGAACCAGTAGTCGGCCGCCCGCAGCAGCGCCACCTGGGCACCAGGGATCGGCGCGCCGCTGGTGGCGTCGGTGACCGTGCCGGCGACCGTGCCTCCGCCGGCGCTGATCGCACCGAGCTTGGTGATCCCGCCGCGTGCACCGTCGGTGACGTAGGCGTTGTCGCGGTCGAAGGCGATGTCGAAGGCACGGGGGATGGACCAGCGCGCCAACTCGAAGCCGCCAGGCGTGAACTTCCGTACCACACCGGGGTAGGTCGCCCAGATGAAGCCGAACCGGTCGACCGCCACCCGGCCCGGGTCGTCGGGATAGGTCGGGTTCGGGGGCGTGGTGATGGTGCCCAGCACGTCACCTCCCGCGCCCCGCACCTGGATGCCCTGGCCGCGGGCCACGAGCATCTCGCCGGCGCTGGTGATGGCGATGCCCCCGGCGTTGGTCAGGCTCGTCTGGCTCACCGGCGTGCCGGTCGGTGAGAACCGCCGCACCGCGTTGTTGGCGGGGCTGGCCGGGTACTGGGTGCAGACGTAGGCACCCCACTGGTCGTACCAGCACGGGGGCCCGACGAAGCCGTCGTCCTCGTCGGCCACGTAGACGTTGTCGGCGTCGTCGGTGTCGAGCGAGGTCACGCGCCCGTAGTTCTGGACCGTGCCGGTGTCCCACCGGCGGACGAAGCCACCGGTGGCGGTGAACTCCTGGACCCGGCGCAGCGTGGCGTCCGCCACCAGCAGGTGGCCGGCGCTGTTGATGGTGATGTCAGTTGGGCACGAGAACTGCCCGTCGCCGGTGCCCTCGGCGCCCCAGGCGCGGACGAACGTGCCGTCGGACCGGTAGTGCAGCACCCGATGAGCGTCGCAGTCGGTGACGTAGACGTCCCCCGCCCAGTTGGCGACGATCCCGTCGGCCGACTCCAGGCGGTCGCTCCCCCAGTGGTTCACCACGCGGAGCAGCACCTCGACGCCGGTGTTGGCCGTGAGGAAGGGGCTGGTCTGGTCGGCGTCCACCGAGACGCGTGCGTAGTAGCGGCCGATGTCCCCGGTCTGCGCCCGGTGCGTGCACGCCCGGGTCGTGCTCGCCCCCGGTGCCAGATCCACGGTCGCGCCCCCGCAGCCGGACAGGGGGCCGGCGTCCACGGTGACGCCGGTGAGGGGCACGTCGCCCACGTTCTCGATGGCCAGTTGGTACTCGAGCGTGCCGCCCACGCCGATCTGGGTGCGGTCCGTCGTGAGGGTGGCGGTGAGGTAGGCGCCCGCCGGCGCCACGTACTCGCGGATCACACCCGACGGGTCGTCGCCGTCGAAGGGGTAGACGTAGACGTGGGTGTTCCCGCCGGCGTCGGTGTGGACGGCGAGATCATCGGTGCGCACCCCGACCTTGCCCAGGAAGGTCCCGGTCGGGCTGAACACCTGGACCCGACGACCGCCGGACGCATTGCCGAAGTCGGCCACCAGCACCCAGCCGGCGGCGGTGACCGCGATGTCCCTCGGGTCGACGAACTGCCCGTTTCCCGTACCGCTGGAGCCGAACTCTCCCAGGAACGCGCCGGCGGCCGAGAAGCGCTGGACCCGGCGGTTGCCGGCGTCGACGACGTAGACGGTCCCGTCCGGCGCCACCGCCACCGCGCGCGGCCCGTTGAACTGGCCCGGGCCGCTGCCGGACGAGCCCCATCCCGGTGTGTAGGCGTTGCCCGTGATCCGGTCGATCCGGTTGTTGGCCGAGTCGGCCACGTAGGCGGTGCCGTCGGGGGCCACGGCCACGTCGGCGGGTGAGCAGCCGGCGCCCGGGCCTGTCGGCTCGGTCCAGGCCTGCTCTGGTGTGCCGTCGGCGGCGAAGCGCTGCACCCGGTGCACGTCGGTGCACTCGGTGGTGAACACGTCGCCGTCGGGCGCCACCGCCACGCTGTCCGGGTACCAGAGTTGGCCTGCGGCCTGGCCGGCGGTGCCCCACTGCGTGTCGAACACCCCGTTGCCGGCGAACCGGGCCACCCGCGCGGTCAGGCGGAAGTCCCGGCTGCCGGCCACGAACACCCGACCGGACGGGTCCGTCGCCAGACCCTGCCCGCCGTTGCCGGGCCCGGCGGGGGCGATGGGGTCGGTGTCGGGCAACGACGACGTCGACGCCGACCACTCACGCGCCGGGCTGAGGTGGATGCGGTGGGCGACCTCGACGGTGACCGGGTTCGACGCCACCACCGGGCCCTGATCGGTGTCGATGCCGACCGACGTGGCGAACTGCGGGAGGTCACCGGCCGTGGGTTGGTACGTGCAGTCGAAGGTGGCCGTGGTGAGACCGGCGATGTCGGGCACGTCCCGGGTGCAGTCGGCCGCGTTCGAGGCGGCGCTGGTCACCCCGGTCAGCGTCGTCTCTCCCAGGTTGTCGATCGTGACGTGGAAGTGGACGGTGTCGCCCACGAGCACATCGGTCTCGTCGACGGCCAGGGTCACGTCGAGCAGCGCGGACGGCGGGTAGGCGAACTGCTCGATGCGATCGTTGCTGTCGCCCTGACCGGTGTTGCTGTCCGCGACGTAGAGGTCGGAGCCCGAGAAGGCGATGCCCACGGGGCACATGAACTGGCCGTTCCCCGTGCCTCGGGCGCCCAGGACGTCGAGGTGCTCGCCGGTCGGGCTGAAGCGCTGCACGCGATCGCCCGCGCAGTCCGTGACGTAGACGTCGCCGGTGGGGTCCAGCGCGATGCCGTTGGCCTCGGTGAGCTGGCCGGCGCCCGTGCCGACGCTGCCCCATCCCCTGACGAAGGTGCCGGTGGCGGTGAACTGGCGGATGCGCGACAGGCCCTTGTCCACGACGTACACCGAGCCGTCCGGGCCCGTCGTGATCGCCCACGGCGTGCTGGCGGTGCTGTCGCCGGTCCCTCCCCGGGGTGCGAACGAGCGGACCAGGGTGCCGTTGGCCTCGAACTCCCGGATCTGGAGCGCGGTGGTGTCGGTGACGTACACGTGTCCGTTCGGCCCCACCGCCAGCCAGGTCGGCCAGCTCAACTGCCCCTGCCCGATGGTGCCCAACCACTGGCCCTCGCTGGTGTAGCGCTCGACCCGGTCCGCTCCCGAGTTGGCGACGAAGACGTCACCGTTGGCCGCGACGTCGATGCCCATCGGCCCGTCGAGACGCTGACCCGGTCCGGCATCACGCCACCTGCGCAGGAAGGTGCCCTCCCCGTCGAACACCTGGACCTGGTTGTTCATCTGATCGGCGACGTACACGTTGCCCGCCGCGTCGGTCGCCGCGCCGGCGGGCGCTCGGAGCCTGCCGTCGCGCGTGTAGGTGCCGAACTCGGCCACGTAGGCACCGGTGTCGGTGAACCGCTGCACCCGGCGGTTGCCCTGGTCGACGACGTAGACGTCGCCCGACGGCGCGACCGCGACGCCCCCAGGCGTGTCGATGGACCCGGGTGCCGAGCTGCCCTGACCGCCGCCGCCCCACTGGGTCACGAAGGCGCCGGCGGCGGAGAATTTCTTGACCAGGTTGGCGTAGCTGTCCGTCACGTACGTGGCACCGTCGGGCCCGGCGGCGATGCCGATCGGGTTGTTGGTCGCACCCGACACCAGCGTGCGCAGCAACTGCCCGTCGGCGGTGTAGGTGGCGGTGCGCTGGTAGTTGCCGACGTGCACCACGCCGCCCTGCCCGACGGCGATGGCGTAGACGTTGTCGACCGTCCAGGCCCGGACGAAGCCGCCCGTGGCGTCGAACTGCTGCACGCGATCGTTCACGTAGTCGGCGACGTACACGCTCCCGTCCGGCGCCACCGCCAAGCTGGCCGGCCGGTCGAACTGACCGTTGGCGGGCCCGCACGTGCCGTAGCTCCGCACCATCGCGCCCAAGGGCGTGTACTCGGTGACCCGGCAGAGCGACTCGCTGCTCACGAACACGTTCCCGGTCGTGGGCGAGAGCGCGATGCGGGTGCCGCCGCTCGCCGGCCAGCCCCGCACCAGCGTGCCGGTGGCGGTGAAGACCTGCACCCAGCCCTGCGTCGTGTCGATCACGTACACCTGCCCCGACGCGTCGATGGCAACACCGTGCGGGGCGGCGAAGTCACCCGGCCCGAGGGGCGGGTTGCCCCACGAGCGGACGAACTGGCGAGCGGGCACCGCGCCCGCGGGCGCGGCGCCGACGACCGCGACGGTCCCGGCCAGCAGGGCACCGATGACCGCGACGGCGATCGAGCGGCCCCACCGCCCCGGCGACGAGTCGCTTGCCTGCACCCTGCTCCCCTCGGCTGCTCCCCTCGGCTGCAGCGGTGCGGCCGCACCGGGGGCCGCACCGGAAGGCTACTCGTGTCCATCGACCTCGCAGCCGGCAACGCCGGGGTGAACGGCGGCCAAAGCCCTCGTGACGGTGCCCCGGATCGGGGCGCGCCGGCACCTCGGAGCGCCGTGCCACGGCCTAGATTCCAACGGGGCCACCGGCGGCCGCGGGCGCCGAGCGACACGGCGCCGGTGGACGCGACGGAACGGGCCGAGCGGAACAGAGTGGGATGTGGATCGACGAACCTTCCTGAAGGCAACCGCGGGCGCCGGCGCCGGCCTCGCCCTCGCCCGCGCCTCCATGGGCGGGATGGCGGCCGCCCGGCCCCGCGGGAGCGGTGAGGGGCCCTGGCGGGGTGCGCCGCCCACCACCACCGCCCGCTCCGCGGCCACCGGCGACGCCTACCGCCCCGACCTCGTGTACCCCGACGGCATCGCCTCGGGCGACCCGGCCGTCGACAGGGTCGTGCTCTGGACGCGGGTCGACCCCGACCTCGACCGTCGCGACGGCGTCCCCGTGGGCGTCGAGGTCGCTCGCGACCCCGAGTTCACCCCGTCGGCCGTGGTGGCGTGGGCCACGGCGACGGCCTCCGCACCCGCCGACCACACGGTCCACCTCGACATCGACGGCCTCGAGCCGGGGACGACCTACTACTACCGCTTCACCGCTCGCGGCCATCAGAGCCCGATCGGGCGCACGCGGACGCTGCCCGACGGGGAAGTCGACCGGGTGCGCCTCGCCGCCTTCTCCTGCCAGCGCTACGTGCACGGCTACTTCCCGTCACACCGCGACCTCGCCGAACTGGCCCTCGACCCCGAGACCGACCTCGACCTCGTGCTCAGCCTCGGCGACTACGTCTACAACACCGAGTGGGCCGACGACTGGGCGGTCGCCGGCCGCGACCTGCCCGCCCACCCCGAGGCCGTCACCTTCGCCGACTTCCGCCGGCGCTACCACGACATCCGCGCCGACCTGGCCCTCCAGGCGATGCACGCCAACCACCCCGTGATGTGCATCTTCGACAACCACGACGGCATGGGCGACCCCGACGACGAGATGGGCGCCGGTGCCGTTCCCGCGTTCTTCGAGCAGTTGCCGGTGCGGCGCTTCGGGGCCACCGACCGCATCCACCGCCGCCTGTCGATCGGGGGCATGGTCGACGTCGTCCTGCTCGACGAGCGCCAGTTCCGGGACCCCGAGGTGGCGTCCACCGGCCCGGTCGCGTCCGACGGCGTCGACGTCCCCGAGATCTACGACCCCGAGCGCACCATGCTCGGCACCGAGCAGCGCGACTGGTTGCTCGACGAGTTGTCGGCATCGACCGCCACCTGGCGGGTGATCGGCAGCCAGCTCATGTTCTGGCCGTGGCGGCTGTCGCAGGGCGGTGCGCCCACCGCCGAGATCACCCACCCCGGCAGCTACCTCAACTTCACCCAGTGGGACGGCTACCAGGCGGAGCGCGACACCATCCTCCGGGCCCTCGACGAGCGGGGTGACCGCAACGCCATCGTGGTGTCGGGCGACAGCCACCTCTTCTCGGTGTCGGGCGTCGCCCTCGACTTCGACGACCCCGACGCCGACCCGGTCCTCGTCGAGTTCAACGGCTCGTCGATCACCTCGGCCAACGCCGACGAGCGCCACCTCCCCGAGAGCGGGGTCACCGAGCCCGGCTTCAAGGCCGCCAACCCCCAGCTCCTCCTGTTCGACAGCGAGCGCCACGGGCTGTCGGTGGTGGAGCTGCGTCGCGACGGCGCCGACGTCGAGCTGCGCTCCCCCACCACCATCGAGGACCCGGAAGCCCCCGTGGGGGTCCTGGCCGCCTACCACATCGAGGCCGGTACGGCCCGGGCCGAACGCACGGGAGGCACCCGTGGCTGAGGGGGCGGCGAGGGGCGGGCTCGATCACCGCCGACAGGCGCTCTGGCTCGTGGCCGCCGGCGTCGTGATCGCGGTCGTGGTCGTCCTGGTGGCGGCGGCCAGCGAGGGCGACGGCGACGCCACCCTCCCGGCCGGCGGCGACGAACGGGTGCTGGCGGAGGGTGTGACCGTGGGCTCGGATGACACCACCGCCACGGTGCTGCGCACCGAAGGCAGCCTGGGCGTGGCCAGCGACGCCTTCGAGGCCGAGGGCACCTACGTGGGCGCCGAGGTGCGGGTCTGCGGCACCGCCGCCGACGTCACGCTGGCGTGGACGGCCCGCACGGTCACCGGCGTGGCCGAGCCGGTGCCGCTGCCCCCGGGCGCCCTCGAGGGCGATCACCCGCCACTCGACCAGACCGCCGGTCCGACCGACGGCGGCTGCGCGGAGGGCTGGGTCGTGTGGGACCTCCCCGACACCGACGCGGTCGTCCGCTGGGAGGGTGATCCGTCGGCGGGTTGGCTCCTGCCCACCGGCTGAGGCACGCGACCACGGGGTCACGTACTCGCGCGCTGGTCCGACGGTGTCGTCGCCGTCGTACCGGGCACACCGACTCCACTCCCGGGGCTGGGCCCAGGGCTAGGCCAGCGTGCCCCGCAGCAGGCTGTGGCTCGAGTGCTCGGTCTGGCCGTCGCGCTGGAGCGACACGTCGACCACGTCGTACCGGTCGACGTCGACGCCGGCGGGGACGGGGACCGTGACGCTGCCGGTCATCGCGCCGAGCGACACCGGGACCGCCGAGGCCGAGGCCGGGTCGAGCAACCAGAGCTCGTAGTGGTGGCCCGCGGGGGCGCCGGCCATGTGGTGGGCCTCGAGCTCGAGGCGCAGATCGCCGTCGTCGCGGACGAGGCGGACGTCGGCGGTGGCCTCGGTGGGCTCGAGCGGCGCCAGCGCGGTGGCGGCCACCAGCTGCTGGTCGTCGGGCGTCGAGCCACCCCGGACGAGCAGCAGCCCGGTCGCGGCCAGCAGCACCACGGCCGCCGCGACCGCAACCGCCACGATGCGGTTCATGCGCCGTCGGCGGGCGTGCAGCGACACCACCGGCGCCGACGCACCGACCACCTCACGGGGCGTCAGGGTGGGCGTAGGTGTGGGTGTGGGTGTGGGTGTGGGTGTGGGTGTGGGTGCGGGTGTGGGTGCGGGTGTGGGTGCGGGGGTGGGTGCGCGGGCCGGGGTGCCGTCGGCGTCGGCCGCCGCCGCGATCCGCGCCCAGACGTGCGCGGGTGGGTCGACGCGGGTGAAGTCCTCGTCGTCCATCCGGCTCGCGATCCCGGCGATGCGGTCGATCGTTGCGGCCTCCACGCCTTCCTCCTCGTCATCGTGGGGCGCGTCACCCCGGTGCACTGTCGAAGCCTCCCAACTGATCGCGCAGCTTCTCGAGGCCACGGCGGATGTCGCTCTTCACCGTGCCCAGCGGCACACCGCAGCGCTCGGCGATCTGGGCGTGGGTGAGGTCCTCGAAGAAGGCGAGACGCACCATCTCCCGGGGCCGGTCGGCCAGCGTGGACAGGGCGTCGGCCACCAACATGCGCTCGCCGATCGAGGCCACGTCGGCCGGCTCGAAGGTGACCTCGGGCTCGGCGCCGGGGTGCTCGCGCACCGTGGTGGGCTGACGGCCCTCGGCCCGCAGCATGTCGATCACCTTGAAGCGGGCGATGCCCAGCAGCCAGCCCGGCAGGGTCCCCGCCTCGGGCCGGTAGCGGTGCCGCGACCTCCACGCCGCCAGGAACACCTCCTGGGTGGCGTCGGCGGCGCGGGTCGAGCCGAGCGTGCGGGCGCAGTAGGAGTGGACGAGCGACCCGTGCCGGTCGTACACGGCCTCGAGCGCCCCGGGATCGCCGGCGGCGAAGCATCGAGCCAGCGCGTCCGGGGCCGGGTCACGATCCGGGCCGGGGCGGTCGTCGGGAGCGCCCTCCCGGTCGAGCCCGTCGGCGCCCGCGGCCGCTGCCGCCTCCGGCGCTTCGGTCATCACGGGCACGCTAACGACTTCGGCGCGGGGGTCCTCGGCGGATGCAGCGGCGACCGCGAACACCGCCCACGAGCACCCGCCACGGCCACCGACCACCCGACACCGCCACCGGCCATCAGCCACCAGCCAATGGCCACGAGCCACCCGCCACCGCCACCCGCCAGTGGCCGAGCGAGCGCGCGGAGAGGGGCACGGCCCGCAGGCCGTGCCCCTCCCCTACTCGTCTCCGACTCGGTGATCGGGTCGGTCAGGTGGCGCTCAGAGGTTGACGGGGATGAGCACCCGGTTGATGGTGTGGATCACGCCGTTCGAGGCCCGCACGTTGATGGGGCTCACCAGGCGGGGGTCCCGCAGGTCGGGGTCCTTGTCCTGGAGCACCGTGCTGCCCGGCGTGTGCCGGATGCCCTTGTCGGCCAGTGTCGGGAACCGGCTGGCGGCCAGCACCCGGCCGGGCCCACGGGCGTCGGGGGTCACGTGGTACTGCAGGATCGTGGTGAGGGTGGGGATGGGATCGCCGCCGCCGATGGCGGTGAGGGCCTCGACCAGGAAGGCCCAGGCGCCGGCCTCGTCGGTGATGGCGCCCTCGAACCCGAGGTCCTGGGCGGTCTTCACGAAGGCCCGGTCCTTCGGGGCCCAGACGGTCACGTCGAGCCCGGCGGTGTCGAGGGTCTCGACCAGGTCGGCGGCGGTGACGGCGGCCAGCAGCACGTCGTAGTCGCCGCCGTTGGTGTCGAAGCCCTCGCCACTCGCGGCCACGATGCCGGCGATGGTGGGCTGGCCGCCCTCGGCCTGGCCGGCGCTGGCGCCGGCCGATGGGGCGAACGTGGCCGCGACCATCGATGCTGCGACCGCGGTGGCGGCCAGTCCTGCGGTGAAGCGCTTCCTGCTCATGAGGTTGTCCTCCTGGACGACTCGTGTGTGTTTAGTGATAAATCGTGCGGAGTCGTCGGTTTGGATGCACCCGACCCGGATTTTCTTCGGAGGACGTGGTCGAGGCCTGGACGTGCTCGGGCGCGCCGAACGCGCCGGGACGGGTCGTGGGCCAAGATGTGGGCCATGTCGGACAACCTGAGGATGCTGGGCGAGTACAGCGACGCCATGTTCCGCGGCGACGAGCAGGCGGTGTTCGAGTTCTGGGCGCCCGAGTTCCACAGCCACGTCACCGACCGGGTGAACCCGGCCGTCTCCGGCACCGACGTGCGCAGCCACGAGGTGGCGTGGTGGAACCAGGTGCGCTCGGCGTTCCCCGACTTCCAGTTCACCGTCGACCTGTTGATCGAACACGACGACCTGGTGGTGTCGAACTGGACGGTGAAGGGCACCCACACCGGCACGGCCTTCTACGACGTGCCCGCGTCGGGCGAGCCGGTGGAGATCAACGGCACCGCCATCTTGCGCATCCGCGACGCCAAGGTGGTCGAGCACTGGGGCGGACCGCACTGCCAGAAGGGCCTCGGCCTCATTCTCTGACGGCGAGGATCCCGTTGCGGTTGCCGGCCCGGATCCGGCGTCGAGGCCCGGACGGGCCCGGACGGGCCCGGGACCCTAGATCGGGGTCTCGGTGACGGTCATGGCCGCCGGCAGGAACACCTCGTGGGCGAGGTGGAACGTCACCTCGGGCTCACGCTCGATGCCGGTCTCGGCCATCGCCGGGCCCAGCCGGTCCATCCCGAACGCACCGAACGCCTCCTCGCTCTCCCACACGTCGACGTTGTGGCAGTCGTTGCCGTCCCAGTAGGTGAGGTGGCAGTGGCCACCGACCGGGTGCTCGTCCAGCCAGCCACAGGCCCTCCGGACCTTGTCGTAGTCCTCGGGCGTCGTGTCCCGCAGCAGCACGTGGGTGATCAAGGGCATGGGTTCCTCCTCGGGTTGACGACCGGTTGTTCGCTCGCCGCGGCCGGCCGGATCACCGAAACCGGCGGCGCACGGGTCGCCGCCGAATGGGCCATCATGGGACGCATGCGAGGGGTGCGATCGCTCACGGGCCTGACCCTGCTCGGAATGGTCCTGGCCGCCGGCACCGGGGTCGCGGCGGCCGGTGACGACCTGGTGTTCGTCTCCGAGCGGGACGGCAATTCCGAGCTCTACACCATGTCGGCCGACGGCACCGGCCAGGTCAGGGTCACCGACAACCCCGCCGGCGACTACAACCCAACCTGGTCGCCCAACGGCACCAAGATCGCCTTCACGTCCAGCCGCGCCGGCGGGAACGGCGACATCTGGACGATCAACGCCAACGGCACCTCGCCCACCCGCCTCACCGAGGACACCACCAGTGGCAGCCCCGACTGGTCGCCCAACGGCGCCAAGATCGCGTTCACCAGCAGCCGGGTGGGCGGCAACGCCGACATCTGGGTCATGAACGCCAACGGCTCCGACGAGACCCGCCTCACCACCGACCCCGCGCCCGACTTCCACGCCGCGTGGTCGCCCGACGGCAGCCGGATCGCGTTCGTCAGCCGACGGGCCAACGGGTTCGAGGACATCTACGTGATGGACGCGGACGGCACCGACCAGCGACGGCTCACCACCCACCCGGGTACGGACTACCTGCCGTCGTGGTCGCCGAACGGCAACAAGATCCTGTTCGGCAGCACGCGCATCAGCAACACCGACCCCCGCAGCGACGACTTCGACATCTGGGTGATGAACGCCGACGGCTCGAACCAGCGCCAGCTCACCTCCGACTCGAACCTGCAGGGGGGCACCGAGGCCGGCTTCTCGCCGGACGGCAGCCAGATCGTGTTCGAGAGCGGTCGCACGGGCGGCGGCGACATCTACCTGATGAACGCCGACGGGTCGAACGAGGCCCGGGTCAACCGCAACGCGGCCTTCGACTACTCGCCCGAGTGGCGTCCCACCGCCACGGTGCGGCCCCTGGTGGCCTGCGGCGGCCGGGTGGTGACCGTGAACCTGGGTCAGGGCCAGTTCCCCACCAACGGCCCCGACGTGGTGCTGGGCACCTCCGGGCCGGACTTCTTCGGCACCGGTGCCGGCGGCGACCTGGTGTGCTCGCTCGGCGGCGCCGACACCGTCGACGGCAGCAGCGGCGGCGACCGGCTGATCGGCGGGAAGGGCGACGACTCGCTCACCGGTGGCAGCGGCAACGACGTGCTCGAGGGCGGGGCGGGCAGCGACCGCTGCGCCGGCGGACCCGGCACCGACCGCAAGGTGAGCTGCGAGCGCTGACCCGGCCACACGGCCCCGGCATCCCCGCCGGCATCCCCGCCGGCACCCCGGCAGCGCTTCTCGCCGGCCTCCACACGGCGCCGGCACCCCCGGCCGGCCTCCACGCCCCAGCGCCTCCCCCGACGGCACCTCCCCGACAGCACCTCCCCGACCGCGCCGCGTGCGACCGCGACCCTTGCGCCCACGGGGGGTGAGCGACAAGGCTGAGGGCGTGACGGTGACCGAGGCGGAGGCGGCGCCCGACACGGACGGGCACGCCGGTATCGACAGCACCCCCGGGACGGGCGTCGAGCCCGCTCCCGGCCGGCACCGCCCCTGGTGGGATCCCTTGGGGGTGGTCGACTTCGGCACCGGGGTGGTCGACTGGTCGACCACCACCTGGCACAGCGTGGAGAAGCAGCTGGCCCGCCAGCCACTGGCCCGCCTGGGCGTGGCCGGCCCCCGCACCGCCAAGTGGGTGGTGAACGAGGTGCGGTCGCGCGCCGACGACACCCTGCCCGGCCGGCCCGACACCCGCATCACCCCCGGCCTCGTCGGCCACGTGGTGCTGGACGAGTCGATCATGGCCATGGCCGTCGGCCCCAACCGGTTCCCGCGCCGCGACGACTACCTGCGGGTGGGGGCCGAGCTCACCGAGGCCCGGGCGGTGTTCGAGGCGAACGGCTGGCTGGACGACCCCGCGTCGTACCACCGGGCGCCGCCCCCGCTCAACGAGCCCGCGTTGACCAAGGGCTGGGCGCTGGGCACCAGCTACGAGCGGCTGTGGTGGCCGAGCGGCTACCAACCGCCGGAGGGCGTGCCGGGTCGCGACCGCTGGCTGGCCTTCGAGGCCAACCGCACGGCGTCGGCCTGGCTGCTCCGTCACCCCGACCGCGACACACCGCGCCCGTGGGTGGTGTGCATCCACGGGTTCGGCACCGGCTCGGTGTTCATGGACCTGGTGAGCTTCCGGGCGGCCCACCTGCACCACGAGCTGGGCGTCAACGTGGCCGCCATCGTGCTGCCCGCCCACGGTGCCCGCCGCCAGGGCCGGGTGAGCGGCGAGGCGTTCCTCAGCTTCGACCTGATGAACAGCGTGCACGGGTTCGCCCAGGCCGTGTGGGACATCCGCCGCCTGCTCACCTGGGTCCGGGCCCAGCAGCCCACGGGTGTGGGGGTGTTCGGGGTGTCGCTCGGCGGCATGCTCACCGCCCTGGTCACCGCCCTGGAGGCCGACCTCGACCTCTGCCTGGCCGGCATCCCCATGGCCGACTTCCCCGACCTGATCCGCCACCACGCCCCCCACCACCTGCACCTGCGGGCCATCGAGCACCATATCCTCGACGGCACCGCCCAGGACGTCCACAAGGTGGTGTCGCCCCTGGCCATGGCCCCGGCGGCGCCTCAGCCGGCGCGGGCCATCTTCGCGGGCATGGGCGACCGCCTGGCGACGGCCGACCAGGCCCGGCGCCTGTGGGACCACTGGGAGCAGCCGGAGACCTGCTGGTTCCCCGGCAGCCACGTGGGCTACCTGTGGTCGGACAAGGTGTGGCGCTTCGTGGACGAGGCCTGCCGCACCCGCGGCCTGGCGGCGCCCCCACCCGCCTGAGCCGGCAGCCCCGTCAGTCCGAACACCCCGGACGTCGGTCCGAACACCCCGGAAAATTTGTCGTGAAACCACCCAGCAGGTGGTTTCTCACCAAGAATTCCGGGTGGTCAGGGGCCGACGTCGGCGACCGCGGCGGCCTCGGACAGCGCGGTCAGGCCGGCCAGGATGGCGTCGCGCAGCTCGTCGAGGTGGGGCACCAGCTCGGGGCAGGCGATCAGGCCGATGTGCAGCTTGCCGTCGCTGGACAGCACCGTGACGTTCAGCCCGGTGCCCTCCATCAGCGGGCCGAACGGGTAGATGCCCACCACCTCCGCACCGGCGAAGTACAGCGGCATGGGGGCGCCCACCACGTTGGACACGATCAGGTTGTGCACCGGCGGCAGCCGGTCGGCGACCCTGGCCCGCGAGTACATCCGGGCCGCCCAGCTGAACAGCGTGGGCGGCAGCAGCTCGACGACGTCACCGATCATGGTGGCGCCCACCGCGCTCTGCACCTCCTTGGCCCCGATGGTGCCCTCGTGGATCGTCGCCAGTTGCTCGAGGGGGTCGGCCAGGTGCACGGGCAGGTGCACGAACATGTTCGACACCTGGTTGGTGGAACGGTGATCGGCGCTCTCACCGTGCACCGACACGGGCACCGAGCACACCAGGGCGCGATCGGGCAGCGTGTCGTGCTCGGACAGGTACGACCGCAGGCCCGCCGTGCACATGGCCAGCACCACGTCGTTCACCGTGGTGCCCAGCACGGCACGCACCCGCTTGAGCTCGTCGAGGGGCACGGTGGTGAAGGCCACCGACCGGTTCGGCGTGATCGAGCCGTTGAGGCGGGTGCGCGGCGCGTTGACGGGGTGGGCGACGGCCCGGGCACCGCGCAGCCACCGCCCTGCGGTGGTGCCCGCGGCCTGGACCAGCGAGGTGGCCGTGCCCGCGGCCGCACGGACCGGGCGCATCGGCGTGGCCAGCCGATGCCACACCGCGTCGGCCACCACCTCGCTGCGCTCGGGCAGCGCCGGCGCCTCCCATCGCGGGCGCCGCCGGCGCACCCTGAGCTGGGGTGACAGGTCGAGGAGGTGGGCCATGATCTCCACCCCTGAGACGCCGTCCACGAGGCAGTGGTGCATCTTCGTGGCCATGGCCACGCGCCCGTCGGCGAGGCCCTCGACCACCACGAAGTCCCACAGCGGCTGCGACCGGTCGAGCGGCACGGACGCGAACCGGCCCATGTACTCGGCGAGCTGGTCGAGCGTGCCAGGGCGCGGCAGGCGGTGGCGGTGGAAGTGCCGGTCGATGTCGAAGTCCGGGTCGTCCACCCATTCGGGGTGGTCGATGGCGTAGGGCACCTCGACCAGACGCTGGCGGAGCACCGGCAGGACGTCGAACCGGCTGGCGACGTAGGACCGCAGGAGGCGGTAGGTCACCGGCTTCTCCGCGGTCGACGGGTCGAGCAGGAGCAACCCGGTGACGTGGAGGTGCACCACCTCGTTCTCGAGGTACAGGAAGGAGGCGTCTGCCGCACTCACTCGATCCACCGCGCACCTCCCGTGCCCACCCTTCAGGGCGCACCGATGCTACCGGCCGGGGTCAGGTGCTCTCGACGCCGAGCCTGATCCGGGCGCGGCGGGCCGCTCGCGGGAGATCCCACCGCGCCCCGACCGGCGAACGCCGGCCACGGACCGCCGGCCACCGAACGCCTGCCGTTGGAACGCCTGCCGTTGGACCGCCGGCGGTTGGTACACCTGCCGTTGGAACGCCTGCCGTTTGGAACGACGTGCCGCCGCGCTCGCTACGGTCCCCTCGCACGCCGCGTGCGTGGATCGGAGGCCTGGCGTGTCGCACGCCCACTTCAACTGGGACAACCTCGACGCCGGCGTGCTCCACGACCTCACCGACGGCGAGGAGCTGGCGGGCCGGACACCGGCCACCTGGCTGCAGGCCACCTACGGACCACGGCCGGGCCCCGAGCTGGTGGCCGACCGCTGGCCCGCGCTGCGAGCCGGGTGGATGGCCCGCGACGACGCCGCCCGGTCCCGGATCGTCCAGGCGCTGCGCAGCCTCGGCCTCGGCGACCGCACCATCGACATCGGCTACCCGGCCGGCCAGGCCGCCTACCTGGCGTCGTGCCGCAACCAGTCGAGCCTGCGCCGCATCGTGCTCGGCGAGCTGATCGCCCAGGGCGAGCGCGCCCTGCCGCCACTCAAGTCCAGCCTGCGCCCCGACCAGACGTGGCCGCAGTTCGCCGGGGCCCTGACGTCCACGCTGGCCGCGCTCACCCCCGGCCAGTACCTCATCATGTCGGTGCGGGGCACCGGCACGGAGCACGAGGGCGCCTTCGAGGGCTCGTCGTACTTCGTGCAGTTCGCCGAGGGCGGCGAGCGGGGCTTCCGGGCCGAGGCGGTGGCCAACGCCTTCCTCGCGGGCGCCGAGCGGCTGTCGGTCGACCAGATCACCGAGCTGGTGCGCCTGGGCTGGCAGCCGCCCACCTACGCCCCCGGCGACGACCGCGGCGCCCTCGACCAGCACGGCTCCGCCAACTTCTTCCGGGACTGGGAGGACGAGCCTCCGCCGTTCGAGGCCATCGCCCAGCTGGCCTGCGCCACGCTCGAGCGGATCTACGGCGCCGCGGCCCCGTCGTACCTCGAGTACACCGCCGCCGACGCCGACGGCAACCCCCTCTCGCTCGACGCGCTGGGCATCGATGTCCAGCACCTCGACGAGACCGACGACCTCGACGTCGAGGTCGACCTGCCCCGCCCCGAGTCGCCCGAGGAGCTGTTCGAGGCGCTGGCCCAGACCCTGCGCCACGTGCTCACCGACGCCGCCGTGTTCCGCGACGACGACGGCGACGTGCCCATCCGCTGGGGGAGCACCGCGGTCTACGCCCGGGTGCTGCACGGCGCCCCGGTGATCCGCTTCTTCGCCCCGATCCTCACCGACCTGACCCCCAGCCCCGCGCTGCTCGAGGCCGTCAACGACATCAACCGGCAGTACCTGATGATCTCGGCGCTGTGGGACGGGCACGCCCTGGTGCTCACCATCGACGTGCCGGGTCGACCGTACGTGGGCTCGCACGTCCTGCAGGCGCTCGAGATGCTCGGCACCGCCGCCGACGAGCTCGACGACGAGTTGCAGGCCCGCTTCGGTGGCCGCACCCTGTTCGGCGAGAGCTCGCCGGCGACGACCACCGAGTCGCCCACGCTCGACCGCGGCACGGCCGGCTACCTGTGACCCCGCACCCCCACCGTTCTGGTGGCTGGATCCTGTCGTGAGCGTCGCGTTCCAGCCACCAGAACGAA
>CAZWMT010000010.1:0-21316 GCA_964635055.1 uncultured Microthrixaceae bacterium | reverse complement strand
CCGTTCTGGTGGCTGGATCCTGTCGTGAGCGTCGCGTTCCAGCCACCAGAACGAAGGCCTGGGCCCTACCAGCCGCAGAACCCGCGGACCCACGACCAAACCCGCCCGTTCTGGTGGCTGGATCCTGTCGTGAGCGTCACGTTCCAGCCACCAGAACGAAGCGTGCGCCCGAGCCGTGTGGGGGGACGACCGTGACCCGGTTCGCGGAGCTGGCGGCGACGTCGGCCGCGGTGGCGGCCACACGGTCGCGCACGGCGAAGCTGGCGGCGCTGGCCGAGCTGATCGCCCGGCTCGACGTCGACGAGATCGAGCCGGCGGTGGCGATGCTGGCCGGCGGTGCCCGCCAGGGTCGCATCGGCGTGGGCTGGGCGACGGTGGCGGGGGCCGCGGGGCCGTCGGCCGACCTCGCCGGCCGGGCCGCGGCGCAGCCCACCCTCACCGTCGCCGACATCGACCACCTCATCGACCGCTTGGCGGCGCTCGAGGGCGAGGGCTCGGCGGGGGCCCGTCGCCGCGAGCTGGCCGCCGTGTTCGAGCGGGCCACCGCGGCCGAGGCCGACCTGCTGTGGCGGCTGCTGACCGGCGAGCTGCGGCAGGGCGCCCTCGAAGGGCTGGTGACCGACGCCGTGGCTCGGGCCAACGGCGTGCCGCTCGCGGTCGTGCGCCGCGCCGCCATGCTGGCCGGCGACCTGCCCACCGTCGCGGTCCTGGCCCGCACCGGCGGCGAGGAGGCACTTCACGATGTGGGCCTGCACGTGCTGCGGCCGGTGTCGCCGATGCTGGCGTCGACCGCGGCCGACGTGGCCGCCGCGCTCGAGGCCACCGGTCGGGCCTCGGTGGAGTGGAAGCTCGACGGCGCCCGCATCCAGGCCCACCGGTCCGGCGACCAGGTACGCCTGTTCACCCGGAACCTCAACGAGGTCACCGGGCGCCTGCCCGGCATCGTGGCGCTGGTGCGGTCGTTCCCGTGCTCGCACGTGGTGCTCGACGGCGAGGCCATCGGCCACGACGAGCCCGGGCATCCGGACGAGCCGGACGCCGGCCCCGCCCGGCCCCAGCGCTTCCAGGACACGATGAGTCGGTTCGGCACCCGCACCGGCGACGCCGGCGCCGGCCTGGGCGCCCGCTTCTTCGACGTGTTGCACCTCGACGGCACCGACCTGATCGACGCCCCGCTGGTCGAGCGCCACGGCGTGCTCGACCAGGTCACCGGCGCGGCGGCCATCCCCCGGGTGGTGACCGACGACGCGGCGGTGGCCGCCGACTTCCTGGCCGAGGCCCTCGCCACGGGCCACGAGGGCGTGATGGTGAAGGCCATCGACTCGACCTACGAGGCCGGCCGTCGGGGCAAGGCGTGGCGCAAGGTGAAGCCGGTGCGCACCCTCGACCTGGTGGTGCTGGCCGCCGAATGGGGCCACGGCCGGCGCCAGGGCTGGCTCTCCAACCTGCACCTGGGCGCGCTCGACCCCGAGGGGGACCATGGCGACGCCGCGGGCTTCGTGATGGTGGGCAAGACCTTCAAGGGCCTCACCGACGCCCTGCTCACCTGGCAGACCGACGCGCTCCAGGCCATCGAGGCGCGCCGCACCGCGGGCACGGTGTGGGTGCGCCCGGAGCTGGTGGTCGAGATCGCGCTCGACGGCGTACAACGCAGCACCCGCTACCCGGGTGGCGTGGCCCTGCGCTTCGCCCGCGTGCGCCGCTACCGCGACGACAAGGGCCCCGCCGACGCCGACACGATCGGCGCGGTGCGGGCGCTGCTGGCCTGAGGCCCTCTGCGCCCGCGCCGGTGATCAGCGGTCGAGGTGGCGGTCGAGCACGTCGAGGAGGTGGGCGATGTCGAGTGGCTTGGTGAGGTACTCGTCGGCGCCCAGGTCGGCGAAGCGACGGAGCTGGCGGGGCGTGGCGTCGGCCGAGATCACCACCACCGGGATCGAGGCGGTGGCGGGGTCGGCCTTGAGCCGCTGGAGCACCTCGTCCCCACCGAGGTCGGGCAGGTGCACGTCGAGCAGGATCAGGTGGGGACGGTGCTGCGCAGCCAGCTCGAGGCCGATCGACCCCTGCAGGGCCGACAGCAGGTGGACCGAGGGGCGGCGGACGAACACCTGCTCGACCAGGCGCAGGTTCGCCAGGTTGTCCTCGATGTAGAGCACGGTGGACTCCGCCGTCAGGCGCGGCGACACCGTCGCCGGCGCCTTGCGCAACTGGTCGGCCGCCGCCTCGGAGGCACCAACCGGCAACTCGAACGAGAACGTCGAGCCCACGCCCGGCTCGCTCGACACCTCGATGGTGCCGTGCATGGCCTCGATCAGTCGCAGCGACAGGGCCAGCCCGAGCCCGGTTCCCTGCACCCCCGTCCCCCCTGCGTCGAGACGGTCGAAGGGCACGAAGAGCCGGTCGAGCAGCTCGGGGCGTATCCCCACGCCCGCATCGGCGACGTGCACCCGTATGAAGTCCTCCCCGTGGTCGCAGCTGACCGTGACGGTGCCCCCGTCTCGGTTGAACTTCACCGCGTTCGAGAGCAGGTTCAACAGCACCTGGCGCAAGCGCTGCCGGTCGGCCTGCACGTGACGGTGGCGACCGTCCTGGTTGATCAGCTCGATCCCCCGGGCCTGCGCCTGAGGGCGGACCATCTCGAGGCACTCCTGGAGCACGGTGTCCAGCGCGACCGGCTCGAGCGAGAGGGCCATCGCCCCGGCCTCGATCCGCGAGATGTCGAGCACCTCGTTGATCAGGTCGAGCAGGTGGCGCCCGCCCTTCAGGATCTGGGCCACCGCCTCGGTCTGCGCGTCCTCCAGCTCGTCGAGCTCGAGCAGCTGCGCGAAGCCGAGGATGGAGTTGAGCGGCGTGCGCAACTCGTGGCTCATGCGGGAGAGGAACTCGCTCTTGGCCAGGTTGGCCCGCTCGGCCTCGTCCTTGGCGGCTCGCAGCGCGTCCTCGGCGGCCCGGCGGTCGGTGATGTCCTCGGAGATGCCGAGCAGGTAGGCAGGGGCGTCGTCGGGGCCCGGGATCGGGATCTTCTTCGTGTGGAGGAGGCGGCGCCCCTGAGTGACGGTGTCGATCTCCTCCTCGGCGATGTCGGTCAACTGGCCGCTCTCGAGCACCAGGCGGTCGGCGGCGACGAACTGGTCGGCCTGCTCGACCGGGAACAGGTCGTGGTCGTTGCGGCCGAGGAGCTCCTCGCGGCGCCGGCCGATCAGCTCCTCACCGGCACGGTTGAACCGCACGAAGCGCAACTGCTCGGCGTCCTTCACGAACACCATGTCGGGGATGTTCTCGATGATCGAGTCGAGGAAGACCTGCGACTGGCGCAGCTCGTCCTCGGCCCGGATGCGCTCGGTGATGTCGGTCGAGATGCCGCCCACCGCGAAGATCTCGTCGTCCGCGTCGCGCAGGGGGAACTTCACCGAGATGTAGGTGTGGGTGCCATCGGCGTGCTCGGCCACCTCCTCCACCTCGATGGGCCCCTCGGCGTCGAGCACGGCACGGTCGTTGGCCTCGTAGACCTCGGCGATGTCCACCGGCCACACGTCACGCGGCCGGACACCGACCAGCGCGCCGGGCTCGAGGCCGAAGTCCCGCTCGATCTGGCGGTTGGCCACCAGGAACCGCCCCTCCAGGTCCTTGACCTGCACCGACACGTTCGCGTGGTCGAGCACCGCCTGCAGGAGGTCGCGCTGACGATGGGCCGCCCGGTCGGCCTCCACGCGGTCATGGGCGTCGAGCACGAACCCGGTGATGTCGCTCGACCCGGACGGGTCGGTGCGGAACCGGGTCACCGCCCAACGGGGCTCGCCGTCGCCCCGCAGGACCCGGACCGACACGGTGACCGGCTCGGTCGGGTCGGCCACGAACCGGGTGAAGGCGGCCGCTATGCGGTCGAGATCATCGGGGTGGACCGCCTCCCGCCACAGCCACCCGGGGGCCTGCATGGCATCGGGGTCCCAGCCGAACACCCGCGCCGCGTTCGCACTGATGTGGCGGACCTCTCGGCCGTCCGCGCTGAGACGGAACACCACCATCGGGCTCGTCGTGATCAGGCCCTCGTAGAACGCCCCGTCGGGTTGGCGATCATCGGTCATCAGACACCGCCCCACGGCCCCCGTCGGACTCGGCCACCCGGCTACCGGACCGACCCAACGCCGCGACGTCGATGCGATCGGCGGCCAGGGGCAACATGCCGGGGCGGGCCAGATGGAAGCCCTGCCCGACCGAGATGCCCAGCTCGCGCAGCGTGTCGAGCTCGGCCGGTGTCTCGATGCCCTCGGCGATCAGCAGGGCACCGATCTCGCCGGCGAAGTGCACCATCGACGCGGCCATCGCGCGGCGCGCCGGGTCGGTGTCGATGGTCGACGTGAGCTCCCTGTCCAGCTTCAACACGTCGGGACAGAGGCTGACGATGTGCTGGAGCCCCGCGTAGCCGGCACCGGCGTCGTCGACCGCCACCCGGACGCCCCGCGACCGGAACGGGGCCAGGCGCTCGACCAGCAGGTCGTAGTCGTCGACCGGCACGTGCTCGGTCAACTCGATCACCACCCGCTGCGGGTGGGCACGCTCCATGCACGCGGCGAAGGCGTCGGTGGTCGCCACGCGGGGTGAGACGTTCACGGCCATCATCGCCTGAGGCGGCAGGTCGGGGATGCGGCGGAACGCGGCGGCGATGGCCGCCAGCTCGAGATCCACCGCCAGGCCCACCGCGGCCGCGTCGGCGAACCACTCGTTCGGCGGTCGCCGGTCGGTCGTGCGGAACCGGGCCAGCGACTCGACACCGAGCACGACGCCGCTGAGCAGGTCCACCACGGGCTGGAAGACCATCTCCATCGCGCCGTCGTCGAGCAGCTGCCGGACGGCGGCCCGGCGCCGCTCGCGGTGGCGCTCCCGGCGTGACGACTCGCGGCGGCGCTCGTCCAACTCGGCCTGGAGCCGACGGTTCTCGTGTCGGATCCGCCCGTAGAGCGCGGCTGTCTCGAGGTGGTTGCGCACCCGCAACAACACGTCGTCGCGGTCGAGCGGCTTGGTGAGGAAGTCCTTGGCGCCCGCCGCCAGCGCCCGGCCCTTGGCACCGTCGGTGGTGTCGGCCGTGAGCACCAGCACCGGCATGAACGCGTCGGGGGCGAGCGCGGCCCGGAGCTGCTCGAGCACCGCCACCCCGTCGAGGTGCGGCATGTGCAGGTCGAGGAGGACCAGGTCGGCCTCGACCTCGAGGCAGCGCGGCACCGCCAGCCGGGCGTCGGTGACCAGGTGCACGTGGGTGGCCCCGGCCGAGCGCAGCAGCCGGTCCAGCAGGATGACGTTGGACTCCTGGTCGTCGACCACGACGATGCGCGCGCCGACGAGGACCTCCGGCGTCGCCATGGGGGCGCCGCCCGCGGTCCCGATGCCTGACTCCGGAGCGAGGCGCGGCACGTCCGCGGCGAAGGAGTCCCCTGAGTTGTCGACGTTCGCACCATAGCGCGTTCCGTGCTTGACTGACCACTGCCTGTGTTCGGGTACCGCGGGTCTCCGTCATCGCCCGGCGAGTCGGCGATCGGCTCACCGACCGTGCACCGAGACCTACGAAACGTCGCAGCGGTGACCCACGAAACGTCGAGCCGCCATCGCGCGGTGGGTCGAGGCTTCAGCCACCGGGGAGCAGCAGACGGCTCGGCACCGCGGCCACCGAGAACGGCCAGATCAGCCCTCGACCGCGCGCCACAGACGAATGCCCAGCGGGTCGGTGGCCTCCTCGGCGAGGTGGGCGACGAGGCCGGCGGTGCGCCCGATCAGCACGAAGCCACGGACGATCGCCGGCGGCAGGCCCAGGTCGACCAGCGCCGCCCCTGCGGCCCCCGCGCCGTTGATCGGCAGGTGACGACCGCTCGCCGCCTCCTGTGCGTCCGCCACGAAGGTGAGGAGGCGCAAGTGGGGGCCGAGCACGCCCTCCTCCTCCGCCAGGGCGTACAGGCGGGGCGTCCGCGGGTCGACGTCACGGTGCACCGGGTGCCCGAGACCCGGCACCCGTCGGCCCTCGGCGCGGCAGCGGGCGACGAGCGCGTCCGCCATCACGGCCAGGGTCTCGTCGTCAGGATCCGTGCCGTCGACGGCGGCCGCGAGGAACTCGGCGGTGTCGCCGGCCGGGCCGAGGAACACGCTGCCCGCCCCCAGCAGGCCGGCGGCCACCGACGCCTGGATGGCCTCCGGGGCACCGGTGTGGGTGAGCCGAGCCGCCAGCGCGCTCGGCGTGAGGCCGTGGTCGGCCAGCGCCACCAGCACCGCGTCGAGCACGCGGCGCTGGCCGAGGGTCGGCTCGCGGTGGGTGACCAGCAGGTAGGCCAGGTCGGTGAGGCTGAGGCGGCCCATCACCTCGCTGGGCAGGTCGAGACCGCCCACCGTGATGCGGTCAGCGGTCGACGACCCGATCCACGTGTGCCACGTCTCGTCCATACCGAGCGTCGGATCGGTGGGTCGGTCAGCCATGGTCGGTCTCCTCCGGGGTCCGCTCCCGGGGGAGCCGGTGCTTCGCGATGCGGCCGGTGGGCGTGTGGGGCAACTCGTCGACCACCTCGAGGTACCGGGGCACCTTGAACCGGGCCAGGCGGTCGGCGACGAAGCGGTGCAGCGCCTCCGGGTCGATCGTGGCGCCGGCCGCCGCCACGACGAACGCCTTCACGTCCTCCTCGGACAGGGCCGACGGCACACCCACCACCGCCGCCTCGGCCACGGTCGGGTGGCGCTCCAGGGCCGCCTCCACCTCGGCCGGCGCCAGGTTCTCGCCCCGGCGGCGGATCACCTCCTTCTCGCGGCCCACGAAGGTGAACGTGCCGTCCCCGTCGGGGTGGACGAGGTCGCCGGTGCGCAGCCACCCGTCGACCAGCACCGCCGCCGTCTCGTCGGGCATCTCGTAGTAGCCGGCCATGATCGCCGGGTTCTGCAACTCGAGCTCGCCCACCTCGCCCTCGGCGGCCGGGGTGCGTACCCCCTGGCGGTCGACCATCACCCGGGCGTCGTTGACGTGGCCCAGCGTCGGGTGCTGGCGGGGCGAGCCGAGCGTGCCGTAGGGCCGCGTGCCGTGGCGCCAGATCAGCCCGTAGGGCGACTCCGACATGGCGTAGCCGCACACGATCTCGAACCCGAAGCGCTCCTCGATCTCGAGGTGCCGCTCCCGCTCTGGCGACGGGCCCGTGTAGCAGCGGCGCAGGGCGTGGTGGCGATCGTCGGGGCGCTCGGGCCGGCGCATCAGGATCTCGAGCATGGCGCCGATCGCGTTGAACTCGGTGGCCCCGGTGCGGCGGGCGTCGTCCAGGAAGGTGGACGCCGAGAACGACGGGAGCAGCACGAGGCTCGCTCCCGCGGCCACCGACCCGAGCACCGAGTAGGCCGGCGCGTTGATGTGGAACAGCGGCAGCGACGTGAGCAGCCGGTCGTCGGCGGTGAGCCCCATCCAGTAGGGGAACCCCTCGCCGGCCATCGCGTAGGCCCGGTGCGTCTGCATCACCAGCTTGGACCGCCCCGTGGTGCCCGACGTGGGGATCATCACCGCGACGTCGCCGGCGCCGACCGCCGCCGGCGCGACGCCGTCGGGATCGGCGGCGAGCAGCGCCCCGAGGTCGAGGCGGCGCACACCGGCGTCGGGCGGACGTGGGCCGGCGTCCTGGGCGGGCGAAGCGGCGGAGGCTGGGGCAGGGGCTGGGGCAGGGGCTGGCGCAGTGGCTGGGGCTGGGGCCCCGCCGTCGACCACCAGCGCCGCCGGCGCCACCTGACGGACGAACCCGGCCAGCTCGTCGGCCGTCCCCGCCGGGTTCAGTGGCACCTGCACCGCGCCCACCTCCATGAGCGCGAGCCAGAGGAACACCTGCCCGGCCACGTTCCTGGCCGGCACGAGCACCCGATCCCCCCGCTCGATCCCCGCGTCCCGCAGCCCCGCCGCCGCCCGCTCGACCACGCCCAGTGCCTCGGCGTAGGTCCAGGTGTCGTCGCCCGCCAGCAGCCAGGTCGCATCGGGCGAGCGCTCCACCGCCTGTCGGAACAGCGCTGGGATCGTCTCGGGCACCGGCCGGATCGTAGGTCTCCCCCACCCACCCAGGGCTTCTGGCCGCGCCAGCGTGTCCACCACGACACACGCGCGGCCAGAAGCAGCGGTGGGCTGCGGGCGGTCGCCGCCGGCGATCTACCGTGGCGCCGTGGGGACGTTCAGCCGACGGGCCTTCCTGGGGGGTGGTGCCGCCTTGGCCGCCGCGGTGGCAGCCGGCTGCGCGTCGGGTGGATCGGGATCGGACCGTGCGAGCGGCGCATCCTCGGCAGGCGCCGCCTCCACCACGAGCACCGCCGCGGCGGTCACCGACGCCGACCTGCGCGCCATCGACCACGTGGTGCTCCTGATGCAGGAGAACCGCTCGTTCGACCACTACTTCGGCATGCGGCCCGACGTGCGGGGGTACGCCGACGCCGAGGTGGCCGCGCTGCCCGACGGCCGGCCGGTGTGGTTCCAGCCGAGCGCCGACCATCCCGACGGGTACGTGCTGCCGTGGCACCTGGACGAGACCGCGGCCCGTGAGTGCATCCTGGGCGTCGATCCCGACCGCTCCATCACCGTCCGAGGGTGGCACGACGGGGCCATGGACCGCTTCCTCGCCGAGCAGCAGCCGGTGGCGATGGGCTACCTCACCCGCGACGACCTGCCCTACTACTGGGCGCTGGCCGACGCGTTCACCGTGTGCGACGGCTACCACTCGTCGGTGCTGTCGCAGACCAACCCGAACCGGCTCTACTACATGTCGGCCACCATCGACCCGGGCGGCACCCAGGGCGGGCCCGAGCTGAGCAACGACGGGCGGCGGTTCCGGTGGACCACCTACCCCGAGCGCCTCGAGGACGCCGGCGTGAGCTGGCGGGTCTACCACGACGTCGACGACTTCGACGACAACGTGCTGAAGTTCTTCGCCCGCTTCGAGGACGCGCCCCGGTCGAGCCCGCTGTTCGACAACGCCATGCGCAACCGTCCGCTCTCGGCGTTCCTGGACGACGCCCGGTCGGGCAACCTCCCCCAGGTGAGCTGGGTGGTCGGCACCACCCCCGCGTCCGAGCACCCACCCAACCCGCCGGCGCTGGGCGAGGACTACACGGCGCAGTGCCTCGCCGCGGTGATGGCCGACCCCGACGCCTGGGCCAAGACGCTGTTCGTGTTCCACTACGACGAGCACGGCGGGTTCTTCGACCACGTGCCCCCGCCCGTGCCCGAGCCCGGCACCGCCGACGAGCTCGTCGACGGCGTGCCCATCGGCCTGGGCCTGCGGGTGCCGGCGGTCATCGCGTCGCCGTTCAGCCGCGGGGGCCGGGTGGTCAGCGACACGTTCGACCACACCTCCACCCTGCTGTTCCTCGAGCGCCGCTTCGGTGTGGAGGTTCCCAACCTCAGCCAGTGGCGGCGCGACACCGTCGGCGACCTCACCACCACGCTCGACTTCTCCGACCCCGACACCTCGGTGCCGGACCTGCCCGACACCGCGGCCCGGGCGGCGGCGGTGAGCTGCACGGCGCTGCCCATGCCCGAGGCCCCCCGCCGCCAGGCGCTGCCGGAGCCCGTCTGAACCCGCCTGAGTGCCGGCGCCCGTCAGAGACCGAGCGCGCCAGAGACCGAGCTCGTCCAGCGACCGCCGCCGCCCCCGCCGCCCTTCTCCGGGCCGCCCTCACCACAGCACCGACGCCATCGAGGCCACGGCGGAGAGCACCAGCAGGCCCAGCACCAGCGGCCTGAAGTGCTCGGACTGGATGCGGAACGCCACCCGCTCGAACGCGAGTGTGCCCAGCAGCGCCGCCGGGATGGCGAACAGGCCCGCCACCCAGGTGGACGACGAGACGACGCCCGACGCGAAGAACAACGGCAGCGCGACGACGTTGGAGCAGAGGAAGTAGGTGACGGTCGTGGCTCGGAACGCGTGCTGCTCGTGCTCGGCGGCTTGCAGCACCAGCACCACCGGCGGTCCGCCCACGCCGATGCTGGTGTTGATCATCCCCGACACGAACCCGGCGCCCACCTCGGTGCTGGGGCGCTCGGAGCGCAAGCGGAACCCGGATGCGAGCAGCGCCACCGCGGCCAGCACCACGACCGACACGGCCACCTGCAGCGGGTCGGCCGGCACCCGGCGCAGGGCGATGATGCCGAGCGGCATGCCGACGACGGCGCCGATCAGGAGGCGGCCCACCACGGGACGGTCCACCCGCCGGCGCAGGCGCACTGCCATCAGCGCGGTGCCGGCCAGCCCCGACAGCGACGACAGCGCGACGGCGTCCTTGGGCCCGATCACGAGGGACAGCAGGGGCACCGCCATCAACGCGTAGCCGAACCCCGACAGCTGCTGGGTGGCGGCGGCGAGGAACACGGCGCCGCACACCGCCGCCACCTCCCATCCGGACACGGGCGCCGACGTTAGACCCCGCTCGTTCCGGGTCCAGATCTCCCGCCTCACCGGTCCGTTCCTGTACCCGGAACGAGGGGGTTGAGGGGCGAGGTGGTGTCGCGGCGGGCACCCCCGGTCCACCGGTCGGCTTACGCTGCGGGGATGGCCCTGCCCCCTCCCGCACCGGACCGCACCTGCCTCGTCACCGGGGCGTCGTCGGGCATCGGCGCCGAGATCGCGAAGGCGCTCGCCGGCCGCGGCCTGGGTGTCACCCTGGTGGCGCGGCGCGAGGACAAGCTGACCGCGCTGGCCGCCGAGTTGACCGACGCCCACGGCGTGCGGGCCGAGGTGCTGGCCGCCGACCTCAGCGACGAGGCGGCGCGGGCGGGGCTCGTCGCCCGCCTCGCCGACCTGGGCCTCGACGTCGACGTGCTGGTCAACAACGCCGGCTTCACCACCATGGGCCCGGTCCACGAGAGCGACCCCGCCGACGAGCTGATGATGATCCGCACGAACGTCGAGGCCGTGGCCCACCTGTGCAGCCTGTTCCTGCCCGGCATGGTCGAGCGGGGCCGGGGCGCGGTGCTGAACGTGGCGTCCGTGGGCGCCTTCCAGCCGCTGCCCGGCCAGGCCGGCTACGCCGCCTCCAAGGCGTTCGTGCTGTCGTACAGCCACGGGATCCGCACCGAGCTGGTCGGCACGGGGGTCACCGTCACCATGCTCTGCCCGGGCCCGGTGCGCACCGGGTTCGCCGAGGTCGCCGGCCTGACCGACGACGAGGCCGTCGGGGCCCTGCCCGAGTTCATGTGGGAGACCGCCGAGAAGGTGGCCGCCGACGCGGTCGAGGGCATGGACAAGGACAAGGGTGTCGTGATCCCCGGCGTGGCCAACCGCGTGGGGGCGGTGGGTGGCTACCTGCTGCCGAAGCGGCTGCTGCTCCCGATCCTCGCTCGGCAGCACCCGGCCCTGAAGAAGTGAGGGCGCCGACATGACAGGGCGGACATGGCGGCATCGAGCCACACCGGCGCGGCGAGAGGCGACCGCGCGGCGACGCCGGACACCGCCGCGGTGACGGGCGACGACGCGCTGACGGGCACCGACGCGGTGATCGACGCCGCGGTCGAGCAGGCGACCCTGGGCGCGCTGCTGCCGGCACTGGCCCACGTCACCGGCGACCCCACGCTCGCGCCCGAGCACCTGCGCCCGGACCCCGACGACATCATGGATCCCCAGGGCGGGCTGACCCCCGACCAGCTCCACGAGGCCCGGGCCCTCGCGGCGCACGCGCTCCGGGGCCTGCGGGACGGCACCATCGCCCGCGCCGACCGCCCGCCGACCGACGACGACCTCCAGCGCCTGGTGGCCCACATCGTGGGCGACGCCAACGTCGAGGCCTACCGCACGCTGCTGCTGGAGGAGCTGGCTACCGAGGGCCTCGATCGGCGCGCCCCCGGGTGGACCAAGGACGACGTCGCGCCCGACACCCCGTTCCACGTCGCCATCGTGGGCGCGGGTATGTCGGGCCTGCTGGCGGCCCACCGCCTCACCCAGGCCGGTGTGGCGGTCACGGTGTTCGAGAAGAACGACGACGTGGGCGGCACCTGGTTCGAGAACACGTACCCGGGCTGTCGGGTCGACGTGCCCAACCACCTGTACAGCTACTCGTTCGCCCATGCGGTCTGGCCGCAGCACTTCTCCGACCAGGCCACCCTGCTCGACTACTTCCGCCACTGCGCCGACGAGTTCGCGGTCCGCGACAAGGTGCGCTTCGGCACCGAGGTGCTGGGGGCGAGCTGGTCGGACGTCACCCGGACCTGGACGCTGCGGGTGCGCCCCGTGGGTAGCCCCAACGGCGACGGCGGCGACGGCGACGACGGCGACGGCGGCCTCGGCGACAACGGCGCCGGCGACCGCACCGACCGCACGGACCACGAGAGCGACGGTGCGGTCGAGACGATCGAGGCCAACGCGGTGATCAGCGCCGTGGGCCAGCTGAACCGCCCCCACCTGCCCGAGATCGAGGGCATCGAGTCGTTCGCGGGGCCGTGGTTCCACTCGGCCGAGTGGCGCCACGACGTCGACCTGGCCGGCAAGCGGGTGGCGGTGATCGGCACCGGTGCCAGCGCCGCCCAGTTCATCCCCGAGGTGGCGGCGCAGGCGGCCGACCTGGTCGTGTTCCAACGCACCCCCAACTGGCTGGCCCCCACGCCCGACTACCACGACGACGTCGCCGACGAGACCCGCTGGCTGCTCGAGGTGCTGCCCGAGTACGGCGACTGGTACCGGCTGTGGCTGTTCTGGCGGATGCACGAGGGCCTGACCGCAGCCGCCAAGGTCGACCCCGAGTGGACCAGCGACACCGGCACGGTGAGCGTGTTGAACGAGCTCGTCCGCATCGGCCTGGTCGAGTACCTCACCGAGCAGTTCGCCGGCCGGCCCGAGCTGTTGGACGCCGTGGTGCCCGCCTACCCGCCCATCGCCAAGCGCATCGTGCGCGACAACGGCATCTGGGCGCGCACCCTCACCAGCGACCACGTGCACCTGGTCACCGCCCCGATCGAGCGCATCACCCCCACCGGCGTGCAGACCGGCGGGGTCGAACACCCTGTCGTCGAACACCCTGTCGACGTGATCATCTACGGGACGGGGTTCGCGGCGTCGCAGTTCCTCACGCCGATGACGGTCACGGGGAGGCCAGGGCCCGAGCGGCCCCTCAGAGCGGGGACCCAGGGCGTCGACCTGCACGAGCACTGGGCCGGCGACGCCCGGGCCTACCTGGGCATCACCGTGCCCCACTTCCCCAACCTGTTCTGCCTCTACGGGCCGAACACCAACATCGTCATCAACGGCAGCATCATCTTCTTCAGCGAGTGCGAGGTGCGCTACCTCACGGAGTGCATCCACCTGCTGCTGGCCACCGGCCACCACGCGCTCGACGTGCGCCCCGAGGTGCACGACGCCTTCAACGAGCGGGTCGACGCCGCCAACCGCCAGATGGCCTGGGGGGCCTCGTCGGTGAACAGCTGGTACAAGAACGCCAAGGGACGGGTCAGCCAGAACTGGCCCTTCTCGCTGCTGGAGTACTGGCAGCTCACCCAGGCGCCCGACCCCGACGACTACGAGCTCCTCTAGAAGGGTCCTTGTTCACTGCCCGGTCGGCCGAACCGCACCCCTGTGACTAGGGACTTTGTGCGGCGCTGGGTTCGGCCGAGTGAGAAAAGAAGCACCCTCCTAGCCAGCGGGGCGGGCTGGACCGCGGCGCCGGCGCGGAGGCGTCCAACCCGCTCGGCGGTGGTCGGGTGGGAGCGGAAGAGGTTGGCGAAGCGCACGTCCCGACCCGTCAGCGGGTTGACGGTGGAGGCCTGCGCCTGAGCCGAGTGGTGGCCTCGGCGGGGTGACCGGTCAGGCCGTGACGGCGACGCGGGCGACACCGAGGAAGGTGCAGACGTAGAAGTCTCGATGCGCGCCGGGGCAGGGGAAGAGCACGGACTGGATGCCCATGCCACCGTCGACGCGCGCGAGCTCGTCGCCGGAGACGATGTCGCGCACGACCACGTCGGCGTGGTCGCCGGTGACCACCTCCCCGGTCTCCGTGTAGAGGAGGAGGTGGCCGCCGTGCTCCTGGTCGTGGCGCCAGCGGACGTCCAGGGTGTCGAGGTCGAACCCCGCGAGCACGCCGTTGCCGCTGTCGTAGCCGACCACCACGCCTCGGGCCTCGTCCACCACGGGCGGGTTGGCGACCAGGCCGCCGGGACGGCCGCACACCTCCGCCGTCGTCACCTCGGCGGTGCCCAGATCGACCCGGACGAGGTGCAGCGGTGCGGTCGACACGCCGTGGCCGCGCAGCGTCCCCGTGTAGTGCTCACTGCCCTCACCGTCGTCCAGGAACCAGGCCGCCCCGGCGGCCAGCACGCAGTCCCACCCGTAGGTCTGGCCCTCCTGGGTGCGGTACCGAGCCGCGAAGCGCTCGTCGAGCGCGAGGTGGGCGCCGTCCCAGGCGACCCGGAAGAGGTGGGTGTCGCCGACCACGTAGACCGTGTCGCCCTCGGCGGAGAGGCGGGCGATCGACGCCTCGGGGAGCACGAGCCGATCGACGACGGTCAGGTCGTCGGGGGCGAGTACCACCAGCTCGCATGGCTCACGATCGGCGGCACGCAGGTGTCGTCCGGGGAGCGACCCCCCGAAGTCCTTGGTCACCAGGTGGCCGTCGGCGAGGGCCACGAAGCTGTTGTAGGGGCGGTCGCGTGGCAGGCGGGTCGTGTGCGTCGGCCGGAGGTCGGCGTCGAGTCGGTGGGCGTGGTTGGCGAACACCACGTGGACGGCGCCGTCGGGGGCGACGCCGAGGCCGCCGGGCCAGACCGGGCCGGCCGCCAGGTCCGGAGACCGAGCGAGGGGCTCGAGGGTCACGGGGTCGATGCGCTCGACGAGGGCGATGGCGGCGTCGCCCGCCGTGTGGCGCAACAGGAAGAACGAGCCGGCCTCGTCGGTGACCACCATGGTCGCGGCCGGGGCGACCCGGGTCGTCACCTCGAGGCGGTCGCCGGGCCCGAGCTGGAGGCCGCCGTCGACCAGTTGGCGGCGCGACGGGCCCCCGTCCTCGTAGCGCCAGGTCATCAGCGCAGTCTGTCCGGTCCGAGTGGCCGACACGTGACCGTCGCCGCCGCGGTCGGTCGTCCCGGCCGGTTGCCGGAAGCTCGGCCCCTCGCACGTCGTGGTGACCGCGGGCCGATGACAGCGATGCACCGGAGGGCTACGGTCGCCCCCGAACACGACCCGCGCCACCGGAGGCCCCCATGCCCGAACGCACCAGCTACGCACCCGGCACCCCCAGCTGGATCGACATCGGCACCGATGTCGAGGCGGCCAAGACCTTCTACACCGGCCTGTTCGGTTGGTCGACCGCCGACGCGGGCCCCGTCGAGGAGACGGGCGGCTACGGCTTCTTCACCACCGCCGAGGGCAAGATGCTGGCCGGCTACGGCCCCCAGCAGAACCCCGGGCCCCCCTTCTGGACCACCTACATCGCCACCGACGACGCCGACGCTTCCGCCGCCAAGGTCGAGGCCGCCGGCGGCACCGTGGTGGTGCCCCCGATGGACGTGATGGACGCCGGGCGCATGGCCGTGTTCCAGGACACCGAGGGTGCCTTCTTCTCGGTCTGGCAGGCCGGCCGCCACCCTGGCGCCGAGGTGGTCAACGAGCCCGGCGCCTTCTGCTGGAGCGAGCTGAGCACCCGTGACCCCGAGGCGGCCAAGGCCTTCTACGCCGCGGTCTTCGGGTGGGGGGCCCAGGCCAGCGAGAGCGAGGCGATGGCCTACACCGAGTGGCAGCTCGACGGCGAGAGCGTCGGCGGCATGATGGACATGCCCCCCATGGTGCCGGCGGAGGTGCCGGCCTACTGGCTGGTCTACTTCGCGGTCGAGGACACCGACGCCAGCGTGGCCCGGGCCAAGGAGCTCGGGGCCACGGCCCTGCTTGACGGCCAGGACACCCCGGCGGGTCGCATCGCGGTGCTGGCCGACCCCCAGGGCGCCACCTTCGCCGTGATCTCGCTCGTCGCCCACCTCTGATCGGGTCGGTCGGCCAGTCAGGGGCCCGGGTCGGGGTCGGGCAACACCCGCTCGAGGCGGTCGCCCAGCTGCGCCTTGGCGTGGCGCTCCATGGCCCGGGCCAGCTCGGCGTCGACCACCCGCTGGCCCAGCGGGCGCAGTCGCTGGATGGCGGCGGCCAGGCGCGGCACCGCTTCGGGGGGCACCACGTCGCCCAGGGGGTCGAACAGGTGGGTGGTGACCAGGGTGACGAAGCGCTCGGCCACCCGGTCGATCTCACCGCGTAGCTCCCGGCCGGCGGCCAGCACCGCGCCCAGGGGGATGCCGGCCGCGACCAGCTCGGCCGCGGCCCGTAGCTCCCGGGGGCTGCGCACCACGAAGTGGTCGCCCTCCACCTCGATCACGCCGAGGTCGACGGCCTCCTCCAGCATCCCGCCCACGTCGGCGTCGGGGGCGCCGGCGAAGAGCTCCGCGAGCGCCTCGGCGGTGAACCGCTCGGGCGCCTCGTCGGACCACGGCCCCGTGACCGCCATCTCGAGGCCGACGAGCTCGGCGAGGTCCTGGCCCTGGGCCCACCCGTCGAGCAGCTCGCCGATGTTGGCCAGGCTGTAGCCCCTGCCCAACAGCTCGCCGATGGTCCGCAACCGAGCCAGGTGGCGGTCGTCGTACAGGCCCACCCGCCCCACCCGCTTGGGCGGCGGCAGCAGGCCCCGATCCTGGTAGGCGCGCACGTTGCGCACCGTGGTGCCCGCCTCACGGGCCAGGTCGTCCACCCGGTACTCGGCCATCGCGTCCGATCCTCCCTGTCCGTGCTGGTGGCGAGCGCCTCCGGTGACGAGCGCCTCCTGTGACATGCTCCACTGTAGACAGTCTTGACTGTAACAGTTGCTGATGTAACAGTGTGACCCATGACGACCCACCGTCACCGCGTCGCCGTGATCGGCGCCGGCCTCTCCGGCTTGTCACCCCGATCGTCATGCAGCAACGCCCTCGCCCGTCAGCCGCTCCGATGAGCTCCGCCTTCGAGCGTCCCGTGCCGCCCCGTTCGACCCGTCGCCGGTCGACACCCACCAGTTCGTCGCCGGCACGCCGCTCCGACACGACGACCCCGCCATGGCGAGTGCCGTGCCACGCCGATTGGTCCCGTCGCCCGCCCGCACCCCCGAGTCCCTCGCCCGCCGGCCGCTCCGACAAGGAGGCCCCGCCATGCTGACCCCGCTCCTGGCCCCGTTCGACCCGCTGCTCGCGGCCGCCCCACTGGTCGTCGCCCGAGACGCCCCCGCGGGCGGCAGCGCGCTCTCCGAGATCGTCAGCGCCACCGCGGTGGCGTTCCTGGCCGTCGCCGCCGTGGTGGCGCTGGGGGTCGCCCACCGCCGCAGGGGCGTGCTCGAGCCCTTGGCCGGCGAGGTCGAGCGCCGCAGCGGCCTGCCGGCATGGGCGGCGCTGCCGGGCGCCATCACGGGGGCCAGCCTGCTGATCGCGGTGGTGGGCTACTACTGGGACGTCTCGTGGCACATCGACCGGGGCCGCGACCCGGGCGCGTTCGCCAACCCCGCCCACTGGCTGATCATCATCGGGCTCGACGGCATCGCCTTCGCGGGCGTGCTCGCCCTCATCCTGGGCGACCGCAGGACGGCCACCTCCGTCGAGCTGCGGCCCGGCTGGCACGTGCCCGTGGGCGGGCTGCTCCTCACCCTGTGCGGGCTGATCGCGCTGGCCGGGTTCCCGGCCGACGACCTGTGGCACCGGCTCTTCGGCCAGGACGTCACCGCCTGGGGCCCAACCCACATCCAGATGATCGGCGGCGCCTCCCTGGCCACGCTCGCGGCCTGGGCGCTCGGCGTCGAGGGTGCCCGGAGCCGATCTCCCCGCACGGGCCTCGACGCGGCCCGCCGGGCCCGCGCCGATCGCTGGCTGGACCGCGGCCGCGACATCCTCGCCGGGGGCGGCCTCCTGCTGGGCCTGTCGACGCTGCAGATCGAGTTCGACTTCGGCGTCCCCCAGTTCCGCCAGCTGTTCCAGCCGATCATGATCGTGCTGGCCGCGTCGATCGCCCTCGTCGCCGTTCGCATCCGGGCCGGCAAGGGCGCCGCGCTCACCGCGGTGGCGTTCTTCCTGCTGGTGGACGGGGCCCTCTCGTTCCTGATCACCGGCCCGCTCGGGCGCTCCACCATGCACTTCCCCCTCTACGTCGTCGAGGCGCTGGTGGTCGAGGCCGTCGCGCTCGCCGTCCCCCGGCGCCGCCAGCTCACGCTGGGGTTGGTCGCGGGCCTGGGGATCGCCACGTTCGGGCTGGCCGCGGAGTGGCTCTGGTCGCACGTGTGGATGCCGCTGCCGTGGGGCCCGCCGCTGCTCCCCGAGGCGCCGGCGCTGGCCCTGGTGGCCGGCGCCTGCGGCGGGGTGCTCGGCGGCCTCATCGGCCGGGCCCTGGCCCCCGACGCCCTCCCCCGCCAGGCCACCCCCCGGGGCTGGGCCGCGGCGGCGTGGGTGGGCGCCTTCCTGTGCCTGGCCGTCCCGCTGCCGATGGGCGCCCACCCCGACTGGCAGGCGACGGTGACCTTCGACGAGGTGGTCGGCCACGACGTCGGCGGAGGTGCCACCGCCGAGCGGTCCGCGGTCGTCACCCTGCAGCTCCCGCCGGGCGAGGCGGCCGACGCCGTCGCCGACGCGAACTGGTTCGGGGTCATCGCCTGGCAGGGCTCGACCACCGGCGACGGCGGCCTGGTGATCGCCGACCTCGAGCCCCGGGGCGACGGCGTGTGGCAGACCGATCGAGCCGTTCCGCTGTCCGACCCCTGGAAGACGATGGTGCGCCTCCACACCGGGACCAGCCTGCAGGCCCTGCCGCTGCACCTGCCGGCCGACACCGAGATCCCCGCCCCCGCGGTGACGGTCGGGTCCGGCGACACCGCGCCCTTCCAGGCCGACAAGGCCGTGCTGCAGCGCGAGGCCCGCACCGACAACGTGTGGCTCGAGCGGGCGGCCTACGCCCTGTTGCTCGTGGTGGCGTTCGGCTGGATGGCCGGCCTGGCCTGGGGCCTGCGCCGCCTCGACCCGACCTCGCGGCCGGCGCATCATGATGCAGCGCGGCCACACGCGGCACCGGCGGGCGTGACCCGGGACCGGCCGGTGCCGGCCGGCCGTCTCCGCTGAGCCGGTCAGGCCGGGTGGGTACGGTGCGGTGATGTTCCTCGGACTGCGCACCGTCATCTATCCCGCCCCCGACCTCGACGCGGCCAAGGCCTGGTTCACCGAGCTGCTGGGGTTCCCGCCGTACTTCGACGAGCCGTTCTTCGTCGGCTTCAACGTCGGCGGCTACGAGCTCGGGCTCCTGCCGTTGGCCGAGGGCGAGGAGAACCCCGGCGTGCTCACCTACTGGGGTGTCCGCGACGCCGAGGCGGCCGCCGCCGCGCTCATCGAGCGGGGCGCCACCGTCCACCAGCCGGTCACCGAGGTGGGCGACGGCATCAAGACCGGCACCTTCCTCGAGCCCGCCGGCGGCGCCGTGGTCGGCATCATCGAGAACCCCATCTTCGCGTTGGCCGACCCGCCGGCGTCAGCCGTCGCGACGGACGGCCCGGGGTTGTGACGGCGGGAACCGTCCTTTCGGGAACACCTGTCCACCGTCACGATCGCGGACTCTGGGGAACGAGACGAGTACCCGAGTGCTCCTCATCGAGTGGCTGTCAACGGCCAGTTGGTTCTGAACGCTGGCGCTCTCGATGGGCCAAGCAGGGCGTTCGCCGTGCGGTTCTCCCACATCCCATGCTGGCTGAGTCCGCACCCGGTGGCCGATCCGTCGACCTCATCGCCGATCGGCTCTGGCCCGGCGCCAACCGACCTCAGGCGGCCCATCGTGTCGACAACCTCGTGAGCGGGATCCGGCAGGCCCTCCCGCCGACGACACGGATCCGGCGGTCGCACTGGTCGCTTCTCAGGTCGTGCCCAGGGCGGCATCCACGGTGGTGTTGGAAGCGGCGGTGACCGAGATGGGCGACGCGGCTGCGTAGGTCGACGCGTTGTTCCAGTACTCGAGGTGACGACCCCCCACGGGGTCCATGAACGCGAGGCGATACGATCCAGCGGGCAGGCCCGACAGCTGGTACGTCCCAGCAGCTGCTGTTGTTGCACCGCCGGCGACTCCGGACGGACCGATGGCAAGCACCCAGGCGCCGGCCAGCGGCACGCCCGTGGGGTCGTCGGTGACAGTGCCGTTGAGCGAGCCGCCGCTGGATCCCAGCGACGCGTTCGTCACCGCGGGAGCGACAACCGATGTCGCGCCGGCGAGGTTGCTCGCAGGTTGGTTGTTGTGCCACTCCATGGCATGGGCACCGGATGGGTCGATGAAGCCCAGCTTGTAGGTCCCCCCTGATTGGACGCTCAGGCTGTATTGCCCGGACGCGTTGGTCACGGCTCCTCGGGTCATGCCGAACGTGGAGCTGTTGAGGACGATGACGAACACACCCGGCAGCGGAGACCCGGTGCCACCTTCGGTGATCGTGCCGCTGAGGGTCGCACCCGACGGGGGGGCGGTCTGCGCCGGAAGGTTGACACTCGCAGATGACGTGGTGCTCGCCGATGTCGAGACTCGAGTGGCGGCGCCCAGGTCAGCGGCCGCTGGGTAGAAGCGGGTCGCGTGGCTCCCGCTCGGGTCCACCGCGGCGACGAAGTGGTTCCCTGCCGGGAGATCGGCGATCGAGTACGTGCCGCTGCCGCTTCCCACGACACCTCGCTCCAGCTGAGCTGTCGACCCGCTGAGGGCCAGCACCCACGCACCAGGGATGGGATTGCCGCTCCCGGACTCGGCGATCGTCCCGGCAATGGCGCCCCGCTGGGGCGCCAAGGCGGGGTCGACGTGTGTGAACGATGTGCCCGCGACCACAACCGAGGAGGGAGGACCGAAGAAGCCCGATGCTCGTGCGCCGGTCGGGTCGATGACGTACAGGTAGTAGGTGCCAGGGTCGAGGGGGATGGCGTAGTGCCCTGATGCATCGCTCTCGTCACCGCCGGCCATGGAGAAGTCGCTGGCGCGAAGCGCCGCGACCCACGCTCCGTTGACGAGCGTGGTGGGCGATCCCGATGCCGTCACCGATCCGGTGACTCCCCCGATTGCCTCGCACCCCGCCTCGAGGGCGAAGAAGTCGCTGCTGGTGTCGTCACCAGGAGGTAAGCCGAACAAAGCAGACGCAGTGCTCTCCGCGGCACCGGCGACCAGTTCGTTGCCCATCACCCACGAGTTGGTGTTGGAGATGTTGAGCGTAGGAACGCCGACACCGCCGGGGACGTCAGTGACACGTCGCCACGTACCGGTGGCGGTGTTGAGGGCGAAGAAGTCGCTGCTGGTGTCGTCACCAGGAGGTAAGCCGAACAAAGCAGACGCAGTGCTCTCCG